>JBELML010000079.1:0-28594 GCA_042095835.1 Saprospiraceae bacterium
GATTTGCCCTTTATCAAATAAATCACCTTCTATAGCCTGATCAACCTACTCTAAGCCTGTGCCTTCGGTGTATTAAAAGTCATAGGCGGTAGTGGTGGATTATCTTTGCCACTAATCGTTCCATTTTGTGCTTCGTACTTGTTGACATTATCTGCTAATGCTTTCAAGAGCCTTTTTGCATGAAGAGGCGTCAATACGATTCTGGATTTCACCTTTGCTTTTGGCATATTAGGTAAAATTCGTACAAAATCCACGACAAACTCGGAGTTCGAGTGCGAGATGATTGCTAGATTAGAGTAGACACCCTCCGCAATATCTTCGGGCAATTCTATGTTAATTTTATTCTTTTTTGCTGGTTCAGCCATTACTTCTTTTATTTAGTTCTTCGAAAAATCCAGGACGAGCGCTGGTCGAAGAAGGATTTTACTTAGTCGTTTTCTTTTTAGTCGCTTTTTTCTTAGGAGCTGCTTTCTTCTTTTTAGCTTTCGCAAAAGCATCTGGAATTTCTACTTCTATATATCCTTTCACCTCCTCCAAAGTGAGCTCAGCGGCCTGCTCACTGGTCATCCTTTTATCTTTAATTTTTGGGAGTTTCACACTCTTCTTCTTAAAACGAATGAATGGTCCCCAACGGCCATTTTCAAGCGCAATCTTTTCTTCCTCCCAAACTTTAATATAGCGATTCGCCTCTTTTTCTTCTTTCTTAGCAATCAGCTCATGCATATCTGGCTCACTGATTGTTTCAAAATCGTATCGACGAGGTACATTGACGAACATGCCATTCCATTTCAGGTAAGGGCCGAAGCGGCCTTTCCCTTTCTGTATCGGTAGATTTTTATAGGTTCCAACTGGAGCTTCTTCTTTTAGCTTGGCATCAATCAGCTCTTTGGCTCTCTCCATCCCAACACTTAGTGGATCTTCAGCCTTAGGAATAGAGACAAATTTCTCTCCAAACCGTACATAAGGACCAAATCTGCCTATACCAATACTCACTTCTTCTCCTTTGTATTCGCCTAAATCTTTTGGTAACTGAAAAAGATCCATAGCCTCCTCGAAAGTGATCGTATTGATCGATTGGCCATTCCTTAGGTTGGCATATTTAGGCTTTTCCTCTGGAAGTAGTTCATCTGGTGCTCCAAGCTGGACCACCGGACCATTTCTAGTCATTCGGGTCAAGACGGTACGATTAGTATCTGGATCGGTACCAAGCACACGTTCCTTGGTAGGACGTTCGGCATTAGCAATAGTTTCTTCTACTGTTTCATGGAAAGGAAAGTAGAAGTCCTTAATCATATTGCGCCAAGCAATTTTACCATCTGCTATATGATCAAATACTTTCTCAATATCTGCCGTAAAACCGTAGTCCATGATATCGTCGAAGTGTTGATCCAGGAAATCACTTACAATCATGCCCATATCGGTCGGAAAAAGGCGCTTTTTGACGGCACCTGTGATTTCAGATCCTTTTTTCTTGGTGATCTCATCATTACTGAGCTCCAATATCTGGAAATTCCTTTGCTCTCCATCTCTATCTTCTTTGACCACATAACCTCGACCTGGCTCCATAATTTTACTCACCGTCGGCGCATAAGTCGAAGGTCGACCAATCCCTAATTCCTCCATCTTCTTGACCAAGGCAGCTTCACTGAATCGCGCCGGAGGTCTGGTAAATCTTTCGGTAGCAGCCATCGTTTTGAGACTCAACTCCTGGCCAATCTTAAGGGGAGGTAAAATCCCTTTAGTATCTTCCTCCTCATCGTCATCCTTAGATTCTAAGTATACTTTTAGAAATCCATCAAACTTCAGGACCTCTCCTTCTGCTTTTAAGAAAGTAGAAGGCATGGTAGACACCCCAATTTTGACAGTAGTTTTCTCAAGAATGGCTTCTGACATTTGGGAGGCGACCGCCCGCTTCCAGATCAATTCATAAAGGCGCTGCTCGTCCCTATTGGGGCTTACTGAGCGCCGTTGTATATAGGTAGGGCGTATGGCTTCGTGAGCTTCCTGCGCATTAGAAGATTTGCCTTTGTATCTACGTAATTTGTGGTATTCCTGTCCGTATTCTTTCAGGATGGCATCACCGATGCTTTGAAGAGCCAGCTCACTCAAGCTCACAGAATCGGTACGCATATAAGTGATCAAACCAGATTCGTACAATTTCTGAGCTACACTCATGGTTCTTTTCACTCCAAAGCCAAGTTTCCTACTAGCTTCTTGCTGTAAGGTAGAGGTGGTAAAAGGTGCTGTAGGTCTTCTCTTTAATGGCTTTACACTGATATCTTCTATGGTATAAGCAGCACCGACACAGTTTTTCAGGAAGGTTTCTGCTTGCTCAACATTTTCGAAGCGACTGGCTAAATCCGCTTTCAACTCCACCCATTTTCCTTGCTCATTACGTACTTTGAAGATGGCGGTCACCTTAAAAAAGGAAGCAACATCAAAAGCAAGGATTTGCTTTTCGCGCTCCACTACAAGTTTTACAGCTACCGATTGTACCCTTCCGGCACTCAATTTTCCCCTTACTTTTTTCCAAAGGATACCTGAGAGTTCGTAACCTACCAAACGGTCGAGGATTCTTCGGGCCTGTTGCGCATCAACCAAATTAAGGTCGACGGTACGGGGTGCGGTGATGGCTTTTTGGATAGCAGGTTTAGTAATTTCACGAAAAACGATACGTTTGGTTTCTTTTGGGTCTAGGTTTAATACCTCACATAGGTGCCACGAAATCGCCTCTCCCTCTCGGTCCTCATCCGTTGCCAACCAAACTTCGTCAACTTTCTTAACCAAACTTTTTAGCTCTGAGACCAACTTTGTCTTATCTGGTGAGACGACATATTTAGGCTCAAAGTTATTTTTTACATCAACAGCATTATTGGACTTATCAAGGTCACGGACATGGCCATAACTTGATTTTACGGTAAAATCTTTGCCGAGGTATTTTTCGATTGTTTTCGCTTTTGCCGGTGACTCAACGATCAGCAAATTCTTTGGCATAGGAGTTTATTTTTTCTAAAACACTAACTTACAGTGCCTTATATTCTATTTGGTTAATAATAATTCGCTTGTAGCTTTCTAATCCGAAGGTTTGAATCGGCTAAGAAACAACAAATGTATAAATTTTGAAACAGTGCTGCTACTTAATTTCTTTAGGCAGCGGCCTTGACAAATGCAAAAAACACAAGTACAGTTATTGTTTTCAGTCCGATTTCTTCAGAAAAAACACTTGGGAAATCATCTAAAAAAACACAATCCTTATATATTTGTTGCCCTTGTCCTATACATCAATGACAAAACGACAACCAATTATGAAGCCAATCTATGTAGCAGCCACTGGTCAACACGTCGGCAAAACCACTTCCACTTTAGGACTTGTCGCTAATTTGGTCAAACGAGGAATAAAAACAGGATATTGTAAACCAGTAGGTCAAAAACATATCAACTTTGGAGGACTTATCGCTGATAAAGATGCCGTGCTCTTCTCTCAGGTCATTGGTTTCAAAATCTCTCCAGACATTCATAGCCCGGTAATCATTGGAAAAGGAGTCACTAAAAGATTCCTTGATGACCCGAGTCAATTCCAATTCGAGGATGCCATCCGCTATGCCGAAGATTTCTTTAAAAACAACCATGAATTAGTGGTCTACGAAGGTACTGGCCACCCTGGTGTCGGAAGTGTCGCTGATCTGTCTAATGCCAGAGTAGCCAAAATGCTAGGAGCGGGTGTAATCATGGTCGTAGAAGGAGGTATCGGTAGGACAATCGATAAGCTGTCGATGAGCTTGGCCATGTTTAAGGCGGAGGAAGTCCCCATTTTAGGGATTATAGTCAATAAGGTCAAACCCCACAAAATTGAGGAGATTGAATACTATCTCAATAAGAAATTCCAACAAATGGATATACCGATCTTGGGTGTACTCCCTTATGATCAGACCCTATCCTTCCCAATCATGGCTACAGTCCGGCAAGCTGTAAACGGAAAAGTAATTATGAACGAGGGCTTCATGAATAATCGCGTAGAAGATATTGTGGCGGGCTCTTTGGTGGACTTAGAAGAGTTTACTTCCTTCCAGAATATGCTCCTGGTGGCGAGTATCAAAAGACTGAATGAGGCTATTGCCAAGGTGGAGCACATTGCTAAGGTCAAAGGTCTGCAACACTCTCCGCTATCGGGCGTAATAGTAACGGGCGATGGTCGCCACGCCAAATGGTACGACGAGGCCGATCTGAATAGTCCTTATTTTAAAGAACATAACATTCCTATTATTACAACCAAATTGGATACTTATGGTTCTGTTGTAAAAGTGAGTAGAATCGAAGTGAAAATAAATACCCGCACGCCGTGGAAATCAGCGCGCGCTATTGAATTGATTGACGAGCATGTCAATTTTGATCTACTTATGGAACGCATTAATCGCTTTCAGAAAGTTTGACTTAAAGTACATTTTATACGAGCACAAGACAAAACCAGTCATGTTAACAGCAATTTCACCAATCGACGGACGCTACGCTTCTAAAACGCAAGAATTAAAAGCCTTCTTTTCTGAATACGCCTTGATCAAATACCGAGTACTGGTCGAGGTGCAATATTTCAGAGCCTTGTGCGAACTTCCACTTCCTCAACTTAAAGATGTCTCTCCTCAAAGCTTAGATACTTTAGAGCGATTGACCAATAGGTTTGACGAAACAGAAGCTCAAAAAATCAAGGATATAGAGCGCGTGACCAATCACGATGTGAAAGCTGTAGAATATTACCTTAAAGAACGCTTCGATGAAAACGACTTAGGTGCTTTTAAAGAATTTGTGCATTTTGGCTTGACCTCTCAAGATATCAATAATACCGCTACACCTTTATTATTAAAGCACGCTACCGAACAAGTCTACTACCCTCAACTAGAGCAGCTCATCGCCCAACTAGAGGCCTTGGCAAAAGAATGGGTCGAGATTCCGATGCTAGCCAGAACACATGGCCAACCCGCCTCTCCTACTAGCCTAGGGAAGGAAGTTTTGGTCTTTGTAGAGCGTATCCAGGTACAGCTTCATCAAATGAAACAAATCAGCTTTAAAGCTAAATTCGGTGGCGCGACGGGCAATCTTAATGCCCACTACGTGGCCTATCCCAATATTGACTGGAATACTTTCGCCAACCACTTTGTCACAAGTGCCTTAGGTATGGAGCGCTCCTACCCTACTACTCAGATAGAACATTACGACAATCTGGCCGCGCTTTTCCAAAACATGAAGCGGATCAATACGATCCTGATTGACCTTTCCAGAGATATCTGGACCTATATATCCATGGAATATTTCAAGCAAAAAGTGATCAAAGGAGAAGTGGGTTCCTCAGCAATGCCTCATAAAGTCAATCCGATTGATTTTGAAAATGCAGAAGGAAACCTTGGCCTTGCGAATGCTTTGTTTACCCATTTAGCAGATAAACTTCCCGTTTCTAGATTACAAAGAGACCTTACAGATAGTACTGTCCTTAGAAATGTAGGCGTACCCTTTGCACATACCATTATCG
The DNA here is from genome assembly GCA_042095835.1 of Saprospiraceae bacterium. Taxonomy (GTDB): domain Bacteria; phylum Bacteroidota; class Bacteroidia; order Chitinophagales; family Saprospiraceae; genus DATFKA01. Next base: position 5,522 of record JBELML010000079.1, read on the forward strand.
CATTCAAAGCGGTTGCAAAAGGCCTCAATAAGTTATTATTGAATCGGGCTGCCCTAGATGCTGATCTCGAATCCAATTGGATGGTGGTGGCCGAAGCCATACAGAACATCCTCCGTAGAGAGCAGTTTGACCAACCTTACGAAGCGCTCAAAGCATTGACCCGCGGCAAAACCCAAGTACGCAAAGAAGATATCCACGAATTCATTGATAAGCTAGACATCACCGATAGCATCAAAGCTGAGCTGAAAGCTGTAACACCTCAGAATTATGTGGGGAAAGTTTGATAATTATATAGTGATGTGGTGATGTGGTGGTATAGTGATGTGGTGACGTAATAATGTGGTGATGTGGTGGTATAGTGGAGTGTGGTGATGTAATAATATGGTGATGTAGTGGTATAGTGGTGTGGTGATGTAATGATGTGATTATTAATAATTCTACATTAATCTTGGCTCAGACCTTGAAAAAGCCACCTTGCCAGTGCCTCTCGGTTCGATTGTAGAACTATTCGTTGTTGATCTGTGGTATTTTTGATATTGGCAAGCTCAATGTAGACCGAGGTGGGTTCTACCTCTCGGAGCATATGTAGGTCTCTGGTTTTGACATTGCCTTTGTAATAGCCCTTGCCGCGGTGTCGATCATAATTGGCTTTCATGGTTGCTTGCAGGCGATTGGCCAAGTTTTTACTATCGAGTCTACCATTCTGATAGTAGAAAAACAAATCTATTCGCTCTCTTTGGCTCCTAGAATCTACGTGGATCACAATAGTTTGCTGTTTACTGAAGCCCAGGCTTTTATTTTTATTATACAATTCATTTATAATGCCTGCTCTTTGCCTCAGTCTTGGTTTAGTCCCTGGAGGAATCGGTGCTCCTCCCCAGACCACTTCATCTTCGTCGCATTTTAATACGCGCTCATCCCGTATACCATCATCAGGATCGCGGGTAATCATATAGGCTGTAGCGCCATGCTCAATCAACTTTCGGCAGAGGCGTAGGGCTACATCATAGGCATACTCATCCTCACAAAGATTCCAACCACCGCGCTTGCCCACCGCTCCGGGATCGACGCCTCCATGTCCACTTACGATATAAAAAATGCGGCCTTGTAGTTTATTCGATAGCAAGGGCGTATTGGCATATTGCTCCCCAAAGATGGGGAACTTTCGATAACCTGGATTGCTCACTTTATTGAATTGCTCGCTATCTATGGGTTGAGGAGGGTCGATCTCCAGGTCAGGGTTGGCACAATTAAAAACATGAAAAGGCACCCAGAGTAATCGATCTGATTTAAAGGAGCGTGTCCTCAAACCATCTCCCAACATTTGTTCATTATATTTTTGGATACCCACCGCAATATTCCAATTGTCTAAACCGATGGAAGATCGAATGGTCTTGCCATTAAAAGAGTAGACATAGATCGGTAACTTATACTTTTTTCCCTGTTGGAGTGGAGCATTGGTTTGGAGTCGATTCAACTCATAGAACTTTTTGAAATTACAGGAATAATCATCCAATTGGTACTGCCGCATAAGAGCATAGATACCATCACCGGACTTGGCGGTAATTTCCAAATAACCAATAGGATCATTGGCGATTAAAAAAGTGGGCAGGAGCCACATAAAACAAAAAACCAGAGGTCTGTACATTTGAGCTATCTTCATTACATTTGCAATCTATGGATATTTTTCGGCAAATCTGGATCCTCTTTAAAAAAGACTTTTTACTGGAGTTTAGAATGGGCTACGCCATCAGTGGTATCCTGTTGTACGTCTGCTCCACCGTTTTTATTGTGTACGCATCTTTTGTGAGCGTTGAACCCAATATCTGGAATATTCTGTTTTGGGTCATTATTTTATTTGCTTCGGTGAATGCGATTGTCAAAAGTTTTGTACAAGAAAATAGTAATCAACAGCTCTACTATTATACCTTGACAGACCCGATTGCCGTTTTCTTATCTAAGGTTATTTACAATTCCTTGCTATTGCTGGTACTCAGTTTATTGACCTGGGCGGCTTTTAGTTTCATCGCTACTAATCCCGTGCGCAACGTAGAGCTTTTTCTCTGCGCCTTGCTATTGGGTAGTATTGGATTTTCGATCACCTTTACGTTTGTATCAGCCATAGCTGGAAAAGCCGATAATAACTCAACCTTAATGGCGGTAATGAGTTTCCCATTGGTCATACCTATTATTATGACGCTGATCAAATTGTCTAGTAACGCGTTAATGCTGGAAGAAGCTAAACCCATACAAAACGACATACTTATTTTAATCGGGATCGACCTCATATTATTAGGCATAGCCTTGGTCTTGTATCCCTTTTTATGGAGAGATTAAAACCTTGAATTTAATGATTTATCAAAGTTGGTGGAAATATTTAGGTGTTTTCTTACTCGTATATGCCTTTACGGTGGGTATGCTAGTGCCACTTAAACCAGGTATTTTAGAGGTTCGCCCTTCGAGTTTCAAAACTGGTGAGACAGCAACCTTTAAAGTAAATGGCTATAATTCGAGCTATAAAAAAGCCGAAGATAGCTTGCGCGCTTGGTTAAAATTGGATGATGAAAAAGCCATCAGTGCCAAGCAAATCACCGTACTTAGTAATCAACAACTGGAAGTGGCTTTCGATCTGCCAGAATACCTGCCCACGAATCGTAGAGTACAAGATTTCACCTTGATTGTGGACAATGAAATTGATGGTTACTCTCTGCGTCCCAGTGCGGTAGTTATCACTCAGGATTCCTTAGACCCTGCGATGGGCCAACAAGTATGGACAAATGCACCTATCCAAAACCTCCATGAAAAATCGGGCATTACTTTTCCTTTTCGGAGTATCATAGAAGAAAGTATTCGGAATACCTACTTCCATGTGGCGCTATGGTTTGCGATGCTTTTCTTATTCATTGGTTCGCTGACCTACTCGATCCGTTACTTGAGAAAAGGGAGCATTGATGCCGATTTACGGGCTACCGCATTCACTCAAGTGGGTGTCTTGATTGGGATGCTAGGACTCATCACCGGAGCCATCTGGGCTAAAAACACCTGGGGCGCCTACTGGTCTTGGGATGTCAAACAAAACATGACGGCCATAGCTTTACTGATTTATTTCGCTTACTTTATTCTAAGGGCCAGTTTTGAGGACCCTGAAAAAAAGGCGCGTATTGCTGCTGTTTATAATATTTTTGCCTTTGTTGCTTTAATCCCCTTGATCTACGTCATCCCTAGAATGACTGATAGTTTGCACCCCGGAGCCGGAGGAAATCCTGCTTTGGGAGGCGAGGACTTAGACAATACGATGCGCATGGTATTCTATCCGGCCATCATTGGTTGGACCTTATTGAGTTTTTGGATGGCAAGCCTGAGTTATCGGGCCATGCGCCTTCAGGAAAAATTATTGGATGCTTGATTCCAAAAATAAGACAGATTATAACCAAATCACCAAAATAATATTCTAGCCACTATTTGTTTTGATTAAAAAAGTTGCGACTTTTGGCCCTATATTATAAAAGGGTTGGTGTCCATACTTTTTAGGCTTTCAAAGAAATAAAAAGACCATTATGAAACGTCTACTTATACTATTTGCACTGATTTTTTTAAATACCAATACGATTTTAAATGCACAATCTGGCGGAGATTTTATGCGAAGCATTGGTAAAATCTACGTCGTAGTAGCGGTTATTGTAGCTATTTTTATAGGGATTGTTGCGTTTTTGATGTATTTGGATAGAAAACTAACCAAATTAGAAAACCAAATTAACAACGACGATGCCTGAACCAAAGTCCATCGCGAGCTTTTACGATAGTGTACAAAGCTATTTCGACAAAGCAGCCGTTCATACCGGTTTAGAAAAAGGTCTATTAGATCAAATCAAGGTTTGTAACGCAGTCTACCAAATTAACTTCCCCGTAAAAATTGGAGATTCTGTACAGGTTGTTGAAGCCTATCGGGTTCAACACAGTCATCACCGATCTCCTACCAAAGGAGGTATTCGCTATTCCAACCATGTAAGTCAAGAAGAGGTGATGGCCCTGGCCACTCTGATGACCTACAAATGTGCCATCGTGGATGTACCATTTGGTGGCGCAAAAGGTGGTGTTAAGATATCGCCCTGGTCCTACACACCTGACCAGCTAGAAAAGATTACCAGAAGATATACCTCTGAACTGATCAAAAGGAACCTGATTGGTCCGGGTATGGATGTACCTGCACCAGATTATGGAACTGGCGCCAGAGAAATGGCCTGGATCTATGATACTTATCGCACGTTTAATGGAGAGGATATCAATGCAGCAGGCTGTGTAACGGGTAAACCGGTCAGCCAGAATGGTATCCGTGGTCGCCAGGAAGCTACCGGTAGAGGGGTCTATTATGGCATCAGGGAGGCTTGCGACATTCCAGAAGACATGAAGCGCCTTGGCTTGGAGACGGGGCTTAAGAACAAAACCTTTGTGGTACAGGGCTTGGGTAACGTAGGTTCCTTTACCTCTACGATCATGCAGGAAGAAGGAGAAGCTATCTTGGTAGGTGTAGCGGAGGTCGAAGGAGCGATTTATAATAAAAATGGCATTGATATTTCTGCCCTCCTAGAATATCGCAAAGAGCATGGGACTATCCTTAACTTCCCCGGTGCAGAGTCTTATGATAAAAAAGACCGTGCCAAGGGCTTGGAGTTTGAGTGCGACATCCTGATTCCTGCTGCCCTGGAGAATCAGATCACTATGGAAAACGTCCATAACATCAAAGCTAAAATCATTGCTGAAGCTGCCAACGGTCCCATTACAGCACCCGCAGAGCAAGTATTGATTGAGAAAGGATCGATGATTCTACCTGACTTGTATTTAAATGCTGGTGGTGTGACAGTTTCGTATTTTGAGTGGTTGAAAAACCTCTCCCACATCCGTTTTGGCCGATTACAAAAGCGCTTTGATGAGAACCAATACCAAGCTTTGGTAGGACTGATCGAAAACAAAACTGGGAAAAGTATTGAAGCGCGAGAAAGAAAAATCATCAAAGGGGCAGATGAGATTGATTTGGTACGTTCTGGTCTAGAAGAAACGATGATTACAGCCTATCATCAAATCAGAGAGGTGATGATGGATAAACCAAAAATCCAGGATTTAAGAACCGCAGCCTTTGTCAATGCTATCAAAAAAATCAGTAGTGATTACCTAACTTTAGGTATCTTTCCATAGAGTAAAAACAAGCGTGGCTGTAGATATTTACAGTCACGCTTATCCTTTTAAAAACTGATTATCAGCCGATTAAACAATAGACTTGCATTTTTCTAAAGCCCACCCTCCTGACCAAGAACCTTTTCTCCAATCTAGGTGTTGTAAAAATAGAGGTTACAATACTCACCAAATAATCTCCTGCAATAAAAACAAGTATAATTTTGATTTTTACCGTTAATGTAAAATTTACGTAGGTTTTTTGTTATTTATTTTGCTATTTATTTGTTATTGCCTTATATTGCGGCCGATATCCCATTTGCCCACAAAATATTCGGAATGTCAGATAAACTAGATAAAATAGATTTAAAGATTCTCAAGATCCTACAAGACAACAGTAAGATTACTAATTTGGACCTTTCCAAGAGAATCGGCCTTTCACCTGCACCTACTTTAGAAAGAGTTAAAAAACTGGAAAGCAGCGATGTGATCCAGAGTTTCCATGCTCAAGTGAACCCTCAAGCTATCGGTTTGAATGTCAAGACTTTCGTCTTGGTTTCTCTAGCCTGGCAGAAGGAAAATGCCCTGAATAACTTCTTAGATAAAATCAAGGAGATTCAAGAAATTACCGAGTGTTACATCATTACTGGTGAAGCAGATTTCTTGATAAAAATCGTTTGTAAGGATATCCCAACCTACGAGCAATTGTTATTCAAAACACTTTCTCAAATTGAGGAGATCGAGCGCCTGAAGACTTTGATGACCCTTTCAACGGTCAAAGATGCCAAGGTACTCCCTTACAAGTATGATTAATTTAATCATGGTTTAGAAAAAAAGCAAAGCTATAGGCTTTGCTTTTTTTCTACCACTCCATTCTTTTTCTTGAAAAGAAAATCAAACCAAAGCCTCCTGTGGCAGTTGGACCCGCCAGATTGCAGCTTTACTTCCTTCTTGTTTGGCACCATGCATACCAAGACCGAAAAGGCTTATAGCTCCATTGAACAACTCAAACCCTACATTGATCAATGTGCAACTTACGCAGGCGAGACCCATGTCGAAGAGCTTCAGCAAAGAAGTGCTACTCTACCTATGGCTGCTGAGCGCTTACTCCTATCACAAATTGGTGAAAAGCGCTTCTACAAAGCCCAAAAAATACTCCAAAAAACCACGGGCTTGAACCTACAACAGGTACAGCATCTACGCCCCATGCTGATTTCGAGTCTCATTGACCAGTCTCTTTTACCACAAAATGGCAGAATCGTAGCCCTGGACCAGTACTTATGGCAATACGCTAAATCAAAAGATAAAACCCTAAGCGGGATAGAAACAGTAGAAGACCAAATTGCCGTTTTTGACCAACTGGACCAAAAAACAGAACTCAAAGCCCTACTCTCCACCATTAGCAATATCTCTCGCCATCGCAAAAACCTACTCAAAACGCTTGACTGGTACGAGCAGCAGGACATCCAACAGTTGTATCGGTCCACCCAAAAAAATCTAGGCCAATGGCGCTACATCCTCCTCAAAAAAAGGAATCATCGGATGGCCAACAGTATTCATACCCTCTGCACCGACAGATCGAGCTTCTGTACAGTTGGTGCGGCTCATTTAGCCGGCAAGGAGGGTGTACTTAGGCTTTTGAAAGTGAAAGGTTTTAGAGTGAGGGCAGTGATCGTTTCTTGAAAATAAAATGTTGGTCTACCATTTCCAAGTCAATAGAAGGAAGCCTATTATTAACTTAGGAATGAGTCAATAATAAATTAAACATCTTTACTAGTTCTTTTGCCGCCCAGTTTCGTTAAAAAGCCTCGTAGATGCGCTGCATCGCCTGCGTTTTTTGCCTCACTGAACAGCAAAATACCTGCGTAAATCTTGTATACTTTATTAATGCCCCATTCCTTATTCAAAAAGACGGAAATATTTAAACAGAGGGCTCTACATTGTTCCTGTTTTCAGGATTAATAAAGATTTAACGGCAAAATATCTTCAGATCTTGATATTCAGAAGGGATTTGATTTATTTTTCACTAGGTAACAAAGATCCAAATTTATCTAATAAAAAAGCTGTAGTCTTATCTCTTGGAAAATCTTGATGAATACCTTGTAAAACACTAATGGCATCTAAAAAATTTTGGTTATCAAAACAGCGGATTACAGATTCAAAACAATCCAAGTATTCTTTCTTTTGAGTCATTATTTCTGGAAGGTCGCCGTTAAAGCATTCGTAAATCTCAATTAATTGTTGTTTCCCTTTTACCTTGGTCTGACCTAGATATCGAATCAAATAGTCGTCAATGAAAGAATCTCCAATTTGATTAAAAACCCTTGACAAGCTTTCACCACTCATCAATATATTAACACCGTATTTCTTGGTTAAACTTTCAATTCTGGAGGCGGTATTGACAGTATCAGAGATGGTTGCTGCATCTAACCTGGTTTGATCTCCGGTCACGCCTAAAATCAAGGACCCTGTATGCAAGCCAATTCCAACACTGATCGGGGGTCTTCCTTTTTTTTGTCTTTCTAGATTATACACTTGCAACTGAAGTTGCATCTCGATAGCGGTATTTAAAGCATCTAATGGTGATTTTGGGAAGATAGCCATTATTCCATCTCCTAAATATTGGTTCACAAACCCATTGTTCTTTTGGATAATTGGCCCCATACGATTATTGAATGCGGTAACAAATCTAAAAGTTTCCCTGGGCGTCATCCCTTCAGATAAAGTGGTATACCCTCGGATGTCACTAAAGAGTACTGTTACTTCCGCTTCTACACTATCGCCAAGGTTTACTTGGGTAATCTCTTCGTACCCTAAAAACTCCAAGAAAGCAGAAGGAACAAAACGACTAGCAGATTGATGTAAATTACGTACCTCTTTTTCTCTTTCTTGAACTGCTTTTAAATTTTTCTGATAAAGATAAGAACTGTGTAATGCTACAGCGGATTGAGTAGATAGCGTATTGGCTAGTTTTAGGTCGGCAGCCGTATACTCTGCCACTTCCTCACTAATTAAGTAAGCATACCCCAGTAATTGGTCCTGGACTTTAAGGGGAGTGTACAATAATGAAAAACAAAGTCCCTCTAGTTTTAAATGATTAATTATTTCGCCCCTACTCTCTTTATTAAAGTATTGCTGGATAAAAGATTTTTGCTCAAAAGGAGATGGCCCATCTTCTAGCTCGCTAAACCGGCTTAAAACTTGAAATTCAGATTTATGATCATGAAAATAAATAATTCCACCTGCTCTAGCTTTAATAAGCTGTTTCATTTCGGTAAGCGTCAAATCTGCAATCTCTCCTTGATTTATAGTAGCCGATAATTTCTGGGAAAACTTGTGCATCAAGTTTATTTCACGATATAAATCCAATACCTCACTTCCTAGTTTTCTTTTTTCATATTCCTTCTGTATTAAATTAATTAATAGAGGAGCTAGAATTGATGTAGCTTCGCCTGCATATAAACAACCATAAGCATTGCCTTGAAAAACCAATTGTTCATCTTTTATATCAGCACTAGGAAGATTCCCTAAAATCACTTCTCCTTTATTCCCCAGGATAGAAACTTCTTGACCAAATTGATTACTTATCTGATTGATTAAATCAATCATTAAGGGTTCCTTTTTCAGTAATTTCTTCAGTCTTACCCGTACCATAATGTTAATTTAAGTTGAGAGGTTACAAGCCTAGAATCTCACTGGCCTTATCGAGGATCATATCAGGATCAAAAGGTTTGGTTAAATACTCGTCAGCACCGACCGCCAAACCATTTTCTTTATCTAATTCCTGGCCCTTTGCCGTCAGTAGAATAATGTAGATATCTTCGTTTTCGGAAGACCTTTTAACTTTTTCACAAACCTCAAAACCGTTCATCTTGGGCATCATCACATCTAGAAAAACCAACTGTGGATGTTCTTCCTCGATAATGGTGAGTGCCTCTTGACCATTTGTAGCAGAGAAAAGTTCTACGTCTTCATCTTCCAAATCTTCTAAGGTTTGTTCAAGCAGCATTCTAATATGTGCTTCGTCATCTACGATGAGTAATTTCCTGTCTTCCATAGCTTATTTTGCATTATGTTTTACAAATTGATTAGAGTAAGTTGGGTGGATGAGTTCTTCTATTTTTACTAGAAGGCGATCAATATCTATTGGTTTTGTGAAGTAGCCCTCTATCTGTAAGGTTTCTAATTTCTTACGGTCATCAGTGATAGAAACTACTAAAATCGGAATCTTCTGGGTTTGTAGGTTCGCCTTGAGTATAGTCGCAACCTCAAAACCATTAATCTCAGGCATCATCACATCCAAAATGATTAGATCAGGCGCCTGATTAGCAATCATATCGAGAGCAACCTTTCCATTTATTGCTTGTTCGCAATCGTATCCCGCTTCAGATAATTCTTGCACCAAAAGATTCCTTATTTCAGGTTCATCATCTACGATCAATATGTTTTTCCCACTAGGAATTACTTTTGGGCTTTGTGAATCATTTTTCAATAAAAAATTAGAGCTCCTAGCCTTAGGGAAATGATCTGTGACAAGCATTGATTCATTCAGATGAGGTAATGAAAAAGCAAATACCGAGCCCTTTCCTATTTCACTATCTGCCCACAATCGACCTTGATGGTGATCAATAATTTCTTTACAAATGGGCAAACCAAGTCCAGTCCCTTTTGGTTTATCCGTCAAGGTGTCGCCAACCTGTTTAAATTTCTCAAATACCTTTGGTAGATCCTCTTCACTAATCCCCATTCCAGTGTCCTCTACCTGAACAACTATAGCTGATCCTTTCTTGAATACTTTAATAAATACAAAACCTTCATCCGTAAACTTTACAGCATTGGATATGAGGTTGATCATCACCTGTACCAATCGATCCTTGTCGATCTCTACATCCGGTAGAGCTTCTTCGATCTCTACAAACAGACTAAGACTTTTCTCTTCGAATAAGGCAGAAGTTGCGGCTTCTGCTTGGCGCACCACATTTGCGATTGATATCCTTTGTATATTCCAGTCAAATCTTCCTGATTCAATTTTAGCCAGATCTAGTACAGTATTGATTAAATTAGTTAGGCGCTCTCCTTCTGAAACAACGACGTCGAGATTCTCTCTGACCTGTTTAATGGCTCGATGGGTTTTCTTTTCTTGAGATACTACAAAAGGTAAGATCCGATCATCCAAACGTTTCTTAATGATTTTTGCGAATCCAATTACAGAAGTTAAGGGTGTTCTTAATTCATGGCTTACCGTAGATAAAAATGTGCTTTTAGCAGCATTAGATTCCTCGGCATTTGCCTTAGCTTTTTGGGCTTCAATATAGAGTTGTCGGTTCGAAATGGCGATTCCCAATTGAGCTGCAATGGTTTGCATCAATTTTTGATCAGCTGAGTCAAAAAACTTAGTGTTTGTTTGATTATGTAAGGTAATCGCTCCTAAAAAACGCTGATCAAATAAGACTGGCACTGCCAAAAATGTCCCTTTTTCTTTATTCTGAATCTTCGAAGCCCATCCACCTTCGATAGCTTGTTTAGGCTTATTAAATAAAAGTGGTTTTCGGTTTACTTTCAAAAACTGGAGAATGGTTCGATCAAGCTGAGCCAAAGGTAAAGTCACTTCTTTCGTAAAAGGTAATTCATAATCATCTTGAACTGAATTATAAATTGCAATCGCTATTTTAGGATCATTAAAGAGCTGGCTCACCTGTTCTCCAAAAGCAGCGTATAGATTATCTAGGTGTAGCGCACTTACCAACAGTTCTTGGATCTGATTAATAGTGGTGAGTTGCTGTAATTGCTGTTTTGTTTCAGCTGTGCGTGCATCTACCGTAAGTTGTAGTTTTTTACTTCGCTCTAATAATTGATGATTTCGCCAACGGCTTAAGGCTAGAAAACTCAATACTCCAATTGCAAAGTATAGTAGGTAAGCCCACCAAGTGCGCCAAAGCGGTGGCAGAATTCTAAAGGTATAAGTGGTTGTAGGGCTTAATTCACCAATACTATTCTTTGCCTGGACTACAAATTGGTAGTTTCCTTCTTTCAAGTTGGTGAATGATCGTTCCGTCTTAGATGACCAAGCGGACCATGCTTTTTCAAAGCCTACTAGCTGAGTTCGGTAAAAGTGTTGAGTCCCTACCTGCGGACTCGGAAGGAGAAAGCTAAAATGTAAATTATTGGAAGCGTAGGAAAGTCTTGGTGAAGCAGCTAAGCCATGGCCTTTATACGTATAGATACCTTCATCATCTTCTACCATCCGAATCATCGGCAAAAAAGCTGGTCTATCAGCATAGGCTTTTCGATCTAGACGAATCAATCCATCCTGGCTAGCCACCCAAAGTATATGATCTTCCTCAGGATAGAGTACATTCGTGTTGAGTACATCACCGTTCGGAACAGCTCTAAATATAGATTGATCAAAAGATAAGATCCCACTGCTATCTTTAGTATATCTCCCTAAAATCCCTTTTCCAGCATATTGGCGATAAAAGACAATGGACTCCCCTAAATGATCTTTTGAAATTTCACCCGATTGGATTTCAGAAGGATCACCAGGTGTGGGCAAAGCTTCATCAAGTAGGAATCTGTCTTTCGAATCGGTTAATTTGTAAATCCCTCCAGATCCTGCAATGCGTAATGAATTTCCTAATTTAAAAACTTTGGTAGTACCTAGATCAACACCTTCGTTGCCTTTTGTAAAGTTTTTCAATTCCTTTACTTGCAGTTTTCCAGCTTGATCAAAACTGTATATGAGTTTCCATACCCCTTGACCTTCTGTACCTAGATAAAGCTCTCCGTTTTTTATTTCAACAATACTTCGTACTGCCACATTCTCTGGAATTTCTTCTATTAACTGTGTGACCTTCCAAAGTCCTTTTGCATCCATCAGAGCTAAGCCTTGTTGATGCCCCAAAAATACCTGGGTGGAATCATCTAAACTTACAGCTCCGGTGGTTACGATTAAACCCGATTTTTCATTAGACAGCTTGGTGATCGCCTCTGTTCTATTGATTTGATATAATCCTCTATCTGTGGTCCCAATCAAATCATTACCGACCATGAAAAGGCCAAAGGATTGACCTTCGGGTAATCCTTTGATGTTCTCAAACTGTTGATGCTTTGCATTAAGATACACTATGCCGTTTCTTCCTGAGGATGCTAGGTATAAGTTACCTTGGTGTCGTTTTATATCTTCAATAGAAAGTAGATAACCTTGGTTATCAGTCTTAAAATGGCTGATAGGAGATAGGAAATCTACTTTAGATAAGCCTGCATTTGTTCCCACCCAGAGTACACCATTTTTAGACAGGCAGGTAGAAATAGGTATATCATCAATTAAGCCTTTCGCCTGATTTAAAGTCCTAATCCAGTGACCTTTTTGATCAATCTGAAGGAGTCCTTGCCCCAACGTAGTAACTAAATAGGATTGATCTGGTAGCTGGCGTACTTTAAATGACCATTTCGATAAAAGACGGTCCGCTTCAGTGGGAAAAGCGGTGATTTTATTTTGATCAAGTAGAAAAAACCCCTTGTAGCGGGTTAGCAATAATTTTTGGGTATCGGCAAAAGGAACGATCCCTTCTAGATGGAAGTCTTGCGTTTGTTGCATACCAGCCACAGGTCGGATGCGCCCCTCCTCTAAAACACATAAACCAAGCCCAGTTTGCTCCACAAATAGCTGGCCATTGACAACTCCTAATATTTTTAGTTTACCATCCCTATCCCATACCTTAATCGCTTTATTTTTTGTGTCCAACCCAAGCAGCATACCTGTCCATGAGGAAAAGTAAACCCAATGGTCAAGCAAAGCCTTGCGGCGTAACTGACCGAATGCTTTATACTGCTCAGGCAGTAAATGCTTAAGCGAAACAAATTGATATTGCCCAATTGAATCCACTTCAAGATAACCTAAGTCATCTGCAGCTCCCACGTAAATCGTTCCGTTTTCCCCATTAATTAAGGAATAGGTTTTCAGGGATTGGGGGCCTATTCCCCTCCATTCCTTTCCATCAAATTCGGTAATACCATTGCCAGTAAAGTAAATGATCCCTGTACTATCTTGGATAATATCAAAAATCTGCGGATAGCCCTTATAATCTTTTGGGGAGTAATTTTTGATATACCGATTGCCTTCCTCGCTCACAAGTTGTCCAGCTAGACTAAAACTAAGGCTTAGCCAAAGTAGTACCAAAAGGATACATCTTAAGTATTTGATATGTGCATTATTTCCCATCAATAAGACTCTAAGGGTTCTTTAAAGGAGCGATCTTTCTGAACCACACTTTTAGCCAAAACCTGATTTCTATTCAAGTATTCGTAGTATTGAAATAAACGACTCACTCCTTTTCCAGAAGCGATATCAACCAGGTTGAAATGGCAGATGGTCAAAAGGCTATTGATTAAAGAGAAAGGAAGATTCGGTCGATCTATTTTCTTATCGAAGACCTCAATATTATGTGCCGCATTGATTACAATTTCTTGTAAAATAGTACGCGCACCTTCAGATAATGCAGGTTTGCCCAAATAATGAAAAAATCGCCCATCCTTTCTGACCTTTGGATAATCTTCCAAACCCATAAAATGTAAAAACCAATCAGCTTTAAAATGGGGGATAATGGTCTTCAGTCCTAGGTAATCTGCAATTAGTTCATCGTGCAAATGGCTATTCATTTGACCAAAATACCTGAGGGTGAAGTAATGCGCACACTCATGCGCCAAGCGCAATTGAACAGATTTGTCTAGCCAGTCTTCGTGGTCTAATCCTAATTTATGAGCAGCTACATTGCTATAGGGAATCCGGCTCAGGACTATTAATCGGTCTTGGTAAAGGCATTGATGCTTATGCAAATAATCCTGGAAGCTCCTATAATGGTTACCCAGTTTGGATTGCCAATTACTTCTCAACATCTTCAGTCTGTGCCAATTGTTAAGCCCCTTAATCATGGCTGCTCCCACAGACTCTGGAATGGGGATAGGCTCATTTCGGCACGATAAGGCGCGTACAAGGGCAACAAAGTCAGCTCGATTTGCTGTCTGCAGGACGGGAATGCGGCCTGCGAGTGAAGGATATAGTTGCAAGTCTAATGCATCAGGTTGGTTTAGTCTCAGGCCTAAAGCTTTTACGAAATCATTAGGGTTCTTACCTTTTCTAGTTACCGCTCGGTAAGCCTCGCTTTGACTAATCCCTTCTTCAATAGGAAAATGAAGCTGGACTAAGTATTTTTTTAAGGTAGTAAACGCCCCATCATTTTTGGCCTCAGCTACATATTGCTCCCAGGTTTTTATTTGGGGTTCGTCTGCAAAGTGGGTAAAAGTGCCTCGATTTACCTTTGGGCTAAACTGGATATTGAGATAAGTAGAGAGTTCCTCTATCCAAGCGGCCTGTCTGGTATATACTTTAAGACTGTTATGTAGATGTGCTTGGTGTTTCATATCAGGCAATTTGGCGTTTAGCTAATGAGGCAAAAAGCCCCTCCTTTTCCATCAACTCATCATAACTCCCATGCTCAACAATCTGGCCTTTATCCATCACATAAATCCGATCAGCATTAATAATGGTACTCAGACGATGGGCAATGACAATCCTAGTGGCTTGCAACTGATCTAAACTTTCAGAAACGATATCTTGGGTGCGATTATCGAGAGCACTTGTAGCCTCATCCATGTAGATTATGCGTGGCTTATGTACAATTGCTCTGGCAATCATCAACCGTTGTCGTTGTCCTCCGGAGAAAGTACTACCACCTTCACTCACAACCGTATGCATACCCATAGGCATGTGGGCGATATCTTCTTTTAAACCCGCTAGAGCAGCCGCACGCTCCGCATCTTCAAGCGTGAGCTCAGAGTTGCCCACAATATTTTTATAAATACTTCCTGCCATCAAAGCACCGTGTTGTAGTACGACTCCAACCTGTTTACGCACCAGCTCGCGATTTAGAGAATGGAATTCCTGCCCGTCGTAATAGATGGACCCGACCTCAGGTTCTTCAAAACCTAGCAATAGTCGAAGTACCGTTGATTTACCTGATCCAGAAGGTCCTACAAAGGCGACCATTTCACCAGGTTTGATTTTGAAGGAAATATCTTTTAAAACTAAGGGTTGATCTTTATCATAACGGAAAGAAACAGCATTAAACTCTAACTCTCCTTCTAATTCGCCTGGATCTGCACTCTCCCCAGCTGATTCCGGCTCTTCTTCTAAAATGGGCTTCAAGCGCTCATAGATCGGCACAACATTTAAAGAAGAAACCAAGCTAAAACTCATATTCAAACAGTCGTTAAGAAATTGACTAAAGGCAGAGATAAAGGCCATAAATACACCGACAGAAATCAAGGAACTATTTTGGCCAGTAGTATTCATCAAGGTGAAATAAATAAAGCTGAAAAAGAAAATCTTAGTCATCAAAGGGTAAGCCCCCATAAAAACCTCTACAAAATTCTGGTAGTTACCCGATTTAAAACCAAGAGACTTATATTCGGCAAACTTTTCTGCCCATAAACCAAACACCCGTTTCTCAGAACCACTAATTCGGATTTTACTAATCCCAGACAAAAATTCGAATAAAAAGCCTTGTAACTCTCCCTGGTCATCCGAAATCTGGCGATCGTATTTTAATTTTAGAAAACCCAATAGGGAGATCACAACTACCGCAAAAACCGATAAGCCAATCCCTACCCAGGCCAAATAAGAATCATAATAGAAAAGCAAGAATAAATTAACAATCGAAAAAGCACCGCTTAAAACTGCGGTAAGAATCGTATTCGAAACGATCTGGCGAATGGCATTAATACCCAAAGCACGCATCGTCAAATCACCCGATGCATATTTTCGAAAAAAGGTCACCGGTAATCGAAGCAAATGATCAATTAAACCCGCTTGTAAACCAATATTAGACTTGGTTTCTAAACGAAGTAATAAAATACCCCGAATCAGGTTGAGTAAAGCTTTGACAAAACCAATCATCAAAAGGATACCAAAAATCTCATACAAGAAACTTCGATCCGCGTGCGGTATCACATCATCGAAAATAATACCGGATAAAATGGGTGTTAGTAGACCGATCAAACTACCCGCCAAAGCGGCCAAAATGATATAAAGCAGATCAAGCTTTAAACCCTTAATCGTAAAACTCCATACCTTTTGAATAGAGGTCATGGGCTGATCAAAAGCATACAAAAACATATAGGCGATAGGATCCAAGGTCTGGGCGATTTCATCACTGATAATGGTAACAGCACCAGTTTTAGGGTCGTGTAATTCGTAAGATTTCGATGATTTCTGGATTAAAGCCACCGGTTGCTTATCTTCTTCTAAAAAAGCCAATAGGTGTCCATTTTCTGTCTTCCACCATTCTCCCCGTAAAATCACCTTTCGAACCCGCACTTTAGACACTTGGGCAATAGTACTCAGCTGTCCAGTCAGGTTATCCTCGTAATCTCGAATATATTTAGGTTCCTTAAAATCAAATCCAACCTTAGCTCCTATAATTTGGCAGGCTTTAAAAAGGGGACTCTTGGATTTACTGGAGTGAATTATCGGGCTATTTTTTTTTGAAAAAAAAACGCTTTTCAGTCGGGTTATTCCACCATTTATCGAGGATTCGTCTTGTTCGGCTTTCTCAGCGATGTATTGTACCTCAGCTTCTACTTTCTCCGTATGAATTTTTTTGATTTCTTCATAGAAATAACCGAGTAGATGGTGTATTGATAACATCAATGCGATATCATCTTCCACTACGACTTTAGTTTCGAATAAGCGTAGGGAAGTTTTATGTTCCAAGGCTCTGATCCAAAGTTCTTGGGAGATGGGTACCAGTACATTTTTGGAAGATTCTTGGGCAGTCAAAGTTCCTAATTGGCCAAATATGGACAGTTTTCCTTGATCCAGTGCTCCCCAAAGGAGTCCTTTGGTCGGATAGCCGATTTCGCCTCTACGCAGGTGCACCTCTGACTCCCCATTGAGGCACTTGAAGTTTTTTGGTTTTTTATCTGGGAAAAGGCTTTTAGACATAGCAGTTACCCAGCGATTCATCTTGGTAGTTAGCTGGGTTTTGTTGAGATTCCTGACATAGGACTTGTTGATCTCAATGAGTTTACTATCTGCACTTACGGCGATTAGGGAAAAATCTGCATAATCTTGTTCCCCTTGATTAAGGCTAAAAAGGATGTCTCCTTTTTCTGCGGTATAAAGATAATTGCGTCCACTCGTTTGCTGACCTTGCTCATCTGTTTGGACATAATAGATATCAACGATGCCCGAAGCCACCACCCAAAAATGATCTTTCTTGGATAAGAAAAAAGACTGGTTATTGTGTAGAAATACTTGATGGAGTTGCATAAGGGATGATTAAGATTTTGAGCGAATAAGTTTTGCATAAAGGCCCTGATTTTGGACAAGTTCATCGTGCGTACCCCGCTCTACAATCTTTCCAAAATCCATGACGATAATTTCATCACAGTCACGAATTGTACTCAGGCGATGGGCAACAATCAGACAAGTACAACCTCTTTTTTTGATGTTTTCCATGACCGTTTTTTCCGATTTTGGGTCTAAGGCACTGGTTGCCTCGTCCATCACCAGAATAGAAGGATTGAGGGCCAGGGATCGTGCAATTTCAAGTCTTTGGCGTTGTCCCCCACTGAAGTTGGCACCCTTTTCAGAGACTTCACTTTCGTAAGCCCCAGCCCTCGTAGCGATGACATCATGGATGAGTGCATCTTTGGCAGCTCTCACTACATTTTGCTCCGACATGGTACCATCCCAAAAAGAAATATTTTCTCGGATCGTACCCTTAAACATAGAGATATCCTGGTCAATCACCGCCATCGAATTATTCATAATAACTCTGGGAATAACGGCTCTTTGATGGCCATCAAAGAGGATTTCTCCCCCCCAAGGTTCATATAATCCAGCGACGAGACGAGCAACCGTGGATTTACCGCTCCCTGAGCCACCCACCAATGCCACTCGACTACCTGGTTTCAAGCTGATACTAAAATCTTCGATCAGAGCAGGCATCGCGTGGGTATAACCAAAGGTTACCTTATTCAGCTCAAGCCCTCCCCTTAATCGTTGCAAAAGCATATTGGGTGGTACAGAAACATCCTCCTTTAAAAACTCTTCTGAAATTTCATAATTCAAGACATCATCGATACGGTTCATATCCCCTTCGGTTTCTTGAAGTTTGCTCCCTACTGAAACCAATTGATTGATTGGTATGATAAAGTTGTTCATCAAGTATAAGAAAGCAACCAACATACCGATGGTCATATCACCGTTCATGACTCGTAGCGCCCCTACACCCATGACCACAGTAGCGTTAATAGACATCAAAAGAGGTGGAATAATATTGAGGCGCAGCGATAACCAACCCAGTTTTTGCTGGGCGTTCATCACCTTTGCTAAATAGCCAGACCAATTGGCAAAGAAATCCCCTTCGCGACCACTTGCTTTAAGCGTCTCAATCATACTGATACCCGACATCGTATTTCCCAAAAGTTTCCCATTTTCATTAATTAGCACCCTGTTACCATCCTTACGAGCCCTTGATACCACTTGTAAGGCAATCACATTAAGAGCAGCCACTACGATCCCGATGATGGTCAAGACTGGATCGTAACTGAACATCAATACCGCATAGAAAGCCACTACAATTACATTTAGAGCAGCATTGGCCAAATCTCCACTTAATAGACGCGCTACCTTATCATTTAAGCTGGTTCTGTTACCAATTTCACCGGCGTATCGTTGGGTAAAAAAGGCCATTGGTAAGTGCAAGACATGCCATAAAAATTTACTCGAACTGGCCAGCGCAAGTTTAGTCTCCAGGCGCAGTAAATAGTATTGCTGTAGAAAAATCAGGAACGCGTTGATCAGGAAAACACCACCCATTGCTAAAAGTAATGGCATCACAAAATCAGCGCGCTGGTTGATCAAAAACTGATCAATAAAAATTTGGGTGAATGAAGGAATGATTAAACCTGGAATAACTAAAAAGAGACTCGCCAAAATGATGTAAACCAAACCGGTTCTAGATTTGGCGATTCTACTTTTTAGTGCTGAAATTAAACTCTCCTTTTCGTTACTCTTTTCAAAATGCTCTTCTGGGGTTAATTGGATTACAACTCCGGTATAGGAGTCATCAAACTCTTCGTGGCTGACGGTATATCTCCCTTGAGCAGGATCACTCAAGTGTGCTTTCTTTTTGGAAAAGCCTTCTAGGATCAGAAAGTGATTAAAATTCCAAAACAGCATCACTGGCATCTGCATCTTTTTGAGATTGGCAATGGATTTGGAGTATCCCTTGGCCTTCATACCATAGGATCGTGCTGCTTTCATAATATTGGTGGCTTTTAAGCCATCTCTAGACACGCCACAGGCCACCCGAATTTTTTCCAAAGGAATGTGTTTCCCAAAATAGCTTAGCAATATAGACAAAGCTGCTGCACCACATTCTACAGATTCCATTTGTAGTACGGTGGGTGTCTTAGCTCTTTTGTAAGCAGGTAGGTCTTGTTCTTTTACCGTATTTTTCTTCTTCATGGTGAGCGGTGATTTTGAGGCTTAGTAAAGGTTGAAAAATTTCTTGAATGCGGGAATCACCATTACGATGGGAGCTTCTTCTTTGACCGTTATTTTGCCCATACAGGAGGTTCCTTCCTTGATTTGAATCTCTGGGCCTTTGGCCGAGGTCCAGGCATAGCCACTATAGGTCTCTGCATCTTCTTCGAAATCGACGTGTACCTCAAAAGGAGCGCCCATAGCTAATAGACCTTGTACCAATTGATCGTTTTTCATAGAAGTCATCATACCTTGTTGGGTAATGGGAAAATCGGAGACGTAGGTCACTTTTGCTTTCATATATCCAAATTCCTGTGGCTGAACGGTAGAAGGTACCACTAGCGCTTCCATCCCAGCCTTGATCTTCTTACCATCCTGGGAAGGCACATACAAAATGCCCCTGATATCGCCATTATCGGCTATTATCAGATCTTGCTTAATTTTGAATAAGGGTGTTCCCAAACCGACTACTACCCCTTCATTGGTGAGCACCTCCACCACTCTACCGCTGTGAGGACTTTTGATCGTAGACTTGATTTTAAATTGTTCGTGCAATTGTTCTAGTTGGCGCTCTTCCTGGGCAATCCGCTGTTTGAGCAGGTTAACTTTTTGCTGCTGGTTGAAATCGAGGTTTAATTCTTGGGAGGACATTTCAACCATTTGGGCCTTCAGACCCTCAATTTGATTTTGGGTATTCTCGAGTTGTTGCTCCTTGCTAACCAGCTGAGGCTTGGTAGTCAAACCTTTGGCTAAAAGGTCTTTATCTACCTCAATCTGCTCCTTGAGAAATACGATATTTTTCTCGAGAGAAGTAATCTGTTGCCCAATACTCCTCCTTTGTTGTTGGATCAGTTCGTCTTGTAGCTCTGTATCTTTAGAGCCGAAGGATAAGAGTTGTTGCAACTCGATTCTACGCTCTGCAATAGAAGCTTTGGCTGCTTCGATTTGCTGTTGTATTTCAGGTTGATCAACTGAGGCAATCACGGCACCTTCTTCAATCACATCTCCGACTTGGATTTCGAGCTGTAAGAGTTGGCCTTGGGTTGTTGATACAATATCATATACTTCCCCTCCCAGCATGACGCCAGCTACATTAATCTTGGTTTTCACCTTTCCCCAAACGCCCCAGCTGAGGGCCGTACCTATGACCAGACCGACAGTGACCAAGGCAATCCAAGCTTTTGAATTGGTGATCTGAATAAGTTGATCTAGTTTTTCTGGAGTGGAGAGTTTCTCCAGAGCAGACTTTCGAAAAAATGATGGAGCAGACATAAATTTAATGCGTTAGTGAGTGAATGAGCCAATGGGTGAATAATAGAATTACTTTACTCCTGGTAGTGTGTAGTACACATTCAGATCAAAGGAGGCTATCGTACCGGGAGCTTGCTCAGTAGGGATTAGAGTCCCCGTTTCGAAGCGTAGGGTACCGATGGCGATGGCTAGTTGCTGTAGGTTCTGTACGTAGTCGAGTTGAGCAAAAGTCAATCGTTCTTGGAATAGAATGAGATTGAGTAAGGTCGTCAGTCCTGTTTTGAATTTATACTGTTCGTTTTCGTAGACTTGCTGGTAGTAGTCTAGTGATTCTTTTGATTTCTCTACGGCACGGACCGAATTAAGTACATCTCGGTAGGCGATGCCAACGTTGATTTCGATATTCCGAATTTGGTTTTGTAGCTGTATTTCCTGGTCAGCCAATTGCAACTCGCTGCTCTGCAAGGTGGCTTGGGCATTATTATTTTGAATAGGAAAAATATAATTCAATCCTATCCCGATTTGTCGATTACGGCCTTCTTCTTGTGTTAGAGCGGTAAAAAATCGGTCGATACCGTTGCCCATTACAGATCCTCCATAGGTTGCAAAAGCGGTAACATCTAGTTGGGGTTTGATATTATTTTCAGCTAGATCTATGGATACCGATGAAAATGCAATGCCTTTCTCCAAAGCTTTGACATCACTGCGATTTTGCCGCGCTAGCTGAACCAAAGTCTCTAGAGGAACCTCCGTTTCAAGGACGGTCAAATCTGGAAAACTGCTACTTGGCAAGCCAATCTGCTGGCTCTCTTCCTGAGTCCAACCAATAGCTAGGCCGAGGTTTTGCTGACTCGTATATAATTGCTGCTCCGCGAGAAAAGTTTGTTTTTCCTTATCACGCAGGTCAGCTTGAATTTGCAGTAAATCTCCTTGGGGCTGCTTCTCTGCTTTGATCAACTCTTCAGTCATCTCTAACACCTTGCGGACTCGATTCTCATTATCCTGATAGATGCCCAGCTGCTGGTAAGCTGCCAGGTACTGCCAGTAGCGAACCAGCGTGGTATAGATAGCCGTATTGGTATTGAAGGCTGCATTTTCCTTTTGGCTGGCAATATTAAAGTCTGCCATCCTTTCATTGGCTGTAGCGATCGCTCTGCCCTTTCCACGGAGAAGCGGATAGGTCAAAGAAAAGCTCGTAACTGTATTGTTGTCAGACCAAAAAGGTGCTACACTTTCGCCGTATGCATCGAATGGGTAGTTGTCGCTGTTGCGCGTATAATCCAAATTAAAATTTGCCCTAAGCCCTGACCTAAATGTTCGCTGAATGCCTCCATTAAGACCTAAGTAATTGGTTTTGATCTGTGGCCCAACGATGGCATTACGAGGATCAGCCCGATAGAGATTCAGATTGGAGCGGCTAGTATTCAGACCTGCACTCAATTGATAATCGAATACACTGCGCGCCAACTGCCGATCAGCCTCCATCCGCTGGTTGAGCAGCAATTGACGCTTGATCGATGGATCTTTACGCATGGTTTCCTGCGATAGCGTGATGAGATCACAGGAGAAAGGGGTAGGCTGGGAGAATCCAGAGAAAACTAATCCAAAACTTATAATTAGAATTAACAAGGCCTTCCTTGACCTCGATCTGGAGATAGCGATATTGTCTTTTTTTAGGCTCATTATTACATTAGTTTTGAAACTCTGCTAAGATCAATTTCCAAGCTAGAGTAGCTTTTATCCCATATCCATCCTATTAACCTTATCAACTCGTACACTTATCAACTCATAAACCAGTATGCCCTTCCATTTTATCGCTCCGCAAATTTATTGAGCATACGCTTGAACCGGGATCCAGCTTGCCCTACTTGTTCAAGTACTTGGAAGTTGAGTTCGTCGGCATCTTCATCGACTTCTCCGTAGCCTAGTCTGCTGGTGGTCTTGCGAAGACGATCCGAGAGAAAAAGGGCTATAGAATAGTAAAAGCGCGCGGCAAAATCTCGATTATCTGCCATATACTGTTTCATCCGACTTAATGGAATTGCGTGAACACTGGAATTTTCTAAGGCGACCACCGACACACTGGGTGGATGATCATCTAG
>JBELML010000080.1:0-28234 GCA_042095835.1 Saprospiraceae bacterium
ACGGCTTCGCCTCCAATAAGTCGCAGTGTACTTATCATACTTAAATGGTTAATAGGAAATATGTCATCGTGCATGATAACGCTGGAAGCAAAGATAATAAACAATAGCTTTCCGTGAACTTATGATAAGGAATTCTAATGTATTTTTATTCTACTTATGCTTTACTTTGTGAGAGGTATTCGTAACGAGTGGAGATTAAGGATTTTTATTCAAAAAAGAAAAGGACGCAGCGTATTTTTTACCTTTGCCGCCACAAGAACGATCAGATACTTGTTTTAAGTATGAAGCTGTTTAAAGTTTCCTTGTTGGGCTATCAAAGGCTACTCTTCGTTAAAAAGCCTCATCTATGCTGCTGCTCCGCTGAAGCTTCGGCGGCATGCGGAATGCATAGCTTGCATTTTTTGCCTAGATTAGTCTCAAAATACTGTTTTCTCGCCTGCAACAGAAAACCTTACACAACTTCTATATAAAAATAGATTAATGCCTGATCCTGCTAAGAAATTGTTAATCGTAATCAATACCGATTGGTTTTTGGTTTCTCATCAACTGCCAATCGTCAAAGGGGCTATAGCCGCTGGCTTTCAGGTGTTTGTTGCTACGCAGGCAGGTGAGCAAGTAGCGGCCATCCGAGCGACTGGAGCGCAATTTGTCAACTATACCATTAATCGGTCTGGAAACCATCCTGTACAAGAGATCAAATTGATGGTACAACTTGCTCGTATTTATCGGCAAGTACAACCAGACCTGGTCCACCTGATCACCATCAAACCCATTCTTTATGGCAGCATCGTCAGTCGACTGACCAATAGGCCCACCCTCAATGCTTTAAGTGGTTTCGGATATGCCCTCAATCAGAACAAACCTACGCTGGCTAGCCGTATTATTTTCAGCTTGATGCGACTTGGCTTTCGCCGAAAGGCTATGATCTACCTCTTCCAAAACCCTTGGGATTACCAGGCTTTACTCAAGAAAGGCATTCTGAATAAAAAACATATGGTCTCCTTTGTTAACGGCTCGGGAGTTGATCTAGAACAGTTCTGCTACACGCCTCTACCCGATCAGCAAGCCCCTATTAAAATATTACTACCTGCACGACTTTTGTGGGATAAAGGCGTCAAAGAATTCAAGGAGGCTAGTGAGATGCTATACACCAAATACAAGGGTAAAATCATTTTCCAAATGATGGGCAAGGTAGACTTGGGCAATCCGGCTGCTATCACCGAAGAGGAGCTCAAGGCCATGATTATTCCTGGGTATTTTGAGTGGGTTCGTTTTCAGGCTGACGTGGTCCCCTTCTTCCAGGAGGCTACCATTATTTGCCTACCCTCTTATCATGAAGGTCGGCCAAAAGCACTCTTGGAAGCGTGTGCGATTGGTAGGGCAATTATCAGTTCAGATATTCCTGGATGTAGAGAGTGTGTGGATCACAGCCAAAATGGCTTGCTCGTACCTGTAAAAGACGCGGAAGCCCTCGCTAATGCTATAGATCAAATTTCACAAAAGCCTTCTCTTCTACAAGCAATGGGGAAAGCGGGTAGAGTGAAAGCAGAAGCTACTTTTGGTGTGAAAGAGGTGGTAGCACAGCATATCCAATTGTATAATCAATTACTGGACGCTCTTTAAGAGGGAATTGGTAAGGAGGATTGGTAATCTCGAAGTAAATAGGTAGGAAAAAGTAGCTAATCTTGAAAAACCGCAGCGACATCAATAGCTAGTCCATTGATAACTTGGGATTGAATAACATCCCCTTCAATCAAAGGCTTCGTATTTACATAACTCTGGTTTTCATCTAAGCGATACAAAAAGATGGTTTCATTAGCAGGGTCAACGATATAATACTCTAGCACTCCATTCATCTCATATAATTCAAATTTATCTCTCATCTCTCTTTTACTATTCCCTGGAGAAAGAATCTCAAATATAATTTCTGGTGCTCCTTCACAACCTTGCTTAGTTAGTTTTGCTGGGTCACAAATAATACAAATATCGGGCTGAACTATGGTTGATCTACTTCCCTTTTGTAGAACGACATCAAAAGGTGCGGCAAAAACTTGACATCTCTTTTGATCAAGTCTATTAAGTCCATTTCCCAAATTGAGTGACAAAGTCATTGATATCCTTTGGTGTTTTAAGTTAGGAGCGGGACTTAATTCAAACACTTTTCCATCAATTAACTCTACTCGTTGAGGAAATCTCCAAGACATATAATCCTCATAAGAGTAGTGTTGATTTAGATTCAGTTGCTTAATATCGGTGATGACATCCATACGCCAAACTTTAATTTACTCAAATATAATACAAATCGTTTCTACTTTCAAGGACATTTCTTTGTTCAAAACAATTTTTGTGTACTACTTTATCGTTATGGGCTATAGTCACAAATATTAGATTATGAAGCAACTGTTTACTCTTTCTTTCTTGCTGCTCCCATTCTTTCTACTAGGCCAACAGCAATCGAGCCTGATGCTCAAGCAGATTATACATCGACCTATACCTGGATTCACGAAAACAGCTCGATTGGTCAAAGCCGATACCAGAGGCGGTACTATTGACTTTGATGTGAACTACCTCGTCAATGGCGCTACTTGTACCGAGACTTACCGACTCCAGTGGAAGTTTGACCAAGACATGAGTATATTGGCCTACCGCGACCAGTCTGTTGATTATGGTTTTGAGGTGCGCACGCAAGTTTTGAATGGCAATTGTGGAAAAATCCAACCCTGGCGCAATCCATTCGTAGTCGCCGTAGCTAATGATGTATCCTCTTCCTCTATTATCGACGAGCAAGGCTACGATGAGGTTTCTATTGCAGATGGTATCATCGGTGGTAGCGGCGCGCGTATTTTTTTCCGCAATGATGATTGGGTACGCTTTAATCAAGCCAGACAGGGATTCCTGAGAGGTCGCTTTAGTACGCGTAATGATCGCAACTCCTATGGAAAATATAGTTGGTTCAAATTCACAATTGTAGGAAATAGCAATGCCCAGGACCCCAAAGCTAGTTTCCAATACGAGATTGTTTATACCTATGACATTGTCAATCCTCCACAGTATGTCAACTATAATACCCTTACGCTTGAACGCCCCTCCATCAATAGAGGCATCGGTGGTCCAGAAGGCCGCCGAGGAATCAATATCCGTGTAGCGGGTGAGCTGGCTGCGAGTAGCGGTAAAGAGTTTCATCTAGAAGCCCACTTCGAAGATGCCCAAGGTCGCTCCCTTAAGGCAAACCCATCTATACCTCCTTTATCGGATAAGGGTGGTAATGCGGTGGTCAAAAGTGCGCCCTATTTGGTGCCACCGAATGATTACCGCCTAGAACAAATTTCCCTTTGGATGCCCTTCGTAGGACTCAATCGTAGTCAGTTACAAAGAAATCAAGCCGTCTACGTCTATGTAGAACTGTGGATCGATGGGGAAGCTACCGCCCGATCACCGAAGGTGCTGGTGAATTGGCCGTAAGGGTTGGGGTTGAGGAGGTTTAGAGTTAAGAGGGTTATGGGGTGATGGGGTTAATAGATGTTTAGGTTCGATATTCGCTCATTACAGTCTTGACTCATTCGTTCATTCACGCATCGTCGATATTTTTTCCTTGATGGTAGAATTGTGCTTGCATAATAACTGATTGTAGTTCACTTTTGTAGGAACCATACACTACGCTATGATTAAAGACATCATGAATGGCTTTTCTGCCTACCTGACAGCTCTACAGCTGACTACAAAACACAGACTTTGGGGCTACTTTTTTGCGCCGGCCCTGATATGTATCCTATTAGGTGCAGTCATTTTTTATACTGCTTGGAATCTTTCTGCTAATGTTGGAGGCTTTTTGGAGCGTATTTATCCATTTGAGTGGGGAAGTGGAATCGTTGAAAGTGTCGGGCAGGTCTTTGGTGGTGTGCTCATCGCTGCGCTAGGTCTTATTTTATTTAAAAACCTAGTGATTGTATTGGCTTCTCCATTTATGAGTTTCCTTTCAGAAAAAGTGGAGCGTATTTTATACGGTGGAAGCTCCCCTAAGTTTAGTTTTACGCAATTTGGGAGTGATATTGTCAGGGGTTTACGTATTGCTATTCGTTTGGTCGTACGAGAACTATTTTTCACCCTTTTGCTTATGCTATTGGGCTTATTTTTACCTTTTTTGGCCCCTGCCATTCCTATCCTCATTTTATTAGTCCAGTCCTATTATGCTGGTGCTGGTAATATTGACTTCACTTTGGAACGCTATTATAAGGTACGAAATAGTGTGCAGTTTGTACGCCAACACAAAGGTCTAGCTATCGGGAATGGCGCACCTTATTTATTGCTCTATTTCACTGTGATTGGATTCTTATTTGCGCTTCCTTTATCGACTATTGCAGGAACTGTGGAGACGATGAAAAAACTGGATGGGTAAGAGTTGTGGATTTTGGAACACGGATTTTGGAACACGGATTTTTAGGGATTTAGCGGATTTCACGGATTTTATAGGTTTTATAGATTTGCTGCTCTTTCTTCTATTAAAGCATGAAAAACATCGCTACTGTGATTGGATGCTTATTTGTGCTTCCCTTTATCGACTATGGCCGGTACTGTGGAGACGATGAAAAAATTGGATAAATAGGAGTTGTGGATTTTGGAACACGGATTTTTAGGGATTAAGCGGATTTCACGGATTTTATAGATTTTATAGATTTGCTGCTCATTCTTCTATTAAGGAATGGGGCATTAATAAAGTATACAAGATTTACGCAGGTATTTTGCTGTTTAGTGAGGCAAAAAACGCAGACGATGCAGCGCATCCTGTCTAGCTTGTGCCTGTGGCACAAAGAGCTTTTTAACGAAACTGGGCGGCAAAAGAACAAGTAAAGATGTTTAATTTATTATTGACTCATTCCTAAAGCATATAATATGGAAAACATCTCTCATCTTGCGCCTATTCTTCCTGTCAGAGACATGGACAAAGCACTTGACTTTTATAAGCGCTTAGGTTTTAAGGAAGGTTTTTTGTGGCAGGAACCCGTCACTTATGCCGTCCTGAATGTAGGCGAAAATGTGGCAGTCCACCTTTCTTTATTAGATCAGAAGCATCGAAATAGTATGGTGAAGAGTATCATCTATCTGTTTGTACATGATGTAGATGCGATGTACCAGCGGTGTCTAGATGAACAGATCGCTATACATGTAGAGCTGGCAGACAGAGACTACAGGATGCGGGACTTTGAAATCCTTGATCCTGATGGCAACCTGTTGACCTTTGGCAAAGGGCTAGATTAAAGATTATATCTCAGCGGCTAGTCTTGAGCCCTGGTCTATTGCTCTTTTGGCATCCAATTCTTTGGCTTCATCAGCTCCTCCTATTATATGTACCGTAATACCAGCTTCCTCTAGGGGCGCTTGTAGTGCGCGTTGAGGTTCTTGGCCTGCGCAGATGATGATATTATCGACTTCTAATACTTGGTAGTGACCTCCGCGCTCGATGTGTAAGCCCTGGTCATCAATTTTTAGGTACTTGACATTCCCGAACATTTCGACCTCCTTTTTCTTGAGGCTAGCGCGGTGAATCCAACCAGTGGTTTTACCGAGACGAGCCCCGACCTTGCCAGTAGAACGCTGCAATAAATAAATCGATCGTGGAGAAGCTTCTGGCTCCGCCACCTTTAGTCCACCTCCTTTATTATACGCCATATCTACGCCCCATTCCTTCATAAAAGCCTCCGTAGAAAGGGCGTGATCTTTGGGGTGGCTTAGATACTCTGCCACATCAAAACCTATACCTCCCGCTCCAATGATAGCGACCGACTTGCCCACTTCTTTTTTGTGTTTCAACACGTCCATATATCCCAATACTTTCGGATGGTCGATACCTGGCATATCAATCTGTCTTGGTAGCACACCAGTAGCCAAGATGACTTCATCGAATCCTCCTGCTTTTAGCGATGCAGCATCGGCGCGTTGATTGAGGTGTAAATGAATACCATATTTCTCAATCATTTTATTGTAATAGCGGATAGTCTCGTGAAACTCCTCTTTCCCCGGAATTTGCTTGGCCATATTAAACTGTCCACCGATCTCTCCTGCTGCTTCAAAAATGTGCACTTCGTGTCCTCTTTCTGCCGCTACTGTAGAAAAGCCCAAACCTGCAGGCCCTGCGCCTACTACGGCTACTTTCTTTTTCTTTTGTACAGGTGTATAGATCAACTCTGCTTCATAACATGCTCTGGGGTTCACTAGACAACTGGCTCTTTTTTGCTGAAAAGCATGATCTAGGCAAGCTTGGTTACAGCCAATACAAGTATTGATCTCGTCGGCTTTATTCTCCATCGCTTTTTGCACAAAGAAAGCATCGGCTAGCATCGGCCTAGCCATAGAGACCATATCAGCGTGGCCTTGAGCCAGGATATCTTCGGCAATGCCCGGCATATTGATCCGGTTGGTGGTGATTAGAGGTATATTGACTTTACCCATCAAGCGCTTGGTCACCCAACTAAACCCTCCACGAGGCACCATAGTCGCAATCGTCGGCACTCGTGCTTCGTGCCAGCCAATACCAGTATTAATAATGGTGGCGCCGGCTTTCTCGATCTCTTTGGCCAAGATTTCTACTTCCTCCCAGGTGCTCCCATCATCGACTAAGTCCAGCATCGAAAGGCGATAGATGATAATAAAGTCTGGCCCTACTTTTTCTCGTACGGCCTTTACAATCTCTATAGGAAACTGGATACGGTTTTCAAAGCTGCCACCCCATTTATCTTGACGATGGTTGGTTTTGGATACAATAAACTGATTGATCAAATAGCCCTCAGAGCCCATCACCTCTACTCCATCGTAACCAGCCTCTCTAGCTCGTGCCGCACAATTGGCAAAAGCCTTGATGGTCCGAAGTACACCTCGATTACTTAGCGCTCTTGGCTTGAAGGGCGTTATGGGAGAGCGTATTGCAGATGGTGCTACAGCTAAAGGATGGTAGGCATAGCGTCCTGTATGTAGAATCTGCATGGCAATTTTTCCACCTTCCGCATGGACAGCATCGGTAATAATTTTATGTTTTTTGGCTTCGGCCTGCGTGGTCAGCTTGGCTGCAAAAGGCCCTACCCATCCCTCTCTATTCGGAGCGATCCCGCCCGTGACCATCAAACCTACCTGCCCCCTTGCGCGCTCAGCAAAGTATTCGGCAAGTTTAGGGAAACCTCCTTTTTCCTCTTCAAGTCCGGTATGCATGGAGCCCATTAATACGCGATTCTTGAGTGTAGTAAATCCTAAATCAAGCGGCTGCAATAAATGTGGATAGGGTTGATTCGACATGATCTTCAATTTTTAGCGCGAGCAATATAGCGAAAATTCGCTAATGAATCGAATAGTGCATTATAAGAATTATTAAATCGAAATCCATCCTTGAGGGGATCAACTTATTCCCTCTTTCAGCTCCTCCACTTTGCCACTTTTATAAAATTGGCAAAGTCTTTGCTATATACCTGTTAATGGAATTCCCGAGGTCGTATTCCTAGAAGATATTTTACCACGTACAATCGATCGGCTGGTAAAATGATAGGGTACGACACGGTCTAGTTGTAAGAGCAAATAGTAGAACTGAAAAATTTATTCATTATTATAATTCAACTACTATGCTCAGAAAACTACGAATAGTAAGTTTTTTAATGCTTGCCTTTGTGACATTGGCCAGCAGTCAGGCAGCGCGCGTGCCTGGCCATGTATTGATTCAATTAAAACCACAAGCTAAACCAGCAGAATTCATTGTGAGTTTTGCTACACAAACAAGAGCTGGTGGAGGGGTTTGGATAGAGAAGGCGCTTAGTCAACGCCAGAATATCCATTTATTGAAATATGACACAACATCTGTAGAAGATCAGTTGCTCCTTCAGGAGTTGGCAGGCAATGCCAATGTGCAGGATATCTCCTACGATTTCATCGTGGAGCCCAGGTCCAATCCTAATGATCCCGGTTTTCAGGATCAATGGGGCGTTTCAACTATTGAAGCGGACAAGGCATGGGACATCACTACCGGCGGCACTACTGCCAATGGAGATAAAATCGTAGTCGCCATTTTAGATAGTGGCTTTGATATTTATCACGAGGATATTGCCGACAACATTTGGAAAAACCGAGCTGAAATTCCCGGTGATGGTATCGATAATGACCAGAACGGTTATGTCGACGACTATTATGGTTGGAACTTTATCAGCGACTCTCCTGAGCATATCAGCGATGCACACGGCCATTCGGTGGCAGGTATCATTGGTGCTAAGGGAAACAACGGTACAGGAGTGACAGGTATCAACTGGGATTTAGAACTTATGGTATTGGAGGCTTTGACCGTCAGTGAGATCATTGCTGCCTACGAATATATCATCGATCAACGTGCATTGTATAATGAGACCAATGGCGAGCAAGGCGCATTCATTGTGGCCACCAACGCTTCTTTTGGATTGAATAAACTGCATTGCGATCTACAACCTCTTTGGGGAGATATGTATGATAAAATGGGCGAGCAGGGCATTCTTTCGGCGGCCGCAACGGCCAACAATCCCTGGGATGTAGATCAGGAAGGCGATATGCCAACGACTTGTGCAAGTGAATACCTGATGACTGTATTAAATACGAATGATTTGGATGAGAGATATATTGGCTCAGCCTATGGTCCAGAGTCTATCGACATGGGTGCCCCCGGCCAAAACTCTTTTACCACCAAACCATTCGACCAATATGGCATTTTTCATGGCAACTCTGCCGCTGCCCCCCATTTGGCGGGAGCGATTGCCTTGATGTATAGTATTCCTTGTGGTTCGCTGGCACAGGCAGCCCTCAAACAACCCGCTGCTACTGCACGCAACATTAGAGATGCTTTAATGGGCGGAGTAGACAAAATCGAAACGCTCAGTGCCCAAACGGTAACGGGCGGTCGATTAAATGTACTCAATGCAGTAGAGGCTATGATGGACCAGTGTGAACCTGCCCCCGCAGCCGACCCTTCGGTAATGAACATCACCCCTAATCCGGCTCACGACCAAATTCGTATTGGTTTTGAAATGGTGGAGGCGCAAAGTGGTGCCCTGCGTATCGTCAACGGATACGGGCAGGAGGTTTTCTCTAAAGCTATCGAAGCTGCTAGTTTCGATCTCAATTATGAGGAAATCAATACCCAAGGCTGGAAACCAGGTATCTACATTGCTTTTATTGAGCAAAATGGTGTCAAAACTTCACAAAAATTTGTGATCATGTAGCTTGTGTATCGACAATCGGCTTATTTCTTTTGAGAGATAAGCCGATTTTTTTTGTTTCTGTATAAAATGCCTGACCATATACCTGTGAATAATCCTTGCCGATCCATATTCATGGTAAAGTATGGAACGATTTATTGGTCATACCTATTCATACATATGAATGATTGCTTGTACACTTCCTGTAGGAGATCTATCGACAAGAATGCGGAAGCATTTTTTTCTAAAATTTTGCACCGGGTCTTTCGGGGAAAAGAAAAAAAGTTTATCTTTGCATCCGCATTAGCGAATAGGCCGGCTCTGTAGCTCAACTGGATAGAGCACTTGACTACGGATCAAGAGGTTTAAGGTTCGAATCCTTACAGAGTCACTACTTAAAAAGTTCAAGGTCATTGTCTCGAATACATACCTTGGACTTTTTAAATTCACTCCCTTTAGGGAAGATTATTTAATAGAGCTATTTTTCGTGCTTGTTGAGGACAAGGCGGAGAAGATTAAAAGCGAGATATATGTCTAAGGTATGTCAACTAACGGGAAAACGCCCTATTGCAGGAAACAACGTTTCTCACTCGAATCGTAAAACCAAGCGTCGCTTTTTGCCCAACTTGCAAAAGAAGCGCTACTATGTGCCAGAAACAGATCAGTGGATCACTCTACGGATATCAACTTCTGCTATGCGCACCATTAATAAGTTAGGGATTTACGATTATTTGAAAAAATTAGAAAGGAAAGGTGTTGACCACGGTGTTGAGCTTGGTCCTAAAAAGTAATTTTTGCAGAGAACAAAAGGGCCGCTAGCATGACAAGGCGGTAGAGCCCAAAAGAGATTAATGATTTCTTTTGCGATTGAGCTGGCCCACCATGTTTATCTCCAAATCAAAACAACAAGTCCAATGGCTAAGAAAAGTAAAGGTAATAGAATGCAAATCATCCTAGAGTGTACAGAGCACAAGAAATCAGGTATGCCTGGTACATCTAGATATGTTACGCAGAAAAATAGAAAAAATACGCCAGATCGTTTAGAGCTGAAAAAGTACAATCCGATCCTGAAGCGTTACACGATGCACAAAGAAATCAAGTAATTTATTTCTTGTCATTTCGCTTTTGTGTATCTTTAAGGAGATTTATTAATTTTTAAATATACAGCTATGGCTAAGGTATCCAAAAACGCCCGTGTTGCGTCTCGTGCTGCGAATGCAGGTTCTGGTCGTGACTTTGTAAAAATTGTTGTAAGTATTAAAGATCCTAAAACAGGAAAATATTCTTACAAAACTCAAATGGTACACAAAGACAAGAAAAACGAATTCTTGGCTAAGTATAAGTAATTTTAATTACCGTGCCATCAAAAAGGCTTCTTCAACTATTGAGGAAGCCTTTTTGTTTATGAAGTTGTTCTCTTTGAAGTTGTTTTAAAAATTTAGAAAATGAGTGTATTTGGGAATTTATTCTCCGGAAAAAACAATGACGACCTCAACAAAGGTCTCGAAAAAACCAAAACCAGCTTCCTCGGTAAATTAGGTAAAATCGTTGCTGGCAAAACCAAAGTTGATGATGAGGTATTAGACAACCTAGAGGAGCTACTCATCTCCTCTGATGTGAGTCTGGATACCACCATTAAAATCATTGAGAGAATTGAGGCCCGAGTGGCTCGTGATAAATACCTGAACACCGCAGAACTTAATGAGATTCTGCGCGATGAAATCGTACAACTTCTGACCGACAACAACACCCAAGATATCGAGGGTTTCGCCATACCAGAAGATAAGAAACCCTATATTGTTTTGGTAGTCGGTGTCAACGGCGTTGGAAAGACGACAACTATTGGTAAAATTGCCCATCAGTTTAAGCTCCAAGGCAAAAAAGTCGTGCTCGGTGCTGGCGATACTTTCCGTGCCGCCGCTGTTGACCAACTCAAAATTTGGTCTGAGCGCGTAGGCTGTGATTTTTATAGCAAAGGCATGAATACCGATCCGGCAGCAGTAGCTTATGAGACGGTCGATTATGCCATCAAAAATGACTGTGATGTAGCCATCATAGATACTGCCGGCCGCCTTCACACCAAGATCAACCTGATGAAGGAATTGACCAAAATCAAACGCTCCGTAAGCAAAAGACTGGACACTGCTCCTCACGAAGTACTGCTGGTACTCGATGCTACCACCGGGCAAAATGCCATCGAGCAAGCTACCCACTTCACTAATGCGACCGATGTTTCTGCTCTGGCACTAACCAAACTAGATGGCACCGCAAAAGGTGGCGTCGCTATAGCTATCTCTGATCAATTCAAAGTACCCATCAAATATATTGGTGTGGGTGAAGGTATTGACCAACTACAAGCTTTCAATCGTAGAGTGTTTGTAGACGCTTTGTTTGATAAGTAACGATCAAAAAGTTGAGGTAGTAGCTTTTCTTTAGGGCAAACGCATTAAAATAAAAACTTAAAAAGAAATGCTTATTTCTCAAAATTAAGTGTGACAAAGGTGATAAGCGAAGTGCGGGAGGCCGCCTAGGCATTGTCTGAGCGGAGCGAGTTTGGCTAGGCAAGATTTTTTTGCTTCGTTTTTGTATCGAATGACAAAAATGAAGATGCTAGAGCGGTTTTGAATTGGAGTTTTAGTAGGAATTATAAAAAATTGCAGGGTAATTTTTTGATGCCTTTGCCCTAGCTTTTCTACGATTGCGTAATTTACTTTCTGTAAATTCGTTATAATTGTATTACTCACTTCTAACCAATCGAGATGAACCGCATATCTTTACTTTCGATTTTATTCTTTTTCTCGATCGTATCTACTGCCAAAGCACAATATGCCGAAGTTGGCTATGCCACTTACTATGCCGACTATTTAATTGGCAACCCAACAGCACACGGAGAAGTATACCGAGCAGATCAATTCACCTGCGCCCATAAGAAACATCCCTCCGGCACACTCCTAAAAGTAAGTCGGGTCGACGATGGACGTTCGGTAACTGTACGAGTAAATGATAAAGGACCATTCAAAGATGGCTACGTTGTCGATTTGAGTAAAGTAGCTGGCAAATATATTGGACTAGACCTAGATGGTAAAGCAAAAGTACGTGTAGAAGTCATTGGCTATTCAGAGCGCAACCCATTTCCTGCTGACTATCAAGCGGAGCAAAACTTTACTGCTCGAGGATTTAACCAGCCACAATCTGAGATTCAAGAACCAGCTAGCTACAATCAAATCAATACAGCTATTAATAGCGACAGCCCTGTCCAGCGCTTGCAAGAGGGATTAGGTGGTTTCGGCATTCAGATTGCTTCTTATAGCTTAGAAGAAAATGCAACTCGTCAAGTAAAAGCCCTCCAAGCTAAAGGCATTAAGAATCTATATCTCAAAGAAGTAGAAACCAACTATACAGGTGTCATGTATAAACTCATCGTTGCCCGCTTTGCCACCAGAGAGGCTGCTGCCAAAGAACTACAATTCCTCAGGCAACAAAGCTTGAATGGCTTTGTCACCCGATTAAATTAATACTTTATAAAGCGCTTTCCTAGACTGGTATTTCCTACGCGTACATTCATTAAGTAAGTACCCGTAGGCAGGGGAGCAATGTCTACTGGAATAATTCCAGACTGTATTTGACCAATATCTTGTTGATATACCACCTTTCCAAACAGGTCAACTACTTGCAAATGGACTTGACTCTGCTGCTCTAAATCCATCTGTAAGTGGATCAAATCTTGCGCTGGATTTGGAAACAATTGTAATTGATTCGCTAGCGCCAATTGCTCTGCTGTACTCGTCACCGCAGCTTGTACTTCTATAGTCTTAACAGCCATATTGCTACAACCTTCTGAATCTGTACCATAAAGGGTGACAACATAGGTTCCAGGTTCTGTATAAACATTTGTAGGATTGGCTTGAGCGGAGGTAAATCCATCTCCAAATGTCCATCGGTAGTTCACCAAATTCTCTGATAAATCCGTAAAAGTAACACTGGCCTGTCCCTGATCATCTAGCATAATCACCGGATTATCAATACTAAAGTCTACCGTTGGAGCCTCTCCCTCCTCGTTTACATCAATAGAGGCAAATACTCGACCACAGAAGTAATCATACTCAATCTCCCAGTCGTAGAAATAAGCATAAAAGGTCGCTACTGTACCCGTAGAACGGTTGATGCGGGCAATATCTGTGATCTCGTAGGGAAAATTGATTTCATTGGTAGTGACTGCCAAGCCATTACCCAAAGTCATCAGTAATTCATAATTATTGCCAGGCAACACCTCAAAGTCTAAATCGACCCGCTGCTCACCAGTCGTTCCAAGACTCAAGACCTTTTGTTGTACACCTCCCTCTTCGCTAATCAATTGGAAAATTCTTGGCCCAGTCGCTTCAGCAAATACTTTAACAGATTTTAGGTTAAAACTAGAAAGGGCATCAAAAACAAGCCCGGCCTTCTGGCTGAGAAAAGTATTAGGCCCTACATCTGCTCTTTCTAAACCTACATTATTAAGTGTGGTGACAGATACATAAACCGTCGTATCTGCTTGGACATTTTCAAGCAGCACCATTGGTCCTTCCGCTACAATATTCCCACCAACTCGTGCATCATACCAGCGGACGGTCGTGCCCTCTTGACCAGCATCAGCAAAAATCATACTCTGGCCACCACGGCATATTTCATCTCCCTCTATACTTACCAATGGCAGTATTGGTTCCGCATTTACTTCTACATCAAATTTGAAAAAATTATCTAAAAATCGCAGATCTGCTTCTCCATTGACACGATCCAGCTGTAGCTGTACCGTATAGTTACCGACAATAGCATTTACGCCTTCTAGTTCAAAAGTTTTGGTTTGTCCAGGCGCAATATTTCCCGTCCACGTGGCCCGTCCCAGATTGAGTCCATTATCAACGTCTCTTAACTGGAAGCTTAATTCGCTCAGTTCTTCGGTACCATTATTGGCAATAGTCACTAATGGCTGAACCATTCTATTACAATCTATATTTCGCGATTGTACATCCACTATGATGGCATCGTTTGCCGCTTGTATGGCTGGAGTAGGCGTATTACCTTGATCGATCAACCACTCATAGGCTGCATATACATCTATAAATCCTGCACCATAAATATTGTCTTCTCCTTCGCTACCAAGATCTTCTGCCGTTTCGAGTAGAGCCTGATTAAGAACGCGGCCCGAAAGATTAGGGAATGCTTCTTTCAACAAAAGGATAGAACCAGCGACGTATGGAGAGGCAAAAGAGGTTCCAAAAATAGAGGCATACTGATTATTAGGAGCAGTTGTTCTGATTTCGGTGCCTGGCGCCACCAGCTCTGGCTTAAAGCGATCCGGCCCGTCGACACAAAGACTAGGCCCTCTTGAAGAGAAGGCTGCAATTTCTTTTCGGTCATCAACGGCACCTATTACTAAGGGTACATAAGGATCAAAATTTAAAGACCCCTGAAAGGTCAAGGTAGTCTCCGAAGGTCCGGCATTACCAGCGGCATAGAGTATGCTTACACCAACTGCATCCAGGCTTCTAAGTATATTCCGCAAACCTATACTTTGACAATCATTGCTCCCATTAATTTGCTGCCCATAGGAGTTATTAATTACATCCGGAATATCATTGGTGGTATTCGAATTTCTATCTGGGTTGAGCGCAAATTGCAAATTTTGAATAGACGACAGGTTAGGTCCATCTAAAACACACAGGTTGCCATCATCATCTAGTAGCTCAATGGGTCCGTTGATATATTTGGCATTAAATGCGGCCCCGATCGTATCATTTCTCAATCGGTCTATCCCTATAATCGGTCCCGCAACAAATGTCCCGTGATCAAGACATAACTGCAAAGGGATTTCAGCAGTATAGGTTTCATCAAAGGGTGCATTATGGTAAAAGAATTGTGTTTTTATGGCTCTATGATTATAATCAATATCTGCATCAATGACCATGACCTTTGTGCCATATCCTGTATAGCCCATAGCCCACATCTTATGCGCATTAATAGCCGTCAATCCACGTTCTCTACCATTTGGCACAACTGCGGCATCTTCCTCAATATATTCTACTTCTCCTGTTTCAAAGAGTTCGTTCGTGATCACAGGTTCAATCCTTTGAATATCCTCTCGCCAACTCATTTCTGCCAAGAAACTTGCCTTGGCTTCTACCTCTATCATATTGGTAATCCAATAAGGAATAATACTACCCGATTTCACCGCAGGATGGCGCTCCAAGTCTTGGAGAAGGCGGCCTTGAGTAGCGGCTGCTTTAGCTTCTAGTGCTTTTACCACTGTTCTTCCTCGTTCATCTTTTGAAGAACGAAGCGCATCAAATTGGCGACGCATCCCTTCGATATCCACCTGATCGCGTAAGATGATGTAAGCACGAAGATATTGCGATGGTTGCTCATGAATAGCGAGTTCCAATTGATCTTCCATGACATCAGCATTAAACGATAATGACTGTGCTTGACTCATTGGAATCATCATAAGGAAAAGGAGGGCAACTAATAAATGCTTTTTTCTCAATCGGTTCATTTTCAAAATATTAATACGTTCAGGTAGAAATTTTGAAGGTATTTAGGTCTACTCTACCCTTTTCAAAAGATTCAATTACTTTCAAATACAAAAAAACGATATATCCTTGAAAAACCAGGAATAATGCCTACTGAATTTGTAGGTTTTGTCTGATATACTCCGCTATCTCCATTGATGACAATAATCAGACCTTAGTAACAGCCAATAAATAACTTACCGATTTTGATGGAATCTTCCAGACCTAAAGCCGGGACAGGCTTGCTCCAATACGGCGCCTGCCTAATCTATCAAATTAATCAGCACTTTATAGTCATCGAAAGGAGCGTCTGTTGTCTTCATCTCTAGAAAATCCATCAAGTCTTCGTAGGTATCTTCTAAGGTAGGGGCCGTTTGAGCGGTTCTGATTTCTATTTGACCTGCTTGGATTTGCTCCTTTCGCCAAGCAAAAGTCCGCTGCATTTTATCCAGAATGGTTTGATAAGTCTCTACCATATCTGTATCCGGACTCACAGGCGTCACTTCTTTAAAAGCATGATTATCTCGCGCTAATAACTGCCCTCTGGAAAGGATAAAATAGCCAGAGTGGGTGTGTGCGGGAGATGCGCCTAATAAATGCGTATACAATACCAACTGTAAGTCTTCGAGGTTTTTGAGTAATTGTCTTCTCCAACTCCAACCTCTCCATTTCAAGTCGATAATGGCCCTTTCTTGGCCTCTTTTAAGCAACAAATCGAGCCTACCTTTTACTGGAGTTTGGACAAATTGCCCATCGATATCTTTTTCAATAGCTTCAATCTCCCATTGGTTATTTTTTAATAAAACCAAAAGACTCCAGGCTGCAAACTGCATTTTTTTGGTAAAAGCCACCTTGACCGGCTCTTTACCATATAATAATAAGATAGCCCCTTCTTTTTGAAATAATTGCTCCGCCGTGAAGGCGATCCAGTTTTCTACTTTTTGCTGTGACCATTGATAAAGATCGGCCTGCCCCAATAGCAACTCTATAAGTCGATGTGCCAAATTCCCCATTAAGGTAGATTCTGGCACAATACTGAGGATGGGCGATTGCCGCAACTTCAGCATATACCGAAAGGCCCATTGATGAGGATAGTAAAACAGGCTTTCTAGACTGGTAATCGTCTCATGCGGCCTGAAATTTTCTGGTAAATCCTTTTTTAATTGTAAAAAAGGTTGAACGACTCCTCTGGAATGATACAGTAGATCAACTGCCTCTGGCAAGGTGAAATAAGCAGTTAGCGCTTGGCGTCGATGCTGATCATCAATATCAAAAATAATTGCATCCAGATCACTCAAGGAAGCCTCCATATCTCCCATGAGATCATGCGACATCATCTCTTGACCTTCTATAATTTCAGGTATGACGAGGATCATCTGCTCGCGGGTATGTAAAATCGCTTGTCTATTTTGCCAAGCTTGACGTTGGTTTTGGGTTTGTGGACTTTCTAAGCGAACTCCCGCATTTGTCAGAAATTCAATTTCATGCTGGTACCATTTGGCAAAAAAGTAACTGGGGTCTTGCTGGACAAAATTCCACCAGATACTTTTTTCGGCATCTCCCCAAAGCGCATTCGCCTGTAATATGATTGGCAAAGCACCTCTTTGCTTTTGAAAAATCTGTAGCGGTGCTGGCTCAT
This sequence comes from Saprospiraceae bacterium, assembly GCA_042095835.1. Taxonomy (GTDB): domain Bacteria; phylum Bacteroidota; class Bacteroidia; order Chitinophagales; family Saprospiraceae; genus DATFKA01. Next base: position 17,385 of record JBELML010000080.1, read on the forward strand.
AAATCGTACGTACTACCCGCTCAAGGTCTAGTGCGGCAAGTTCTGTTTCGGATAACTCCTCTAGCAGTTGTCGAATTTTACCGGCCTGTAAGGCGAGTAGGAGCATCGGTGTAGATTCGCCTATTCCATCTTTGAGCTGTTGATTTGCCCAAAGCTCTAAATAGGTAAAAAGCTCTACGGCATTCTCTTTTGGCACCTTCGCCTCACTAGGATATCGTTCTCGATTAAACCAAAACTCAAAATCTCTCCTGATACGCCGAATCTCCTCCGAATCCACTCCTTTATCTTCAAGGCTCTTGAAATATCGGCTGATTTGAGCATTCCAGGCATCACTTTGCAAGCCTGGCGATTGGGCAATCTGCTGCGCTATACTATAAGCCAAGTCCTTTTCTAAAGGTTGAATGGATAAAGAAACAAACTCCAGGACTTTATAGGGATCGAGAGGATTCCAAAGAAAACTTGTTGCCAATTTAAGTAGCTGCAATGCCGGTCTAGAAAGGGAGACCGTTTGCACACCCAGACCGGGCAAGCCCTCCTTGATCAGTGAATTATCTAAAACTTGAGCGGGCCCCGAGAGGATCAACAAAGGCTGATAAGTAGGATTTTTGCGAAACATCCCCGCTAGCATAGCCGCCAAATCAGTATCTCTTTTCCCTTTTACCAGAAGGAGACTACCATCTTTTTTGATCTGAAAATCAAGCTGTTGATTAGTTTGCGTACTTAAAAGTTGTTGGAGTTTGCCTAAATCTGTATCCGGAAAATCGCCTGGTGCTTGAATTTCGGTCAGCTTCACCCCACGGCTCACCAGCTTTTGTAAAAGCCTTTGATAAGCAATAGGTAATAAATCGAGGGGTTCTACGCATTGAATCTCTTCGACTGGTACAGATCTATGCTCCAGTTTGGTGAGTACCGCCACGATCCGGTCGGCTATTCCTCTAGATAGTTGAGTCCCTTGTTTAGCTTGGACCAGCTCTTCGATTTCGACAATTTGTGCAAGTCGAGTGGGCAAATTGGCTTGGGCCGTAAAATCAAAACCCGCCACTAACAACTCATCTCTACGGTTTAATAAATCCTCCGCAGTAGCAAATTGATCGGCCCAAAAAGAAGGCGCATAAAAGGTATCTGGATTTTGCAGTAGATGCTCTGAAAGGAGCTGACGAAATTGTTCTACTCGCAGAAAATCATCGTCGTATTGTCCAGAAAGACCCAGGTAGTTCTCAATGGTAAACAGCAGGCTGTTTTTTCCCAGATATCGAATGCCCGTTTGAGACTGGGTAGGTATAGGATAAAAGGATTGGTCTAAGGCAAGCCCAAAAATTATTTTCATTGATTAATTCAAAGGATTATCCGCCCGTTTCGGTTCTTAACTTTTCGATCTGGCTATCCCAAAGCGCTTTTTGATCATCGACCTCATCGTCGTCGGCATGATCCGTCACTTCCAGGATGGTCTCCCCAGTAACTGGAGAGCGGGTTATTTTGAACTCTAGGTACTCATTCTCATCGTCTGCATCCTCCCATTTAAAACGCAGCAACTCTCCCTCCACATCAGTAACCAACTCTGCCACTTCCTCTGCACCGCTCCAAAAGAAGGAATAAGTATCAGTATTGATATCTACTTCATCACAGAACCATCTGATCAGACAGGCTGGAGTTGTCAAGAATTGGTAGAGGATCGTAGGCGACGCTCTAAAGATATATTCGTTAGTAAATTGAACTCTAGCCATATAAAAAAATTGAAAATTTGTAAACATCCTTTTGCTCAATCATATAATATGGATTTCCTTAAAAAATACAAAATGATTGTAGGATTACCTAATCCACAATAAAAAGGAAAAAAACCACTTATCCAAATGCGGTAGTTTTTTTTCAGAATCCAGTAAATCGCTAGTTTCACTATAAGTTAAAAAATCGACTTGACACATTAGCAGAATTCTGGTATTTTTGTTCGCTGTGAGTAAGCACCTGATGAAATCATCAAAAGTGCTACAGTTAAATTTGGGACAATTAAGGATATGGTATTATCATCTACATCACATTTTTTACATTTCTCTTCTTCTTGCTTTCCTATCGTCCCATTTTTGCCTTTTAATTAAATCTTAGAATTTTCAATTAAGAAAAAAGCCTTTGCATGAGACAGCTAAAGATTACAAAGTCTATAACTAACCGGGAAAGTCAATCCCTTGAGAAGTATCTTCAGGAAATCGGTAAAGTTGACCTATTGACACCCGAGGAGGAAGTGGAGTTAGCGAAAAGGATTAAACAGGGAGATCAAGCTGCCTTAGAAAAATTAACTAAAGCCAATTTGCGTTTTGTGGTATCTGTGGCGAAGCAATACCAAAACCAAGGGCTTTCCTTGAGTGATTTAATCAATGAGGGCAACCTTGGTTTGATTAAAGCAGCACAGCGTTTCGATGAAACCCGGGGTTTCAAATTTATTTCCTACGCAGTGTGGTGGATCCGCCAATCGATCTTACAAGCACTAGCAGAGCAATCTAGGATCGTGCGTTTGCCGCTAAACAAAGTAGGCTCGCTGAACAAGATCAATAAAGCTTTCTCTGAGCTGGAGCAAGAGTATGAGCGGGAGCCTTCTTCTGAGGAGTTAGCCGAACTCTTGGAGATTCCAACTGAGGAAGTAGAAACGACCCTTGGAGTAGCCGCTAGACACGTATCTATGGACGCTCCCTTTGTAGAGGGCGAAGACAACTCCCTACTGGATGTCCTAGAAAACAATAGCACGCCAGGTACAGATCAGTCATTAGATTATAATGAGTCGCTCCGTAAAGAAATTGAGCGCTCTCTAAGCACACTTACCGAAAGACAGTGCGATGTCATCAAACTATATTTTGGTATCGGTGTCGAGCATCCTATGTCTTTAGAAGACATTGGAGAGAAATTTGGCCTCACCAGAGAAAGGGTACGCCAGATCAAAGATAAAGCCATCAATAAGCTCCGTTCGGCAAGTAGAAGCAAGTTGTTAAAGCACTACTTAGGAGCGTAAACTTAATACTAGGGGGTAGCATCTAAATGTTTCCCCCTAGAACATTTCTCCCTCTGCTAATCCAACTCTTCTTCTCCCAAAATAGGAATCGGACGGTTGATACTTTCCTGAAGAGATATGAAGGTCTCTGTGCGTTGAATACCAGCAATGTTCTGGATTTTGTCGTGTAAGACATTCCGCAGATGCTTGGTGTCTCGGCAAATAATTTTTGCAAAGATATTGTACAAGCCTGTGGTGTAATGCGCTCCAACCACTTCTGGTATTTCGTGGAGCTCTTTGGCTACTTGATCATACAAGGAGCTTTTATCCAAATAAATTCCTAGAAAGGCTGCAATATCATAGCCTAGGCGAGTATGGTCAACATTGAGATGGTAACCACTCACAATACCAGCTTCTTCTAATTTTTTCATTCGCACATGTATGGTACCACCAGATACGAACAGTTGTTTAGCAATTTCAGTGTAAGGAATTTTGGAATTCTTCATCAGAATAGACAAGATTTGCTTATCTAGCTTATCGAGATCATTTTGTTTACCCATTTTAGTCTTAATAGTTTCTAATATATGTTGCGTTCATTTCATTTTATCAAAGCAATATAAGGCTTTTTTCAGGTATATGGTATGAAAATTGGAATTTGCGCCTAAATTAGCATTTTTAATATATGTAAGCTGTTTTTAACTAATAATCATTTTGTTGAGCACTTTTAAAATCCTTTATCATTCCCTCTCCTTACTTCACAATAATTTAAAAAATGAGGATAATACTCAACATAAAGAACATAGCTTTGTATATTTAACTAGAGCTATTCAAGCGTATGCTTAAAAATACGCCGAAGAAATTAAATGCTCTATTTTATAGCAGTACTATCACTATCGCCATTTGATCATTTATGGTTATGCCTACAGAAAAAAAAACAAGTTCTTACATTTGGCTTCCAATGTTGCTTTCTATCATTCTCGTCTTTGGGATTTTGATAGGGATGCGATTGCAACCGGCTCAACCCATCCTTATCTCTGAAGTTAGTCAAGAAGCTACCAATACTCCCACTTCAGGCAACAATAAGATAGATCAACTCCTCCGCTTCATCGAGTCCAAATATGTAGATGATGTGGACCGCGAACAACTTGTCGATGAGGCGATAGGTAGTATTCTTGAGCAACTAGATCCTCACTCCTCCTATATTTCTGCCGAGGAGCTCACCCAAGTCAACGAGCAAATGGAAGGCAACTTCGAGGGCATTGGTGTAGAATTCATGATCTTCGAAGACACGGTTGTAGTAGTCACACCACTGACAGGAGGTCCAGCAGAGACAGTAGGCATTATGGCTGGAGATCGTATTGTTCAAGTAGAAGACTCTGTCATTGCTGGTATAGGAATTACCAACGCTGGCATCATCGGTCTACTAAAAGGAGAAAAAGGTACAAGTGTTAAGATTGGTATACTCCGAATTGGATCCGAAGAGGTAAAAGAGTATGAGATCACTAGAGATAAAATCCCCATCAAAAGCATTGATGCGGCTTATATGATCAGCGAATCGACTGGTTATATCAAAATCAATCGCTTTTCGGCTACTACGGATAAAGAATTTCTTGATGCTTTAGAGGCATTAGATCGGGAAGGCTTGAAAGATTTAGTACTTGATTTACGCAGAAACCCGGGTGGCTATTTACAAAAAGCAACCAATATGCTCAATCAGCTTTTCCCAGAAAAAGGCGATTTGCTGGTATATACGCAAGGGCGTGCGGTCAACCGTATGGAATATAAAACCAGAGGACGTGGTATTTTTGACATTAATAAAATCGCCCTTCTAATAGATGAAGGAAGTGCCTCTGCCTCAGAAATTCTTGCTGGCGCAGTTCAGGATCATGATCGCGGTATCATTGTAGGGCGTAGATCATTCGGTAAAGGCTTGGTCCAGGAGCAGTACCAATTGAAAGATGGTAGCGCCTTGCGCCTAACCATTGCGAGGTACTATACCCCATCGGGCAGGTCTATACAAAAGTCCTATGAAGATTTAGAAGCTTATGAAAATGACTTCAGCCAACGCTATGAATCAGGTGAACTCATTTCTGAAGCAAATATCAAGATAAAAGACTCTACACGCTATTTTACAGAAAATGGCCGAGTTGTATTTGGTGGCGGTGGTATTATTCCTGACGTATTCGTACCGATGGATACCCAAGGAATTAGTGATGACTACATGGTCTTGAGACAACAAATTCCCAATTTTACTTTTCGCTATATCGACCAGTATAATGAGACCTTGCAAGGTCTTTCTTTAGCCGAATTTGCGCTAGACTTCAAAGTAAGTGAACAAGATTTTCAAAATTTCCTGGAGTTTAGCAGATCAGCAGGCGCTACTTTCGATGAAAATCAGCTAAATGCTAAAAGCCAACAAGAGCTCAAACAACAGCTTAAGGCTCGCGTGGGCAAGCATCTCTTCGACGAGTTAGGCTATTATAAGATCATGAATCAAAATGATCCTATGATCTTATCTGCCCTCGATGCCCTCAAAGATTATGAGAATATTCTTAAACGTAAACAATTCAAAAATTAGACCGCGGAATTCATCTCATTCCTATCTACTTTTTTGAAAGTCGACCATCCTCTCCGATGACCAAACTCGTATTCGGGAAGTCAGCTTTGGTTAGGTCCCTTAAATAGGTAATGGCTCTTTTTTGCGGATCGATCTTAGGTCCATGTGTTTTCATTTGGTAAATTGGAATCACCTGACCTCCTTGAAATGCGCCTTCGTCATCTACTTCTAGCTTCACTACCGGAGCAACGCCATTCGCTCCACGTACGTTAAATCTGCCGTAAGTACAGAAATTTCCAAGGCTATAACATATCAATCGATTATTATAAAGCTCCATTGCTCTCGTCACATGAGGGCCGTGACCAAAAACGACATCAGCGCCAGCATCCACAACGGCATGAGCAAAATTGTAAACATTGCCTCTATTCTCTCCATAATAAGTCTCTGTACGACGTGGTACATGCTGGTGTTTAGAGCCCTCAGCGCCACCATGGAAGGAGACGATGATAATATCACATTGATCCACCAGGGAGCTTACAATAGCTTTAGCACGGCTTATATTCCTGACGTCACAGGTTCCACTATTCGGCGCAAAGGCACAAAAGCCGTATTTGACCCCATTCCGCTCAATGATCGCCGTTTCGTCTGTTCTTGCTAGACCAGCATAGGCAATATCGGCAACATCCAGCATCGCTTTGGTTTTATTACGACCGACTGCCCCGAAGTCACCAGAGTGGTTATTGGCTAGGCTCAACAGGTCAAAGCCTGCATTCGAAAAATGGTCTACGTACGATTCAGGCGAACGAAACACATAACAGGCCGCGGGATTACTACATCTTTTAGCCGTTCCGCCGCTATTGAGGATGGTCCCCTCTAGGTTTCCAAAAGTAAGATCAGCAGATTTGAGCGTATCTTCTAAAGCGGCTAGCATATCACGCCCTCCGTTTGGTGGCAGATAAGAGGCCGAAGGATAATTGGTACCCAACATCATATCACCTACACCAATAATGGTGTGCGAGGCGGGAAAGGTATCCGTTTGCTCAACTAGGAGCGAAAGATTGGCCGAATCATCTACACTAGCTTTTAATACCTCGGCAGAAGGTGCAGTAGGTTGGCAAGCAGTAAGTCCAAAAATCAATAAAGCAAAAAGACTTCCATATTGGAAGTCTTTTTGCCAAGTACACTTTATCATATACTTCAGAATATTTAAGGTTATCTAGTCGAAAGATTGGTTAATTGAAGAAGCCGCTTTCACTAAAGCGCTATATTCAGTAGGCGTGAGTCCATCTAATACGAAATCGATTGGATTAACTTTTGCACCTTTATACTTAACTTCATAGTGACAGTGTGGTGCGGTAGAAGTACCGGTACTTCCCACCTCTCCAATTTTCTGTCCTCTTTTCACTTTCTCTCCTTTTTTCACAGCGATTTTAGAGAAGTGAGCATATAAAGTTTCGTAGCCATAGCCGTGATCAATCACTACATTATAGCCATAGCCAGTTGATTTCTTTTCTACACGCTTGATGATACCATCTCCTGTGGCCTGGACGGGTGTACCCGTTGGAGCCGTGAAGTCAATACCTTCGTGCATTTTTCTTGTCTTATATACAGGATGGATTCTATACCCAAAGCCAGACAAGTGTCTAACATCTCTAGCCAAGCGATCCTGATTTACAGGCTTAATGGATGGGATGGACGCTAAACGGTTTTCTTTTTCTTTTGAAAGCGCGATAATCGTATCCAATGACTTGGACTGCATTACCATTTGATGTTTAAGCTTTCTGACCTTACGTTTGGCATCAATAATGACTTCTCCATTATCTAGCCCTCTGAAATTTCCAAACTCGTCGTGGCCACCGACACCACCTTCAATAACACCTTCATCGATAGGATCCATTCCGAATACCATACGGTAAGCGTAAGCATCTTTTTCTAGGAGGTGATCCAATTCTTGGTTTACTTGTGTCATCTCTGTCAGCAACTTCTCGTATTGATCCGTCATCTGATTGAGTTCTGAAGTAAGTACTCTTTCCTTTGGAGAAGGGAAATAGTTATAAATAACTATAGTGAAGAGAAAAGCGGTAACGACCGCGGCGCATATAAACCCAAATGCTCTAGCCAACTTGGAACTAAAAGATTCTTCTACCTTCTCGTACCGAAGTGTTTGGGTATTGTAAACAAACTTTTCTTTACTCATGAGTGGTTGATCTTAGTCGATTTACTAAATTTGCAGCAGTTTTACTGCTCATTGTTCACTTCCATTACGTTTCTACTTGAAATCGTGCGGAAGAAAATCGAGTTTTAATACCGAAAATTTAGAATCTCCTTTGTCATTGAGTCACTGACTCAGGAGATAAATTTAAGTGTAAGGATAATAATTACAAAAGAATGAAGCATTTTTCAGTCATTTCTTTCACTATTACGCCTACAAAAGCTCTTTTTGAAAACAAAAAATTGATAGAATTAAATTAATTTTCTACCTTCCTTCAGCCCATTAACAATAAAAATTGGAATTGGGTCAGCAAATATGGATAGAAGATTTGATTCTAAACGTTAATTAAGAAAATTTTAACGCAAACAAATAATAGTCAAAAACATATGATGACGTCGAGTGAAATCCGCCAGAAGTTCATGGATTTTTTTGAGGAGAAGAAGCACAAGATTGTTCCTTCTGCACCGATTGTGAATAAAGATGATCCTAGTCTTCTTTTCACCAACGCCGGAATGAATCAATTCAAAGATTTTTTCCTGGGCAATCAAATTCCTGACAATCGACGTATAGCCGATACCCAAAAATGCTTACGTGTTTCTGGAAAACATAATGACCTCGAAGAGGTAGGCATTGATAGTTACCACCATACCATGTTTGAGATGTTGGGCAACTGGTCTATTGGTGACTACTTCAAAAAAGAAGCTATTGCTTTTGCTTGGGAGCTGCTCACAGATGTATATGGTTTGGAAAAGGAGCGCCTTTATGTTTCGGTCTTTGAGGGAGACCAGGACTTGAAGCTACCAGCAGATGAAGAAGCGGTCGATTACTGGTCTGCTTTTGTACCCAAGGAACGCATCCTTTATTTTGATAAAAAGGATAACTTCTGGGAAATGGGAGAAACAGGCCCCTGTGGTCCTTGCTCTGAGATTCATATTGACTTGAGAAATGAGGAAGAAAGAAAAGCCATAGCTGGAAAGGATTTGGTCAACGCCGACCATCCTTTAGTTATTGAAATCTGGAATTTGGTATTCATTCAGTTCAATCGTAAAGCAGATGGTAGTTTAGAAAACCTTCCTGAGCAGCATATCGATACAGGTATGGGTTTTGAGCGCTTGACCATGGCTATCCAAGGCAAGACTTCCAACTACGATACCGATATCTTCACGCCTTTCATTGAAAAAATAGCTGAAGCATCCGGCAAGAAATACACCTTCAGCTATGAAGAAGATGCGAAATCTGATATTGCTATGCGTGTGGTGGCCGATCACCTTAGGGCTGTCAGCTTTGCTATTGCAGATGGGCAGTTGCCTAGTAATACTGGCGCTGGCTACGTTATCCGACGTATTTTGCGTAGAGCGGTTCGATATAACTATTCTTTTCTAGATATCAAGCAAGCATTCATTCATACACTGGTGCCTCTGCTAGCTGATCGCTTTGCCAAGGTATTCCCAGAGCTCAAAGCACAGCAAGATCAGGTAGCCAAGATCATAGAAGGGGAAGAAAAAGCATTCCTCAATACGCTAGAAAATGGATTGAGTCGCTTTGCTTCACTCCAGGTCAAGGATGGAACAATAGCAGGAGATGATGCCTTCTTGCTTTACGACACCTTTGGGTTCCCAATTGACCTCACTCGCTTGCTAGGAGAAGAAAAAGGATGGAAGGTTGATGAAAAAGCTTTTGAGAAAGCCCTACAAGCTCAGAAAGATCGGGCAAGAAAAGACGCTCAAAAAGCAGTAGGCGATTGGAATACAGTAGCAGAAGGAGAAGAAGTCAGCTTTGTAGGCTACGATGACTTACTTGTCGAAAGCACCAAAGTACTAAAGTATAGAACGGTCAATATCAAAAAGAAAAACCAATACCAGGTGGTTTTAGAGACGACGCCTTTCTATGCTCAAAGCGGTGGACAAGCTGGTGATAAAGGGAACTTACAATTTGGAGCGGAGCGCGTAAAAGTATTGGATACGCAAAAAGAAAATGACTTGATCATCCATATTGTAGACAAGTTACCGTCTGCGATTGATGGCCCCGTACGAGCTGAAGTAGAGGAAAGCATCCGAAAGGCCACCTCCAATAATCATTCTGCGGTACATTTGATGCATGCTGCCCTACATGAGGTAATTGGTGAGCACGCTTTACAAAAAGGGCAAGATGTTGATCAGAAACGTTTGCGTTTTGATTTTTCTCATTTTCAAAAAATGGATGCCTCTGAGATAGAACGCGTAGAGGCCATCGTCAATGAGAAGATTAGAGAAAACATCCAGTTGGATGAGCAGCGGGCCATGCCTATCGACGAGGCAAAAGCAGCTGGTGCTACTATGCTATTTGGAGAAAAATATGGTGACTTAGTAAGAATGATCACCTTTGATCCTAATTTCTCCCGAGAGTTATGTGGTGGCACTCACGTGCAAGCAACTGGTGAAATCGGTTTATTCAAAATCCTTTCAGAAAGTGGTGTCGCCGCAGGTATCAGACGTATTGAAGCGATTACGGCTGATCGGGCGCAAGCATTCATTAAACAGGAGCTGAGTGCCTTGGATGAGGTCCGTGCTTTGTTTAAAAACCCAAAAGACGTCGCTAAAAGCGTAGAGAACTTACAGGAAGAAAATAAAAATCTCAAAAAAGAGATTGAAAAGCTACTCGCAGCACAAGCCGCCAACCTCAAAACAGACCTACTCCAAGCAGTAGAAGACAAAGAAGGGGTTCGTTTTCTTGCTGCGAAGTTGCCTTTACAGGATACCAACGCCATCAAAAATTTGGCCTATCAGATTGAGAAAGAGATGGGCAATGCACTCATCGTATTTGCCGCTGAGGTTAAAGCCAAACCACAAATCATGGTCGTCGTCTCTAGAGAGCTAGCCGAGCAAGGTCAATACCACGCTGGTAATATGGTCAGAGAACTCGCGCAACTCATCAAAGGCGGCGGTGGTGGACAGCCATTCTTCGCTACCGCAGGTGGTAAAGACGTCAGTGGACTAGAGGCAGTGATTGAGAAGGCAAAGGAAATGGTCTAAAAAACAAGCTTAATAACTTGGATTTGAAATCCAAGTTATTAAGTACACTGTGTAAAAAGTTTATTGATGTTTTGAACTACCAGATTTTAAGCT
>JBELML010000081.1:0-27750 GCA_042095835.1 Saprospiraceae bacterium
CATCTATGCGATGCATAGCTTGCGTTTTTTGCCTCGATAAGCCTCAAAATACTGTTTTCTCGCCTGCAACAGAAAACCTTAGACAACTTCATCGATATTGAATTACTACCAAATGAACAGAACAATCTTCTTTTTTCTTATAGCAATGACTTTTTTTTGGGCTTGTCAAAATGAAGAGCCCGCTGAAACCATTGCTAATAATCAAGATCAGACCTTAGCACTCCTTTCTGATCAAATCAATCAAACGCCCGAGCAAGCTGCTCCCTTAGTGGCGCGCGCCAGCTATTACTACGAACAAGAAAGCTATGAGCGCGCTATTGCCGATCTAGAGCAAGCTATGACCATAGATTCTACCAATATTAACACTTTACATCTACTTGCGGATGTCTATTTGGATTATTATCAATCTAAAAAAGCTATAGATATCCTCGCCTATACAGCAGAGCAACATCCAGAGAGTATTCATACGCTATTGAAAAAAAGTGAATTCCATCTGATTTTGCAGCAATATGAAGAATCGATGCGTACGGTTGACCAAATCCTGCGGATGCAACCCAATAATGCGGAAGCCTATTTTATGTTTGGCCAAAATTTTGTGGAGCAAGGCGACACGATTCGGGCAATCAATAGCTACCAATCGGCCGTCGAGAACGATCCTAATCTCATCGATGCCTGGATAAAGCTAGGTCAACTTCAAGCTGGGATTGGAGAAGCTATAGCCACCAAGTACTTCGATAGTGCCATCAGTATTGAACCAGGAAATATCACCGTCAGGCACGCTAAGGCAGATTATTATGCTGATGAAGGCCAGCTCACGGAAGCGATCCAAACTTATCGAGAAATCATACAGATCAACCCCGATTACGAAGAGGCTTATTTCAATTCAGGATTGATCTATCTAGATATGGACTCTATCCCTCAGGCTTATGAGCAGTTCGATATTTGCATCAAGACTTCTCCACTCCATACTAGAGCCTATTATTACAGAGGTTTAAGTGCAGAGTTCCTAGGTAAAACTACCCAAGCAGAAGCTGATTACAAACAGGCGCTAGCTCTAGCACCAGACTATGTAGAACCTAGGACGGGATTGCAACGGTTGCGGGACTAGACTTTGGGACCTTTTTGGGACTTGGAGACTGGGGGACCGTGTGACTTTGACCTTCTCCAAGTCACCTCGTCTCCCCATCTCCAAGTCCCTCCCTCCCCAAGTCACTCACCGACCAACTCTGCCAGCTGCCCGCGAATACCTTCACTACTTGGGCGAGCTGCGGTAGCATCTACCAAGTTTCCAGCTTTGTCAATCAAGATGAAGCGGGGTATGCCTAGAATATTATACTTCTGGTTGATTTCTGAATTAAATCCTCCTTCGGAGAAGAGTTGTACACCAGACATCTCTTTTTGCGTAACTGCATTGAGCCAGGCTGCTTTTTCATCGTCGATGGATACTCCCATGAAGACGATATCCTCATTTCCAGCATATTCTTGCTCGATTTCTTCTAGATAGGGTTGCTCAGCGAGGCATGGACCGCACCAGGTTGCCCAGACATCAATATAGACAACTTTGCCTTTAAAATCTTGGAGGCTATACTTGTTTTCCTCTTGATCGGGGAAGGTAAAGCTTGGTGCAGGTTTGCCTTTTTGTAGGTGAGACCACTTTCCATATTCTTCATTAAGCCTCATTTTGAGGGCTTCGTTTTGAGCGTTGCTGAGAAAGTCCTGGTATTGGTCTTCTACATCATCGGTACCATCCATTTGCATGTAGTCATAGATGTTGTCAAAAGTCATGAGCTCTTTTAAAACTGGTTGCTTATAGCTTTCTTGGACGACTTGTTCTTTGGCAAGACTATAGCCTTCAGGAGTCATCAGCATACTATCGGCCATGATTTTTTTCTGAACTAGAGCCATCTTTTGACTTTTGTGCAGCTGTATAAAGTTCGGAATACCAGGTCGATAGGCAGTCACCTTGGTCATGTCTTCAATAAAAGTGTTGAAGGTATCACTAGGAACGTAATCTGCATCCTGAGGTACCATATACTTATGGTAGGTTTCATAGTTACCTGCTAGGCTTCCTCCTGAGACGCTATTATAATCTTTTAAGAAAGCGATAAACTCTTTGTCTATGGAGGGATATTGTTTGGTGGCCTCTTCAATGAATGCTTGGCCAGCGCTTTGTACCGTTTCTATTTTAGTGATAAAGTCTGCTTCTCCCAGCTGGAAATTACCCATAAAATTGCCAATACCTTCGGATTGGAGTTGGGCATATTGCTTGAGGATTTCGTGCTCAGTAGTAGTGGGTGCATCTATTTGTAGGCTATTTTCAAAGTCCGCCTCATCAAAGGAGACCTTGATATTGTCGCCGGGTTTGCCGTATAGCTCTATTCGGTTATTGCCAAGATAGACCGTTAAAACGGTAGGGTGGCTACTAGGGATTTGGATCGTGAATGCGCCATTGTCTAGCTCGATACCTTCATTGCCATAAATATGCTCAACAAAGTTTTGTTGATTATTAGATGGGCTGGTAATTTGTCCTTCTATGGTGATCATAGCTGCTTCATAAGTAGGCGCCTTGCTCCCAACGGAAGATTGGCAATGAGCACAGCATAAAGTAATGACAAGGGCAAAAAGTAGGATTCTGTAGTTCATGATGTCTTTTTTGGTGCCTTCAAGATAAGGATTCGATTGTATAAAAAAAGCACTTCGCGATGAGGCGAAGTGCTTGGTATAAATTGAGTATATTTTATCGCTGATGTTTTTAGCCGTTTTCTAGTGCGGCTGCGCCACCTACAATCTCTAAGATTTGCGTAGTAATGGCTTCTTGTCTGGCTTTGTTGTAAGCCAATTTTAATCCTTTTAACAGGTCTTGTGCGTTTTCGGTAGCCTTATCCATAGCGGTCATACGGGCACCGTGTTCGGCAGCATTGGTATCTAAGGTGAACTTATGGAAAGTATTTTTCAAAATACTTGGAATCAAATATTCCAAAAGCTCGGTCTTGTTAGGTTCGAAGATGTAGTCTGCTTTTAGATTGCTACCTTCTACTTTCTCGACTTTTTCTTGTACTACTGGCAGAAACTGCACCAACTGTGCATTCTGGACAGCAGCGTTTTTAAAGCTACTATAAGCCACCATCACCTTGTCGTAGGTACCGTATTCGAAAGCATCCATCAGACGTTCTGCCACTTTAGCAGTCTTCTCAAAGCTAAGATCATCGAATAAGTCGATGTTGTCTGTATTGTAGCGAAGGTCAGGAAAACGACGACGTAGGTAGTCGTAACCTTTCTTTCCAATACAAACTACGTAGACATCTCCAGATTCTGCCAAATCCTTCAGCTCACCATTCAGGGCAGTAACGGCAGCTTTACAGATATTGGTATTGAAAGCACCTGCCAGTCCCCGATTCGAAGTAACGACGACTAGAGCAGCACGTTCTACTGGACGCTCTATACCAAAGGTTGTATTGGCATCACCTTCTAGATTAGAAAGGATGTTTTTCAACATTTGGTCCATTTTATTGGCATAGGGACGCATCTGGGTAATTTTATCTTGCGCACGGCGCAATTTCGAGGCAGCCACCATCTTCATGGCTTGAGTGATCTGCTGTATGTTTTTTACCGAAGATATCCGATCCCGAACTTCTTTTAAGTTTGCCATCTACTTGGATATTAAATCTTTATTCAATCAGCTTATGCTGACTTAAAATTGATATTTGCGCACTTGATATCAAGCGCGCAAATGCTCTTTTTATTTATACTGTGCTACCAACTCGCCAGCCAATGCTTCTAATACATCGGTAGCTTCTTTAGTAGGCTTACCTTTCAAGAAAGACTGTAAAGTCTCCGGGCTACGCTGCTCTAGAGTAGTTAAGAACAGGTCTTCAAATTCTCCTACTTTTTCTACAGGTACATCTTTCAATAAACCTTTAGTACCCAAGTAGATGATAGCTACTTGCTTCTCAACAGTTACTGGAGAGTACTGAGGTTGCTTCAAGATTTCTACGTTTCTAGCTCCTTTATCCAATACTGCTTTAGTGGCAGCATCCAAGTCAGAACCGAATTTAGCGAAAGCTTCCAACTCGCGATAAGCTGCTTGGTCTAGCTTTAAAGTACCCGCTACCTTCTTCATAGATTTAATCTGTGCAGATCCACCCACACGTGATACCGAGATACCTACGTTAATAGCAGGGCGAATACCGGCGTTGAAGAGGTTGGCTTCCAAGAAAATCTGACCATCTGTAATCGAAATTACGTTGGTAGGGATATAAGCAGATACGTCACCCGCTTGTGTCTCAATAATTGGAAGGGCTGTTAATGAACCACCACCTTTTACTAGAGGATTACCATCTGCATCTTTTGCTTCAGCTAAAGTTGCTGGCAAATCGTTCATTTGGCGAGCGATTTCGTCGTTGTTGATCACCTTCGCTGCACGCTCTAATAAACGAGAGTGGAGGTAGAATACATCACCAGGGTAGGCTTCACGACCTGGAGGACGACGTAGTAGTAGAGATACCTCACGGTAAGCTACCGCTTGCTTTGATAAATCATCATAGATGATCAAAGCTGGACGCCCCGTATCACGGAAGAACTCCCCGATAGAAGCACCTGCGAACGGAGAATAGAACTGTAGTGGAGCTGGATCAGCTGCAGAAGCAGAAACGATTACTGTGTAATCTAAGGCACCAGCTTCTTCTAATACTGCTGCTACGTTGGCTACGGTAGAAGATTTCTGACCAGAAGCTACATAGATACAGTAAACAGGCTCTCCTTTATCGTAAAATTCTTTTTGATTGATAATCGTATCAATGGCGATAGCCGTCTTACCTGTTTGACGGTCACCAATGATCAACTCTCGCTGACCACGACCAATCGGAATCATAGAATCGATGGCCTTGATACCGGTCTGTAATGGCTCAGATACTGGCTGGCGATAGATTACACCAGGTGCTTTACGCTCTAATGGCATCTCGTACAAGTCGCCACCAAGCTCACCTTTACCATCGATAGGCTCACCCAATGGATTTACTACGCGACCCAACATGCCTTCACCAACTTTGATAGAAGCAATACGGCCCGTACGGTGTACTCTTGATCCTTCTTTGATTCCCTCGTTAGCACCCATCAATACAACCCCTACGTTGTCTTCCTCAAGGTTCAAAGCAATAGCTTGTACGCCATTGTCGAATTCAACAAGCTCACCAGCTTGAACTTTATTCAAACCATAAACGCGAGCGATACCATCACCAACTTGTAATACTGTACCATACTCCTCAAGCTCCGAGGTGTTGTCGAAGCCAGAGATTTGTTGTTTTAGTATTTGTGATATTTCTTCAGGTCTTACATCAACCATATCATCAATTTTTTGATCCCACCTAAGCGAGATTGTTTATACTCAATTAATTATTTTCTATAGCTGTGACTGGAAAGCATTTTTGGTGAATGCTTTCTTCATCTGATCTAATGAATGCGCTACACTGGCATCATAGATGTTATTCCCGATTTCCAGGATGAACCCACCGATAATAGATGGATCAGTTTTTACTTCAAGTTCTACCGTATCAAATGCGACACCACTTTTTTCAATCTTCTCCTTGATCAGTTTTCTATTCGCATCAGAAAGGCTATTGGCTACAGTGACCACAGCAGAAGAGATTTTCTTTTTGGTGCGGTATTGTAGGATAAACTCGTCTGCAATCTCAGGTAAGTATCCTTCTCTTTGCTTTTGAGCAAGCAGGGTGAGAAACTTCATGGTCAAATCATCGAATTTGCCACCAAATATTTCAGTAAGGATGCTTTTCTTCTTACTCGCCTGAATGATAGGGCTTTTGATAAAGTTCTTGAAGTCAGCACTATCTTTCAATAGACCTTTAAACGCTTGGACGTCCTCCACTATGCGGTCTAGTTTATTGGTCTCTTCTGCCAATTGAATCAGCGACTTCGCGTATCTTGATGCTATTCTTCCTGCAGACATTATTTACAATGTTTTGATGAGTCAATGGGTGAATGCGTTAAGGAACGTGCTTGAGGCTACATCCCTAACATTTCTGTGGCCTTGATTAAAGGCTAAGGTCATCGACTAGTTGCTTTACCAAGTCTTCTTGAGCCTTTTCGCCAGCCATTTGTTGGCGGATTACTTTCTCAGCAATAGAGATGGCCATACCTCCCAATTCATTCTTTACAGAAGTCAAGGTAGAAGCTTTCATGTTTTCGATCTCTGTTTTCGCATCGGTGACGATCTTCTGAGCTTCCGATTTCGCTTTTTCTTTCGCCTCTTTGATGATCGAATCTTTCGTCTCCTTTGCTTCTTTCAAAATCTTTGAGCGCTCTTCTTGAGCCTCTTTGAGCAACTGCTCATTGCTGTTCTGGAGTGCTTCCATCTCCTCCTTGGCTTTTTTCGCTTGATCTAAAGCGGCCTGGATACCCTCTTCTCTAACTTTAAGTGCTTCTTGGATAGGACGAAAAGCAAATCGGCCCAAGAAAAATAAAATGAGCAAGAAGATTAAGGTCGTCCAAAAGAAAATACCAAAGTCTGGTAAAATGGGAGAAAAATCAGCTATAAATATCATTGAACTATATTTTTTTATTAGTTGAGAAGGTAAAAGCTGAGTAGTTAAGAAGTAAGGAAAATCAATGATCTGTATCCTTGTCCACTATTCAACTTATCAACTTCGTAGAGACAGTAGGAAAGCAGCCAACCGCTACTTGTCCTACTACCCTGCTAATCGTTAGCGAGATACTGTATTACAGTAAGAAAGCACCTACGATTGCAAAAAGAGCCGCACCCTCAATAAGGGCAGCAGCAATAATCATGTTGGTACGGATGACACCAGCAGCTTCTGGTTGACGACCAATAGCTTCCATTGCTTTTCCACCTACTTGGCCAATACCTACGCCAGCTCCGATAACCGCTAGACCTGCACCTACTGCAGCAAGAGTTCCAGTCATGATAATTGTGTTTTAAAAATTAAAAAATATATAATCGCCTCGTTGTTGACAACGAGAATATTATCAAAATCTTAGTGCTCTTCGTGGTGCTCCTCAACAGCCATACCAATGTATAAAGCTGAAAGCAGCGCAAACAAAAATGCTTGAATGAAAGCCACCAATAGCTCTAGTAAGTTGAGCGCAAATACAAACAGCGTAGCCATGACACCACCTACAGTAGCGCCCGATAGACTCTCTCCATTGTCCCCTAGAATGAATACCATACCTACCATCGATAAAATGATGATGTGACCCGCTGTCATGTTCGCGAATAAACGAATCAAAAGGGTAAATGGCTTGATGAAAATACCCGCAATCTCAATGGGTGCCAACATCAACTTTACAAAAACAGGTACGCCAGGCATCCAAAAGATGTGCTGCCAGTAGTGCTTGTTGCCGCTGAAGTTTACAACGATCATAGTGACCAAAGCCAAAGCTAAGGTTACCCCTAAATTACCAGTGGCGTTTCCTGAACCTGGAAAGAAGGGAATCAAACCAAGGAAGTTGGTGATCAAAATGAAGAAAAACAAGCTCATAATAAATGGCATGTAGCGCTCGTAGCGGGAGCCAATGGCTGGCTCAACAACTTCATCTCTCATAAATACGAACAATGGCTCAATAAGACTTTGGATGCCTTTAGGCGCCTGTCCTTCTCTCTTTCTGTATCCTTTGGCTACTGCTAGGAAAATAAGCACCATCAAGATTGCCGCCACCAATAAGGTGAAAACCACTTTGGTGATAGAAAAATCAATCCAGGAAGTAAACTTCACTAGGGTACTTGGTTTCTCTAGTTCGTATTCTTCTCCGTGAGAAACGGCATAGTATTTTGATACGGTTTCGCCTTCCGCAGTTTCTACTTCTTTATCTTTTATCTCATCGATATGCTCTACGTGCATATCTTCGGTGTAGTCTTTGATGCGCATCACATCGCCGTGGTGCATGACATATCCATGTACGGCATTGTGTCCGTGGTCAAATTTATTAGACCAAAACATCTTCAATCCATCATCAAAGGAATAGAGAATACATGGTAGAGGGATAGAGGTGTGCCCCCACAGGTGGAATTCATTAGCATCGCTGATATGCTCGATGATTCGGTCAGGGTAGGACATCTCTTCTTCTTCAGTTTTTGCCTCCTCGTCTTTGGCAAAAGTACTAGCAGGCGTGAGTAAGAAAAGTGCTAGCAAGGAAAACAAAAGAATGCGCATTCTCATATACTGTGTATTGACCTGTTCTTAAAATCGCCACAAAGGTATATACTTCCTACCTTTAAAAAAAACCTTCTTCCTCTTTTTTTACAAGCAAATGTGCTTTTTGTTTCACCTGAAAGCCAATCAGTTATGTATGAAATTATGCGCTCACATAGGCCGATGCTGTAAAAGGGCTTATATACAGAACACTTTTCCGATCAGAACTCGCAAATCAAAATATAATTTCTAAGTCTTGCAGCAATAAAGTTATTAATGTGCCAGCTTGGATTCCTGGAAAAAAGCAAGCACAATAGATGTTTTTTGCCCTTTTTTTTTAAAAAGAAAGGAATCAAATCTATTTTTTGATGAGATTCATTTTCTAACAAAACAATCCTAGGTCCTACAGAATTTTTATCTTGCAATTTTCCAGGAAATAAATAGCCAATGGCTGGTATTTCTTGAGTTATTCTTTATTTTAAGTAACGATCAAAAATTAACTTATTGATTTGTGGCGGAATCTTTTGTCCCAATACTTCGTTAAAAAGCCTCGCTAATACCCTGCATTAGCTACGTTTTTTGCCTCGTCTTGAAACAAAATCTTCTCGGCCAAAATGCAATACTTATTCTTTGTCCGTTACTAAAAGAAGCCTTTAAGGCAAACAGATTATGACAACAGACATCCTCATTATAGGCTCCGGAATAGGAGGCCTGACCACAGCGATCAAAACCGCCATGCTACGCCCCAATGACAAAATAACGGTGCTGACTAAAACAGAAGAGGGCGAAAGTAATACCAGCTATGCCCAAGGTGGTGTGGCCGCGGTCTGGAATAAAGAAGTGGACAACTACGAAAAGCACAAAGCAGATACCCTAGATGCCGGCGATGGCCTTTGTACAGCATCTATAGTAGACATCGTTGTGCAAGAGGGGCCTGCCAGAGTACAGGATATTATCGACTGGGGTGCTCGCTTCGACAAAGCCCCTGGCGAAGATGAATATGACCTCGGCAAGGAAGGTGGTCACTCAGAAAATCGCATCCTCCATTATAAAGATTTGACAGGCTGGGAAATGCAGCGCGCTATTATGGCCAAAGCTGATGAATATCCCAATATCACCGTACTACAACACTACTATGCCGTCGATGTCATCACGCAGCACCATATTGGGTACACGGTCACTCGCCTGATGCAAGATATCGAATGCTACGGTGCCTACGCACTGAATAAAGAAACTGGTGAAATTGAAGCCATTTTAGCCAAAGTGACCGTAGTAGCAACGGGTGGTACAGGGCAAGTTTATCGAAGTACAACCAATCCGGTCATTGCTACAGGAGATGGTATAGCTATGGTCTACCGAGCGAAGGGTTGGATAGAAAATATGGAATTTGTCCAATTTCATCCTACCTCATTATATAATCCAGCAGGGGATAATCCTGTATTTTTGGTCTCCGAGGCAGTAAGAGGCTATGGTGGTATTTTGAAGCGGAGAGATGGTTCGGAGTTTATGCAGGAATACGATCCAAGAAAGAGTTTGGCGCCCAGAGATATTGTAGCTAGAGCTATAGATAATGAGATGAAAATCAATGGAGAGGAATGCATGTTCCTAGATTGTACTCATATCGATAAAGACAAATTCTACGCTCACTTCCCGACCATTTATGATAAGTGTATCAGCCTAGGGATTGATCCGATGAAGGATATGATACCAGTAGTACCCGCTTGTCACTATATGTGTGGAGGGATCAAGGTAGATGATTTTGGCAGAAGTTCGATCAATCGATTATACGCCGTAGGCGAATGTACGAGCACTGGACTACATGGTGCGAATCGTTTGGCCTCTAATTCTTTGCTAGAAGCAATGGTGTTTGGACATCGAATTGCGATTGATATTGACCAAACGCTCGATCAGTATCAGATACAGGAGGGGATTCCCGAGTGGAGTACCAGTAGTGCAACTACCGCCAAAGAAATGGTACTCATCACCCAAAGTTTGAAAGAGTTGAAGGAGGTCATGAGTAATTATGTAGGTATTGTTCGCTCAAATGTCCGCTTGAAAAGGGCACTCGACAGATTATTACTCCTCTACCAAGAAACGGAGCGCTTATACAATACTACAGCGGTTTCTCCCCAGATATGTGAGCTACGGAATCTCATTTCAATATGCTACCTCATTACGCGATCTGCTGCGATGCGCAAAGAGAGTAGAGGTTTGCATTATACCACCGATTATCCTGAGCAACAGCCATTTATACAGTCTTTGACTTTGTAGTTGTTAAGAATTTAGAGCTTTAGAAGCATGTTGTAGGTAAGCGGTTTCATCTAGTAAGGTAGGGCATTTTATTATTGGGGAAACTGGTTGGCGGGTTTGTGGCTTTTTTTATATGGTGATGTTTTTATGTTGTGATATGGTGATATGGTGATGTTTTGATGTGGCGATGTTTGTAGGTTGAGAAAGGGGACGCTAGGTGTCTTTCGGAGAGTATACATGTGGTGACATCGTGAGATGTTGATGTGGATAATGTGATTTTTGAACTGTTAGTATCCTACATAAAATTTTTAAACATGACTAAACCAATATTTGCTAGTCTAGTTTTTCTGCTATTGATGATGCCATCATGCGCTAAGGATGAGGTGAAAAAAGAACCCGAAATACTCAGCGAAATCATTTATGGTCGATGGGAACTCAGAGAAGAGCTCTCTTTTCTCCGATATCGAGACTTTGATTTTCATGAAATCTCTTTTGAAGATTTACCTATTTTAGAATTTATTGAGCCAGATTCCTTTAATATCAGCTTTGAATTAGGATTTGGAAAATCAGGTTACTTTGAAATAAAGGAAGCCGATTCAATACTAGAGTATGTTTAAAATTGGCTTTTGAGGCGACTACTGTCAAATATTTTGCTGAACAAGGCGCGAAAAAGGAGCCTAGCCTTAGCTAAGCGACTGATGAGCAACGCTGTGCAGGGTAATATTTGGCGTAGGTAGCCCAAAGTGTTAAATTTAAACATGCTCTTAATATTCAATAGTGTAGTTGATTGGTCGATTGAAGGATATAATGTAGACACGCTCGACATAAGACAATCTGGTAGAGAAGGAGAGACGGCCCACAAATACTTCAAACTAGACTAGCGATTCTGTATTTACAAATACTGATTTTTCACGCTAATCACTTCAGCCATGATACTAAGGGCGATTTCCTTGGGAGACTTGGCATGAATATCTATGCCTACGGGACCTGAAATCCGATCGATCTGGCTTTGGGTGAACCCCGCTTCTAAAAGGCGTACACTACGCTTGGCATGGGTTTTTCGACTACCCAAGGCTCCAATATAGGCTACTTTGCTGGGGAGCAAAACCGCCAGCGCATTGTCGTCAATTTTAGGATCATGAGAGAGGACTACCGCATAGGTATGCAAATCTAATTCAAATTGATGCAAGACCTCTGAGGGGTATTCATTGATTAACTGGTCTGGTGCGACAGGAAATTGAGTCTTCTCTGCAAAGATACGCCTGGGGTCTATCACAATCGTTTCAAAATCGTAGAATTGGGCTAAACTTACTAAATCGGCCGTCAGATGCGCGGCACCAAAAATAAGTAATTGACTTTTTCTAGGAAAAACATGAAAGAAAAATTGTCCTTGGGGCGTTTCTACTACCTGATTTCTACGCTCCTGATAAGCAATCAAAGCGGATTCGGGAATACCAGCAGGTAGATCGCCAATAGTATGGCCATCTACCGAAACAAGCGAACTTTGATAGGCATTTTCTCCCTCTAATGCTGTTGCCCATATGCAGGACTCGTTATGTTCTAGACAGCGTAATAAGGTAGCCCATAAATCAGTCGTGGCATCTGGTAGTAGCTCAAGTAGTACTTGTATCCTGCCACCACAACTCAGTCCGATAGACCAGGCGTCGTCATCAGATACTCCATAGTCCAGGATTTGGGCTTGGCCACTTTCGATGGTCTGCTGGGCTGCTTTGACCACATTCCCTTCTACGCAGCCGCCACTCACCGAACCCATCATCTCCATATCTTCATTGATTAAAAGTATAGACCCAACTGGACGTGGAGAAGCATTCCAGGTTTTTATCACACGGGCAATCGCAATCTTCTTATTTGCTTTTTGCCAATCTGCTATTGAGTGGAGAAAATTTATCATTCCCGAGTTGTAGTTTTGATGAGCATTATAAGTCTAACAAGATTTCTTAGCGCTTGTTTAGAAGTTGATAAGGAACATTGTAGCGCAGTATCATTCAACTTTCCAACAGCCGATCAAAGTAGCTGGAAAAGTAGAATTAAAAAATCCATGACATTTTTTTGACATAAGGCAACCCTTCTTCACCAACTTGCCGTACTAGGGAGCAAAGGTTATTTAATAGCGTTTCCTATGTCGAAAACAGTGCATTTTATCTATCTCTTTATCTTGTCGAGTATTGTAGTGCTCGTCACTATCTTTCTTGCTTATAAGGGATATGCCTATTATTCGACTCCACTGGAAGAGCGTTTTTATCATCCAGATCATGAGCACTTCAAACCTTCTGGTCTTTACGGACAAGGTTTAGGTGTCATAGGTACGCTATTGATATTGGTCGGTGTTGTCTTTTACCTCATCCGTAAAAGAAGCCGAAGAATGGCCCGTTGGGGGCGGCTTAAATATTGGCTAGAGTTCCATATTTTTCTGTGTACGCTTGGCCCTGTGATGATCCTTTTTCATACTGCTTTTAAGTTTGGAGGTATTGTATCTATTGCATTTTGGAGTATGGTTGCCGTGGTCGTCAGCGGTGTGATTGGACGCTATATCTATATACAAATACCACGTAGTATAGAGGGGCGAGCCTTAAGCCGTAAAGAAATTCAAGCCACCAAGTCCAACCTGGGTTTGCTGCTGACCGAGCAATACGGTTTGAGCCTAGCCAACGCCCAGATGGTACAGCATACGCTCGAAATGACTTCCTTTTCGGTCAATGGTAATACCCTAAAACTAGAACAAGGGCGGCAGATAACGAATACCCAACGGCTCCGGCACATCCGTAAATCTCTTCGACAAAACGGAATAAAGGGAGCTTCCTTTCGCCAAATCATGCGCCTAGTAAAACACGAAATTCGGATCAACAAACGTATAGAGCGGCTACAGACGATGCAGCAGCTATTCAAATATTGGCACGTGGCTCATATGCCTTTTGCCTTGGTCATGCTAGTGATTGTAGTGATCCATGTAGCGGTGACCTTAGCACTAGGATATACCTGGATTTTTTAAAGAATAAAGAAGATGCTTTTAGAAGAGATTGCAATATATGGGATTATTATTTTGTTCTGCGCGGGGGTAGTGCTTTACTATCTCCGCAGCCAGAGTAAAGCTTCCAAAATTGTGGAAGCCAAAATAAAAGAAGCTAAAGAAAATGGCCTGCACGAGCCTATTTCTCTACATCCCGTTATTGATTTAAATACCTGTATCAAAAGCGGTGCCTGCATAGAAGCTTGCCCTGAGAAAGACATATTGGGCATTCTTAATGGGGAGGGCGTCTTGATTAATGCCTCAAGTTGTGTAGGGCATGGCGCTTGTTTTCATGCTTGTCCGGTGGAGGCTATTTCTTTAGTTATAGGCACTTCAAAAAGAGGCGTAGACCTGCCTCACGTCAACGAAGACTACGAGAGTAATGTGCCGGGTATTTATATCGCAGGGGAGCTAGGTGGCATGGGACTCATCAAGAACAGTGTAGAACAAGGGAGCACGGCGGTAGAAAATATGCTGAGAGATGGATTTAGAAAAGAAATGGATACAACGATTTTAGATTTGGTAATTGTCGGTGCCGGACCAGCTGGTATCGCCGCTTCTCTGATGGCTAAAAAACATGGCCTTCGCTTCAAGACCTTGGAGCAGGATACGCTTGGCGGCACCGTCTTTACCTTTCCCAGATCAAAAGTGGTGATGACCGCTCCTATGAATTTACCACTTTATGGTAAAATCAAATTGTACAACACCAGTAAATCGGAGCTACTTGATCTTTGGCAAGATGCCCTTTCTAAAAATAATATCCAGATTCAAGAGAAAACCAAGGTAGAAGCTATTCGACCAGGCATAGGACATTTCGTTGTCGAAACATTGCAGGGAGAAGCGCTCAAAACCCAAAAAGTACTCCTGGCAATCGGCCGTAGCGGAAGCCCTCGGAAATTAGGGGTAGCAGGGGAGATGAGTGAAAAAGTAGCTTATCGCCTCCTGGAGCCGGAGAAAATCATCAACAAGCAGGTCGTGGTGGTCGGCGGAGGGGATTCGGCAGTAGAGTCGGCCCTTTTGCTGGCGCCTCAAAATAAAGTCATCCTCTCCTATCGGAAGGATAAATTCAGTAGGGTTAAACCCAAGAATAGAGAAAAAATATTAGCTGCTATAGCATCAGGTGCCATAGACATGAAATACAATACCAATCTCAGTAGGATAGATCAGCATGAAATTAGGCTGGCAGACCAGCAAGGACGAGAGGAGCGCTATCCCAATGACTTGGTTTACATATTCGCGGGCGGAGAATTGCCTACTCAATTTCTAAAGAAAGCAGGTGTGCAGATCACCAAGCGATTTGGATATACAATGAAGAAGTATTAAACATCAATCAATTGCTACGACATTACTTGATATATATTGTTCTTTTAGTTGCTGTGTGTACGCCTCGTGCGTATGCACAGCTATCTCCAGGTAAATTGACTGGCGCCCATGCTGACCTAGAGGGACTACGCAATTGTACCAAGTGTCATGACTTAGGCAATAAGGTCACCAATGCCAAGTGCCTGGATTGCCATCAAGAGATCCAATCCTTGATGGATCAAGGCCGTGGATACCATAGCTCAAAAGAGGTGCGCCGTCAGGATTGCGCCCGTTGTCATAGCGAACATCACGGGCGTAAATTTGATATGATGCGTTTTGACCAGGAGCAGTTTGATCACGATCTGACAGGTTATGAATTGACAGGCGCCCATGACCGAATCGATTGTCGAGAATGCCATATCCCTGATTTTATCGCCGATCTGGATATCCGAAAACGAGAGGAGACCTTCCTGGGCTTAGAGCACGATTGTATCGCCTGCCACGATGATGTCCACCAAAACACCTTATCGACGAATGACTGTGCGAGTTGCCATTCTACAGAAGAATTTGCGCCTGCGGAATATTTCGACCACGACGATACCGACTATCCATTAATTGGAAAGCATATCGAGGTAGATTGTATAGAGTGCCACCCTATTGAGACCCGTGACGGAGCCGAATTTCAGGTGTTTACAGGTATGGCATTTGATAATTGTGTGGCCTGTCATGAAGATGTGCATGATAATGTTTTGGGGAGCGATTGTAAGCAATGTCACAATGAGCAATCTTTCACCTCTACCCGTACGCTTCGCCGGTTTAATCACAATCAAACCAATTTTCCGCTTAATGGAGCACATCAGCAGGTCAATTGTGCGGATTGTCATAATATGGAGCTGGAATTGTCTCAACTTTTTCAGGACCAGCTAGGCATCGCTAATAATGATTGTGTCAGCTGCCACGAAGATATACACGATAACAAGCTGGGAACCAACTGCGCCGAGTGTCACAATGAGCAATCTTTTAAAAGCGTGGGTACCGATGAGTTTAACCATAACCTCACCAATTTTCCACTATTAGGTCAGCACCAAAGCGTAGATTGCGCGCAATGTCATAGCGAAAATAAAACAGACCCAGTTGCTCATCAGACATGTGTGACTTGTCACGAAGATTATCATCAAGGGGAATTTTATGCCGATGGAGTAGGACCCGATTGCGCAGCTTGCCATAGTGAGCAGGGCTTTTCGGGTTCTACCTACACCATCGAGCAGCATAATGCTTCGCAGTTTCCCTTGGATGGAGGGCATTTAGCGACGCCCTGCTTTGCCTGCCATTTGGATGAAAAGGAAGATCGGTGGAAGTTTCGGGATATTGGCCAGCGCTGCGTTGATTGCCACGAAGATGTACACCAAGGATATATCTCCGCAGACTACTACCCTAATCAAGATTGTGCGCAATGCCACCTGACAGATAACTGGCTCGACAACCACTTCGATCATGATTTAACGGCTTATAGCTTGCTGGGAAAACATGCCGAGGTCACCTGCCGAGCTTGTCATATTCCAGATGAAAATTTTGTAGTCAACCGCTATGAGGGTTTTCTAAATACACCCAATACCTGCTGGGAATGCCACTCTGAGGACAATAGCCATGAGGATCAGTTTCTTGAGAATGGTGCAAGCGATTGTGCGCAATGCCACAACCAGGAGGGCTGGTTAATTGCCGAATTCAACCATGACGAGACAAACTTTAAACTCGAAGGAGCTCATGTGAGGGTGGATTGTGCCCAATGCCATCAACCGTATCAAGCGACAAGTGGAAATATCATTACTCAATATAAATTTAAAAGTTTCGAATGCGTAGACTGTCATCAATAATAGGATGCCTGGCCCTGACCTGCAGTCTGCTGGCTCAGTCACCCCACGGCGAAGATTTCAAAATGAATTGTGCAGCTTGTCATCATTCAGAAAGCTGGGATATCCCACTAAGCAAGTGGAACTTTCAGCCAGTTTCCAGTACAAGCGACACTAGTCAATTTAACCATTATGCTACCAGTTTTCCTTTGGAGGGCGGACATATAGCTACGGATTGTAGGTTGTGCCACGAAGACCTGGTCTTTACGGCGACTAGTCCGGACTGTATTTCTTGTCACGCAGATTTACACAATATGACGGTTGGTACCGACTGCGCGCGCTGCCATTCGGTTGA
This sequence comes from Saprospiraceae bacterium, assembly GCA_042095835.1. Taxonomy (GTDB): domain Bacteria; phylum Bacteroidota; class Bacteroidia; order Chitinophagales; family Saprospiraceae; genus DATFKA01. The sequence continues at coordinate 16,948 of JBELML010000081.1, forward strand.
AAATTGGTTGGTTGATAATATCACAGATATCCATCAAGACAACGGATTTCCACTGCTTGGAATACACGCTCAGATCAGTTGTAATGATTGTCATATCTCCGATTCGCATTTGCAATTTGATCGAATCGGAAATGAGTGTATCAACTGCCATCTTTCCGATTTTTTGGCAACAACTGCTCCTAATCATGTCGAAGCTGATTATTCAAGAGATTGTATAGAATGTCACGATATTAATGCATTCGATTGGTCCTCTCAGAATATTTTACATGACTTTTTCCCACTGGTAAAAGGACATGATATCGACTGCATCGATTGTCATACAACGGGTGTCTTTGAAGCTCTACCTACCGATTGTATCTCTTGTCATCAATTGGATTATGACAAAGCGCTGAATCCCGATCATAAAGCTTTAAACTTTGGAACCGATTGTGCGGCCTGTCATACTTTGGACCTCAACTGGATGCCAGCGGAATATAGCGAGCATGACGATCTCTATTTTCCCATCTACAATGGAGAACATGGTGGAGTTTGGAGCGATTGCCTGGAGTGTCACCCCAATCCAGCTAATTACGCCGAATTTACCTGTACCACTTGCCACCAGAGAAATGATACCGACGACGAACACGACGATGTGAATGGCTACGTCTACGAAAGTAATGCCTGCTTGCTTTGTCACCCAACGGGGAGTGAGGATAATGTCTTCGATCACAATCGGACCAATTTTCCACTAACTGGCGCTCACATCTCGGTTGACTGTGCGGAATGCCATACCAATGGATACGCAGGTACACCCACAGATTGTGCCGCTTGTCATAAAATGGATTATGAACAAACCCGCAATCCAAATCATCAGCAATTAGGATTTTCGATGGACTGTAAGGCCTGCCATACCACCGATCCTGATTGGATGCCAGCGGAGTTTCTGGATCACGATAATTTGTATTTCCCCATTTATAGCGGAAACCATAAAGGAGAATGGGATGACTGTACCGAATGCCATACTTCTCCAGGCAACTATGCCCTATTCAGTTGTATTGACTGCCACGAGCATAATGATCCGAATGACTTGAGAGATGAGCACGATGATGTACGTGGGTATAAATATGAAAGTAGGGCTTGTTACGAGTGTCATCCACGAGGAGAGTCAGATGATTAGACCATAAATAAGATCAATTTGGGGAAGGCTACTAGGTCTTTCCAACAAGGATCAAGACAACTTGTCAAGCCCGTGCTTGACCTTGGATAACTATGTTTTATAAAAACAGAAATATGATAAAATGGGTAGGAATATTGGTGATGATCGCTTGCTACTGTAGCCTCTCAGCTCAGACGAATCGTTCTATTCTTGTAGGAGAGGTTACTTATATCACCACTAGGAATGTCTATGTGAAGTTTGCTTCTACCATAGATATTGAAAAAGGAGATACCCTCTTTTTACAAACTGGACAACATCGTGTACCAGCCCTTTTAGTAGAGCAAAAATCATCTAGTTCTACTGTCTGTAAGCCATTGGAAGGTATTCCCTTAGAAATAGGCAAGCAGCTCTTGTTTATACCTTCAAAAAAAGAGTCGCTTGAGCAGCAGGCCAAACCAGCGACAGCCCCTACAGCTATCATAAGTGATGGTCCTTTTCTTGGGAATGATCCTGTAATCAAACCTGAAGAAGACATTGATCCAGTCCAAGAGGTGCTTTTTAAAGAACGAATAAAAGGTAGAATTTCAGCGGCCAGCTATAGTAATATGTCAGATTTTAGGAACAGTCATCGTATGCGGTATGCGCTTTCCTTCCGAGGCTATCATCTCAATAATAGCCCTATTTCGGTAGAAAGTTATGTGACCTTTCGGCATCAGTTGAATGACACCATCAATTTTGGGGAGGCCTTTAAAGTGTATTCTTTGGCTTTGCGCTATGCCTTTGATAAAAGCAGCCACCTTACCGTGGGGCGCAAAATTAATCCAAAGTTCTCCAGCATGGGGGCGATGGACGGCCTGCAACTGGAAAAAGGACTCGGGAATTGGAGCTTTGGTATTATTGGTGGTTCAAGGCCAGATTTACAGACCTATGGTCTCAACCTCAATCTTTTACAGTATGGAGCCTATGTTAGTTTTGCGAATAGCCAAACTGGGCAGTCAAGTCAAACGACACTAGGAGTACTTGAGCAAAAAAATAGTGGCCGTACAGATCGGCGTTTCGCCTATTTTCAGCACAATAGCACCCTTACTAAAGGTTTGAGTCTTTTCAGCTCCTTTGAGATTGACCTCTTTGAAAACCTGAATGAACAGGCACAGTCGACGGCACGCCTGACAAATATTTATGCGGCTTTACGCTATCGACTCAACTCTAAGCTTCGCTTTTCCTTCGCCTATGATAATCGCAGGAATGTCATTTACTACGAGTCTTATCGCAACTTTATTGACCAACTTATTGCCGATGAAACACGTCAAGGCTTTCGATTGAATGTACACTATCGACCTTTTAAAACGATTTCGGTGGGACTTAACTCTGGCTTGCGCTTCCAGAAAAGTGGCGCAAACCCTTCTCGAAATGTAAATGGACATATCACCTTTTCGAAACTACCCTACCTCAAGACCCGCTTAAGCTTACGAGCTAATTTCCTCCAAACGGACATCATTGATAGTCAGATTTTTGGAGCGCGCTTATCTAGAGGTTTTGCCAAAAATAAAGTCCGTGGAGAACTCTATTATCGCTGGGTCGACTATAAATATAAAATTGGTGAGCGCACTTTACACCAGGACATCATAGGAGCTAGCGTCAATTTCAATGTCCATAAGAAAGTAAGTCTACATCTTTTCTACGAGGGTGTAATTGACAACCAAAAACAGCTTTACCATCGCTTCAACACACGTATTATCAAAAGATTTTAAAAAAGTTTGCTATGAATAGTTTATTAAAAAATGTGGCCTTTCTAAGCGGTCTCTTTTTGTTGGGAGCCTGCCATTCCAAACCTAAAGTCATCCATGCACAGCCTGTAGAGGCAAAAGCGACTACCTCCACTGGTTTTCAATTCCCAGATGCGGCAGGCGCAGCACCAATAGCTACCAATAGTTTGCATCAGGTGACTGTAGAGGAGGTCTTAAATACAGAAAAGTACAGCTATCTCCGTGTCCAAGAAGAAGGGGCTTCCTTCTGGGTAGCCGTCTCTAAACAAGACATTGCAGTAGGTGACGATATCGCTTACAGCGGTGGTATTCTCAAGAAGAATTTCTACAGCAGAGAATTTGATCGAATCTTCGACACCGTCTATTTAGTCTCTCGTGTACAAAAGAAAACGATGCCTAGTTCATCTACTGCGACCAGCAGTGCATCGATTCCTAGCTCTAGTAAGCTTGAAGATGTGGCCGAAGGAGCCATTCCTATCCTGGATGGCTCAACGCCCTTAGTACAGCTGCTCCAAAATAGAGCGGACTATGCAGGGGAAATCATACAGGTAAGCGGCAAAATTGTCAAGGTCAACCCCAATATCATGAATCGCAACTGGGTACATCTGCAGGATGGCTCCAAAGCAGGTTTAGACCTTACGATCACTACGAGTGAAATCATTCGGCTAGGTGATATCGTCACCTTGGAGGGGATGATTATGATTGATAAAGATTTTGGTGCTGGATATCGCTACGATATCATAATGGAAGGAGCCCTGTTGAAGTAGCTGCTTAGGCTCGATAGACAACTTCGTAAAAATAAATCACAACAAATGAACAAGAATATCAAAAATATAATCGGGCGCCTCTTCTCCACCCGATCCGCTGGCATGTATATGCTCTTATTTGCCATAGCGATCGGCACTGCTACTTTTATCGAGAATGATTTTGGCACCAGTGCTGCCTTTAAATTGGTTTATGCGGCTTGGTGGTTTGAGCTATTACTTTTGCTTTTTGGCCTGTCCATTTTAGTCAATATTTTTCGCTTTCGGTTGATCCAACAGCGCAAGTGGGCCGTTTTTTCCTTTCATGCAGCTATTCTTGTGATTCTGGTAGGAGCGGCCATTAGTCGCTATACAGGCTATGAAGGTATGATGCATATCCGTGAGGGGGAGTCCTCCAATTCGATCTATTCTGCGACGGAGCATTTGGTTTTTGAGGCGAAGGCTGGAGAACAAACATTTGGATTTAGTGAGCCCATCCTCTTATCGAGTTTAGGTAGGAATCATTTTAAAGAATCTTACCTGATCAATGGCCAAGAGGTAGCCGTTGAGTTGACCGACTTTTTACCAAACCCCAAAGAAGAATTGACCTCTGCTCCCGATGGAAAACCCACTTTGAAAATTGTAATCGGTGGCGCCAATGGAAGAGAAGAGTACTATATCAGCCAAGGGCAACGCAGTAGAATTAGAGGTACGCTTTTCAATTTCACAGAAACGTACGAGCCGAGCGCATTTAATCTACAAATGAGAGCCGAGCAAATTGTTTTTACGGCGCCACGTACCTACTTCCAGACGGTAATGGCCACGCAACAAAAGGATACTATGATTGCTGGCCTCCAGTATCCATTACAATTACGTAGTCTTTATTCTGATGGTCAACGGCAATTTGTCTTTGGGGCTTACGATCCCAAGGGAGTGGTAGCAGTCGTATCTAGTGATCGAAAGATGAATAGCAATAGTCTGGCTGGTATAAAAATGCGGGTGAGTAGCAATGGAGAAAGTCAAGAGCAGTACATCTATGGGAGTAAAGGAATAGTGGGTAGACCTAAAGTCTTTAGCGTAGGAGATTTAAGGCTTGCGATTGCCTACGGCGCCAAGGAGATTGATCTGCCTTTTAGTCTGGCTTTGAGAGATTTTATTCTAGAACGCTACCCAGGTACCAACAGTGCATCCTCATATGCTAGTGAGGTGACTTTGCTAGATGGTAGAAAAAATATCAATCAAGACAGTCGCATCTTTATGAATAATATCCTGAACTATGGAGGTTATCGATTCTTCCAATCTTCTTTTGATCAGGATGAAAAAGGTACGTGGTTGAGTGTCAATCACGATCGGTGGGGTACTTGGGTCACCTATCTGGGCTATGCATTGCTCACGATAGGTATGGTATTGAACTTTTTTCATAAAAATAGTCGCTTCCAACAGTTATCGAGAAATGTGGCCAAATTACAAGCCAAGCAGGCACTGGTGCCTTTAATTGTTGGTTTGCTCTTTTCTACTTCTCTTGTACAGGCGACACCTACCACTATTCCAGCCAATAGTACGATCAATGCTGCTCATGCCCAACAATTTGGCAAGGTAGTGATCCAGGATCACCGAGGCAGAATGAAACCAATGAATACTTATGCTAGTGAGATTCTACGCAAGCTATCACGCAAATCATCACTCCACGGTTGGAGCGCGGAGCAGGTCATACTGGGCATGGCTGCTCAACCTAAAAGCTGGTACAATCGCCCCCTAATCAAGATGGGTAGGCATGACAAAACCAAAGCACTGCTCCCTGCTCCTAAGGATGGGAATCTACTAGCATACAGCGACTTTTTTGAAGCAGATGGTAGCTATAAACTTCAAGCATTTGTCCGCCAAGCTTATAATACGCCAAAAAAAGATCGGGGCGTCTTTGAAAAGGAGATGCTGAAACTAGATGAAAAAGTCAACATCTGTAGTATGGTCTTTGGGGGTAGCTTTATGAAGGCTTTTCCTATTCCCAATGATCCCAACCATACCTGGGAAGCGCCAGGTGGAGGACACCAGCATCAGCATGCCGATAGTGTTCACCAGCATGATATTGCAGATGAGTTCTATCAAGCCTATATGATGGCCATCCGGCAAGCTAATTGGCAAGAAGCAGATCAACTACTCCTACAGCTCTACGACTATCAGCATAAAACTGCAGCAGCGGTTATGCTTTCTGATACCAAAAGAAATGCAGAGCTTTTACTTAACAGCATTAATATTTTTAGTCGTTTAGGAAAGGTCTATGGACTATTGGGGCTGTTTTTTTTAGGTTTAATGTTTACGGCCGTTTTTCAACCAAGCTGGAATTTGCAATGGCCTGCGCGTATAGGAATGGCTGTATTTGTCCTCGCTTTTTCGGCACATCTATTCGGCTTGGGTTTGCGCTGGTATGTCTCTGGTCGGGCACCCTGGAGTAATGGTTACGAATCGATGATCTATATCGCTTTTACCACTGTTTTATCTGGTCTTATTTTTAGTAGAAAATCCATTGGAGGTATGACTGCTACCAATATTTTGGCCTCCACTATTCTGATGGTAGCGGGACTCAGTTGGTTGGACCCTGAAATCACGCCTCTAGTGCCTGTCTTACGGTCTTATTGGTTGACTATACATGTTTCGCTAGAAGCAGGTAGCTATGGGTTTTTAATGCTTGGGGCTTTGATAGGTGCCTTAAACTTGCTCTTTATGATTTTCAGGACGCAAAAGAATGCACCTAAGGTCAATCGCATGATCAGAGAGATGAGTCAAATCAGTGAAATGACTTTAATTGGAGGACTGGTTATGGTCAGTATTGGCACCTACCTGGGTGGTGTTTGGGCCAATGAATCCTGGGGGCGCTACTGGGGCTGGGATGCTAAAGAAACCTGGGCATTAGTGACGATACTCGTCTACGCTTTTATACTGCACATGCGCTTCATTCCGGGTTTAAGAGGAGACTATGCCTTTAATGTGGCCTCCCTTTTTGGATGGGCAAGCGTGATCATGACCTATTTTGGGGTGAATTATTACTTGTCAGGACTACATTCCTATGCGGCAGGAGATCCAGTTCCTGTACCCAATTTTGTGTATTACGCCGTAGCGATACTCGGAGCAATCAGCGTCTTGGCTTATTGGCGAAACCGACAATACGATAGACAGGCAAAAGCATAAAAAAGACAACTATTCATAGATGGTGTTGAACCATTATTTTAATGCCCCGACCTAGTAGCGTATACTAGCGTTGGGGTGTTTTCTTTAGCGTACCCGCAGCCTAGAACCTGGTGGCGCTAATTCTCCTTCCTTTAGTCCGTTCCATTCTCTTAGTTTTTCAAGCTCTATGCTATACTGTCTGGCAATACTTTCTAAACTTTCACCAGTACTTACTTTATGATACAAAGTTCCTGAAGAAACATTATTCTCTTTGGGTTTGACTGGGACCATTGGCTGATTGAATTGGGCCAAATTGATCCGAGCGGTATCCTTGGGTACCGAATAAGTAGGCCTATTATTTTTAGGAGGAACGGCACCTTCTCGGAATCCAGCTCCACGAACGGCTCTCAGTTGAGGTACTGTTTTTACTTTTCCTCCCCGCAGTTTAATCTTGGAGCCTATAGATGGTTCCGTACCAACCGTCATTTGATTTCTTTCGTACAAGGCTTTCAGGTTGATGCCGTAGCGCTGGGAGATGCTGAACATATCGTCAAAATTGCTTACCTCATGGTAGCGTTGGCGACCTCTGAAATTCTTTCGTTTAGGTTGGATATAGACCCACTCGCCAGCTTCCAGCTCCTGGGTAGCCGCACTAAGATGGTCATTATAGCTCAACAACCATTTAGCAGGCATTTTTAGATCTTTGGCTAGCTGCTCCAAAGTAGTTCCATTAGATGTGATGACATACTTCACGTCATTGTTCGACAAGACCTTCAATGGTCGGGTTAAGCTCGAATTGTTGACATCTGGTGCTGGGCCATTGGGAGGCGGTACGGGTATTGGTCGAGTGCCATCTCCGGGCTGGGTATCAACAATGGGATCCAGCTCGTCTGTGATATAGACTGGTGATAGGCCACTACTACTCATTTTATCATAGCGGTGCAGTTCCATATCTTCTATGATACGGATCAGGCTTTTATGATAATGATTGGCCGTAGCATAACCTGCTTTTTTCAAGCCTTTTGCCCAAGCTTTATAGTTTGATTTTTTAATGGAAAAGAGGCCGGCATATCGAGCATTACTAATCAGAAAGTTGGAGTGCGCGACAAAGCTCTCCTCTGTACTCATATAGGATCTAAAACAGGAAGGTACCAGCTTGCCCGCGACATAATCGTCGTCTTTGAGGTAATAGGTTCCTCCTTTCCAGCGACCGCCACATTTAATTCCGAAGTGATTATTGGCTTTGCGGGCCAGCGTGCTGGTGCCATATCTAGATTCGAGGACAGCCTGGCCCAGCTTGATACTGGCAGGTATACCTGTACGCTCCATTTCTTGAATGGCTAAAAGGCTGTATTTATCTACGTAGGCCTGGCGCTCATCATCTCCGGCCTGTGCTGCGATGTGTATAGAGGTCAACCCAAGTACCCCTATGACAAGTAAGGTCCTGACTAACATAATTGATAGTGTAGTTTCTCTAGAATTGGAAGTAGGCAAAAAATATTTTATTGCGTTACTTTCCTTTGATTACAGATGAGCCAAAAACGTAAGTAAAGGTGTCTATCTTTCACTAAGATAAGGACTTTATTTTTTAATTAACGGTCTGGGCCGAATATTTGCTTAAATTAAGTGAATATCAAAAAAAGTCTGGCACCAATTCATTGGTGCCAGCTCAAAGGCAACTAGCCTATATAAATACCTATTCTCCTAGTTTTCTACTTCAGCTTATAGCTCCCACCAAGCCCGAAAGACCAATATTGATGATGGAATAATTCGCCTTCTAAGGTTTTTAATCCATGCTGAAATTGGATTTGCGGTTCGATTTCAAAACGACTACCTAATACGACATTCGCACCAATTTTATATCGCATCGCATTCACACTCAGGCTTCCTTTTGGAGACTCCATCGTCTGGCCATACTCTTCGTTAATACCCAAGAATTCATATTGCGAAGCTTGCTTCCGCTGCTGATAGGCTACCAGGCCAAGCCCTACATTGGCCTCTACTGAAGGGCTAATAAAAAATCCCTGCTGTACCATTAATGGGATTTGTAGGAATGCTCGACTTACTTTTAGTTCTTTCAAAATATCTGTGGGATTATTGGGTGTTGGTTGCTCGAAATTTGCTAAGTCTGCTGCCTCTTTTATTTCTGTTTCCGTATTTAACCATTCTATACCAAGACTTAGGCGACGGGCACCAGGGTATTCGACGGCTATTTCAAGGGCGCTAAGTAGGCCACTAGCTTCTCCGGAGCTTTTGGGTAGAACAATAGGCGCTAGATACCCACCGATGGCTACATTGGATGGCTTAAAGTGGCTGGCAAGATTTCGATTTTGTAGCGACTCAGGAGTGAAAGGCAAGGGATAATAATTTGGTCGGGAAGTGCCTTTACTGGAAGCTACTGCTTGATTGTCTGCTTGATTTAACATCGTAAAAGGGCCTTCTAAGATCGCTTTTATGGATTGGTAGCTGTTGGGCTCCCCAGGCTCGCCCTTTTTTTGAAGGAGGTGCAACTGATCATCTAAAGGATAAGTTTCAGAAGGGAAGACAGAAAACAACGGATAGGAGGAAGCGCTCAAGCTAAACGATGAGCCGATACTAAGCGGTCTAGTAAAAGGCCGACGATCATTACCGGCTAGGCCACTCAACAAGATCGGTTGCCGTTGCAGGGCTCTTTTTTCCAAGTAGATCGTCCTGAAAACGGTATCTACTTGGTACACTACGGTCTTGTTAACTAAAGTATCATAGACCAAAATTTTATGGCCAAAAGTCTCGAAAGTGGCGACTTGCTGCGACAGTTTCTTGTTTTGCATATATAGGTCTGCCATACCCAACAAGATGGGCAGGGCGAGCAACAATGGCCACCAAGTCCTCCAGCGAGGGTCCTCTTTAGTCCGACGTAACTTCGATTGAAACTGTTCCATCTCTTGAGGAGAGGGTTGTTCCAAAGGAGGCTTACTAAGTAGATTTTTTATCTTTTCATCAAAGTCATTGTGCTCCATAGGCTTTTATTTTCTATTTGGAGGAATGTCCCATTCTTTGGCGATATAGCGTTGCATTTTTTTCCTGGCTTTAGCTAAATTCGATTTTGAAGTTCCAACAGTGATGCCCAATAATTTGGCAATTTCGGGATGCGTATATCCCTCAATTACGTATAGATTAAAGGCTTGTCGATAGGCTGCTGGCAATTGCTGCATAATGCGCAGTACATCTTTATAATCTAGGCGATCTAATGCTTCATTATTGACTTCTACTTCCTTTATAGTATCTTCCTGTGGCAAGCGCTTTTTTTCATATTTCCGATAGTGGTCGATAGAGGCATTGATCAAGATCCGACGTAGCCAGGGTTTAAATTCCTGAGCTTCGTCATAGCGATCAATTTTCTGAAAGAGTTTTAAAAAGCCATCATTCAACACCTCTAGAGCCGCTTCTCTATCCTTGGCATATCTCAAACAAATAGACAGGCCATAACTATAGAAATGACGGTATAGGGCAAGTTGGCTGGCTTCTTCCTGCCGCTTGCAACCAGCAATAAGGCGCTGCATTGTTAAGTTGGCTCTTTTATATTGCATGCTTACTGGCCCATACGCAGCAGACAAAGGGGTGGGTTGCCTACGAAGTGATCTTTTTTCGTAGGCCTTTTTCAAGGATACAGAACTCATACTACCTATTTTGCTATGTAGACAAGAGTAATCGCCTATTCCCCTATGGATAGGTCAAAGCATTAAAATAAAAACTTAAAAAAGAATGGTTATTTCTCGAAATTAAGTAACGGACAAAGAATAAGTTTCGCATTTTGATCGAGAAGATTTTATGCCAAGACAAGGCAAAAAACGTAGATGATGCAGGGCATCAGCGAGGCTTTTTAACGCCGTATTGGTGTAAAAGATTCCATCAAAATCGAAAAGTTATTTTTTGACTGTTACTAAGTGTAAAAAGGTGATAAGTGAAGTGCGGGATGCCGCCTAGGCATTGTCTGAGCGGAGCGAGTTTGGCT
>JBELML010000082.1:0-27467 GCA_042095835.1 Saprospiraceae bacterium
GGTTATGTGGAAAACACCTATTCCGTCACGCCTGGACAAAGCATTGAATTTACAGTAGGCCTAGGCGGTGTTATCTCAAGCGCAAGCTCTAGCCCTGGTGAAGACGGCGGGGATTCCTTCTACAACTATAATAGCCTTGGTATCGTGACCGCCGGTGGCGGTTCTGCTAATGGATCTAGTGGTGGCTCAGGAGGAACCATTAGCGGCAGTTTCGATGTCGGCAAAGCCGGAGGAGACGGAGACAATCGACTTAATCCTAACACCAGAGGCGGCGGTGGCGGTGGCTCAGGACTTTCTTCCACCAACGCCAGTGGTCAAACCGCAGGTACTCCTAATGGCGGAAGTGGTGGCAACGAAAATAATAATGGCGGGGAAGGCACAACACCCGGCGGTGGCGGTGGCGGCCAAGGGAATACACCCAATCCCAATTCAGCAGTACTGCCTGGGTTTGGAGGCGATGGCCAAATATTGATCACCATCACCGACATGCTTAATATGCCCGTAGAATTATCTTATTTTGAAGCTAAGCTAGTAGATCAATCTGTCCTGCTCAATTGGACGACAACTGCTGAAATTGATAATGATAAATTCGAGATTCAAAGAAGTAGCGATGGTCATACTTTTCAAACGCTCGGCGAGGTCAATGGACATGGCACCAGCATCGAAGTACAGGATTATACCTTTGAAGATCCTTTTCCTGTTACAGGCCAAAACTATTATCGCCTTAAACAGATAGACTTTGATGGTCAGTATGCCTACAGTCCTCTTGAAGTCGTAGAAGTGACCTCTAGGGTATCAAGAGCTAGCATTTTTCCTAATCCGGCAAATGATCAACTTTTTATTAATACCTCAAACTTTCAAAGGCAATTGACCCTTTCTGTTTTTGATATCAATGGTCGGTTTTTATTCCAGAAAGATATGGGAGAAGCTCAGCTTCAGGCCATCAATATCGCTGACTTCAGGCCTGGACTTTACACCCTAAGGTTACAAGATGATACACAAAGTTCTATTCTCCGTTTTATTAAGCAATAAAAAGGAGACCATCACCGTCTTACCATACGCTAAGCCTGAGGTCTAAATGCAGTTTTAGATCTCAGGCAAACATTCTTAAACGCTACTGTTCTCGAAAGTAATTTTTTTATTATTGTAGAAACCATTGCTAACTTTACACAAAAATGGTGATGAAAATCTCCCCTCTTATTACTCTACTTTTACTGCTCTTTGTTGTTAGTTGTCAAGATGAAACCCTGGAAATCAATAGCCTCGAAGCATTTGACGATTTCCTCGAGGAAGAGATGAGCGAGCAAGATATTCCAGCCTTATCCGTTCTCCTATTCGAAGGATCAAGCATTAAGTATGAAAAGTATTTGGGCCAATCTGATATCCAGAACGCCAAGGCCCTGACCCAAGATGACATCTTCCTCATGGCCTCTGTATCCAAGATGGTAACGGGCGTTGCTCTTCTTCAACTTTATGAAGCTGGTTTATTTGATTTGGACGATAGCATCAATGATTATTTACCATTCAGTATATCCGTGCCGAATCAATCTGTGGCTATTTCTTTCCGAATGTTGCTCACCCATACTTCAGCTATTGAAGATGGCCCTAATGCCGAAATTTTTTACTCCTATGGAAAAGACAGTCCTCTAGCTCTAAAAAACTACCTAGAGGCATATTTAGTAGCAGGCGGTGAATATTATAATGCCTCCGATAATTTTTATAATCAAGCTCCAGGTGTAGCGCATAATTATTCAAATATGGCTTCTGCTCTGATTGGAGTTTTGGTAGAGGAGATCGCTGGCCAAGATTTTAGGAGCTATTGCCGCGAGCATATCTTCCAACCCTTGAATATGGATAATACTTATTGGAGTTTGGACGCAGCTTTACAATCGAATAAAACATTAGTGAAACCCTACGAATACAGCGGTGGCGATTTTAAGGCGATAGAACACTATACCTTTCCAGATTATCCAAATGGCGCACTACGTTCTACGCCACGGAATATGATGCAATTTTTAAGCGCCCTCGCCCAAGATGGCTTTTCTAACAACCATCAACTACTGAAAGCAAGTACGGTAACCGAAATGCTCCGCCAACAAATCCCCAACCTGGACAGCTCTATGGGACTACATGCCTTTCTCCTTGATGAAGACAATAACCTTTGGGGGCACGATGGTTCTGAACAAGGTGTATCTACTGAGGTAGGTTTTAATCCATCTACCGACATTGGAGTCGTCGTTTTATCCAATAAGCAGGATGTTGATGTGAGTACCATTCTATTAGAAGCCTATGCTTTTGGACTTAAACAATAAACGTTTACAAAAGGTATCTACCCACTACAGTCTCCTTTTGCAAGGGTCGATCATAAAGAAGGTACCCAGGCTAGCACTTCCAAGTCGTGTAAGTGGCCTAGCCGCAATACCTTATCTCCTAATCGATAACCATGAATGAATTAAATAAAAAACAAAGGGGCTTAAAAATATCCGCTGGATTACTGGTTGGTTATCTGTTAGGTGGAAGCATAAATATGCTCGTGTTTGGCAAAACGTGGAGCACAGCTTTTTCAGAGAAAGCCTTACTATTTGGTATCATGGGAATAGCAGCTTCTATTTTTGTCATTTCAAGATTGAAGCGTAAAGAAAAAAGAGAAAACACCAATTAAACAGCGGTAAACCCAATCCTATCGGGTGAAGGTCTGTCACCAAACACTTGGTTCAACCAAAGATAGGATCAAACAATGCTAGATCACCTCAAGTCGCTTCAAAAAATCTTCCTTATTACGTTTACTCAAGGGGATACGGTGCTCCCCTAAATGGATGGTATAGTCTAATAGATCGACGTTGGTCACCAGTTTTAAATTCCCAGCATAACTGCGATGCGTTTGGGCAAATTGTTTTGATCCCAAAAGCCCAATCATCTCTTGAAGAGAGCGGCGTAAGAGGTATTTCCTTTGCTTGGTGATGATATTGATATAGCGTCCATTTGCCTCTAAATAGACAATGTCATCAAAGACTATTTTATCTAATTGCTGCCCAGATTTTATAAAAAAATGATCCTCAGAAAATATCGTTTCCTTATCTTCTGTTGTAGTATTCTTGGCCAACTGACTTATCGTCAATTCAATCGATCGCCTGAGTTGAATTTCTGTAAATGGCTTGGTCAGAAAACCAATAGGATTAGTCCGATTCGCCCTGCGAAAAGTGAGGTCATCATGCTGGGAAGTGATAAAAATAATCGGAATGGCCTGCTTTTGCTGAATGATATCTGCCAGTTCTATGCCATCGTATTCGCCTTTTATATTGATATCCATAATGATCAAATCGGGCTGCTTTTCTGCTAGTAAATCTAGGGCTGCCTTGCTATTATCGAGTGTAGCTAAATGCTGATAGCCTAGCTTATCTAATTGCATCTCAATCTTACCCGCGTACAAAGCTTCATCCTCAATAATTAAAACCTGAACAGTTGACATGGTGCTTGACTTTTAGAGCATATTTTGAGCCACCTTTGGCGTGGTAAAAATAAAAGATGTTCCTTTTCCTAATTGACTAATGACTTTTATACTGCCTTTGTTGAGTTCGACTAGTTCTCTACAAAGAATCAGTCCCAAGCCAGCACCCTTCTCTCCCGCAGTGCCATCGGTAGTGGTATGACTTAAACTAAAAATATGTGGTACTAATTCTGGCTTGATCCCAACACCATTATCTTTTACCTCGACACTGATGGTGTATTCATTTTCAAAAGTAGAGATACTGATTATACCATTCCTTGGCGTAAACTTCAAGGCATTATTAATCAAATTCCGAAGGATAGTACTCAGCGCATTTTCATCGGCGTAAGCCATTTCCCCTACTGAAATATGATTTTCTAAACGAATGCCTTTGGTACTTGCAAAGGGTTCATAAAGCTCTAAAATATTGCGACTAATGGGTTGTAAGAAAATAGCTCGAGGTCGATAAGACATTGCCTCCGTTTGGACCAAAGCCCAGTTCAGCAGGTTATCCAAAAGGGTCGACAGCTTTTTTGCAGTCTGCTCTACTCTACTACTGAGTAGTTGGAGTTTATTCACATCATTTTTTGATAAATAGTACTCCATCTGTTCCCCTACACTGTCTAAAGCAGTGATGGGGCTTCTGATGTCATGGGCAATGATGCTAAAAAATTTATCCTTAGTGGCATTCAAATTGGCGAGCTGGCGATTTTTATCCTCCAAAGCCTTCTTCGTCAGTCGGATTTGATAAAATAGATAAGTACCCACAAGTAATAAGATTAAAAGGCCAATCGCTAAGGTCAAATACAAATTCTTTTGGGTGCTTAATAGCTGAGCTTTCAAATTGGCTTGATCTTTCTCGGCGATGTAGTCGTTGACATTCTGGCGAATTCGCTCCGTTTTCGCGATTTGTTGCACTTCTTGTTGGTAGAGGCTATCGTGATAAACGAAAAAAGTATCATAATGGACCAAAGCTTTTTGGTAATCACCTCGCTCCTCATAAATCTTGCGTAGGAGTTGGTGCAGGTCTTTACGACCATCCAGATTACTAAATTGCAAAAGATGTTCTTTCGCATATTGAGCATAATAAAGGGCCGAATCTAGCTGCTGATCTTGATAATAAATGTTAGCCAAATTTAAATTGGAAGAAAATAACCCAGGAAACCTATTCTGGTCTTGTAGTATAGACCTGCCGACTTGAGCATAGTGAATAGCAGAATCTGGTTCATTTTTGATATTCCATCCTCTACTGATAGAATAATAAATATCCGGTAGGTCAATGTCATCATGAATCGCTAGCGTAAAGTCTTTTGCTTTTTGAAGAAACTGCATAGCCAAATCAGCCTCTTGCTGAACAAAAGACAGCTCTGCCATTTGGATATAATTTTTCAGCAAACATATCGTATCACCTACCGCTTGACAATTGGCATTAGATTTTTGGTAGTTGAGGATAGACTGCTCATAATCGCCGAGTTCTAGGTAAAGCCAGCCAAATTGCTGCAGCACATAACTTTCATTTCTTCTTTCTCCCTGTTCTTGGTAAATAGTCAAGGCTTGAGTCAGATGTTCGATGCATGCTTTATAATCCCCCTCAAAATCGGCAATCTCGTAGAGGTTTTCGTAGCACCATGCCACAAAGGATGGCATCTGGGTTTGCTCATAAATCTCTATTGCTTTTTGGGTATATGCTCTAGCCGTATCAGGGTTGCCTTTTTCCAGGAAGACTTCACCCATATAGATGAGTACTTGTCCTTCGTTGAGTAAGCCCCCATCGGTTGCATCTGCACTTGGGCCTTGCAAGGTAGGGTCTATAAAACTCGTTTCCCTCATTTCATAGTAGGACTGAAGCGCTTTTTTAAAAACAGCAATCCCTTCATCGAATCGTCCTAGATCTAATAGACAAAGGCCATATTCTTTGTAGAAATTTCCTCTATCCTTAGGGTGGACCCTATCATCTAAATTCGGTAAAAAGTCTTCTAATATTGTTAAGGCTTGATCCAGGTTGCTTTTATCATGATGATAATATTCCGCTAAATGATACTGTATAAAAGCCTCTATACTGACCGAGCCAATAGCTTGGTTGAGCGCTATGGCTTTTTCTAACAAAGGAAGTGCTTTGTCTGGACCTTCCAACTCGATAATTTGATTATACTTATAAACATAAGCTCGGGCTTCGCCCTCCCTAAAACCAATATTTTGAGCTATTTCAAGCGCACTATCTACTACCGTAAGGGCCTCTTCATAAGTCCCCTCAAACGATTTTAGCCGAACCTCTGCTAAGAGCAAATCCACTTTCTGAAATTCATTAAGTGGCGTGGAACGGAGCTTTTCTAAACTATCGCGGATCCATCCCTGTGCAAGTATAGGTTGAATAGACACCAAAAGGAAAGCAAGGCTTAAAAAGTGCTTATACATTTTTTTGGATTTCAATACACTTCTTCAAAATACTGATTTCTCCTCTCCTACCAAAGTGCTCTGCACTTGTGGGGCTATATTTTACGGTGGTGTTCCAAAAATGCCCGCTAGTGTACAAGAGTATGTCCGCTCAATTCCTTTCGCCAATAAATCTAAAGCACTAGCCATAATTTGAGGTATTCGTAATAAACATTCTATCAGTAAAACCTTCAGCATGAACCTACGAAACCTTTTCTATTTGCTTGCTATTCAGTTGCTTTTTTGCTTCCCTATAATTGCTCAAAATAACACCTTAGCTCTTAACCCGGCACCTCCACTAGGTAGCGAAAGCTCCACTTCTTCTGAAGATGAAATCGAAGCTATCGCACAAAGCATCAATCGCTATTTACAAGGAGCCGGAATCCGCATTTCCGCCTTGGATACTGAAGTAAGCGGCACAGAGCGTAAGGTAAGCGGAAAAGTTTCCTTATTTGGATTCGACAACCTTACTTTAAGTGGTGCCCTTAGTTCTAAGTTAAAAGTGAAAAACTTAAGTATTGTATTTCCTGCCGCGGCCTCCATTGACCTAGCCAAATTCTCCAAAATGCTGGGCAATGCTGATCTTTCTGATTTTTTACCAGCAGGCTTCCCAATCAACACAGGTTTATCCATCCAACAATTGAACCTCGATTTTGAAAACAATGGTCGAACCATCCAACAGTTTAAGGCCGATTTTGAGGTGGGTGGCTATTCTATTCCAGGTTTTGATGCAGTCGCCTTAGAAGGGATGGACTTAAGCTTTGATATCGAATCGCCCACTAGATCTGCTAGAAAAGTAGGCGGCAATATTACAGGTAGAGGCAGACTAGGTGCCCTTCCGGTAAGTATAGCAGCGCAGCTCTCTTCCAATCCTTCAGATATCGCTTTTGTCAGTACTATAGAAAACATTAACCTACAAACTGTTTTGACAAGTTTTGTTGACAATGCTGAAGTTAATGCCTTTCTTGATATCGTACCCGACATATTCAAAGAAATCACCCTAAATACCCTGCAAGCTGAAGTTCAACCTGCTACCGGATTGTTCAAAGGAGTTGGCAATAGTACTTTAGGTAGCATCGAGATGCAACTTACTGCACCACGCGGCAACAAAAAAGCGGTGATGTGTCTAGGTATTGCGCCACCTCCAAGTTTTAAATTCTCTGAAATTAGTGGCGCCCTGATTGCTCTAGACTCTCTTGATTTTTCTGGCTCTGCATTCATCATGTCGACGGGAGAGATTGCCTCTTACACCTCTTCTCTCAGCGCTCTCGCCAGCCAACCAGAATTGAGGGTCTCGAAGGGTTTTAATATGTATTCGAGTATTGCCTTTGGGGAAGACATCGCTGACCTCTTGAAGGTCAATCAACTCAATCTCTCTGGTTGGATTAATGAAACTTTTACGGCCATCAGTATGGATGCTGCCTTGGATTTGGATCTTCAATTTTCGGAAGATGTGAAGATGTCCGAAATCAAGTTTGGTATGCGCTTGACGCCTACCGTTCCACTCTTATTTAGTATTTCGGGTATGATGGAGGTAAAAATGGGCACCGACAGACTCGGGTTTAATGCCGCTTTCGAAATGGCGCCTATCGATCAGCAAATGAGGGGGCAATTCTTTATGCAAGCTTTAAAAAGGCAAAGAGGAGAGGAGCTTTTTGAGCTGATAGATGAGTTTGGGAATCCTGTACCACCAGAGTGGGCAGAGCCATTTGGTATCCCGGGTATTGGTTTACGTAGGTTAGGTGCCAGCGCCGGTATTGATTTGAAACTTGCTCCTGTTTTCCTGAATGAGGTTGGCTTTACGGCTGCTGCCCGCTTAGGTACAGTCCCAAACACCAGTAAGCATGTTCAAGCAGATGGAACAATTGTTGTCAACATCTCTAATCCAACACGTAGCGTCCTGGAGGTAGATATAAAAAATATGACCATCTTGGCCTTAATCGAGGCCTTCGTAGAAGATCATGGTATTCAAGACGGCCCCATTAAGGACTTTTTAGGATCTGGTTTAGAAGATAGCCATTTATTGGTGGTTCCTGTAGATGGTCTAGAGTTTTTCGGCAAACGATATAGCAAAGGAATCGCCGCTGGTGCTACTATGAACTTTGGCGGCTACAAAGTCTACTCCGACTTTAGCCTTAGCAAATCTGGCGTCTCTGGCTATGGATCCCTAGATCCTATCAATTGGGGAAACGGTCAATTTGTCCTATCCGGCAGAACGGGAGATCGTCCTGAAATGCGTTTAAAACTCATGAAAGGTCAAGCTCCAGAGGTATATGTAGATGGTATCGTCAATTTACTAGGGATCAGTAGCGAAACGACGATGTCCATTGACAATACGGGCTTTGAATTGATCACTGTCGGTAAAATTTTTGATGAATTTGAAGCGGTCATTGAAGCCAAAGGAAAGGCCTTTACTCAAGAGGGCAGCGGCCTTTATTTGCGTGCAGCTTTAAGAAATGATCTCGTTAGTCGCCTGAACCAAGAGGTGACTAAAGGCATCGAACAGGCTACTATTTCTGTACAGAACCAACTGCAACAAAACCGCAGGGATTTACTACAAGCAAAAGCAGACCTCGTCAAGATTGATCAAAGGATTGCTGTAAAAGCAGCCCAAGTAGCATCAAGAAGAGAGGCAGATTTACAGGCTATGAGAAATGAGGCTTTACGGGCTAGAAGAGAACAAAAAGCGGCCCTAGATTTTCACAAAAAGAATATCCGTACACTGACCAGATGGATTAATGAAAAAGGGGACTGGCCTTGGGAATTAGCCGAAAAAGTCGTCTTGTATAACCGTATTGCTTATCACCAATCTATGATTGAAGTGGCCAAGCCCATCTACGACAGCTACGATCAAACGGTAAATGAATTGGCCAATATAGGAGAAGATTTCCCTATAGATATTGAGTTGTCGGACCTTTATATCGAAAAAGCAGCAAAAGAAACTTATTTAGAAACAGCTCTGTTAACCGTAGACGTAGTTGAAAACGTATCGGTCAGCACATTGGAGGCCGCCAACTTCATCATGGATAATGCCCTTGGAGGGATATTTGATATCAAGTCGGCTGAATTTGAGGGTAACCTCGGCTTTAACGACAACTACCATATCAAAGTGAACTTTAATGTCACCTTTGCAAAGGCACCTTATCATTTTGATGCCTATATCGACTTCAAAAACCCAGAGGCGAGTATTGGAAAAATTGTCCAAGATTTACTCACTGGCAATTTATTAAAACAAGGTTTTAAAGAAACCTTCTCTAGCGAATTAGAGCAAAAAAAGGGAGCACTTGCTCTCAAATCTGCGCCGGTGGGATTGGATAAAATTGAAAGGACTCCTCCTAACGTTTATATGGTGACGGTAGAGACCATGCCCGATGTAGATGCCGGATCTATGAGTACTTTCCTAGTAGATATTTATGGAAATAATAACAATCGTCCGATTAAAAACCTAGCACTTAGCAAGGACTTTTTTACTGGGTTTCAACCAGGAACCGCGGTTACTTTCCCTTTACAAACTTACCGCGATATTGGTGAAGTGCAAAAAATCATTGTGCGGCCAGCTAGTGGTTCTGTAGATAATTTAAAGATTAAAGGAATCTCCGTAGCTTCTTCTTTGAATGATAAAAAGGTCCATGCAGAATGTAGCAACTGTAATGTTACTTCTTCGAAGACCCTTTCTTTTGACGGAAAATCCTATAAAGACTACCTGTTGACGATTTCTACTAATAATACCGCGCTTGGTGGGACCGACAGCGACATCTTTGTCCAATTGGAAGGAACCAAAGGTCGTAGCCCAAGAGTACAAGTCAGTAAGATGTGGACAGGTGAAGGAATGGAAAGAGGTACCCTGACCAAGATTCCACTTTCCTTTGAAGATATTGGCGAAGTCAAAAAAGTATACCTATCCGGTGGAACGGCATTCTCTCCCTGGGTATTTGGTGGCGTGACGGTGACCGACGAAGCCGGTAATGTCTCCTTGAACTACTGCAACTGTTTCATGAAAGGAGAAACCAAACCATTGCCTTTAAGAAAGCCAGGCTACTTTGAGGACTATTATGTCGAGATAAAAACCAGTAATGGTTTGTTTGATGGGACCAGCACAGTAGCGGATGTTTTCTTCAGTATCAGAGGTACCAATGGAATGAGTAACCGCCTAAGCGGGACTTCTTTTCTGCAAAGCCGACCAGGCGTATTTGGCGAACAAGTCTACCAAAAAGGCGTACTGGCAAAAGGTACTTTTACAGATAGAAAAATCGGAAATATCCAAGGCATTAAAATCAAGAACACCAATATCATTGACAATTGGGTGGTCGAATCGATTACAATTCGCAAAGGGAATGAAGTCTACCAATACAAAGGAAGGAAAGAGGTTTGGGATGAATATATTCCCTTAAGGCGAATACAATAAAGACAAACAAGGATTACATTTGAAGGTTTTTAGCGGAGCAGTAGAGATACTGCTCCGCTTTTACGTCGGGTGATTCTATCGGTGAAGTTCTTATTTGTTGGCGAGTTGCTCCGCATCAAAAGGCTCCGCTTCGGAGATTACGATAGGTATTTGCTGCCGAATATCTTTTTGCTGTGCCCTGTTTAAATCACTAAAATAGCTTCCAAACTGACGCTGCGCCAAGTCATCTCGCATTTCGCGGTAAGCGGCCTTTAGTTCGTTATACACCTGGAGATAAGTCTCGTAGCTGGTACCTCGATCACATTGGAAAGAGATCACGGCCTTGGTTGGTTTGCTCGCCAAAGTGCTCAATTGGAGTGGATTGATGACAAACTGCTTTGCGGCCTCTCGGACTTGGTCCATAGCGGCATATTTACCCTCTACCAAAAGCTGGTTGGCCGCGTTCAGCTTTATATTGAAGACATTCCGATCAGGCAGTCGCTCAGTAATAGGATTATCGTCAAAAGGAGGTAATTTGACCATTAGACCTTCCTCTGAGAGAATGGTGGTAGTCACTAGAAAAAAGATCAATAAAAGGAAGGCAATGTCTGCCATAGAGCCAGCATTGATACTACTCTCTAAGCGCTGTTTTTTTGATTTAAACATACGGTTACGATTTGTATTAAAATAAAAACAGCAGCCTTTCGACATCAATAGAGATGCAAAAACGAAGATCTTTGGTGGATGCGATAATTTCAGGCTCAAGTCAAAAACATTAAGCTCCTCTTGACACTTTAAGATACTGCGGTTAAATGTGTGTTAAAATGTTGATGTGAAGTTTATATAATTGCTTTTTTATGGTTATTATGTTAAAATAACAGCTCATTATGCGGGCTGACCATTAAAACGCTACAACAGTACTCCTACGAATGGATAAGCAAAGAATTTGGTTGATCGTCATCTTAATGAGCCTTGCGGTAGTCGTCGTCTTCTTCCTGCAAGTTTCTTTGATTATGGATGCCAAGCGGGAGAATAAAGAGAAATTTAAAACGACTGTTAGTGATGGGCTCAATGAAGTAGCTGAAGCGCTCAAAGAAAAAGAAATCAGTGATGAGCGCAGTTCTACCATTTCTGGCTATCAAGCAAGGTATACGCAGCGCAGTACCATCAATCGCCTTTCTGGTTCCAGCTCTATCTACGATTTTGGAATTGACCTTTTAAAACTTAGAGAAAACCCTCAG
This sequence comes from Saprospiraceae bacterium, assembly GCA_042095835.1. Classification (GTDB taxonomy): domain Bacteria; phylum Bacteroidota; class Bacteroidia; order Chitinophagales; family Saprospiraceae; genus DATFKA01. The sequence continues at coordinate 11,546 of JBELML010000082.1, forward strand.
GAGTTTTATAATCGGCTTTTAATTGAGCCTGAATTTCGTTTTCTTTTTAAAAGTAATCGACTCAACCTTGCTTTGGAGGAGCGCATCAATCCAGATTATCTGGATATGCAACTCAAAAAATCTTTTGCTAATCGTGGGATTGACCCTAAGAAAAATCCAGAATATGAGTACCACTACGGCATTTTTTCTACTGAAAAAGATGCCTACGTGATAGAGGACGGTCATCATCTGGTTATGGATGGTCGCCCCGTAAAAGAGTTAAGCAGCCTTTCGAAAAAGAATCTCACTAATCCGGATTTTACAGTGATGCTTTTCCCCAGAGAAGAGGTGGTCTCGGGCGAGATTCGGATATTTTTCCCCAAACGGAAAAACATCATTTGGAATACATTCACCTTGAATATTTTTGGTCTATTCTTATCGACGGCCATCATCTTATTTTCTTTCTTTTACACCCTCAATATTGTATTTAGGCAGAAGAAAGTGTCTGAGATGAAAACCGATTTTATCAATAATATGACCCATGAGTTCAAGACGCCTATTGCGACTATTTCCCTGGCTTCTGATAGTATGGTGAGTCCAAAGATTAGTGGAAACCCCGAAAAGGTTAAACGCTTTGCCAATATTATCAAGCAGGAGAATAAACGCATGAATGCTCAGGTAGAGAAGGTCTTACAAATGGCCATGCTCGACCAGCAAGACTTCACTCTAAAAGTCAATACGGTCAACCTCCACGAAATCATCAACCGAGCAGTGGAGAATATAGGTTTGCAGGTAGAAAAAAGAAACGGAACGGCTAAAGCCGAGCTGGATGCGAACAACCCCATGATTCAGGGAGACCAGACGCATATCGCCAACGTAATCAACAACTTATTGGACAATGCAACTAAATATTCTCCTGAAAATCCCGAAATTTCGGTACATACACGCAATGTAGCCAATGGAGTTGAAGTTATAGTAAAGGATAAAGGCCTGGGTATGTCCAAGGAGGCCAAAAAACATATTTTCGATAAATTTTATCGGGTTCACACTGGCAACTTACATGACATCAAAGGTTTCGGATTGGGATTGAGTTATGTAAAAGCCATCATGACTGCCCATAAAGGACAAATCGATGTAAAAAGTGAGTTAGGAAAAGGAAGTAGTTTTATATTGACCTTTCCTTTCCAAGTGAAGACTTAAAATTAGCAACTAACGAAAAAACCTGAATATATGGCATCTCATAGAATTCTATTGGTAGAAGACGATCAGAACTTCGGGGACGTATTACGTTCTTATTTGGAAATGCACGATTATGATGTGACCTTAGCACAAGATGGTGAGGCTGGTTTCCAAAATTATAAACAAAACGATTACGACCTCTGCATCTTCGATGTCATGATGCCTAAGAAAGATGGGTTCACCCTGGCGAAAGAGATTAGAGAGGAAGATAAAGAAATGCCCATCATCTTCTTGACCGCCAAAACACTGAAGGATGATGTCGTGCAAGGATTCAAGATTGGGGCCGATGATTATATCACCAAACCATTCAATTCGGAAGAGCTTTTACTACGCGTACAAGCGATTTTGAAGCGCAGTCAACAGAAGGCAGATCCAAGAGAAGACATCAAAGAATTTAATATTGGAAAGTATCACTTTAATTTTCCGTTAAGAATTCTTACCTTTGCTCCAGGCGAAGCTGAAGAGAAAGCACAAAAGCTATCTCCGAAGGAAGCACAGCTGCTGAGATTGTTTGCTATCAATGTGAATGATATTTTGCCTAGGTCCGAAGCCCTCACTAAAATTTGGGGTGAAGACAACTACTTTACGGCCCGCTCAATGGACGTTTTTGTAACCAAATTGAGAAAGTATTTAAAGGCCGATGAGAATATTGAAATAGTGAATATCCACGGTAATGGATTCCAATTATTGGTCCGCGCCGAGGAGAACGCTTAAGAATAGTTTTTGGGATTATGATTGTGGCTGGGTATCAATTTATTTGACCCAGCTTTTTTTATGTAGTTAAGTAATCATAACCTCCTTTTACTTGATGAAGCTGTTTAAAGTTCCCTTGTTGGGCTATCAAAAACATCTTTTAAGGCTACTCTTCGTTAAAAAGCCTCATCTATGCGATGCATAGCTTGCGTTTTTTGCCTCGATTAGCCTCAAAATACTGTTTTCTCGCCGGCAACAGAAAACCTTAGACAACTTCGATTAATCTATTGACCCACGTGTATAAATTTCTACTCAAGCCACTACTCTTTCGATTCCAAGCAGAGCGCGCGCATCATCTAACGCTTTCTTTACTCAAATTGGTCCTCGCCATTCCTGGCATCAATTTTCTTTTTAGAAAGGCTTATCAATATGAGGCTCCCTCTCTTGAGAAAGAACTATTCGGACTGACCTTTAAAAACCCTGTTGGTCTTGCGGCGGGTTTTGATAAAAATGGAGAGCACATTAATGCCATGTCTAGCCTGGGATTTGGTTTCATTGAAGTAGGTACCGTCACGCCATTAGCTCAAGATGGCAATCCACTACCTAGACTATTTCGCCTACCTGAAGATAAAGCCCTCATCAACCGCATGGGTTTTAACAATAAAGGAATGGAAGTCTTGGTGGAGCAATTGAAAAAGAAAAGACCTAAAGGACTTATTGTAGGTGGAAACATCGGTAAAAACAAAGTCACCCCTAACGAAGAGGCGAGCTCCGATTACCTCAAGTGCTTCCACGCGCTATTTCCATACGTAGATTACTTTGTCGTCAATGTCAGCTCTCCCAATACACCTAATCTGCGGGATTTACAGGAAAAAGAGCCTTTACAAGCGCTACTGCGTTTACTCCAAACTGAAAATAAGCAACAAGATCAACCGAAGCCCATTTTACTCAAAATCGCGCCAGATTTGACAGATGGGCAACTAGATGACATCATCGATATCGTAGCCACTACCCAAATAGATGGCCTGATTGCTACCAATACGACCATAGCACGCGCACCTTTAAGCACTCCTAGCCAGCAAGTCGAGTCCATCGGTAACGGAGGTCTCAGTGGTGCTCCTTTAAGAGATAGATCAACCGAAGTCATCCGTTATCTCAAACAAAAATCTAATGGTAGCATTACCATTATTGGAGTGGGCGGGATCGATAGCGTCGCTGCTGCTAAAGAGAAAATTGAAGCTGGAGCAGACTTGATCCAAATCTACTCGGGCATGGTCTACAGCGGGCCTCGCTTAATTAAAGATATCAAGAAGGCTTTGGGTTGACCCTCTTCTCCGCATCTAGCGTAAAAAATCTAAACATGACTATCAAGGAATATCAACACGATGTTGACCAATGGATCAAAACCATTGGTGTACGTTATTACAGTGAATTAACCAACACCGCCATCTTAATGGAGGAAGTGGGTGAACTAGCCAGATTAATGGCCAGGGTACATGGTGAGCAATCTTTCAAACGCAAGGAAGATGAGGCGCAAGCCCAGGATAATATCGCCGATGAGATGGCAGATATTCTGTTCGTAGTCACCTGCTTAGCCAACCAATCTGGCATAGACCTAGGAGCGGCTATCCAACGAAATATGGATAAAAAGACAAAGAGAGACAAGGAGCGACATGCAAATAATGATAAATTAAAATGATTTTTGATTAAACCCAGGGCCTTTAGTCATGTCTTCCCCCAAGAAAAAATTCAACATTACCTAAACCTGACAAGGCCTCGGATTAAGTAGATTTTGGTACGATAAGATGCGACCTTGATGAACAACCCTTTTCTACTATGCCTTACTTTTAACTAGATCAAGAGCAAAGCAGTGTTATTTTCTTCCTTTGATTTGATCTAGATAACTTGGTCCTCTGCGACTGTATCCAATATCTACTACTCGAACCTCGATCTTAGATTCATAGACTACATAGATTATTCGATAGTTCCATTTGAGGATTCTCCGGTAGGTGATTTGCTCGTCACTGATCTCTTTAACAACACTGTTAGATTCTGGCATGCTACTCAAGCTATCTATTGCATCCAAAATACCTAACATGACCTTTTCGGCGGTAAGTATAGATTCGTTTTCTTCTAAGTATTCTACTATATTTTGTAGCCCATCCCGAGCTTCTGGAGTAATTACTATTCGGTAACTTTGATCCATGTCTTGGATTCTTTTTTAAGTTCCTCAAGTGTTAAGTAAGCTCCTTGATCTACCGCCTCAAGTCTTTTTTTAAACTCCACTTTAGCTTCACTAGCTCTCATGGGCGTACCTTCTACATCATAACCGATGATAGGATCCTCTTCTTCCTTAGCGTAGGTCGATAGCATAGCGTGGACTGCTTTCAATAAACTTTCGTCTACTTCATCCAGATATGCTCTAATCTCTTCCTTGATCTGTGTTGCGCTCATCAACTTTGGTTTTAATAATTGTACTTGTATAAATATACTTGTTTTTGGTGAACAAAAACACCCCCATTTTAGGAGACCTTATAACGAACAAATTCCTTCTACCGCTTCGATCCTAATTTTTCTTTTAAAGCATACAACTCATCTCTATACTGGGCGGCAGCAATGAAATCTAGCTCTTTTGCAGCCTTTTTCATCTTGCGCTCCGTTTCGGCCATTAGCTTTTCGAGCTGCTCTTTATTCATATAATCAATCACAGGGTCAGCAGCAATACTTGGTTTATCTGGTTCGATATAGGCATTTTGCTCTACCCCACGGATATCTAGAATAGTTTTTTGGCTTAAAATTTCTTCTCGAGACTTTAATACCGTTTTAGGGGTAATGCCATGTTTCTCGTTGTAGGCCATTTGGATGGATCGACGGCGGTTCGTCTCATCAATGGTGAAGCGCATCGACCCCGTAATCTTGTCTGCATAAAATATAACCAGCCCATTAGAGTTCCGTGCAGCACGGCCGGCCGTTTGCGTGAGCGAGCGGTTATTACGCAGAAAACCTTCCTTATCAGCATCCAGGATTGCTACTAGCGAAACCTCTGGTAAATCTAATCCCTCTCTCAGTAAGTTGACACCTACCAAGACATCAAATTCACCAAGTCGAAGATCTCGGAGTATTTCTACACGCTCCATCGTATCGACCTCTGAGTGAATATAGCGCACTTTAATATTGAGCTTAGTAAGGTACTTGGTCAATTCCTCTGCCATCCGTTTGGTCAGCGTTGTTACGAGCGTACGCTCATTTTTCTTGATACGCTCCGAAATCTCCTCTAGCAAGTCGTCAATTTGATTCAAACTAGGCCGTACATCTATCGGCGGGTCTAGTAAACCCGTTGGTCGGATGAGTTGCTCTACAATCACACCACCTGTTTCCTCCATTTCATAATCTCCTGGAGTAGCGCTGACGTAGACAATCTGATTGATCAGTCCCACGAATTCCTCAAAATTTAATGGACGGTTATCCATTGCCGAAGGCAAGCGAAACCCATGAGAAACCAAGCTCGTCTTGCGTGCTCTATCTCCACCAAACATACCCCGTACCTGAGGCAAGGTTACGTGACTTTCATCAACCAACATCAAATAATCCTCTGGGAAATAATCCAGTAGGCAAAAAGGACGCGTTCCCGGTAGTCGACCATCAAAGAATCGAGAATAGTTTTCTACACCATTGCAGTATCCCAATTCCTTCATCATCTCCAAATCGAAATTGGTTCGTTCGCGAATGCGTCGAGCTTCTAGTAGCCGGCCTTCCCTCTCGAAATACTTTTCCTGCCCATTCAATTCATCCTCAATCTGCCTAATGATTTGGTGAATACGTTCACGAGGAGCGATATACAGATTGGCAGGAAAAATAGCGGCCGTTTCCATATACTCGATCCGTTTTCCAGATTCGACTTCAATTTTCTCAATCTGCTCTATTTCGTCCCCAAAAAAGGTGATTCTGTATCCAAAATCGACATAAGGTAGGTTGATATCTACCGTATCTCCTCTCACTCGGAAGGTCGCCCTTCGGAAATCTGTTTCAGTCCGAGAGTAGAGGCTTTCTACCAAGCTATACAAAAAGTTATTTCTGGAAACTGTTTGCCCCTTGCCTATTCGAATAATCCCTGATTTATAATCTTCGGGATTCCCCATACCATAAATACAAGAGACAGATGCTACAATGATAATATCTCTCCGCCCAGATAGCAAATTGGAAGTCGCTCGTAAGCGCAGTTTATCTACTTCCTCATTGATGGAAAGGTCCTTTTCAATAAAGGTATCAGAGGAAGAGATATAAGCCTCGGGTTGGTAGTAGTCATAATAAGATACGAAGTACTCCACGGCATTATCAGGAAAAAACTCTCTGAACTCAGAATACAGCTGCGCGGTCAAGGTTTTGTTATGGGTGAGGATGAGCGTGGGTCGGTTCAGCTCTGCAATGACATTCGCCATTGTAAAGGTTTTACCAGATCCAGTCACTCCTAATAGAACTTGACCTTTTTCACCTGTTTCGATTCCATTAATCAAACTTTTGATCGCCATTGGTTGATCGCCAGTAGGTGTAAACGGAGCAGTTAATTTGAACATATATAGTTGAGTTTCTAGCCTTCAAAAATACAGTTTTTCAAGAAGAAAAGTTCTAAAAACAGATGATTTCCAACAATTATTTTAAAAGTCAAAACACCTCCATCATCCCTTTCTAAAACTTAGGATTTAATCTCTAATCCAACATTCTATCACTACATCATTCTATCATTAACCAATTAATCGTAATATTGTGGTCTAACGTTTATCATCAAGCATTTATGAGCAATATCGAACAGGATAATAAAGAGCTACCGGAAGAGCTAAACCGTGATGAACCCATTACCTACGAAAAAGCATACGAGGGCAGACGTTTCACCTATTCCAGCCCTGAAGACTCTCTTTTAAAAAGATGGGTTATTCTCACCGTAGAATACCTTACCGGCCGCAAAAAACTACAAAAGGTCTACGACGAGCTACACATGGCCAGTCCTACACCTTTTAATGTATGGCCTAATGCACTTGCCAAACTCAATATCAAAGTTGACTATGACAAGGAAAAGCTAGACAAAACGCCCCGAAAAGGGCCACTCATTTTCGTTGCCAATCACCCTTTCGGTGTAGTTGATGGCGCGATCATGCTATTGCTAGCTACGCGTGTAAGAAAAGATTATTTCTTACTCATCAACGAAGTCGTTTCGCATGAGCCGGTACTCAAAGGTCACTTCTTGCCCGTCGATTTCCGAAAAACAGAAGAAGCCCTAGCGACCAACTTAAGAACCAAGGAACTCACTACCGAACGCCTAAATAACGGCGAAGCACTAGTGATCTTCCCCTCAGGAGCGGTGGCCACTTCTACCCGTTTTTTTGGCAACGTGAAAGAATTCCCCTGGCGGAAGTTTATTTGCACCCGTATCCATGAAACGCAGTGTACCGTAATGCCGATCTACTTCCACGGTCGTAATAGTCGCTTATTCCAGTTTGTGAGTAAGTTTAGTATGAACCTACGATTAGGTTTATTACTCCACGAAGTCATGAATAAACGCAATAAAACCGTCAAGGTAGAGATTGGTGATCCTATCCACTATGACCAAATGGAGCAATACCAAGATCGGCAAGACCTTATCGATTTCTTACGAGAAAAAACGATGGCCTTAGGGAAGAAATAAGCAGCTTACTTCAGCTCTTCCATCCAGGCAATCTGTTGCCATTCACCTGTAAAGTCATCGTTGCTTTGGGACGGCCCTGGCGTGCTCCTTCCTTTTTGGATATAATCTGCCAGTAATTGTTGAAGCTGGAGCACCTTCTCTGGATATTGTCCTTGCAGATTGCTGCTTTCTCCTGGATCATCTTTCATATTATACAACTGGACAGGAGGCAGGGTATCCAAAATGGCCTGATCACGACCAGGACTTGGGTAGCTCCATCCGCCAGAACCAGGTACTAAGATGAGTTTCCAATCCCCTTCTCGGATGGCGAAACTTCCATTAACAGAATGATGTACAAGAGCTGATCGCCCTTCACTTTGTGCCTCGTCCTGCTTCAAGGTCGGAAGCATGGAGAAACTATCCTCTCCTTCATTTGCTTGCAAATCATAATCGAGGATATCTGCCAAAGTAGCCATCAAGTCCGTTGTACAAATCAATTGATCCGATACTTGGCCCGCTTCGATTTGCTTGGGCCATTTAGCAATAAAAGGCACCCGATGTCCACCATCATAAATATCGGCTTTATGCCCTCGATAATGCAGATTGGGGAAATGCCCCATTTCTACCATTCTATCATAGCCAGCCGCCGGCGAACAGCCATTATCCGTCGTAAAAATGACCAGCGTATTGTCAGCTTGGCCACTATCTTCTATTACTTTTAGCAGCTCTCCTATATAGTGATCGATCTGCATCACAAAATCAGCATAAGGTAGAAAATTACTTTTGCCATCCCATTCTCCAGTTGGAAGAATCGGCGTATGTGGCGAAGGCAATGCCAAATAGAGAAAATAAGCCTGTCCCTTCTCGGCCTGCTCTTTAATAAAAGCATTGGACCGCTGGAAAAAGCTGGGCGTTACCTCTTCGTGGACAAAATCACTACCCGTTGGGCCATTTCTCCACCAGGAATATTCTCCGGTATCAATGGTTACTTTATCAGGTAAGCCCGTCACTTGGCCATTTTCTACATATACATAAGGCGCAATATCAAGCGAAGCAGGATGCCCATAAGCATAATCAAAACCTAAATCATTGGGTGTGTTGGTAACTGGTCCGGCAAAATCAATCGCCTCAAAATCATTGGGCCCCCAGCCCGTCCCCGTATCTTCGACATCTGTTTTCCAGGTCCAATCCCAGCCTAGGTGCCACTTGCCAATAAAAGCCGTCTGATATCCATTCTTTTTCATCAGAGAAGCTACAGTAGTTCTGGACTCAGGAATCATAGCTGGTGATTTGCCAGTCAATACGCCTTGTTTTAAAAAAGTGCGCCAGTTGTAGCGGCCCGTAATAATACCATAGCGCGTAGGTGTGCATACACTAGAGGTCGTATGCGCATCGGTGAAGCGCATACCAGCCTTAGCCATAGCATCTAGATGGGGCGTTTTAATCTTCCCTTCAGGATTATAAATAGAGACATCGCCTAAGCCCATATCATCGGCAAGAATATAAATGACATTGGGTGGTGTATCCACTTCCACTTCGCTATTACAGGATAGCAAGCAGAGGCTTAATAGGAGATGAAAAGGTGCCTTGAAAAATGAAGACTTGATTTTCATAAAGATTGGTTTAATAGCAACACTATCTACAAGATAAAAGAAGTATAGCAATCCACTATACTTCTGCAACCAAAAACCAACTTTACAGAACGGTATGTTTGAGATTTAGCTTATTCCGAAAGGTCGAATAAACCAGCTTAGCAAATGCTTACATCCTCTCCTGGTCGTACCTCAGACCCTTCCCTAACATAACGCTAAACTCTACTTTGGTTACAAAATACCGCCCATGCTACCACCATCAACTTTGATAGCAGCGCCATTGGTTGCGGCGGCAAGTGGACTCGCAAAATAAGTCACGGTCTTGGCCACCTCTTCTACAGAAGCAAATCGTTGGAGTAAGGAAGAAGTCCGCACTTTCTTGAAAAAATCGCCTTCTACTTCTTGGGGTGTTTTCTCTTCTTTGCGAGCTACTTCTTCTAAAAAACGCTCCGCGCCTTCGCTCAAAGTAGAGCCAGGAATGATGGTATTCACCGTCACGCCACTGCCCTTAGCCAACTGTGCTAGTCCTCTTGAAACGGCCAGGATAGCCGCCTTGGTTGTGCTGTAGGCAATCAAATCAGCCGGAACGATCGCAGCACATTCACTGGAGATAAAAAGAATCCTCCCCCAATCTTGAGAAAGCATCATAGGCAAGACCTGCCGAGATAATCGAACACCACTCATCACATTGACCTCAAACTGTCTAAACCACTCTGCATCGCTAGTGGCATAAAAAGATTCCGAGGCATAAACGCCAACATTATTCACAAGAATATCAACTGCCGGAAGCTTTTGGAGCAGTTCTTCCACTTCCTCCTCCCTTGAAAAATCAGAGGCTAGGCCCTCAATGCTAGCATTAGGGTAGCTCTCTTTTAAGGATGCGATTGCCAGTTTGAGGTTGACTTGGCTGCGGCCATTCAAAATAACCTGCACGCCTTCTTCGACTAGACTTTTGGCAATAGCAAAGCCGATCCCGGAAGTAGATCCTGAAATAAACGCTGTCTTACCTTTGAGTGATAAATCCATAATTTTTCATTATTTCTTTAAACCAATCCCTTATCCTCTAAGTCTCTTATTTGATCTTTTACCGTCACTACCAAATCCTGGTATACCAAGCCTAATTCCTCGATACTTCTACTATTATCAATCTCATAGTGGTACCCTAAATTATTTTTCAAAAATCGCCAAGACAATCCTCGAAAGGGCCCGATTAAATAGAGTACCCAATTAGGCAGTTGCCGTCTAGGCACTGGATATTTTGTACCATAGGATATCTTGATATTGGTAATTAAATCTATTAAACTTAAGGTCTCACTACACACAATATATCGACCGCTTAAATTCGGTAAGAAGATTGCTTTGAGGTGAGCAAAAGCGACGTCTCGTACGTCTACCATCCCAAGGGTAAGTTGGGGCAGACCTCTACGGTTGCGGCCATTCAACATACCTAACATAAAATCGGTACTATAGCTATCGGTTCGGGTGCTCAAAGATGGCCCCAAAACGAAAGCTGGATTAATCGAAATCATATCCCAACGACTCTGCTCCTGATGAATCCGCCAGGCTTCTTTCTCAGAAAGTGTTTTGGCATAGCGGTAGGGCTGATAATCCAAATCGCTGTATAAATTCCAGGAATCTTCGTTGAATACACCGTCTTGGGTATCCTCAATTTCTCTGGCATCGCCAATGATCGCCACAATACTTGAGGTCAATACGACTCGCTGGACCGTTTCAATCTCATTGACCGATTGCAAGACATTTCGGGTACCTTCTAAGGTGGGTTCAACAAGTTCCTTTTCTGGATTTTTGACCTGCGTCTGAAAGGGAGAGGCCGTATGTATCACCACCTGACAACCTTGCATTGCTCTGGCAAAAGAGCCTTGCACCAGGAGGTCTGCCTCAAAAAGTTCTAGTTTCCCCTTCGAGGTTTTGCCTAATTCGTAGAGATGCGTTACCTTTTGATTATCGGCCCAGTTGCGCACCGTCCCATGTACGGTATAGCCACCATCGAGCAGATACTTCACAATCCAACTAGCAATAAATCCAGAGGCACCAGTTACTAAAATAGGACCATTTATTTCCATATCTATTTAATCAACTTCAAAGGCTAAAATCCGTAAAAGGGAGCTATGTATATGTCTTTAATCGAAAAGATAAGCTAAATGTCCTTGCAAACCAAGCACATCAATTATCTTCAGATTTTCTGAGAGCATGTTTAAAAATTTATCCCTCGGTAGCTTCAATAACCGGGGAGCCTTAAATCACAATAATGAATAGAAAAATCACCTTAAGTTACGTTTTTGCAGTACTGGCTTTCCAGCTCCTTGCTCAAACCAGTCCAGTATATTTTGCTGATTATCCCAGCGTGAGTCCCAATGGACAAGAAGTCGTTTTCTCCTATGATGCCGATCTTTGGAAGGTAGGTATAGATGGTGGCCTGGCTACTCGTATTACCGCTATGGAAGGTGCGGAGACCAATGCCAAAATCTCGCCCGATGGTCAATGGATCGCTTTTAGCAATGGCCAATACCAAAATGTAGATGTCTACCTAGTTTCAATTGATGGTGGCACCGTCAAGCGCTTGACTTTTCACCAGGCGCCTGATTTTGTGAGCACCTGGTCTTGGGATAGCCAAACCATTTATTTCACCTCAAATCGATACAATCGGATCACCACCTACGGCGTATCCATTGAGGGCGGTACGCCACAGCGTCTGTTTGAGCATTATTTCAATAATGTACATAACATCGCCTTTCATCCCAATGGACAAGAAGTTCTTTTCAATGAATCTTGGGAGAGTAGCAATTTTGTCAATCGAAAAGGCTACGTAGGCGCTTTCAATCCAGAAATTAAATCCTACAATTTATCTACTAAAAACTACCAGGAATTAACCAATTATGAAGGGAAAGACCTATGGCCAATTTTTGACCGCAATGGAAACCTATATTATACCTCCGATGCCTACAACAAGGAGTACAATCTTTATACTTTAAATAATGGAAAACCTACTCGTCTTACAAAGTTTGAGGCTTCTCTGAAATATCCCTCTATCAGTGCTGATGGCTCCACCATTGTTTTCCAAAAAGAATATCAAATCTGGAAGTACGACACCAAATCCAAAAGAACAAAATTGGTCCCCATTCAGGTAGTACGCAACAATACCTTAGCAAAAACACAAAACTTTAATACCAATAATAATATCTCCGATTTTGATATTTCTCCTGATGGGGAAAAGTTTTGCTTCGTATCAAGAGGAGAGCTTTTTGTCAGCGATGCAAAAGGCAAGTTTGTCAAGCAAATCCCTACCCGCACAGATGGTCGAGTCTTGGAAGTACATTGGTTAACCGATAATAAAACGATCCTTTTCAATCAGACTACAGGAGGTTATCAAAACTGGTTCACAGTAGCTGCTGATGGCTCTGCTGCGGAGCAACAACATACAAGCGACCTAGCGAATAATAGGAACTTGACGTTCAACAGCGATCGTTCTCAAGCCGTCTATTTGAGTGGTAGAGAAGAGGTGCGGATCATGGATTTAGAAAATATGTCCAGCTCACTTTTATGCAAAAAAGAACTTTGGGGTTTCTACAATGATCTCCCCTATTTTACACCTGATGACCAACATATCATCTTCTCCGCTTACGAGAATTTTGAAAGGGAGATTTACCTTTGTAATATAGCCACTAAGCAGGTCAACAACCTCACCAATACAGCCGTAACGGAGGCGAGCCCCTTTGTCTCTCCAGATGGGAAATATATTTATTTCACCACCAACCGCACGAAACCTTCTTATCCCTACGGTTTAAGAGATGCCGATTTGTATAGAATGGCCGTACAAGACTTTGATCAACCTTTCAAGTCTGACAGATACGATGCCTTATTTCAAGAAAAAGAGGAAAAAGAAGAGGAAGATTCCACTAAACAAGAAATGGCCTGGGAGATTGACCAAGCGGGCTTGATGCAAAGGCTTGAAAGAGTAGGCCCTTCTTTTGGGACCCAATTTGGAGCCTATGTGATCCAAAAAGGAGATAAAACCACCTTAGTGTATAGCTCCAATCACGACGAAGGCTCCAACAACCTTTGGACCACCGTCATTGAACCTTTCGAACGTCCTAAAACAAAGAAAATTGAAGGCGCGCGTACTGGGAATTACAACCTTAAAACGGCCAAGCAAAAATACTACACTTTGGTGCGCGGCAAGATCAATGAGATCAACCTAGGAAGTCATAAGGTCTCCGCTATTGACATAGACTACACCTTCCGAAGAAACCTGCGCGATGAATTCCATCAAATGTTCTTCGAGACCTGGGCAAATTTGGAAGAGAACTTCTACAGTGGCGATTTTCATGGGCTAGATTGGCCAGCCACTCGAGATGAATACGCGCAGTACTTAGGCTATGTCAACAACAGAGGAGACTTGCGCTTGATGACCAACGATATGCTTGGAGAGCTGAATACTTCTCACTTTGGCTTCCGCTCCTCTGGCAAAGAAGAAAACACTTACTATACGGATAGGACCTTAGCTACGGGGATTCTCTTTAAAAATGATGCCCCATATACGGTGGAAAGAATAGTTGCCAAAACACCTGCCGCAAAACATGGTAAAGACATTCAAGCTGGCGATCGCTTGGTAGCTGTCAATGGTAAGCAGGTGGAAACCTCCCAAAATCGGAATCAATATTTCGTACAACCTTCCTATGATGAAGAACTGACACTCACCTTTGCAAGAGCTGGCGAGCAGCACGATGTCAAGCTACACCCTGTCAATTATTTCTCCGTAAGGAATGCCTTGTATGACGAGTGGGAAGCACAATGCCAGCAAATAGTAGACAGCAAAGGTCAAAAGCGCATTGCTTATGTACATATGAAAAACATGACCAATGGCGAGCTTCAGCGCTTTCTACACGATATGGTCTCTGAGGGACAGCAACGCGATGCGCTCATACTAGACTTGCGCTGGAATACTGGAGGTAATGTCCACGATGATGTTTTACAGTTCCTGGCTCAAAAGCCCTATTTACAATGGAAATTTAGAGACGGAGCTTTGACACCACAATCTAATTTTGGTCCAGCAGTAAAACCTATCATCTTACTCACCAATGAACAAAGCCTAAGTGATGCTGAAATGACTGCCGCAGGATTTAAAGAATTGGGCCTAGGGACTATCATCGGTACCGAAACCTATCGCTGGATTATTTTCACCTCTGGTAAAGGCCTGGTAGATGGTTCTTTCTACCGACTTCCAGCTTGGGGATGTTATACTTTGGATGGAAAAAACATTGAAAAGACAGGTGTTGCACCAGATATCGAAGTACGCGAAACACTCAAAGATCGATTAGATGGCAATGATCCTCAGCTAGCACGTGCCATTGAGGAAATCATGAAACAATTGAAGTAGACTTTGGCTTTGAGACTGGGAACTGGGGGAGCGGGGGACTGGGAGACATGGGAGACCAGGAGACTTTGGGACGGGGGACCAAGGGACTGGGAGACAGGGAGACGGAGAGGCATGAGTCACACGGTCCCAAGGTCACACGTTGTAGTAAAACCGATCTCATCTAAGTTTCTCAAAATTAGTATATGAATTTATCAGAAAAAACAAAAATCAATTTAACAAGCGGAGCATTTTTAATTGGAATTATACTAATCCTACTTTTAGTTGGTGAAATTATTGTGCCTTTTATTTTAGCAATCTTCATCGCTTACCTTCTAAATCCCTTTATTCTTAAAATAAAAAAGTGGATTAAGAACAGAAATTTGGCTGTCACTAGTTTTCTTCTAATTTGTACTCTTTTTTTTCTAGGAGTTCTATTCTTTCTAGGAGGACACATAGTTAAAGACACAAATCGACTTGTCTCTTCCGTGAACATTTTTGTTGATAAATATGACAAAGAAGTAAATGATACCAAGGAAAATGTTTCCAACTTTCTTTATGAAATATATGAAAGTGAAACGATTCAAAGCAAAATCACAATCAGCGACACTCTAAGCATTGAAGAAAATAAAGAAGATTTATTAACTTCTTTGGAAAGTGTGTATTCATTTTTTCTCGACAACTCGGAGACTCAAGTGGATAAAATAAACCAATCAGACCAAAAGCCCTGGAGTTGGTTTTACATATTAATTTACACCATACTGTATACAGTAATCATTTTATATACTTATGATTATTTTCAGGAGACATACACCAAATATTTTGACAGAAATAAGCCAAATAGATCAGATAACATTTGGCAGAAGTTCAATGAAGTATTCATGAAATACTTCAAGCAACGAACTAAAGTTGTGTTGATCAATATTATAATTTTTATTGTCTCATTTTCAGTAATAAATTTACCTGGAGCAATTGTTATTGGTGTTATCTCAGGATTATTGACCTATGCTTCGCAATTTCATTATTTCAGTCTACCAATGACCATTGTAGGTTGTTGGGTTCTATCCATTGAGCATGATTACAGCTTCTTTTTGTTTTTTGGAATTGTTCTTTTAATTTATGTTCTAGTATCTATATTAGAAGAAACTCTATTTCTCTCAAAAATCATGAATAGCGTGAATGGAATGAACTCAGCGGTGACCATTCTGGCATTTGCCCTATCGATTCATATTTTTGGGTCCTTTGTTGGGACTGTTGTTGCACTACCTTTAACTCAACTGATACTGATTTTGCTGGATCGGCATTTATTACATCTAAAAAAACAGTCGCAGTAACTAAGGAATGGGGCATTAATAAAGTATACAAGATTTACGCAGGTATTTTGCT
>JBELML010000083.1:0-27286 GCA_042095835.1 Saprospiraceae bacterium
TTAAGTAACGATCAAAAAATAACTTTTCGATTTTGATGGAATCTTTTGCACCAATACGGCGTTAAAAAGCCTCGCTGATGCCCTGCATCATCTACGTTTTTTGCCTTGTCTTGGCATAAAATCTTCTCGATCAAAATGCGAGATTTGTTCATTGTCCGTTACTAAGTCAAAATATCTTTTACAACCTTTCCATGTACATCCGTCAATCGAAAGTCCCTTCCTTGAAAAGGATAGGTCAATCGTTCATGATCGATGCCCAATTGATGCAAAATGGTAGCCTGTAGGTCATGAATATGGATTTTACCATTAATGCCACTATAGCCAATTTCATCGGTCTCTCCATAAGTAATACCATTTTGAACACCGCCTCCGGTCATCCACATTGTAAAAGCCTCTCCGTGGTGATCTCTTCCCTTATAAGGATTGGTGATGCCACCTCGATTTTCCTGCATAGGTGTACGGCCAAACTCCCCTCCCCAGACTACAATGGTATCTTCTAACAGGCCTCTTTGCTTGAGGTCAAGTACCAAGGCCGTCATCGCCTGATCAATTTCCTTACATCTTTTTAGAAAGCCACCGTGCAAACTCTCAAAGTCATTGCTTCCGTGGGAATCCCACCCTCGATGAAAAAGCTGGATAAAACGTACACCACGCTCCGCTAAACGCCTGGCAAGTAGGCAATTATTGGCAAAAGACACTTGTCCTGGTTCAGTCCCATACATCTGGTGGATATAATCTGGCTCCTCATTCAGATTGGTGGCTTCTGGAACAGACATCTGCATTTTAAAGGCCAACTCATATTGCGCAATTCTAGACAATATCTCCGGATCTTGACTTTGCTGATATTCTAGTTCATTGATTTGATTGATGGCATCGATGGATGCCTTGCGCAGGTCTCGGTTGACATGCTTGGGGTTTTTGACATAGAGTACAGGATCGCCTTTTGTGCGCATTTCAACACCTTGATATAAAGAAGGTAGAAAACCGCTACCCCAAAGACTTTTTCCTCCACTTGGTTGAGAATTTCCGGAAACCAAGACTACATATCCCGGCAGGTCTTCATTTTCAGAGCCCAGGCCGTAGGAGACCCAGCTCCCAAAACTTGGTCGACCAAGCCGCGGGCTACCTGTATGCATAAACAGTTGAGCTGGAGCATGGTTAAACTCATCTGTATGGACAGCTTTTAGAAAGGCGACTTCATCGACGATTTGACTAAAGTGGGGTAATAACTCACTGACCCAAGCTCCTGATTCTCCATATTTTGAAAAACTAAATTGAGGCCCCAACATCATGGGTACGCCTTTTATAAATGCAAAGCGTTTTCCTTCTAATAACGAGGGAGGACAGGCTTGACCATTAAGTTGCTGAAGCAAAGGTTTGTAATCGAAAAGCTCCAATTGAGAAGGCGCTCCAGCCATGTGCAAAAAAATCACCCTTTTAGCCTTTGCTGGAAAATGGGCAATGGGCATTTCGCTATTAATGGGATTAGGTGTACAGCCAGCCAGGCCACCTAAAGCTAAGCCGCCTAAACCAAGAATGCCTTGTTTGAGAAAATACCTGCGATTAAGGTAGTTTTGATGCCTGTCGAATGCTTCTTTTGGTATACTCATGAGATTTAGGTTTTGGTGAGCAATTCACTCAGGTTTAAAATCGTATTAGCAACTAATTCCATAGCTTTGGTGCTAGGATTTTGTTGAGGAAACTTGGTATCGTATTCTATTAAGGTATTTCGGTAAAGATCGCTTAATATTTGTAGCCGTTCTTCGCCTGCTTTTTTCAATAAGGCTAGCTCTAATCCGTAGGCAATTTGCTCTTGTGTACTGCTTCCTCCTTCATTTATCATTCTTTGAGCGAGCGCTTGGGCGGCCTCTACAAAAACAGGATCATTCAAGGTGGTTAATGCTTGTGTGGGGGTGTTCGTTCTAATCCTCCGCGAGGCGCATAATTCCCGAGTAGGCGCATCGAAGGTCAGCATAGAAGGGTAGGGGCTGACTCTTCTCCAAAAAGTATATAATGCCCGTCGATGTTGATTCCCTTGCTCGCTAGTTTCCCAACTCGCTGTATGCCGGATGATATTCCAAACACCATCGGGCTGATAAGGCATGACGCTCGGGCCGCCTACTTTTTTATTAAACAAGCCGCTTACAACCAGTGCTTGATCCCGAATTTGCTCAGCTGATAATCTATACCTTGGCCCTCTGCTTAAATACAAGTTCTCCGGGTCTGCTTCCAATTGTGCTGGATTAATTTCAGAACTTTGCTGATAAGTGGCCGATAGGACAATGGTTTTCAGTAGCTTTTTTACACTCCAATCCATATCATGAGCAAATTGGTAAGCCAACCAATCAAGCAATTCTTTTTGAATTGGGATATCACCTTGTGTACCAAAATCTTCTAAGGTGGTGACCATTCCATAACCGAAGATTTGCTCCCAAAACCGATTGACGATCACTCTACTAGTCAGTGGGTTTTCTGGATTCATCAGCCATTCGGATAAACCTAGGCGATCTGGCGCTACCTTTTCATCAAAGTCTAGAAAGTGTTTGGGAGGACTGGCTTGCACTTCTTCACCGTGTACGAGCCAATTACCACGTTCAAAAACATGACTTTTTCGGGCTTGCTCCTTGGGTAGCTCCTCCATCACCGGGATGGGCGCCGCTTGCACGGATAAATAATCGGACAGTAGATTTTGGTAAGCTTCCGTAGTTGTATCTTTTCCTTCTTGAATTAAATTATTCAGGCGACGATCTAGTTCTTTTCGCGCTTGAATTTGAATAGGAGAGTATAAGTCGATTTTTGGTCTATCGTCATAGGCATCGCTATCAGCTGTATTATTAAAAAAAGCGTATAACTCGTAGAATCGCTGATGTTCTATTGGATCGTAGGGATGATCGTGACACTGAACACAGGCTATAGTCGTTGCTTGCCAAATCTCCATGGTCGTATTGACGCGATCAATAACTGCGGCCACTCTAAACTCTTCATCATCTGTCCCACCTTCATCGTTGGTCATAGTGTTGCGATGGAAGGCAGTCGCTAGCAATTGAGAGGAAGAGGGCGCTTGAATTAAATCGCCAGCGAGCTGTTGTTTGGTAAACTCATCGAAGGGCATATCGTCATTAAATGCCTGAATGACCCAATCTCGGTACCGCCAAATATCTTTACGAATATTATCTTTTTGATAACCTTTAGAATCTGCGTAGCGCGCTAAGTCTAGCCACATACTTGCCCAGCGTTCGCCAAAATGAGGAGATGATAAAAGTTGATCCACGACTTGCTCATAGGCATCTTCCCTGTCATCAGCTATAAAGGCTTGCACCTCGGTTGGGCTGGGAGGCAAGCCGATCAAATCTAAACTCAGTCTACGGAGCAAAGTAGCTTTATCCGCTTTAAGGGATGGTTTCCAGCCTTGATCTTGTAGCTGCTGTAGGACGAATAAATCTACTTCATTTTCTGCCCATTTGCTGTTTAATTTTGGGAGTGATGCAATGGGGGCTTCATAAGCCCAGTGTGTATCCCATTGAGCACCTTGCTTGATCCACTTTTTTAATAGGCTGATCTCCTGTTTAGGTAGCGCCTCTTTTTCATAAGGCATTCTAAGTTCCAGATCATGGTGTTCTATCCGTTTGATGAGTTCACTTTTTTCTGGATGCCCAGGTACAATTGCAAATGACCCTGATTCACCCTTTTGTAAAGCCAAGGCTTCTTTTACAAAAGAAATACCTCCTAACTGCTTGACGCCTCCATGACAAGCAATGCATTTTTGATTCAGTATGGGGCGAATCTCCGTATTAAAATCAAGGCTTTGATTTTCCCTTTTCAGACAGGCTGATAGTAGGGAAGCGATCATCCCAAAGAGAAAGATTATTTTTAGCTTATATCTAAACATACTCTAAAATAAAAATTCTTATCTAAATCAACTGCTTATTACAGCTTCTGCTTCTATTTCTACCAAATACCCCTCTCCAATCAAGCCCGCCTGGACCATAGTGTTGGCCGGCTGGATATGACCAAAACGTGATCCGTGCGCTCGCGAGACCGGTTCCCAATCATCCATATTATGGATATAAATTCTGGTCCTAACTACATCTTCTATTTTTCCGCCAAGGGATTGAATGGCACCTTCGATTTTGTCTATAATAAAATGTGCTTGTGCTTCTGGGTCATCCCCACCTATTCTTTGGTTTCCATGTGTAGCTGTGGTGCCAGAAACTAAAATTCGGTCCCCTATCCTGGTCGCCCTACTAAAGCCAGCGAGATCTTCCCAGATGGTACCACTCAAGGCTTTTGATCTGCCTTCATGAATGGGGAGAACTGGATAAGGGGAGGGTAGTTGTTCTAAGTGATCACTTAAATCACCGGCTGCTGTGAGGAAAGGAGGTTTGCGGTATTCATCCCCACAGTTGCCAGGAATCGGCTCTAGAACCTGGATTATCTTTTGCACTTTTTGACTGTCTTCTGGACTCCATTCGAAATCGAAAAGCTGCTTGTTTTGAGCTACTCGATTACTATGACCTAACCTTGCGCCGATGATGACGCCGCCCACGGCAGGTTGCTCCGCAATATACCTTGTCGCTAAATGAGCCAGACTGATTTGCTTTTGATCAGCCAAGGTTTTTAAGTTTTGTAGTACTTTTTGAAACGGCGTCCAGCCACCTGCTACATCGATGTACCGTTTGTATTTCATTTGAGACCAGGTTTCCATTTCTTCGGGCATCTGATCAGGATAGTCTAACCATTTTTCGCTTAATAGTCCACCAGCTAAGGTACCGAAGGCCAAAATCTTAATATGGTGTTTTAAGCAGATGTCAGTCATCTTAGCAGCTGCTCGTTGGTCAAGTAGAGAATAAGAAATCTGATTGGAAACAATGGGGATACCACTTTGAAGGACCACATCTAGGTGGTGGGCATCAAAATTGGTTAAACCTAAATTTTGGATTAATCCTTCCTCTTGTAGTTCCTGGAGCCAAAATAATTCATCTAAATAGCGGGCATCGGCATAATTCCAGGCGTGGTATTGTAAAAGATCAATACTGTCGGTTTGTAGTCGCTGTAAAGCTAGTGCAACTGCCTTTCGGACTTTTTCTTTGCTGGTTTTTCCTGGCTCAGTTACCCATTTGGTTAAATATTGCGTTTTCCCTTTTCCGTAATTTTGATCATAAATACCACAGATGATTTCAGCAGATCCATAGTGATCAGCCATATCAAAGGTCGTCATACCTGCTTCTACATAAGACTGCATATCGTAAGCGGCTTGTTGTAAATTATACGTCTTGCCATCTCGCTCTAAATCAGCAATTTGCCATAATCCATTGAGTACGCGAGCAATCTTTAAACTATCGGAAAGCGCTATTGTAGGTATTGCCATATAAGTAGTATCTGTGAAAAGGTTAAATCCGTAAAAGCTTATTCAGAAGGTAATTCCTTAAAGAGGCTTTTTGTTGAGACTCCAGCACGCTTTAATCGATTTAATTGGAAAAAGAATAAAACCGAAGCTAATCCAATCACAAGGAGATAAACCCAGGTAGAGTGGAAGTACCAGGCTGCCACCTCCGAAGTTAAATCCTTTCTAATGTGAACAAGGAGGAAGGTGCTTAGTCCGATTATACCAAGACTGGCAAGTAGGACTTGTACTCTTCGAGATCGGAATACTTTGATTTCTTTGTGTAATGGCTTGTTCACGGTAGCAATGGAAATGACGGTGATACACATCAACAAAAAGTTGATTAGCATAGCTGTGACCATTATGTCAATGCCTAGGAAAAAATCACCCGCAAAATGACTACCAAGAATGCCAATCGATGCCATCATGCCACTTCCTAATAAAGCCAAATGAGGCGTATGAAATCGACTATGGATGCTGGACATTTTTCGGGGGAAAACACCATCAGAAGCCCAGGCAAACATCAACCTGGATACCGATAAAAGCATAGCTGGTAAATCATTAATTAAGGCTATCGCTGCGCCTAGTAAGATTAAAACCGCCCAAAAAGGAGGTAATAAATATCCCAGCAAACCTGGTGCAGAAATATCTTTGCTCATAGCTTCTTCTGCCACAAATTCCCAGGGAACTGCATGGTAGACCGCTGCGGTAAAAATGAAATAATAGGTGCCGACCGAAAAAATGGCAATCCCAATAGCAAGCGGTAAGTTTCGTTGTGGGTTTTTAGCTTCGCCTCCTGCTTGTGCAATGGCGTCAAAGCCAATAAAACTTGAAAATAGCAAAGCCGAGGCGGTTAATAATACCGAAAAGGAGAAGTCACCAATAGGTTTGGGGATTCCTCTATTTTCTTTGGCTTGAAGGGCAGTTGCAAAATCCTCGTGGTTAAATAGAAAACCTGTAATGATTACAATTAGGCCTAAGCCAAACATGACAAACATGAGCGGTAAAAGGGTTTTCTGATAGGCTGTTAATCCCCTAATATTAACCCAAACAAATGACCATAACATGGCCAAGGAAAGCCCTAAGCGCACCAAGCCAATCTCTAGAAATTGCGCTCCATTTTCCCATTCTAACATGATACAAATGTCTCGAAAAAATGGAATGATGATATATGAAATCACTCCTATGGCTATTGATAAACCAAACCATTGGGAAAAACTGGCTATAAATCCTAAATAGGGATTTAAGCCTCGACTTGCATAAATATAACTTCCTCCTGCTCTAGGCATAGCGGAAGCCAAAATAGCATAAGCCGCTGCCGCAAATAGGGCAGGAATAGCGGCTAAAAAGAAGGCATATAGTACATTCGCTCCAATACCGGGCACATTACGCTGGATCATAAATGGAACAACATATACAGAAGCTCCAAGCATAGAGCATATTCCAGTGGCAGCAAGCGATAACAGACCAAGATGGCGATTTAGGGAGGACTTCATAATAGAGTAGGCTGATAGAAAGAAGAATACTATTCATCGCTGGACAGTATTCTTCTTGTTTGTTATTCTAGGATTCTCCCAAGATAACAATTAAGGTATAAATGACACCTGGAATCCAGAATAGCAGTGATAGGACTAGTGAAATCCAGAAGCGATTGGTGATTTCTCCCTCGTATAAATACATTGCTAAGAATGGAATCAGAATAGCTAAAATGATGAGCAAAGTCATATCGATGTCTGAAGCCTCTTTGAGTGCCTTTACTGATTGTTTGAGGTTCTTTTTGACTTCCTTTCTTTTGGTCTTGCGTTCTTTGCGAGACATTTCTTTTTTGTGTTCCTGGAAGTCTTTATAATCTTGAATGGCGTTTGCAAAATTTTCACCAGCAACCATTGCGGGTGTTTTCTCCACCTCAGGATTATGATCGATGGCAGTACCGGCATAAGAAATATGTCCGAAAGCTAGACAGAGTGTAAGTAAACAGAGAGACTTAAAATGCTTCATCTTTTGAATTTTGGTTTAGATAATATGAATATTTTTCTACCACAGTAATTTAGAAAAGAAAAAACTAAACGCCAAACAAAAAAAGCAGCCTCCATAAAGTTAAGACTGCTTTTTCTGCTGTTTTTACTTCCTAACTAATCTAGCCAGCTAAATCACATATCGAATCTGGTAAATCTAGGCCACTAAATTCAAAGCTTAAAACTCCCGTGCTGAAGTCTAAGGTAAGGACGTATTCTTTATAAGTATAAGTGGCTATACCTGTAGGAACAACAACATCTTCATAAATTTGAACCTCATTTCCTAGTTGAACTTTAAAGTCATACATTTTGCCTTTGCTTATCGGTAAGGCACCTTGCAAAATACCATCATCGATCATGCCCAACATAGAGAATGCACCTTCTTGATCACAAGCAAGTCGATAAAAAATAGGCAAAGTAGGGCGAACGATGAAATTGCCGCTAGTATCTGGACATTCTCCTTGAATATTTATGTCGACTTCAGCAGGTTCATCCGGTACTGGATTAGACACACCAATTGCTACGCCAAAGGGAATATCACAGAGCGTAAGATTTCTGGCAATCGTACGAACTGCGCATTCATCGTTATAAGAGAAGGAGAAGGTCCCCGCATCATACAACCAGCTATTTAGAGCACCTGTTGGAATGGGTAGGCTGATGGTGTTTTCTCCAGCTTCCAAGTTGATTTGTCTTGAGCCTTCAAAATTGCCATAGGCATATCTAAGGGTTCCCGTTCCTGCGTTTTGGGCAGTCAAATTAACGTTTAAATAATCTTTGGTCTGATCATTACAAATGCTAGGAGAATCTTGCACCAAAATTTCTACTACATCATCAAAAGTAAGGGTATCGAAGACAACAGGATCCAAGGACTTAAAATAATCCAAGGCAGCCATTTCGGCCTCTGCTACGATTCCTCCTAAGCTAAATCCATTTCCAGACATACAACCGGAATAGATTTGATAAAACCTAAATTCTGGTCGAGTCGTGTACTCATAATTTACCCGGATGCCGTTTTGCATATAAGAACCTCGTAAGGTATCTGGTGTATTTCCGATCAGTCGTACAAATAAATGGCATTCTTCCGTCATATCTTCCATAGCAGAGCGATTCGCCCAGGCTACTGCCCAAAGGGTAAAATGTCTTGCTAGTAAACTGGCGACCAATTGTCCGTTTTCTACTTTAACAATACTAAAACCATCGGCACGCCAAGCTTGCTCTGCTTCATCATAATAGAAAGCAGGAATGACATCACCTGCCTGAATGGTTCTTTTTTCTAAAGGATTAAACAGATTCTGATCAAGAGGTAAGGTTATTTCAGCAGGGAAGCTGAGGTTTTCTATGGTTTGCCCGCCACTTGTCAAGTTGACATCAATCATCGCAGCAGGATTGAGTAGTATACCTACTTTTTCTCCTGTTGGGTTGATATAGGAACTGTTATTCAGAATATCTTGGAATAATCGCTTATTGTCATCCGTTCCTTCATAGAGGGTAGCTTGAGCGCTAATAAAACCTCTAACTACATTCCCACTAGAAGTTATGAAATCCGTATTGCCATCAAAGACAATCGTAGAGGCACCATTGATATCGATTTCTATTTTCTGAACACTAGGAAGGAACTGTTCCGACTCGCGATCAATACCCTCTGCATTAGCAATGGGTTTTAACTCTACTACAAAATTTTGTGTAGTAGAATCCAGCATAAGGTATTGCTCTTTCGGGTAGTAGCCGGCGGCACTAAATCTTAAGGTCATACGCTCATCGCCACTGGAGGCTGCCTTTTCAGATTTTCTAACGCCAAGTAATAATAGCCCATCAATAGGGCTAAGGTCTTTTTTACCGGCTAGTGTATACACTTCAGTATAGTCGGATTGCACCAGCTCTACAATTACATTTTCCGGACTGGTTTGATCCATTTCATCGACTACTTGTAGACTAGCAATATTATACAGTAGATCAGTTGATATTTCAAAGATTAAATCTTCTTCAAGCGTATCTGCCAAATTGGTGAAATCGCTGATACAACTATTCAGCATGATCAGGGCAGTACCAAGCAATAATGTGCAATATTTTAAAGAATTCATCTTGTTCAATTTGATATGAATATTAGGTTTAATTTATTCTTACGGCTAGTCGGAAGGACAGTACTGGCCACCAGCGGACAAAACTGATCGCATCTTCCAGGACTTGCTCGTTATTTACATTGTTTCTCAGTAGGCTAGTGGCCTCCAAGTCTACTTGTGGTCTACCTTTATAATAGGTACCTAAATCAAGTCCTATGCCCACTCTTTTTTGAGGAACAGCACGTCCAAAACCTAGACCAAAGTAGGGAGCTAGTTTAGAGCCCATCTGGATGGTGCCTTTGATAAATCCAACCTCTTCTGGGCTGACTTCGATATCCTCAATCATGATAGAATCTGCTAGGATGCCTTCACCTGAAATAGTATTGTTAAGGTAGAATCCTAATCCTGCCACTAGGCGAAATTTCCCTTTTTTACCAGGACTGTATTCTCCTAAGAGCATGATATTGTTTTGATCAAAATTGGCATTAAAGAGTAATTCTTCGTCACCAGCATCAATCTTTGTTTCTTTCAAAGTATAGGAGAGATAATTGAATCCAGCACGTACGCCAAATCGATTGTTGAATTGATAGGCAACATCAAGGGCACCTAAGTTTTGGGTGCCAGCAGACAAGCCAATGGCTATCCCGGGATAATTACTCATCATCGGATTAATATCTATTGCTGCGCCGGCAGTATCCAAACTTGCTTCAACTTTGGGCATGACCTTTTTGGCACCTGTTTTTCGATGAAAGAAGTCGGGCTGGCTGCCAGCTTGACTATAGGTCATAGCTGGTAAAGAAAGAAAAAGTAATAGTCCAGCTAAATGACCAATCCTCCAAGTGGTTGATCTGGGTCTTCGGCTGGTTTTAGGATGCTTCTGTCTCATAGTGTTAATCGGTTAACAGGGGGCGAATTACGACACTATGCTTAAAGGGATACTTTAAGTTGTTGGTATCAATAAATCACCTATGTGAATGAATTAATGAAATCAATTACCAAGATGCTGGTAAGTAGATAGGATGGATGTTTATAAAGTGTTTTCTCTCAGAAGCTATTGGTGAGAGATTATTATTGCAATAATCCCTCATTTAAAGTGGCAATATACAATTATTTGGTAAAAAATTATTTAAAACCAGGCGCAACTTTTAATTCCTTACTACCTTTTGTGTAAACATAGAAACCTTCCCCTGATTTTCTGCCTAATTTCCCTGCCTCAACCATATTGACGAGTAAAGGGCAAGGAGCATATTTGGGATTACCAAAACCATGAAATAGTACCTGCATAATAGATAGACAGACATCCAGACCAATAAAATCTGCTAACTGTAGGGGACCCATTGGGTGTGCCATACCTAGTTTCATAACGGTATCGATTTCTTCCACGCCTGCGACACCCTCAAATAAACTATATATCGCTTCGTTAATCATAGGCATTAAAATACGGTTGGCCACAAAACCTGGATAATCATTCACTTCGACAGGAATCTTGTTCAACTTTTTAGAAAGTTCCATTATGGCATGAGCCACTTGATCACTAGTGGCATACCCTCGAATCACTTCCACTAACTTCATAATAGGTACCGGATTCATGAAATGCATCCCGATTACCTGGCCTGGGCGCTGAGTAGCCGCAGCGATCTTGGTGATGGATATAGAGGAGGTATTGCTTGCCAGTAGGCAATCTTGTGGACTGTGCTGATCCAGCGTTTTGAAGATGCTCAGCTTTAGGTCTATATTTTCGGTTGCGGCCTCTACTACCAAATCTGAATCACTGACGCCTTTTTCAATCGAACTAGTGGTAGTGATATTTTGTAGGGTTTGCGCTTTTTTACTTTCGGAGATCTTTCCCTTGGTCACCATTCTCGATAAATTCTTATCTATTGTCGCCAAACCTTTTTGTAGAGCTTCCTCTGAAATATCGATTAGTTGAACTTGAAATTGGTGTTGAGCAAAGGTATGTGCGATACCATTTCCCATAGTTCCTGCTCCGATCACGGCTATTTTTTGCATCGTTATTTTGTGTTAGGGTATAAAACTAGTATCCTGCAAATAAAATCCAGCAATCTTGAGAAAAGTTTTTATCCTTTCTTTTTTATTTTTTCAACTTTCAAGTGCTATTGGCTTTGGGCAAAGCAATTATGAAGGCATTGCTGCTTCGGTTCAGTTAGACTCTTTTATGATCACCGCCGAGAAGCAAGGGTTTAAGGTAGAAGAGTTTATTGAAATCGTACAAAAGGATTCTTCGTTTAGGCAGGCATTTGAGAATATTCGCCTATTCGAACATCAAATTAGTAGTAAAATGGTCTTTTATAAGGGTGAAAGGAAAGAAAAAGCTACTTTTTATCAGCAAATGAGACAAAAAATGATCAATAATTGTCGCTATAATCTTATCGATGAAAAAAGGGCTAGTGGTGATTTTTATAAAAAGGATGGTTCCTATCGATACCTTACTGCCGAGATGTATGATCGAGTGTTTTTCACTAAAGATACCATCTGCCCAAGTCAAGCAGCCGAAGTACCCGCTAAAGGAATGCAGAAATATTATAATGAATTAAAGCAATTCATTTTCCAACCAGGCGAACAGGTCGATGTACCTTTAGTCAGTAAAAAGACCGCCCTTTTTGAAACACATCTTCAGAAATACTATGAGTATACAATCACTCAAGATCAATATAAAGGTGTCAAAAATGCTTATGCTTTCACGATAACTATAAAACCTGAATATGCAGGTAAGAAAACAAACAAGACCCTCATTAAGTATCTGAAAACCTATTTTGAGCCCGAATCTTTCCAGGTGCTAGGCCGTGTCTACGATATCGTATATAAAGGCTTGGCCAGCTGTGACGTACACATGGAAGTAGATTTAACGCAAATCGAAGGAATCTATTTGTTACAAAACATAAGCTATGAAGGCACCTGGAATATTCCTGGTAAGAAACGGGAAACAGGCACCTTCACAGCTCGCTTAGATTTTAATTGACCAAGATCAGCCGTTTTGTCCTTTGACTTGGCCCCTCTTGTAGACGGTAATAGTAATTGCCAGCAGGCCAGCGCTGAGCGCTCCAATTGATTTGGTGATCACCTTTAGGCAAGGTCTTATTTATCAAGACTTCTAATTCACTACCCATAGCATTGAAAATACTCAATCGAATATGTCCACCACGACTACTGAACTGGATAGTCGTTTGGCCACGCAAGGGATTAGGAAAAGCGGTCAGTTGAACTTCTTCCAGAATAGGATCATCCGTTGACGTTGCCAAGCTACAATTCTGGATGATTGGTAGTCGCTGATAGTCAGCGTGTAGTAGCGATTGAATACTCGATTCACTCAGTTCAAACCAATCTTGCAGAACAGACCCATACACATCTCGGAAATCATACTGCATGGGTACGCCTTCTTGTACCTGCACATCAGGAGTGATCTCGGGATTGTCGCCAAGTATGGTGCTATTGGCACAAGATCCAAAAATAAACAGTGGTGCAGCAGTACCATGATCCGTTCCTAAACTAAAGTTGGAACGGATTTGTCGGCCAAATTCAGAAAAGGTGATCCCCAGCACGCGTTCCTCAATGCCTAAGGCTTGCAAATCTGCTTGGAAGGCAGCCATTGATTCAGAAAGGTTCAATAGGAGAGATGCATGGTCTCCCACGGTCGTATCTCCATCTTCTACTTGATTGGCATGGGTATCAAAACCACCAATACTTGCGATATATACCTTGGTCTTCAAACCACCAGAGACTAGAAGTGCGATGTTTTTTAATTGTTCCGCTAGGCTGCTTTGTGGGTATTCCACCATATTGTTCCCTTTTTCAGCAGCAGTGGTAATGTTGGCGGCGTACTGGTTAGACTGGGCAATAGTAGTTTTGAGAAAATCCAATTCTTTTCCATAAGGCGTGTCCGTATTGGCCGTACCTCCACTTTCTGCCAATGGACTCAAAGAAAATGGATCGTTTAAGGTCATACTGAAGTTGGCCCCAACTCCTTGGCAAGTTTCTGAGACCACACTACCAAGAGTGATCGCAAATGGATCGGCATAAGTATCATTGGGATACCCTTCTGGGAAAGCAGGGTGATCATTTTCAAAATACCGACCTAGCCAACCCGTTGTCCAGGATTGGTCCGCAGGTGATCCTGATTGCCAGATATCCATTGATCTGAAATGGGAGCGATTTTGATTGGGATAGCCCACACTTTGTACCATTCCTAGCTTTCCATCCTCGTAGAGGGATTTCATGCTGCCCATATTGGGATGGAATGCGATTTTATCGGTCACTGTCAGTAGACTAGATTCCGGTAAAATGACATTCGAGCGTAGATTGACTAAAGTATCGTATTGATCAAGTGGCACTAAGGTGTTGAGACCGTCGTTACCACCATTTAATTGTATGAGAACGAGCACCTTGTCATTGTCAGGATTCATCTCACTGAACAGACTTGGTTGATTGATAGCAGATAGACGCATGCCGTTGAATAGCAATGGTAAGGTCATGGCAGTACCTGCTGATTTGATAAAATTTCTTCTTTGCATCATTATTATATTGACAACCCAGCGGGTTGAGCTTTTAGAAATAGGTTTAACTCAAATAGAACTCAGGCATAGTGAGCATGGTCCTCAGCAGTGTTCTTAGCTTGACTTCTACGGAGATTCTGATTTCTTCATCATTGGGATTTTCTAAATACTTGTTGTACTCCAAGGTCCATTCAAAGTCAGGCAAACCTGGAATGAGCACCTCCTTGAGGTTGCTGAGTTGCTCCTCATTAATGCCTAATGGAAAATAGAGATCGGCTAATTCGGTAATCAGTACATTAGGATCGATGGGATTGCTGAGAGCGGCCACAATTTCGAATATATCAATCACCATTTGTTCTCCATTTCTAGCTCTGAGTCCAACTGTAGAGAAAACGTCCGTTAAAAGCATCCGAGGACGCAGGGTAGAGGAGTTGATCCAGATTCTATAAAACCCTGGTTCCTGATAATAGGCTTTCCAACCTGCTACGGAAGGTGGATTGAAATAGTTCATATCCATCGTGCCTATGAAGGAGTAAAGGGTAAGGTAAAATGGATATTGCTGTAGTACCGTACCTGGTATCGTCACTTGATTTTGTCTAAACAAACCAATGCTGAAGTCCATGGGGTTTTTTATCATTGGTCCCATATTCAATGCATCGTAGAAATGTTGACTACTCAAAAGTGCTTGCAAGACAGGCGCGATATTATAATCATTCTCTATAAGCATCTGAGCCATTGGCTCGATAATATTGGCCTCTACGGTCTCATCAATATGATAATAGACAAACCATCTATACAATTTCCGGCTTATAAAGCGAGCGACTTCTGCTTGCTGAAAGATGAGGTCTACCATATTCTTATACTCGTCTTCACCGGCGTTGGAGATTACGGAATTATTGAATCGATGAGATAAAGTTTTATCACCGGTATCGTGCCTCAATGTTCTAAAAAAGGAGCGGACTTCTGAGTTTTCATTAGGGCTGAGGTATCCCAAATCGCGCCAGCCAGTCAGGGCTCGGGACACCTCTCTTACGTCTTGCTCCGTATAGTTGGTATAGTCACCAGGGCCAACCTGAGGGCCTTTACCAATGGTGTATAATTCTAATAATTCTCTTCCGAAGTTTTCATTTGGAGATTCAACGGTATTTTGATTGCCATTCAAAAAGCGCAACATCGCTGGCTCGATAATGATATCTTTAATGAGTTGTCGAAAATTTCCAGTAGAATAAGTCCTCAGTAAAGTGATGTATTGGTATACAAACTTAGGATCGTTTACATTGGCAATAGAAAAATGATTATGCCAAAACAAGGTCATTTTTTCTCGAATTGAAGGCACTTCTTCCATTAAAACTTTGATCTGCCAGGCGGCAAAACTTCGGTTTCGATAACCCACAACTTCTCCTCTTGCTATATAAGCAGCATTGACCCAAGTTTCTCCAATGGCTACATTAGGATCCTCTGCATAGTCATAATTTATGGGCGGATCCGGAAGCTCTTTTGATCCAAACAAAGCAGCAATTGTGGCGTTTAAACCGGCTGCTATAGACTCTTGAATAACATCATTGGGAACACCAAAAGTGCTTCGTCTTAAAAGATGAGAGGCCTGGGCGTAGGTCCAATCTCCAGCATACACTTCCAGACCTGATTGAATGGTCTCAATGGGTGCTTGCAAAGTGCTAGTAGATTGGCCGAACAGGCTGGCAAGTGTTTGTCTTCTGTTCATAAAGTTTGTTTTTAGTGTTGGCAACGGTCCTTTGACTGCGGAGTCGCTTAAAGGTTTAATGGAGTGGCTATTCTATTTTTAAATCTAAATATAAGGTTCCAGAAGTTGAAAAAAATTTACAGTAAATTGCGGGTATTTCAGCACTAAAAGGCTAGCATTTATTGGAATAAAATTAAGGACTCCACGTTAAGTAAACAGGAAAATTTTTTAAAATATTCTAAACGAAGCGTTAAGACCGAAAAGAAACGATTAGAAATGTATTAGTCTTGTTATTTTTGCTGCGTTTTACTGGTATGACTACACATATGATTAGCTAATACAAAATTATAAACCTATGAAATATTTATTGACTATGTTCCTGGCTATTGGATTGATGGCAGGATGTGTTAAAAAGGAATCGTCTTCTAGCCTGGGGACCAGCTCTACTAAAAAATTGGAAGCTACTGGATCGGCTGCTCCTGCACAATTACCACCAGCCACTTTGGCTGAAACGCCTATTCTGACGTCCAGGTTTTGGGTATTTGAGCATTGGGTAGATATGGATTATCCAGAAGACAAAGTCAACAAAGGACGCTGGTACCGTTTTTATGAAGATGGCACCTATGATGGTGGTCACTGGGAGGATCACAACGATCACGGCACTTGGTTCCTCAAGCCTGGGCAAGAGTATAATATTCTATTTATTGATTCTGAAATCGATGATCTCAAGGATGGGAAATGGCAATTACAAGGTTTGACCGGAGACCAGCAGAATATGTCTTGGGTAAACACTGGCGAATTTGGCGATCAAAAAACACCTATGTGTAAGCTGATGGCTATGCTTTCTATACCTACCAAAGAGCAATTTGGAGTTAATTAGCAGGTATTATTGATAATTAAAAAAGCCCGTCTTGGCATACCAGGACGGGCTTTTTTAATCGTAGAGCAATTGATTTAGAATTGCTCGGTTTGTGCAAAGTGGAAAGAAATTTCGCCTGCTGCATTTTCATCAGAATCTGCACCATGTACGGCATTTTCTCCAATGCTAGAAGCATACAAAGCACGAATAGTACCTGCCTCAGCTTCAGCTGGATTGGTAGCACCGATTAATTTTCTATAATCTGCTACTGCATTATCTTTTTCAAGAGCTGCAGCCACGATAGGGCCAGAAGACATGAATTCTACCAACTCCCCATAGAAGGGTCTTTCTTTATGTACAGCGTAGAACTCACCAGCTTTCTCCGCAGATAGCTTCGTATATTTCATTGCTACGATTCTGAACCCAGCGTTATTGATCATTGCTAGGATATTACCAATGTTACCAGCTTTTACAGCATCTGGCTTGATCATTGTGAATGTTCTGTTTCCAGCCATTGTATTGTTTTTTATAAGTATTAAATAGAAATTTCCAAATTAGGCCGCAAATGTACAGATAAGCTTTGGTTTTCATAGCATTAGCTAGTGATATTTATGTTAAATCCACATTAAATCAGAATAGGAAGGAATAGGTTGTTTTTCGAAAAGATTCTGTAATTTTGGCCATCATTTTAGAAGCTGGTTTAAATAGTCTCTTAGACAACATCCCAATGGAGCGAATAAACGAATTAAAAAATCTTCTTGCTACACCTAAGAATATTACGATTACTACTCACCGTAATCCTGACGGTGACGCCATAGGCTCTTCTTTAGCCTTATACCATTTCTTAAAGCGCAATTTCCATTCTGTTACGGTAATATCGCCTTCAGACTATCCTGATTTTCTAGCTTGGATGCCAGATGTGCAAGATATTATCATCTTTGATGATGACCCAGAATACCTGAAAGATCATTTTGATAAGCAGGATATGGTTTTCTGTTTGGATTTTAATGCCTTGGATCGCATCGATAAACTCGGCGAGTTGTTTGCAGATAAGGACAATATTATCAAGGTGATGATTGATCATCATTTATATCCAGAATCTTTTCCAGACTTTATCCTTTCTGATACGACGGCAAGCTCTACCTGTGAGTTGATTTTCCAGTTTATTTCTATGCTAGGGCTTGAAAAGGAGATTGATGTTACGATAGGCGAGTGTATCCTTACGGGGATTCTCACAGATACAGGCTCCTTCAAATACAGTACCTCTCCAAAATTATTCAAAATTGTTGCGCAATTGCTAGAGATAGGTGTTGACGATTATAAACTTCAAGACCTGATTTTTAATTCTCTCAAAGAAAAGAACCTCCGCCTGCTCGGGCACTGCCTGAATCGGCGTATGGAGATTTTGCCAGAATACAAAACCGGCATTTTTGTCTTAACCAAAGATGACTATGCTCACTTCGATATCAAACGTGGAGATACCGAAGGGATCGTGAACTATTTGCTCAAAATTAGGGATATTAAAGTTGCTGCTTTTATTATGGAGCAGCCGAATATTGTAAAAATATCACTGCGATCTAAAGGTGACTTTTCGGTACAGGAAATTGCCCAAAAATACTTCCGCGGTGGTGGCCATAAAAATGCTTCTGGTGGGGCTTCTTTCATTGGTTTAAAACCTACGATCCGTAAATTCAAGGAGATTTTACCCAAATATGCAGAGCAATTGAAAGCTTAGTGCAATAAATATTGAATCATAAGTTCAATATTTCATGGGTTCATTCCAAGAAAACCTATCTTTGCAGCCGATTTAAACTACGGCTAGGGCCAGTGGAATTTTTCTCATATCAAATTTTATTTATGAAATTTCGTCTTTTAGGACTTTTGTTAGTAATAGTGGGCGTATGGTCTTGTCAAAGTGACGGCGGATCAGGCAACCCAACTTTACCAAGTGGTTACGAATATATCCTACATACACCAGATAATACCGGTAGACCTACCGAAGTAGATGCCTTGGCATTTATGAGAGTGGGCTTGCGTAATGGAGAGACTTTGGTAAACTCCAATTATGATAGTCCTTTCCCACAAATGCAGGCTATCCCTAATCCAGTAGAAGGCCAGGTGCTTCCACCTTGGGTAGAGGCATTAATGATTATGAAAGAGGGAGATAGTTTGACCATCATTGTGCCACTTGATACGATTCCAGTAGAACAAAGACCTCAAGGCTTTGAAACTGCTGAGAATTTATTCTATGATATTTCTTTAAAAGAAATCAAGTTAAAAGCAGATGTAGATGCAGAGGTGAAAAGCAAGGAAGAGATCACCAATGCCAATATAGATGCCTATAATGCTGGTACCATTGAGGGATTACAGACTACCGAGTCTGGCCTAAAATATGTTATACTAGAAGAAGGTACAGGCGAAACACCAGTGGTTGGTGATTTCGTATATGTCAATTACTTTGGGTCTCTAACTACGAATAAATTCAACTTTGACAACTCCTTTAAAAGAGGTACGCCGTTTCCTTTCCAATTGGGTAAAGGTCAGGTGATTAGAGGATGGGACGAAGGTATTGCCTTACTTCCTGTAGGCTCAGAAGCAGTATTTTTTATTCCTGCTGAGTTAGGCTATGGCGAAGGTGGTTCACCTCCAGTGATTCCTGCTAATGCTGAATTAGCATTTTACGTGCAACTGATTAGTAAGGTCGCACCAGAATAGATCTGCGGATCAAAAAACTGAAAACCATTGATTTGAACCTATTTCAAGTCAATGGTTTTTTATTGGATATTGAAGCTGCTTAAAGTTTCCTTGTTGGGCTATCAAAAACATCTTTTAAGGCTACTCTTTGTTAAAAAGCCTCAGCTATGCGATGCATAGCTTACGTTTTTTGCCTCGATTAGCCTTAAAATACTGTTTTCTCGCCTGCAACAGAAAGCATTAGACAACTTCATAATTAACAAACTTCAATAGGTGGGGAATATCCATCTCAAAAAGAAGAGCTATGACATCAGAGCAATTAAAAGATTTGCGCGATCGCTTGGCTATCCTCAGGGGGTATCTTTGACGTGGATCGTCGATTATTAGAAATTGAAGATAAAGAACAACAATCACTCGATCCCAACTTTTGGAATGATCCTAAGCGGGCAGAAGCCATCCTCAAAGAGCTAAAAGCCCACAAAAAATGGATTGAATCTTACCAAAACACAGAGGCCGTCATTGATGATGCAGAGATCTTGTTAGATTTCCAAAAAGAAGGAGAAGCCTCCGAAGAAGAAGTAGACGAGAAATACAAAGAAGCTGTTGCTACAATTGACGATCTCGAATTCCATTCTACTCTCAATAAACCAGAAGATGAGTTGGGCGCCATTCTTGAAATCAATTCGGGAGCTGGCGGTACCGAAGCCTGCGACTGGTCGGAGATGCTGATGCGGATGTACGTCATGTGGGCAGAAAAAAGTGGTTTTAAGATCAAGCAACTCAATTATCAAGCAGGCGACGTTGCAGGTATTAAAAGTGTAGAATTAGAGATCAAAGGAGATTTCGTTTATGGCCTGTTAAAAGGCGAAAATGGTGTACATCGTCTCGTACGGGTGAGTCCCTTTAATTCACAGGGCAAGCGCATGACTTCCTTTTCCTCGGTATTTGTACATCCTTTGGTAGATGAACGTATCGAAATAGAGGTCAATCCCGCTGATCTAGATTGGGATACTTTCCGGGCCAGTGGGGCAGGAGGGCAGCATGTCAACAAAACGGAGTCTGCCGTACGTGTTAGACACCTACCTTCGGGTATCGTGGTAGAGTGCCAGGAAGAACGTTCGCAACACCTCAACCGAGAAAAGGCAATCACTATGCTGAAATCGCGGTTGTATGAGAAAGAATTAGAAAGACAAAGAGCAGAGAAGCAGCAAGTTGAAGCAGGAAAAATGTCTAATGAATGGGGGTCTCAGATTCGCTCGTATGTCTTGGATGATCGTCGTGTAAAGGATCACCGCTCCAACTATCAAACCAGCCAGACGGATGCAGTATTGGATGGAGACCTTGATCAGTTCTTGAAGGCCTTTCTTATGCACCATCCCAACTAAGGAATGAGTCAATAATAAATTAAACATCTTTACTAATGCCCCATTCCTAAGTAATCATCAACTCTATTGGACTAGGCAGTTTTATAGATTGTCTAGTCCTCAAAGATCCTCTTTATTAAGTTTGAAAAATCTTATAGTCTACCCATGGTAAATAGGCTTTGCTATGGTCAATTGTGATCGAAATTCTAAGGCAGAATAGGGGATAAATGGAGTTCTAAAAATAAAGAAGGTGAGACACACAACGGGCGCTCAACTTCATACCCTTGCTTCGTTTCCGACCTGGGGGATTAGAAGGAGCTGCACCAAGTGCGCTCACCAGGCCGCAATATATACCTTTTGTATAAGTTTCACAATGGCATAACAAAAATATGTAATAAAATTTTACTCAGTTAAAATTTTCTCTTTATTTAAAACATGAAATAGACTTTATAAAAACCATACAAGCGCTTGCTAAATTGACTTCCTTTTCTTGTCCTTCAATTAAAAATGCTATATTCCCATTTTATAAAACAAGTACTCTTGTTTCATGGAATACTTGTTTAGAATAGGGGAGTGTACCCAAACAAATAGATTGACCTCCTCGGATTTAAAGTAGGCAACCCAAACATGTTGAATTATCACTTTATAGATACCCAAGAGCAGCTTCAGCAATTTGCCCAAGAGAATAAAGGGATTGAGTGGATGTGCTTTGATACAGAGTTCGTGGGGGAGAAACGATTTTATACTTTACTTTGCGTTATTCAGTTAGCTACGCCTGTAGGAAATTACGTGATCGATCCGATTAAGTTGAAAGATATTGGGCCGATCCTAGACCTTCTTGCTGATCCAGATATACTCACCATTACACATGCGGGAGAAAACGATTATCGGCTACTGAGTAGACAATTCGATCTCAGTCCAGCCAATACTTTCGATACTCAAATTGCTGCGGCTTTTATTGGGTATAAGTATCCTGTATCCTTTCAAAAATTAGTGGGCAATGAGCTAGGCGTTCAAGTCAATAAAAGCTACACCGTCACCAATTGGGAAGCACGACCCTTAAGCAAACAACAAATTGATTATGCGCTCGGAGATGTCATTCCACTTTACGATTTATGGCAAACTATCCAGAGTAAATTAGAGAAACTTGGGAGAGTAGAGTGGGCCAAAGAAGAATTCGTCAAACTAGAATCTAGTGGTTTCTTTGAGAAAGGGCCTTACGATGAAGCATTGCAAAGTAACTTAATACAGAAAGCCAACCAGCGAGAAAGGATATTCCTACTTCGTCTTTTCAAATGGCGAAACGAGGTAGCTGCTTACAAGAATTACTCCAAGGAGATGATCCTACCTTCTAAGTTGATTGGCCACATTATGAAGGGGATGCGCTCTGGTAAAAGAGCCTTAAGAGATAATCGCCGATTACCGAATAAGATTGTGGAGCAACAATGGTCAACACTAGAGCAGTTTTATAACCAGGAAGCTACTGCCGAAGAGCTAGCATTAGCCAAAAGTGTCAAAAGAAACGGAAAGGAAAACCCTGAAAAGGATCTGATCTATGAGATGTTATACTCTGTAATCAAGTACAAATGTCTTCAACAAAAATTGGCAGTTAATATAGCTTTCCCCAGAGGAGACCTTAAAAAAATTAAAGAGAATGCCAATTATGCAGACGAGGTCTTTAAAAACGGCTGGCGCCAGGATTTTTTCGGACAAACCTTCAACGAATGGCTCAAGCAATACCAAAACTTGAGTATCGAAATAGGGGAGGACGTCATTCAAATCATTAAGGATGCCTGAGGTGTTACTACAAGTTGAGGGTCTGCAAATTACGTTTTCAAATAAAGCAAATCAGTCGGTATTTACCGCCGTCGATGAGATTAGTTTTCACCTTGGATCAGGAGAAGTTTTAGGTATAGTAGGGGAGTCTGGCTCAGGAAAATCTCTAACCGCCTTAGCCATTATGGGTTTATTACCCGAATCTGCACAATTTCAGGCCAAACGTATACATCTAAGTGGCCATGAAAGGTCTTTACATCAACTAGATCAAAAAGCTTATGAACAAATCAGAGGCAATGAGATAGCCATGATTTTTCAAGAACCCATGAGTTCTTTAAATCCGGTTTTCAGATGTGGTCATCAGATTCTAGAAACCTTGATGAATAATCTAGGGATGCCTAAGAAAGCAGCAATGCAAGAAGCAAAAAAGTGGCTTCAAAAAGTGGGTGTTGCGGAAGTAGACAGGGTGTATCAATCCTTTCCACACCAACTTTCGGGCGGACAGAAACAACGGGCCATGATTGCTATAGCAATGTGCTCGCAGCCCAAATTACTCATTGCTGATGAGCCAACTACGGCCCTAGACGTCACCATTCAGCGCCGCATTATTGATCTACTCCTCCAATTAAAAGAAGAAACGGGCACAAGTATTATATTTATTTCCCATGACTTAGCCGTTGTTCATGAAATGGCTGATCGAGTGTTGGTCATGCAAAAAGGGGCTATTGTTGAGCAGGGTAATGTAAAGCAGATTTTTAAGCATGCTCAGCATCCTTATACCCGAGGCCTAATTGCTTGTAGACCTATCTTAGGAAAAGACTATTACCGCCTTCCGACCTTAGATGATTACCTAGATGAAAAAACTATAACCTCAAGTCCCGCATCAAAAACTAAGCGCAAAGATGAAAAAGCAACTATCCCATTATTACGCATAGAAGACCTCAGTCTACAATACAAAGAACAGCAAGCTTTTTGGAAAGCCACGACTTACAAAAAAGCAGTAGACACTGTTTCTTTAAATATTCTTAAAGGAGAAACCTTAGGTTTAGTTGGAGAATCGGGTTGTGGGAAATCAAGTTTAGCTAAAGTCATCGCCCAATTAATTCCTTCTACGGAAGGTAATATCTACTACAAAGACCAAGTCATCCAGTCGATTCCTAAAAAGGAATACTACCAGCAAGTGCAAATGATATTCCAAAATCCAGACGGTGCTTTGAACCCGAGAATTCCAATCGGAGAAGCCGTCCTCGAACCATTAGGTTTACATCATAAAGATAAAAGTAGGTCGGACTTAAGAGATCAGGTCTACCAGCTACTACAACAGGTAGGACTACCCCCTGATAGTTATGCAAAATATCCTCATCAATTTTCTGGAGGACAAAAACAGCGGATTTGTATTGCCAGAGCACTGGTGGTTGCTCCTGACCTTTTGATTTGTGATGAAATTGTCTCTGCCTTGGATGTTTCTGTACAGGCGCAAATCCTGAATCTCTTAAAAGACATTCAAGAGGAAAGGAATTTAAGCATGTTATTCATTTCTCACGACCTGTCAGTGGTAGAGTTTATGAGTGATCGAATAGCCGTCATGTATGCGGGTAAAATGCTTGAGATAGGGGAGAGTGAGCAGATTTATAAAAACCCAAGCTCAGCTTATACCCGCTCGCTAATCCAAGCCATTCCGGGCCAAATTGCAGAATAATTAATAAACTTTTAGGCTGCCAGAGGTACATTTAATGAAAGAATTAGCCATTGATCAGCAAGTCTATTCTTTTTTTAAAATTATTTTCTAAAATCTGCAACCTTTCGGAATTTGCCCCCGTCTTTAGAGTGTAACAATTCATCCGATTAAATTGTCTGCAAGTCGAACTTTAGTTGACTTCTCATCGAAATTAACATATTTTTAAGTGACTTACAGACAAGGTGCCCATGGGCGCTGAAAAATGACAAAACACGACACGATATGAAGAAGAAGCAAACACAAACCGTAATTATTGCCATCCTGATAGCAGCCAGTATTGGCTCGTTTGCTTATTTGAACCTAGCTAAGCCATCGATACAAGGGAATACTGAGACTACTCAAGAAGAAATCTATACTGCAGACGATGATCAGCAAAGCCCAAGTTCTATTACGGCCTTGCCCGATGTTCGATTTGTTCAGAAAACTATTGAGTTAGGTAAAAAAATACTTCCATCTTCCTAGATGGAAGTATTTTTTTGGCACTCACTCTAATTTTTTCTTCCAGTACCGCATCAAACCTGCTACACTCATCCAGGATGGATTTGCCATCTCATATTTTTGAGCTTCACTTTTAGCTACTCCCAATTCCATTAACTCTTGTTGTACGAAAGCCATAAACCGAGGACTTAGCTCCTTAGGGTCTTCCTGATTTAAATAGGGGCCTTTCATCCACATCGACCATTTTAATAACTTCTCTTCTAGCTGGTCAAAAAAAGCTTGATTAGCCCTTGCGGTACCAAAATGGGTCAGATGTAATCGTTCTGGATTCAAAGAGCGTAACCTGCTGATTGACTCTTGCCAATCTTCAACGTTAATATCCGGAGGGGGACAAGGCGGCACTACAGGACCATCCTTAATTTTTATACCTCCTACATCACCACAAATGAGGTCCTTGCCAATTTGCCAAGCAATATGGTGTACAGCGTGTCCTGGTGTATGGTGGCCAATGATTTCATGCTCTCCGATCTTGATTAGGGCCAAATCTTCTGTCGAGAGGAGATGATCAAGAGGTATGGCTTTCATTTCTCCCCATAATTGATCCATCATGTCTTTATAAATACGGGCTGCAGAGGCCATGAGACGCTCTGGACTGTGCAAATGCTTTACACCCTTTGGGTGAACATATACCTTCGCTCCCTGCTCAGCAAAATACCAGGCTCCT
This sequence comes from Saprospiraceae bacterium, assembly GCA_042095835.1. GTDB lineage: Bacteria > Bacteroidota > Bacteroidia > Chitinophagales > Saprospiraceae > DATFKA01. Next base: position 25,265 of record JBELML010000083.1, read on the forward strand.
CCCGCGTGGTCTAGGTGTACATGGGTCAGAAATACATGTCGTACATCTTTCGTCGTATACCCTAAGTCTTTCAAACCGCTTTCTAAAATGGGAAGTGTTGAATGAGGACCTGTTTCAAAAAGTACAGGTCCTTCTTCGGTTTCTAATACATAGGCAGCTATCGTCTCAACCATTCCTTGGAAAAGAAGATCTATCGTTTTTATCATAAAATATGTATTCTTTGTATGGTCCTAAAATGGGGATTAATACCCAGCGGCTTGTCCATCTTTTCTTGATTCGGATGCTCCATAATAGACCTTGTTCTTAGCATCATACATAATCGCTTGATAGCCACCATATATGCCCCGTGAATACCGTACTGTATGACCTTTATCCATCAGTTGTCTGACCATTTGATAGTCCTCCATTAAATTTTTCTCTAAGGAGATTTCACCTCTGGTACTTCCCCGCGCACCAGTTGGAGACGATCCGCCAGAATGACTAATTCTAGGGGCATCACCTGCCTCCTGTAGGTTCATGCCAAAATCAACCATATTCATAATGATCTGTGTATGGCCCATTGGTTGAAAATCACCGCCCATGACACCAAAACTCATAAATGGAGCCCCATCTTTAGTTACAAATGCAGGAATAATCGTATGAAAAGGGCGCTTACCTGGCTCGTAAGTATTATTCTGTCCTTCAGTAAGGCTAAATAACTCTCCTCTATCCTGTAAAATGAACCCTAGCCCTGGAGGAGACATACCGGAGCCCATCCCGCGATAATTACTTTGAATCAGGGAGATCATATTACCGTCTTTATCAGCAACGGTCATATAGATTGTTTCACCAGCACTAATTTCTCCGGCATCATAGGTGCTTGCGCTTGTTTCATTGAGTAGTTGACCTCTTTTCTTGGCATAATCTTTCGAGATCAGCTCTGCTACTGGCACCTTAGCAAAGTCCATATCTGCATAATACTTAGCGCGGTCTTCAAAGACGAGTTTCTTGGCCTCTATAAACAGGTGGATATGTTCTGCACTGCCAAAAGGAATGCTAGAAAAATCGTAGGGCTCTAATAGGTTTAACATTTGTAAAGCCGCAATTCCCTGACCATTAGGTGGTAGTTCCCATACATCATAGCCACGATAGTTGGTACTCACAGGATCAATCCATTCCGATTGATGACTTGCCAAATCTTCATAAGACAAAAAACCACCTTGCTCTTTGATGAAGGAGCCAATTGTCTTAGCGATCTCTCCTTTATAAAAGGCATCACGGCCATCTTTAGCTAATTGGCGGTAAGTATTTGCTAAACTTGGGTTTTTAAAAATTTCACCCTTTTTAGGTGGATTCTTCCCATCGAGCGTATAAGTCTCTTTAATATTTGGAAACCCTTGCTCCATATAAAAAGGAACAGATCTACCCATATACCAGGCAATGAGTTCTGATACAGGAAAACCTCCCTCTGCATAGGCTATAGCAGGCGCTAGAATATCTTCCATCGGCAGTTTTCCAAACTTTTGGTGCAGTTCAAACCAGCCATCTACTGCACCAGGGACACTCACCGGTATAGGACCATGCGATGGTATTTTAGCCATTCCATTTTTCTTGAAATAATCCAAGGTCAAGGATTTGGGAGAACGTCCACTTGCATTCAGACCATAGACTTGTTTGGTCTCTGCATCCCAAACAATAGCAAATAGATCTCCACCAACGCCACAACCTGTTGGTTCTACTAATCCTAAGGTGGCATTAGCGGCAATGGCAGCATCGATCGCTGAGCCTCCTTTTTTTAAAATATCCAAAGCCACTTGTGTTGCTAATGGCTGGGAGGTAGCCGCCATTCCGTTTTGTGCAATGACCTCTGATCGGGTGGCATAAGTCGAACCTGTGATCCGGTCCTGCGCATGGCTATAAAAAAATGTACCGACTAGCAGGAGTGTAAATATTAGTTTAACCATCATTAATTATCTTTTATTATCAATCGAAGCTGTTTAAAGTTTCCTTGTTGGGCTATCAAAAACATCTTTTAAGGCTACT
>JBELML010000084.1:0-27175 GCA_042095835.1 Saprospiraceae bacterium
GTTATAAAGCCTCGATGATGCTAGGCATCATCTACTTTTTATGCCTTGCCTTGAATTAAAATCTTCTCGATCAAAATACGATACTTATTTTTCGACTGTTACTTAATTTAAGAAGTCTTTTTGAATTGGAGCATAGGTGTAGATGAAATACACAGTGATAAGATCAAATAGCTTAGATTTGTAAAAAAACGACACCTTATTTTGCCATTCCAGACTACAAGACTTATCCTTAGAGAGGCCACATTCGCAGATCAGCAATTCATCTTTGATTTATTGACCAGTCCCACTTGGTTGAAATATATTGGTGACCGAGGCATCAGCAACTTGGAAGATGCCAAGGACTATATACAAAAGAGTCTACTTGATAGCTATCAAAAAAAAGCTTACGGTTTATGGATAATGGAGCATAAAGCCGACCAGCAACCCATTGGATTATGTGGTTTCCTCAAGCGTTATTACTTAGCCCACCCAGACATTGGGTATAGTATTCTAGCAAGTTACGAAGGAAGAGGTTTAACAACCGAAGCAGCTACTGCCTGTCTACAGTACGCCAAGAAGCATCTGGGCTTCACCACCGTACTCGCTATCACCAGCAACAACAATCTGGGATCTCAAAAGGTATTAGAAAAGATAGGAATGAAAAACGTAGGGACTATACAAGCTCCACATTCCGACGAGCCATTGTTGAAATTTAAAATCGACGCTTTATAAAAAAGATCATTTTCATAGTACCTCCTTTGGTCCATCTTTTAGATATTAATGGCCCAGCACATGTCTTCTACGAAGCACGGGAATATGGCATAGACCTACAACTACAATACCTCAGCCTCAACCACCAAAGCGAAATCCAAAGTAGTGCAGGAATCTACTTCTCCCGTCTCCAAAATTTTAGGAAAGTCAGTAGCGACGCAAACACCTTGATCTTTGTACCAGGCTTGGAAACTCATCTTTTACAAGATACCGACTTCATAAAGGCTTGCCAACCCTTTTTTGAGTGGCTACGCCAGCAATATCAACTAGGAGCGACCCTTTGTAGCGTATGTACCGGTGCCTTCCTTTTTGCGCAGGCTGGCCTTCTTGACCATAAAAAAGCGACTACCCATTGGAAATATTTCGATAATTACTGCAAGGCTTTCCCTAAGATCGAATTTATGCCCAATCGGCTTTTTGTAGAGGATCAAGGTATTTACTCAAGTGCAGGCGTGGCATCAGGAATTGACCTTTCTCTTTATCTGCTTGAAAAAGAATTTGGGACAAAGCTGGCCATTGATGTAGCTAAAGAAATTGTCGTCTATTTTCGCAGAAGCGAAGATGACCCACAACTCAGTGTCTTCCTGCAATTTCGAAATCACCTCGATACGCGCATCCACGAGATACAAGATTATATAGCCAAACATTTTAGCGAGAAGATCACCATTCAACAACTCGCGCAGGTCGTGGCGATGAGCGAACGCAATTTAACACGCCAGTTCAAAAAAGCAACGGGTATTACCATAGGTGCCTATATGGATCAGTTGCGGCTAGATAATGCCCTACACCTGCTTGAACAAGGACACAAAGTGGAGTATATCGCACAGGCTTGCAGTTTTCGGAGCACCAATCAACTTCGGAATTTATTAAAGAAATATGGGATCAATTCTTGAGTTTTCACCCACTCCATAAAACCTCTTTTCTTTTCATGCAAGGCCCTCGATCCACTTCCGAAAAGCAGCAGTCCTGGCGCTACTGGTAATCATTGCTTCGGATTTACCAGCGACAAAGACAGCCAGCCTATTGTTGAAATAGGGTTCCATTCTTTCAATAAAGTCTATATGCACCAAGTCACTTCGATTAAGCCGAAAAAAAACTTTAGGGTCTAATATCTCTTCTAGTTCAGACATTTTATGATTGACGACATGCTTTTTCCCGACTCGATCATAGGCCAACACAATGGTATTATCAGCTTGAAAATGGCTAATGTCAGCTACTTTTAAAATAATAATGCCTTTAGTTTTTTTGATCGTAAAGCGTTGCTTGTAGTTCGTCTTCGACTGATTGAGTGCTTCTTTTAATTGCTCTAAAACTTGAGACTCTAGTCGAAAAGGCGGGGTCTGCTGAAATAAGTTCTCGTACTTATCTAGCGCAGCTTGAAGCTCTTCTTCGCTAATGGGTTTCAGGAGATAGGCAATCCCATTGGTCCGAAATGCATCCAAGAGGTACTGATCGTAAGCAGTTGTAAAAATGATGGGCGATTTAATTTCAATGTGCTCGTAAATAATAAAGACGCGGCCATCCAATAGCTCGATATCTGAAAGAATGAGGTCAGGCACTTTCTCATTCAAATAAGAGATGCCTTCTCCTACACTTTGTATACAGTCGATATGAACCCTACCTTCATAATAATTTTCGAGCTCAGCAATCATTTTATTGGCAGCGAGTTCTTCATCTTCTAGAATAAGGATGTGGCGTTTGGCCTCTTTAGTATTTTTCATGGCAGTATCTGTCATCTATTTAAATTTCTTGGACTAGAGGGAGGCGCACAACAAATTTTTCATTGAGAACTTCGTATTCTAATTCCTTATCCGTCAATAATGCTATACGTGCTGCAAGATTGCGCAAGCCCGTACCAGATTTTTCATGATCCTGAGTTTTGGGATAGAAATCATTGGATACTATCAGATAGTTGTTCTCTATAAAAAGAGTTGTTTTGACCTGTTGCTTAGGTAAGGCTACATTATGCTTTATCACATTTTCTAATAGGGTCTGTATAGAAGCAGGTGGAACCATAAATTGATCTAAAGCACCTTTTTCAAATTGAGCATTGACTTGAAATAAGCCATTAAAGCGTTGAGTAATGAGATAAAGATAGTCTTGGCAAAACGCCCACTCCGTTTGTAAATGTACGACCTCATCATCCTTGTGTCGTATCATGTATCGGTATAAAGAAGATAACCTACGCGTAAACTCCTGGGCTCTTTTAGGATCCTGAGCAATGAGAATATTCAGGATATTTAAATTATTAAACAAAAAATGAGGATCCACTTGGGCTTGTAAAACCTTTAATTCGGTTTCTTTTTGTTCTTTTTGTAAGGCCATCATTTCTATCTGAGATTGGTAAAAGGACTTGGCTAATAAAAGAAAACAAGGAAAACTGACCGCTTCTCCATTTTCGAGAATACCCCAAAAAAGATTAGCCGCCAAATCGGGTTGTAAAGGAGCCGAAGTGTAGGGTAAAATATATGGATCAATTATCCGAACCAGTAGTAAAATGGCGATAATGAGACCAAATGCTAAGACATATCTTTTCTTATTAAAAAAGGTAGGTACAATATAAAACACGATGAGGACCACCATCAATAATTGCTTTAGGACCTCGACCCCACAGATATTAAAAAAAAGATAGCGGGTATCCTTACTCCAGAATAGCCAGTCTTCTTCCAACCATTCTCCCCAAAATTGCAAATTGAGTAGGATAAATCCGTAGACACCTAGGATTATCCAATCGGATCGATCTATGTTTTTCCACCATTTCATAAGCTCAATCTAGCAAAAATGCCCCTAAACGAACAGTTCAAGAAAATGAATTCTAGACCATTGCTTGTGAATCGGCCGAATAGCTTAGTGAATCGACCTTAGGCTGTGCGCTATCGAGTGTAGTCCATTCTTTTTGAGTTCACTACAATTTTAGCTCAACTCACTAACCTCTACTTTCCAGCAAGGCTTTTCGGCTATAGGTTTGCAGTAAATCATTTTTCAAAAATCAAAACTATTCATCATGCCTACTTTAAAACTGTATCTCCTGCTTGGCCTTTGCTTCATCAGTACTTATACCTTTTCTCAAATAGATCAAAAAATGTATAGCCTTGAAGAACTACATGAAGATTGGGACATCTTTAGAAATGAATTAGAAACCATGCACGCGGGGCTTTATATCTATACGTCCAAGGCGAAAATGAATGCAGCTTTTGACAGTATCAAAACCATGTTAAATCGGCCTATGCTGGCGGCAGAGTTTTATACTTATATGGCGAAAATGAATGCTTTTATTCAGAATGGACACACCGTGATCCGTCCCAGTGCAGTATTTGACAAATACGTAGCGACCAAAGCACCCATCATGCCCATTGATGTACATTGGCACGGCGACAGCCTCTTTGTCCTTAGAAATATGACTGACCAACCTGCTCTAGCACCTGGCACCTATATCAAAACTATCAATGGAAAAGATGCCTGGTCGACCTTTTTAGACATTGCTCAACATTGGAATCGAGACGGCGTGAATAGTTCCTTTCCCAAAGGTATTGTCGCAAGAGCTTTCCCAGAAATTTATGCCAACTTCAGAGGGTTTCCAGAGCAATTCGTTTTCACTATAATAGATCAAACCGGTCAACAACAAGCAATTCAAGTTGATCCAATCTCCGCAGATATTAGAAATAAAATCAGAACCGAACGTTACGGAGAGATCAAACATTATTGGGACAAATCTCAAGGAGAGGCCCTAAGCTTACACTTCGAAGGAGATATCGCCGTACTCACGCTTAGACACTGTGGCAATACCGATGTACGCGAGTTCCTAAAGACCATCAGAGCGCAGTATCATCGTATTTTTAAAGAAATCAATGCCTCGGGCGTCCAAAACTTAGTCATTGATATTCGTAACAATCCAGGTGGTAATGAGAAACCGACCGTACATCTTATGCGTCATTTGACGAGTACTCCTTTTTATTTATATCAAGATGATTACCTCATCAACAGAAAGCTAAGCGCTTATTACGATGCACCAAGGTGGCTTTATAATTCGCTTGGTGGCATCATTCTAAACAAGCATGATGATGGCACCTATCGAGCCAATTGGTTAGCGAGTATTCTATATGGAAAAAACAAACCCGAACTACACCAGCCTTCACCATTACAATTCAAAGGCCAGATATACACCTTGACCAATTATGCCACCTTTTCTGCTGCGGGTTACTTGGCCAGCATGCTGGAGCAGCATACCAATAGCATCTTTATTGGAGAAGAACCTGGTGGCAATGCCAATGAGTGTGTAGCAGGAGAGTCCTTTGACTTGGTACTCCCCAATACCCAAAACAGGGTACTCATGCAGATTGTCCATAGCAATATCATGGTAGATCGAGAGAATAATGGTCATGGCGTAGAGCCGCATTACCCACTGCGTCCAAGCGTTGCTCAAATACATCATGGCCTAGATCCAGAAATGGCACTTGTCAAGCGCCTGGTCCGCGACCAGCAGAACAGCCCAAATTCTAAAGAGATACTCACTAAGAAGAAATAAGGGACTGATATTTTACAGCTACTCCGCTATCTTGTCCGGATACTGCGTTTGTTTGTCCTAGCATCGGGTGATTGAAAGTTAGATGTTTGTAGAAACATTTTTCATAAAATCACCCGACTGATGAAATTTTTCATTTTTGCTTTAAGCTTACTATTTTGTTTATCTACAAATGCTCAGCAAAACGTACCTTACGATGATGCCGCTTATGTCTGCCCGCCTTGCAATAGTAAATGCGATGATCTAGGTTTTGCGGAAGCGGGGACCTGCCAGCATTGCGGTATGGAGCTAGTCAGCAAAGAAGAAGCCCTAATAAATCGTAGCAATATGAAACAACTAAGTATCGCTTTTTATCTACAACCAGGCGTAGAGGTACTTGATTTTGCTGGCCCTATGGAAGTATTTTCCTATGCGGGCTATCAAGTATTCACGGTATCAAGAACCAAAGCTCCCATCACCTCGCAAGGCATCCTCTCCATTAACCCGGATTATAGTATTGAGGATGCTCCCGAAGCAGATATACTCGCCTTCTTTGGAGGAAATTCTGGAGCCGGTTTCGCCGATCCTGCCATTACGGATTGGATTAAAAAACAGCAAAATGTACAGTATTACTTCTCTGTATGTACTGGTGCGTTTGCATTGGCCAAGGCGGGCTTACTCGACGGACAAACAGCCACTACTTTTCATGACGCTTTAGAGGGATTAGAAAATAACTACCCCAAGGTTAAGGTCGTCAAAAACGCTCGCTATGTCGATAATGGCAAGGTCATCACTACCGCAGGTGTATCAGCAGGTATAGATGGAGCCCTACATCTCGTGGCCAAGCTACAAGGTTTCAATCGGGCTAGACAGACCGCTTATTATATGGAATATGATAAATGGACGCCTGGAGATGGTCTAGTCCTGACAAAAGACAATCCCTATCAAACCGTCTCTAGCACCGATCACTTGCAAGATTATCTAGGCATCTATGAATTTGAAAAAGACTTAAAAGTAAGCCTTCAACTGAATACTAGGGAGCAGTCTTTAGAGGCCACCATCGGCGAGCGAACTTTCCCGATGTACTATGAATCTGCAGATACCTTCACTAATGTACAGGGTATAGAAATCGCTTTCAAGCGTAATACCGATGGGCAAATCCTGGGTTATAAAGTCAAAGGAGAAGAAGGTCTAAAGAAAAAATTGGACGAATAAGTTCATCCTCTGTTTGGAGCGGTGACTGGCAAAGGTCACTGCTTTTCTTTCTATTCTTTTGACCTCTCATTCAACCAAGTGGGCTCCAAATCCTTTTTCTATCCAAAAGTAGCATTTTGAAACATCGGATTATCATCATTGGAGCGGGACTTTCTGGATTAAGCCTAGCTTATTTCCTAAAAAAAGCTGGTCACCAAGCCCTTTTACTCGAAGCGAGAGATCGTGTAGGCGGTCGTATTCATACCCTATACGAAAATGGGCAAGCGCCATTGGAAATGGGTGCCACCTGGTTGGGCGAAAAGCATCACACACTAAATCGTTTATTAAGGGAGCTGGGTATCGGCACTTTTGAGCAATACATTGGCCCCTATGCCATTTATGAGCCTATTTCTACTAGCCCTCCTCAACTCGCACAGTTGCCCCCTAACGACCAACCTAGCTATAGAATTGCTGGCGGAAGTAGCCATCTGATCCATACTTTAAAAGCAGAACTAGAGGAAGATCAGGTTATTTTAGGCTGCCAGGTAAGTACCATTATCCAACAAAAAGATCATATCCAAATGGAGTCTAATCAAGGTCGTTTTCAGGGTGACATACTGGTCAACACCTTACCACCTCGATTATTTTTCAAGACGATTCATCTACAAGGCGCCCTACCAAAGGAGCTAGAGGAGACTGCCCTTGCTACACACACTTGGATGGGAGAGTCGATTAAGGTAGCCCTGCGGTTCGACAGCGCTTTTTGGAGAACAGGGTCAACTAGCGGATCGATCTTTAGTAATGTTGGCCCTATCAGTGAGATGTATGATCATAGTGTACAACATGGTCAAGGTTATGCACTCAAAGGGTTTATGAATGGTGCTTACCACTCCGCTACCAAAGTACAGCGACTAGAGCTGATCCTACAACAATTGTCGCGCTACTATGGCCCGCAAGCTATGCAGTATATCCATTATCAGGAAACCGTATGGTCCCAGGAGGCCTACACCTATACGCCTTATGATGATTATATCTTGCCTCATCAAAACAATGGCGCCGCTATTTTGAGAAAGCCCCAATGGGGCAATCGACTTTATATGGCTGGCTCCGAAACAGCTGCTGACTTTCCGGGTTATATGGACGGCGCAGTCTCTAGGGCCAAGGAAGTGGCTCAGCATATTTTGGCTAGCTCCGCGCATAAAAACCTAGCCTAATTTTTCTTACATTGAGCAGCCAATCCAAATCTAAAACAAGGCATGAATAAGCGCATCCAACAAGTCACTCTACTAGACGGAAGTTCTACCGAGATCAGTTTTTTCGAGCCTTCACTTCCTAACGAAACTATTATTTTGGTCCTTCCCGCCTTAGGCGTTTGGGCTTCTTATTATAAACAATTTGCAACTGCACTTAGTACGCATAACTATACGGTAGTCACCGCCGATTGGCGAGGCAATGGTCGCTCCCCAGTCAGGGCTTCTAGAGCCAATAATTGGGGTTATGAAACGCTTATTCGAGATACCGAAGCAATCGCTCATTTCATCCAGCAAGCTTATCCTAAGCGGCGTTTAGTGCTATTGGGCCATAGTCTTGGAGGGCAATTGGGCAGCTTGCTTACTGCACAGTTTCCAGATATGATCCAGGCCATTTGCCTCATTGCTTCTTGCAATGTACATTATATAGGATGGGATGGCTATTTGCGGAGCCTACTTCAATCGATTGGTTATGCCACTCCAGTTATCGGAAATTTAGTGGGGCATTTCCCCGGCAAGGCCCTAGGTTTTGGCGGCAAGGAAGCTCGGGGCGTCATGTCAGACTGGGCCTTCACGCTATTAAAAGGGCAATATATCCCCAAAGGTCAATCTTTTGATTACGAAGAAGCACTAGCGAAAACCGTAAAACCTATACTTGCTATTTCGATTGACAAGGATCATTTAGCCCCTTATAAAGCCGTTGAAAACCTCTATAAAAAGCTACATAAGAATAGTCCCGTTGAGCACCATCATATTGGTAGCCAAGAAACGGGCATTCCAAAACTTGATCATTTTACTTGGGCGAAACATCCAGAACATTTTGTGCCGATTCTGGATCAATGGATAAGTAGTTTATGAAAATAGATTTATAAAACGTCCATAAGCAATAATTGACGTCCTAATATAGCAGTAAACTGCCTTTTTATTTAACCTACAAAGCAACGCTATGCAACAATCCTTAGATGTCAGCCAAGAGCAATTCAAAGCACTGCTTGATCGAAGCAGTCAGATCGTATTGGACCTGTTCGAAAATCTCCAGGAGCGTAAAGGCTATCATGATTTCCCGCAATCTGAGGTGGAAGCTTGGTTCGATGAAGCTTTACCAGCCAAAGGAATGCCTTTTGATGCCCTATTAGATGAGGTGAAAACAAAGGTCTTAGATACGGCAACTGGAAACCTAGGCCCCAATATGTATGCCTACGTCATGGCAGGAGGGACGCAGGTGTCGATAGTAGCAGAAAAATTGGCTGCTACGATTAACCAAAATCTTGGTAAGTGGCATCTTGGTCACGCCTCCAATGAAATCGAAAAAAGATTAGCGCAGTGGATAGGCCAAGCATTGGCTTATGCTGATCATGCCGCTGGTGTAATGGTCAGTGGTGGCTCGGCCGCAAACTTAGCAGGTCTGACTGTTGCTCGAAATATTTTCTTCGCCCGTTTACAAATCCGCAAAAAGGGTTTATTTGGCATGAAGCCTTTCACAGTTTATGCTTCAAAGGAGGTGCATGGATGCGTAGATAAAAGTTTAGAGCTCCTGGGTATTGGCAGCGATCAATTGAGAAAGATTGCTTGTAATGCCGATTTCACCATTAATATTGCTGCGCTCAAAGCACAAATCGAGCAGGATAAAGCGCAAGGTTATCTTCCTTTTTGCATTGTAGGCACCGCAGGATCTGTCAATACTGGTGCAGTAGATGATATGAACGCACTGGCTGATATTGCTCAAGCAGAAAAAATGTGGTTCCACATCGATGGAGCCTATGGTGGTCTAGTAGGTATGCTAGAGACTAAAAAACACCTCTACCAAGGAATTGAGCGAGCCGATTCGGTAGCCTTGGATTTCCATAAATGGCTTTACCAACCTTTTGAGGCGGGTTGTTTGCTAGTCAAAGACTGGGCAACTTTAAAAAATGCCTATTTCAAAAAAGCGGATTATCTGGATTCTTCCTCCGCCGAAGGTTCTAAAAGGGTAGATTTTAATGAACACTATTTCCAACTCTCTAGAAATTCTAAGGCGCTAAAAGCATGGATGTCTATCAAAGCCTATGGCATGGATGCCATCAAAGCGATGATTCAAAAAGATATTGATCTCGCTGAGTTCTTGGCAGATGAAGTTGAAAAAGCAGCAGATTTTCGCCTAAAAGCTCGGTCAGATATGGCTATTGCTTGTTTTCAATACACTGGAGGAGAAACAGATGAGGAACTAATTATCGCGCTCAACAAAGCCTTGATTCCGGCTTTGGAAAAAGATGGCCGAGTATTCATCATGAGTACTAAGTTGAATGGCGAATTTGTCATTAGAGCTTGTCTCATTAACCATCGCAAGACAGAAGCGACTACGCTCCATCTACTAGAGGTCATTCGTAAAGTAGGGCAAGGCATCTTGTCAAACATCAAAGACAAATACACCACTAATGCCTGATCTAGTCAAAATAACCATCGCTTAATTCGAGTTTAAGATCGAAACAAAGTGAAATCCTCCGAACGATTTGAAAAAAATCAGGGTTGTTTTATTGGAAATACGATTGAATTCACCCCTAAGTAAAAATGGAAGCACGTAAAAAAGATCAATTTGAGCAACACCCTAATTTCCCAAGCGGCGAATGGACAGGTTTTTATACCTATTCGCAAGGGCCTGGAGTAGATAAGGAGCCCATGGCCTTCTTGCTAGAGTTTAAAGATGGGATCATCTTGGGTTCAGGTAGTGACCCTGTAGGTCCCTTTAGTTGGCGAGGCACTTATGATATAGAACAAATGACCTGCCGCATTATCAAATCCTATCTTGGCAAGCATGAGGTCTTCTATGAGGGGCACGTAGATGAGAATGGCATTTGGGGTATGTGGAAAATCCTATGGAATTCGGGAGGATTTCATATTTGGCCAAAAGGCCATGAAGCTGGTGAGGCACTAAAAGCCAAGTCAGTGCAGTTGAAAGAAATCACTCTTCCAATGGTATAAGTTTTGCTAAATTCGGGTCATTAATATCTAATCGATTGACCTATGACCAAGCAACAACAGAAAGCAGGCTCCTTTTGGGTGAAAAATTGGCAAGCTGCTATCCTCCTTTTCGCCCTACCTTTTCTGGTTTATCTATCGACCTATTCCTTTGGTTTTGTCCTGGATGATAAAATTGTTTTCAGTGAAAACAACTTTGTCAAAGAGGGTATTAATGGTATCGCTCGGATATTTTCTACCGAAAGCTTTAGTGGGTATTTAGGTGGGCAGCAAAATCTGGTCGTTGGTGCCCGTTACCGTCCATTATCGATTGCTACTTTTGCCATAGAGTACGAGCTATGGGGCTTTAAGCCGGGCCTTTCCCATTTGATCAATGTATTTTTATACGCTATTACGGGCCTCTTGTGTTTTAGGGTTTATCGTCAATTGAGACCTGATTTCAAAAAGCAGGCTTGGTATTTAGGTATTGCATTTTGGGCGAGCTTACTTTTTCTAGCACATCCTATACATACAGAGGCCGTCGCGAACATCAAAGGACGAGACGAAATATTATGTACGCTATTGTCGATTGGAGCGCTCTTTTACGGTCTTCAATATGCTAAAACTAAAAGGTGGTTGCAGTTGATATTAATGGGGCTTCTTTTTTTTATGGGTATCCTCGCCAAAGAAAATGCCATTACCTTTTTGGCCATCATCCCGCTCAGTCAGTGGCTTTTTACCAAAACTAAACCTAAAGAATTACTAGCCTCTGCTGGCCTCCTTCTATTACTCACTATTATATACCTCATTTTAAGATACCAAGTGATTGGCTACTTGTTGAATACTGACCTAGAGATCAACACCATCATGAATGATCCATTTCTGGGTATGACGATTGGGCAAAAATATGCTACCATCCTATATACCTTAGGGAAATATCTTGGGCTGTTGTTTTTTCCTCATCCGCTTACTCATGACTATTATCCCTATCATATTCCCGTCATGGATTGGGGAGATTGGCAAGTATGGGGATCGGGGCTCTTATATCTTGGTTTGATAGTAGCAATGGTTATCTTCTTCAAGAAAAGAAAATTGATCAGTTGGTCCGTTGCTTATTTTATCATAAGCCTATCTATCGTCTCTAACCTTTTATTTCCGGTGGGTAGCTTCATGAATGAGCGATTTATTTTCTTATCCTCCTTCAGCTTTTGTCTGATTCTAGCTTATTTAATTCTCTATCAGCTTCCAAAGCTACTGCCAGGCACCTCTTTTTTCAACAAGGTACCTCTAATTATCATTTCGATAATTCTGCTAGCTTATAGTGCTAAAACGATTAGCAGAGTTCCTGTTTGGGAAAACGAAGACAGCTTAAACCTGGCGGCTATAAAAGTCTCCAAAAACAGTACTCGGGCGAATAGTTTTTATGCCTATTCTCTTTATCAGAAAGCTTTGAAAACCAAGGATAGGACTGAAAAAAAACAGCTATTAGATGAAGCTTGGCCTTATGTCAATAAAGCACTAGCCATTTATCCTACTTATACAGAGGCCCTAACTTGTAAGGCTGGCATCCTAGCAGAATACTATCAGATGGATAAGAATTTAGAGCAGCTGCTCAATGGATTTTATGGCATTGCCCAGGCCAAACATATTCCATTTTTAGACCAGTATTACAATTACCTGAACGGTCGAGCAGATGCAAATTTACTAGCCAATTATTACTACAATACGGGTTATATACTATTTGGAAAAGAAAAACAGGATTATAATTGGGCGGTCACTTATCTAGTCAAATATGGCTTAAAAGTGAGTCCCAATAATATCAACATCTTGGAAGCGGCTTCCGAAATCTATTTAGCTGCGGGTAATAAAAGAGAAGGACTCAACTACGCCCAACGCGCTTTGAGTATTAATGCCAACTCGCCGAAAGCTAAACAATTGTTCCAGCAAGCAAGTAGATAAATAAAAAAGCGGAGCACATTGGCTCCGCTATATAAACAAAGGAAATCCCATAGAATGCTTCTAGTCGTAAAGCAAATTACTTAGTGATCGAATGGATCATTTTTCTTGTTGAATTAAATTCATCGGTTTCGAGTCGGAAGTAGTAGATACCGTGAGCGTTCAGCACCTCACTACTGAGTTCAATTTCATTGTAACCTCTTGCAAATTCTCCTTGGTAGTTGTAGACCATTCTACCAGATACGCTGTAGATACTTAGATTGGCCATGCCGTTCTTAGGCATTACGAATCCAATTTTGGTGTAGTCGCTGAATGGGTTCGGATAGTTTTGGTAGAGTCTAAAGTCACTTTCGAGTTTAGAACTACCGTCTTCTTCTACGAACTGCAACAGCATCTGCATGGCTTCCTGGTTGTAGTTATAAGCTTCAGCCAGGGTGGGTTGGGATTTCAATTCCAATGCAGTGAATAAGTCTCCCGATCGAATCGCTCTAAAAGTCAATCGGACAATATTTCCTTCGTCGATGGTAAGTACATCGTTTTGTTCGTTCCAACTTGCTGTAATCAAGCCTTCGGCTACATTTTCTGTACCAAAGCTCTCTGCATTAAGCTTAGGCAAGTCACCTTCTTCCAGGTCCACCAATTCGATTAAACGCTCGTCGTAATCTAGAGTAAACTGAAAGCCAATCAGGTTGAATAAATCCTTAGACGCTACCTCTACTGTAAAGGTCTCTCCGGATTCAAATTCTCGATCCTTCACTTGCAAGACTACATCGCCATTGGTTGTACGTCCTTCTCCTTTCAAGATAGTATTTGGTCGTACAGAACCATTGATATCACCAATCTTTACTGCTACAAATCGGATGGTTCCAGTAGCCGTGCTGAATTGCTCTATCTCTTTGAACTCAGGGAAGTCTACAGTCAATGGATTCTGACCATTCGGGAATACATAGTCTGCATCGATAAACCTCCAAGAGCTGTTTCCGTCGGGAAACTCAGTAGTCTTATTCAAAATAAGCTTTCTCAGCTTAATCAAATCTAGCGTTGACACCTTACCATTGCCATCAATATCTGCGGCAATAATTGCATAAGGAGAGTCTAGAGGATCAAGCCCCAAGATATGTTTGGAGATGAGAATCATATCCATTGTCGAGACACCGTTCAGAATCTCGTCATCTTTCTCAGGTACAATCGTTAAGTTATTTCCAAAGGCAACGCCGTTGATACTGAACTCACCATTCACACCAGTGATGGTAGCGAAGGGGGTTTCGTCCATTACAGAGACGAGTACTTCCTCTACCTCCTTTCCTCCTTCTGTAAGAATGTTTCCGGCAATAAAGCCGCTTGCATTATTCTGAGGACATACCGCATTATTATCTTGTACATCTACATGGGTAATACAGTAGTCGCTATTTCCATTTTCATCAGTCACCCAAAGTTCTATCAAATTCGATCCCACTTCTGAACAAGAGAATTGCAACTCAGTAATCCCCGTAGGTGGTCCGATAGGATCCTCAATGGCTTTGCGAATACTAATGGTTATATCTTCTGGATCATGGCAATTGTCAGATAAAGAATTTGATACCAAGAAGGTCTGCGCCTGTACTACCGCCAAGATGCCTTCAGTATCATTGTCGTGTAGGGTAGCTACTAGTCCTTCGATACATATTGGTGAAGGCGCCTTATTATCCTCTACCGTTACATTAATGGTACAGGAGGTAAAATTGCCACAGTTATCAGATGCTGTAAAGGTGACCGCTGTTGTACCTAATGGGTAGATTCCAGTAGCATCTTCTGCATCGTCATCTGCAAATTCGGAGTCATTAGTGATCCGTACACTTGGACTACAAGCATCGGAGGCCGAGACTAAATCCATCCGCACTATAGCGGAGTCGCAGGTTTCGTTATTGGTACTTACCCTGATATCTGATATACAATTCAGCGTAGGTGCATCAACATCTTGAACTTTGATAATTTGATTCCTACTAAATCTTCCCTCTCCAGATTCGCTGAGTGCACACCAGTCGATCACGGTCCACCTTCTTATGATCTTATAACAAGCAGGATAAGAAATATCAAAGCGGGTGTCGGTATAAGAAACCGCACTTAATATCTCACAAGCACCATTAAAATCAATGCTTGGTCTTGCCGCAGAATCAGGTAACATCTCTGGCAATAAATCACCGCCACAGATATTGGTGTCTACATCAACTGGCCAAGTAATCATAGTATCTGCCAACTCAAATGGGTTGGTCACTAGTATGGTGTGAGAACAGGAATCTCTATTCCCAGAATCATCTACTACAGTGAAACTTCTGGTGATTAATCCTTGCTGACAGTTATCTAGATCGATTACTTCAAAAGAATCTACTGAAGCGATACACCCTTCATTAATTATCGGGCTACCGAAGATGCTAAGGTCTGAAAAATCAGTAGTACACTCTACCGTATCGTTGGCTGGACAAGTGATCTCGGGAGCTACTTTATCTTCCAACTGGACGAATACCATACATTCATTAAAGGTTCCAAATAGGTCGCCAGACTCCATTCTGGTGGGATCTACGGCTCCTCTACCTGGATCAACGGTAAATGTTCTCATACGTACTCTTAGCGAATCTACACCTTTATCTTCACAGCAGAAGAATACGAAGTCATCGAACCATTCCTGTATACCGTCTTGAGTCAAGTCATCATCACCATTTAAATCGTCACAACCTCCGATATCCATACGGAGTGCTTTGTAGAATAATCTTGGACTACAATTGTCATTACTACCCTCATCAAAAGAGATAGCTCTTGCGATAGCTACACCACCATCCGTAAGCGATACTCTCAAGTTGTCGTCACAGACGGCTGTAGGTTGCTCTGAATCGACGACTGTAAAGTTGGTCGTACAGGTACTTGTGTTTCCACAGGCATCCATCCCTGTATACACAATAAAGTGAGGTCCAGGCTGGATGTCTGCAAATGGCCCAGTTCCTATTAAGTCATTATCCACCTCAGCAGTAAATAGCGCATTCGGGTCACAAGCATCTGTAACCATAGGTTCTGGAACGACTAAGATAGCTGCACATTCTCCAGCAGTAGTACTGATGGTAAAGTCATCAGGACATACAATCGTGGGAGCAGTATCATCTACAATATCAATTAATTGTTTGTGTTCTCTTCTTTCATCGTCACATCTTCTGATGACCGTCCATTTTCTCACGATGGTCATACCTACACCCATACAAGTGGCAGTAGTATCATCGTGGAAAGTCACTACAATATCACATGGACTATTAGTAGAGAGTCTTATACTATCGATCAAAGGATAACCCGTTGTATCGGGGTGTGCGATGGGGTTTTCACAAGACAGTACTACATTTCCTGGGAATTCAATATCTCCCGTCAAATTAGGTTTTTCTAAGATGATATTTTGAGTACAGGTACTTCCAAAACCATCTGTATTTTCTACTGTCCAGGTACGTGTTATATTTAAGGTAGCGTTGCTAGTGAGACAATCGCCAGGTTCTGCTACTTCATCTGTATAGTCTAAAATAAATCCTGCTCCACAATCGTCGATTATTTCAGGAATACCGATTGCCGATATCGAAGTATCAGCGGTACAAGCGATAACCGTATCTACGGAACCGGTGGTACAACCCACGAATGCCGGGATTCGATTATTAACGACTGCAAAAAATGCGTCATCAGAGAGTGGTACGCCAGCATCGAGGTTGGCAGTATCTACGACCGTTACAGAGATCACCTGTCCTACATAAGGACTGAAATCTCCGGTAAACTCGTCAAATCCCTGAAAAATCTGGGATCCAAACTCATCTCTGATAGTTAATAAAATTGACCCTGGATTACAGTTATTCCTATTTTGGATAACCGTGTTGGTGTCAATTCTGAGTTCGCAATTGGCGCCAATAGGTAATTGGTCTGGAGTGTTTTGATCTGGCGAAAGAACCGTAAGGGTACATTGCGCCATCACCGAATGAGAAATACCTCCCATCAGGATCAGCCATAACACCACAAGAAGCACCTTGATGCGACCAGGAACGGACCTTCTTTCGGGCCCCGGAGCGAGGGTTTCGCTCCTCTCTTTGAAATGCCTTCTCTCGGTTTTCATTTTTCCTTTGTTTTAATTTGAGAATACATGACCAGGCTTGCGGAGTACACAAGCTTAGCATTTACGACTGTTTGTAATTGGAAGTAAAATGACTAGATCAGAGATGGAATAACAAGAAAGTGTGTTTTCTCATAGTAGGTTATCCAAGCTATACCATTTATCTTTTCACTTTAAGTCCAGGATTTATTTGCTTTATGATTTCTCTTAATATGTAGAAAAAATCGTGCCAACTTTTTCAAATCCTTATTTTACAATGAAAAACACAAGTAAAATAATCGTAATGCGTTTAAGATTGGCTTAATTCTTCCTATTACATATTGCAATTGCAAATAATATGCCAAATAAAAAACCCCCCTCCAAAAAATGGAGAGAGGCTATCCCAAAAACCGATTTAAGTAAAATTTTTAACCTTTGGATAAAGGCAAGCCTCTATGCACCAATAGCGATTAGAGACCGTATATCTTTTATATGAATAAAGTTAATGACTTTGCAAAAGTATGTGAATTGCTCGAAAGCAGGACACTTTGCAGAGTGGGGGGAGGGAGCGCAAAGTGCCATTACTTACAAAGATATTCTTTAATTCGTATTCTTTTATACCCCAAATACGGTATTTGTCAAATTATAATGTATTTATATTTTAATTCTTTTTGTTTCCACCACCAAAACCAAAAGCCAAGGTGATCTCATGCGAACCAGAGGTAAAGCGCTGGAACTCTTGAGTAGATAAATCAAAGGTGTAGAAGAATCGTAGTCCCGAATTTCGATTATCGTTATTATTCGAATTTCCAAAATCAGTACCCAACATGACTCCAATAGCTTTGATCGTACGATAAGAAACACCCGCCACTAGAATATCACCACCAAAGCCTGCTCTTAAATTAAAATCTGTCTGGAAGGGCGCGTTCTCAATTTGTCGCAACATGATAGAAGGTTCTATATAAAAAGAATTTCCATCTCCACCTGGAGAGAATCGATATCCAGCCATAATTAAATAATGCTCGAGAAAGCTTGCAGTCGATGACGGCTCCTCCGTTACGACCTGATCAAGGCGCGTTTGGGCCAAATTAGTCAGTGTGACGCCTGCAAAAAGATGATCTTCATCATTATTGAAATAGAAGCGGCCAAAGACGCCAAAAGAAGCATCGAAAAAATTCTTACCGTCTACAGCTCCTTCAATAATATTATCTCCCAACTCGTAGAAGCTTTCAAATAAAGTGTTGCTACCAAGGCTCTGCTGTTGCAATTCGGTAGAGAATCCAAAGCTTAGTGTATTCAGGCTTTGCTCTCCTAATGGAATCGCAAATCCAAAGTTAGCTCTAGCTCCCACTCGGGTCATTCTAGCAGCAGATTCACTAATTACTCCTAGTCCCACACCAAATACTTTCCCGATTCTTGTATTAAAATTAGCGGCAATTGTTTGTGGTGCATCAGGGAAGCCAGTCCATTGGGCTCTGGCATTAAAAATCACTTGAGCTTCGTTATCAAAGCCTGCATAAGCTGGATTAACTAGAATTGGCGAGACTTGATAGTGAGAAAATATAGCGTGGTCCTGCGCCGAAACTACTTGGTAGCTTAGCAACAAGCATATAATGAGTAAAAGATTTTTCATATCGGTTTAAAATTAATAGTGCAGAGCTTAATAGTGGGTACTATCAAGCCCTGCTTGGGATTAAAAATTATTCGCGGAGTAGAGAGATAGAGCCTTTCGTTTGAACTCTATTCCCTTCGTTATCTGTAAATTCTAAAATATAGTAGTATGCTCCATCGGGTAGACGTTCTCCATTCATCGTTACGCCATTCCAATCATTACTATAGTTCGTTGCTTCGAACACCATTTGTCCCCATCTATTGAAGATCATCAATTCGTTGTCATTCATTTCTTCAATACAGTTGATGAAGAATTCATCATTCAATCCATCACCATCTGGAGAGATCACCGAGCGAATATCCATACAAGGGAACCTTCTATCCAAGACGGCCGCTTGCGCTAAATTGGGCGAAGAGGTACAGCCTCGCGCATCGGTAACCACTACTGCATAATCTCCAGGACACAAATTGGTCAAAACAGAATCTGTATTGACAGCATTCGAGTTCCATCTATATAGGAATGGTCCAGCACCGCCATTGACGACAGCTCTTGCGACGCCATTACAACCATCAGTAGCTGGTGTAGTCTCAATAGTCACTTGTATAGGTGTTGGCTCACTGACATCAAAAGAAGTCTCTGCTGTACAACCATTAGCATCAGTGACCGTAAGTGCGTAATTTCCCCTAGCCAAGGAAGATAGATTCGGAGAAGCAGCCGTATTGCTCCAATTGTAAGAAAAGCCTCCTACTCCACCAGAAGCCACAACGGTAATACTACCATCACGCTCTCCGACACAGGAAAGATCGTTTACGAATCCAGAAGTAGAAATAGGTGAAGCCGCAATAACGGAGGCAGATTCCATAACCGTACAACCCGCATCATCGGTAACTTCGAGGGTATATAAGCCTTCTGCGACGCCGTTGAGCATTATACCTTCTCCAATTAAGTTATCGCCTTGCATCCAGGAGTAAGTATAGTTGCCAGCACCATTCTGGGCAGTAGCAGATAAAACACCATCATTATTCCCAGGACAGCTCACACCAAAACCCTGAAAATCAGAAGTAACGGTAGCCGTAGCTGTAAGCTGAGAACGAACACCAACCTCGAAGCTTTCGGTGATCGTATTACCCGATGACTCCGTAATGGTCACAAAATAAGTACCCGCAGCTACACCATCAATGCCACTCGAATCAGAAATAGGATCGCCGGCAGCGTTTTCCCAATTGTAGGTGTAATCACCAGAGCCACCTGTGGGTAGGATTACAACGCGGCCGTTTTCATCATCTCTACACTCCGCTTCCGTCACTTGGTTATCAATAAAGAAAGTGTTGACAAAGATAGGTTCGAGTGTAGTCACACAACCATTAGCATCTCTAATGGTTGGTACGTAATTTCCTTCGCATAAACCAATAATTGAGGTTCCGGTATTCGGGCTATTCCAAGACACCTCATATCCTGGAGTACCTCCACTCAGAGAAATATTTATTTCTCCTGTACAGCCCGGAGCATCGATATCGTGCTTTACCAACAAGCTAGAGGTAGTAATTGGGCTGGGCTCCAGGAT
The DNA here is from genome assembly GCA_042095835.1 of Saprospiraceae bacterium. Taxonomy (GTDB): domain Bacteria; phylum Bacteroidota; class Bacteroidia; order Chitinophagales; family Saprospiraceae; genus DATFKA01. The sequence continues at coordinate 19,852 of JBELML010000084.1, forward strand.
GGTGACCCCTCCCTGGATGGTTTCATTATTCGCGTCAGTAATCACAAAATCTAATTGCCCACCAGGCAAATTGCTGCGGCTAATAATTCCATCTGTAGTACTCTGAGTAACATCATCAGAAAAAGAAATCGCATAAGGTGAGGCCCCTCCCCTAATGGTGATGGTAGCCGTACCTGCTTGATCTCCGTTACAGGTATTATCCGTCTTTTCGGCATTAAACCCTAAAGGTAGAATTTGTACTTCTACATCAAAACACTCTTCAACAGTACAATTATTCTGATCAGTGATCGTCACACAATATTCGCCTGCAGCGAGATTAATAATATTTGGTGTGGTTGCTCCATTATTCCATTGGTAGGTATAGCCTGGGTTTCCTCCGGAAACGTTAAGGGTAATACCACCATTGGTCGCATCGTCGGCTCCAGAAACATTGGTCACATTCCCATTAGAAAAAATAGGATTAAAAGATCCGACAGGGAATTGGCCATTAAAGGAATTGCCTAAATCATCGGTTACAGTAAGACTGTAGGTTCCTGCACCTACATCCATAAGGTCTTGAGTGGTCTCTCCATTGTTCCAACTATAGGTATAAGGAGCCATACCACCAGAGATTTCAACATCTACACTACCCGTTGGGCTACCAGAACAGGTATTCAGGATACTGATTCCCGAAAAGGAAAGTCGTTCTAATAGCATGACACAGTCTGTGGCAATACAACCATTCGCATCCGTTATCGTCACACAATACTCGCCCACGGTCGCCAAACCAGATAGATTAGCACCATTATCAGAGAACCCAGAGGGTCCGGTCCAAGTATAGCTATAAGGAGATGCTCCACCTGAGGCACTTAGGTTAATACTACCATCTGCCCCTTGATTAATGAAGTTCGCCTGTAAATTATTAATTTCTACAGCAGGATTGCTGGCTACTTGTACCGTTGAGGTAATTGTACAACCATTAGCATCGGTAATAGTCACCGGATAATCCCCTGCTGAGAGGTTCGTGTGATCCTCTTGAGTAGCAATGAGGCCATTGCCCCAATTATAAGTATAGCTACCAACACCTCCACTTACCGTTATATCAATAGCGCCATCACCTTGTCCAGCACAAGATTCTGGAGTGATATTGGTACTAATTTCGAGCGCTACATCGGGTTCTGTAATTGTTAAAATAGCTGTATCGACACAACTATTGGCATCTGTTACTGTCAGAGTATAGGTTCCTGCGCTTAGGGATCCAAGAGTAGTGCTACTCCCCAAACCGTTACTCCAAGTAAGACTTAAAGGTGCAGTTCCACCACTGACATCTAATTGGATGGCTCCAGTGGACTCTCCTCTACAAAGGATATCTGTAGTTACTCTATTGTCAATACTGATGGCGGCAGGAGCGGCAGGAATAGTAAATGTCTCAATAAATACTTGACTAGTATTGGCATCCGTAACCGTAACGGTATAGGCTCCTGGTACAAGACCGCTTAGGTCTTCAGTGGTTGCATCATTAGCAGACCACAAATAGGTATAAGTATTAGAACCTCCTTGAATGCTGATATCAATCGCTCCATTGGTATCTCCAAAACAACTCACCCCTGTAACCACTGCGGGGCTAGCCAACTCAAGAGCGGGTGCCGAAGAGATCACAACCGAGCCAGGAACTTGCTGATAAACAATCGGATTCTCATTGGCGTCTGTGATTTCAACGGGTTTAGTTAGATCAAGGTCAATCGTAGAACTTCCTGAAGAAGCTACCGCTGTGAAACATAGTTCAAAAAGAACCGTGCCATCAGGCAAATCTACTCCTGCAACTTGCTGATCAAACCAAGATAATTTAATCTCCCCAGGGACATTCACTCCAACGCCAGGTAGGCCAAATGAACTAATTGTCAATTGGTTCAGATTAAGATTCTGAACGGTATCAAACTCCAACAATGCAGGATCATATTCCATCACGAATTCCAGCCCTAGTACATTCTCAAAATTATTGGTGGTCACTTCTACACAGACTTGCTCGTTCTCTGCCACCGTTTCATTCCCGAAAATGATCTGAAGATCAGAAGTAGGTGCAATACCGCTTATCGTTACATTCCCACTTTCTAATACTGGAATAATCGGCAATTCGTCGGCATTGGTCACTTCTAATCCATTTGTATTAATACTTACAGTAGACGATCCCGATCCAATGGCGCGAAGGCAAACATTAAAAATCGTGGTGCCGTTTGGTAAAGAAATACCAGCCGCCGCTTGATCAAACCAAGAGAGTTTCAAGTCTCCTTCCTGGTTGGCGCCTACACCCGGCAATCCAAAAGAACTAGCATTTAAGTCTGTCAGGTTAAAGTCTTTCACCTCTACAAACTCAAAAACAGTAGGGTCATAGTTGATCGTGTATTCCATCCCCAACACATCGATGAAATTATCTACCTGGATAGGAAGACAAATCACATCACCTGCTTGAACAGTAGCATCACCAACACTGATCGTTAAATCTTGGGAACCGGTATTCATGCCTTGGATAGTGACTGTTCCGGCATTAAGAGTTGGTGTAACTATAGTATTATTTTGGTCAATTACTTCCGTTTCTGTGAAGCTTACAGAGGAGGTCCCGTTGGATCCACCAGCTTGGAAACAGGTTTCGAAAATAACAGTCCCATTATTTACTGAAACGCCATTGCCACCAGTATCGAACCAAGAAAAAGCAATTGATCCAGGCATATTGGATCCTTGACCAGGTACACCAAAGGCAGCACTTGTCAGATCAGGAAGATTAAAATCTTTCACTTCAACAAAGGTTAATTGCTGAGGATCATAATCAATCGTAAATTCGAGACCCGATAGGTCTGTAAAATCATTAACCGTTACCCCTAAACAAAAATTATCGCTTGGTTCAACTGTCGCATTAGACATGGTGATTTCTACGGGATCATTTCCACCACCAGTTTGGCTATCTCCTATCGTGACCGTACCAGAGACCCCATTAAAGGGAATAACATCTTCATTGGAGTTGATAATCTCCGCCTGACTCATATTGATCTGGTCGGTGGTATTATTACCAAGTGCTGTGAAGCAGAGTTCAAAAATAGGCGTATCATCACTAAGGGTTACACCAGCTACTTGCTGGTCAAACCAAGATAATTTCAATTGATTATTCGGATTGGCACCAACTCCAGGTTCTCCAAAAGCACTAGCATTGAGGCCTGTCAGATTAAAATTCTTGACTTCTGAATATTGTAGTTTGGTGGGGTCAAAATCAAATACCACTTCGATGCCTAAGATATCTGTAAAATTAGCTACCGTTATGGGTAAGCAAACTTCTTGTCCCTGTTGGGTAGTAGTATCCGTAACCTGTATCGTAAAATCAGTTGAACCTCCTGTATTTCCTCCGCCATTATTATTCCCACTATCACCGATTGTAATCGTACCAGGATTACCGGAAAAACTAACTTCCACCTCATTGGCATCGATAATTTCCGAATTTGACATCGTAATCTGATCCGTAGTATTATCACCTATGGCATTAAAGCATACATCAAAGATGGTCGTATTATCACTGACTGTTACACCAGCTACTTGCTGATCAAACCAAGATAATTTTAGCTGGTTATTCGGATTAGCACCAACTCCAGGCTCTCCAAAGGCGCTACTATTAAGTCCTGATAGGTTAAAGTTCTTGACTTCTGAATATTGTAGTTTGGTGGGATCAAAATCAAAGACCACTTCGATACCTAATATATCAGTGAAGCCTTCTACACTTACACTCGCACAGACCTCTTGTCCTTGCTCGGTCATCTCATCAGATACCGTGAGCATAAAGTCACCAGTACCTGATCCAGATCCACCGCTTCCTGCTCCAACAGTAATCGTAGCATTATTGCCATTAAAAGGAATAACATTCTCTCCGCTATCGATTATTTCGGCGCCACTCATAGCAACCGATCCAGTTGTATTATTGGTGAGTGCCGTATAGCAAATTTCAAAAATGACGGTACCATCGGCCACACTTACGCCCGAAACCGTTTGATCAAACCAAGAGAGCTTCAATTGGTTATTGGGGTTAGCACCAACGCCGGGCTCACCGAATGCACTCGAATTGAGACCGACCAGATCGAGCGCTTGTACCATATTAAATTGGAACTTAGCAGGATCATGTGTAAATAATAATTCAACCCCCAGGATATCATCGAAGCCATCTACACTTACGGGTAGACAGACTTGTTGTCCTTGACTTACAGTGCCATCGCCAATACTGATGGTAAATCCGTTCGAATTATTTCCGGTATTACCATTATTACTTGAGCCATCTCCTCCAGTGCCTACTACGATATCTGCTGTTTCACCAACAAAGGCGATAACATTTTCATTGATATCGATGATTTCTGGATTCTGGAAACCTATAATAGAGGTAACATTGTCAGTGATTGCCCGAAAACAGACTTCGAAGATAACGGTACCATCTACTACTGTAATACCCGAAACCTGAGAATCGAACCAGGAAACCTTCAACTCTCCTAAGGCATTGGCACCTTCACCAGGTCTACCAAATGCGCTTTGGTTGAGGCCTGTAAGATTTAAATTTTGAATGGTATCGAATTGTAGTTGGGCAGGATCATAGGTAAGGACGTACTCCATACCTAAGATATTAGTGAAATTTGCCACGGAAAGAGATACGCAAAAATCTTCATTAGCAGTTACCGAATCACTTGATGCGGTGAGTGTAAAATCCATCAGAGGGGTTGGATCGCCCGTTAAACTTTCATCAGATGGGTCGGACTCCACTCTACCTTCTGCGGCCAATATACTGGGAGGGAAACCAGCCGCGTGTGAGGGTACGATAAGTATCATGGGAAGAACAACCAATCCGAGGAGAAGAATTGTTAGTGTTTTTTTCATTATTCTCGGAAATTGGGATGATAAAATATTATGTTTTCTCTATTGCTGTATTACTATCTTTCGGCTCGAAATAAACTGTTCGCTAGTTATGTATAAAATATAAATACCTGCTTTGGGAAACAAAGATCGGTCAAGCTCAATGTTGTGGTTCCCAGCAGTAAAGTATTGATTCTGTTGGTATATAATTTGTCCATTAAGTCCTACCAAGCGCCAATTGAGGGGCGTAGCTGATTTTAAAAACAGTTCAGCTTGAATGTTTTCATGGATAGCCGGATTCGGACTTAGTTTGGCAATATTTAATTGACTGGGATCATTTTGCACAGTATTGACGGTATTCCCCTCAATAAAAGCGGCACCATCTATAAATTGGGAAGAAATCACCTCAAAAGAAGTATCATATACTTCTCTGGCTGTAGGGCTATCTCCAAAGGCGATGGGGCTTGAGCTACCAGGCTCCCCAATTACATCATAGGTTACAGAAAACAATAGGGTGCTATCCGGTAAAGATAGTCCCCCTAAGGAAAGATCTAGCCAAGCAAAGTTAATCAAGCCATTCTCCACATTATTTCGTCCGAAGTGATCGTCGAGGCCTAAAAAGTCGGCAAAGCTTTCCACTTGTTGAAAAGCGAGCACACTAGAATCCCATTGAAAAGTAAATTGGGCTCCTACGATAAGATTAAAATTGGAAACCCTCACCTCAGCAGTATAGCTTTCAGCACTAGCGGCTAAAGTATCTTGACTGGAAAAGATTAGCACTTGATCAGACGTATCTTGTGCCAACATTGATGCACTTACACCAAGTAGAATTAAAAGTAGTAACGCTACCTTTTTCATTTCACGGGATTAATTAAGCTACTCTAGAAACATTAATCCTCTAACAAACAGCATAGAGCTTGTCAAAGGAATTAAATTTTAACCGAAGGTAAGCAATTATTTAAAAACAATTGGGATTTGTATAAACAAAAATGGGGGTGATCCCGAAGAATCACCCCCAAATGTATCATCTATGTTGAATACAATTATTCAACAGTGATCATCTTCTTAGTTGCAGTAAGGTCACCCAAAGTCAATGTGTAGAAGAACACACCAGTTGAAGGTAGGTCAGACGCTTTCAATGTTACTTGGTTGTAACCTTTAGCGAAGTCTCCTTCGATAACTTTGATAGTCTTACCTGCTACGTCTTGTAGAGTAAGTGTAGCTTCACCAGCTTCTGGCAAGTTGAATCCGATTACAGTCTCACCCTTGAATGGGTTAGGTGTATTCTGAGTCAATTCGAAGCTAGCAGTTTGAGCTTCAGCACCTGTGAAGTTCAATGCTACATTTAACTGATCAGCATCGTTAGTGTATGCTTCAGCAGCAGTGTAACGAGAGTTGATCGTTAATACATCACTCATGTTAGCATCCTGAGTAGCACGGATTACTAAGCTGAACAATTTACCAGCAGCGTCACCGTCGAAAGAAGTAGTAATTACTCCTTCGTTAGCGAAGATACCGAAGTTCTCAGCAGTAGCTGCACCTTCTACTAGATCTACAATCTCAGCACCTTTCACATTTAATGTGAACTGGTAACCAGCGATGTCTTTCATGTCAGCAGTAAAGTCTACAGTGTACTCGTTTCCAGCGATCATTGCTGTTTCAGCAGCGTTGATGGCTAAAGTACCAGTTGCTTCACGACCTTCTACTAGAGCAGAACCGTTCACATCACCAATCTTAACAGCTACGAAAGATACTGTAGCGTCACCATTGAGGTTGTTAAAGTTCTTAATCTCAGAACCGCTGTTTAGACCAGCAGGAACGTCAGCATCAAAGAATCTCCAGCTTGTATTGTTAGCGAACTCGTTGTCGATGTTCAAGATCAACTTACGTAGTTGGATCAAGTCCAAAGTAGTGATTGACTTAGAGTTGTTTACATCAGCAGCGATCAACTTGTATGGAGAATCCAATAAAGCAGAACCGATGATGTGCTTCTGAATCAAGATCAAGTCAAAAGTAGATACACCGTTAGTATGATCAGCATCTTTGAATGGCGTAACAGTGAAGTCAGCATCAGCAGCTAATCCAGTGAATGCAAATGCACCATCGTTGTTGGTCATATACATCATTGAACGAGAACCTGAAAGTTGTACTTCTACACCTTCTACAGTCTGAGCATCTTCTGTTTGTACAGCACCAGCGATAGAACCATCACCAGCATCGCCAGAACAAGCACCCATGTTATCTTGTACTCTTACGAAAGTTACACAGTAGTCTTCGTTGCTCGCTGCATCTTCAGCGTAAACTCTTACCATTACTGTGTTTTCATCAGCACCACCTAGGTGATCACAAGTCAACATAATTCCTCTTACAGCATCATCATCAAATGGGCTAGTATATTCCCAATCTGCATCAGCAGCAATTGAATCTTCGAAGTAGATAGAATAAGCTTCTTCTACGATCATTGGTT
>JBELML010000085.1:0-26904 GCA_042095835.1 Saprospiraceae bacterium
AAAAATCTTAATTGATTCTCTATACAAAACTAACTTACATAAACTCTAGTGTATTAAGACTTTATTGGTGTACAAATTTCTATGAGAAACCCGTTGATATCTTGTACATAAGCGACCTTCTGCCCCCAGGGTTTTTGAATAATTGGTGCTAGTAAAACTGCGCCAGCAGAGATCACCTTTGCTAAATCATCTTCAATATTTTCAGTAGTAAACGCCAATTCTATCCCAAAAGGTTCCTGCTTAGCGACTGAAAATTGCAGATTAGTCTTGAGGTTGGATTGGGCAAGCTTTTTGGAGGCAAAGGCAATCGTTGTCTCGCCAGAAATAAGCTCTCCATAGTCTCCTTCAGGAGTGACAAATTTCTTTTGAAACCCAAAGGCCTTGGTGTAGAATACTAAGGTTTGTTCGACGTTTTCGACGTAAAGAATGGTGTAGGCAAAAGTCATCTGTTTAAGGTTCGTTTTTTAAAATATCCACAACCCATTTATCTAGTTGCTGAAAATCTTTTTGGGTTTTCAGGTATCGGTCAATCCGGTTCTCGCCCATTTCCTGCACTCGGTAATTGGGCAACTGATCCTGAAAAAAGGTATCAACCATTTTATCGACAATACGCTCTTTCATTGGATGAGGTACCTCATATTCATCAATAATTGAAGCTTGAATACCCAGATGTACGACCTCATGAATTAAAGTATTGACAGGGTCACTATAGCCTTTAAATTGGCCATCGGTAGTTGTGAAAATTTCAATCGCTCCCAGGGATGGATCAAAACTACCCCCAGGACCATAAAGGGTGAGGTTGATTTGATATATAGGATATACCTTGAAACCCCATTGGTAGTCCTGAGCAGCTAAAACTTGTAACATCTGATCCACTTTTGAAGCTTGCAAGATGATCTTTTGGTAGCCTTTCTGATAATCTTCAATCTGGTAAATACTATCCCGCATGAATGCACTTAATGCTTCAAAGTCTGAATCGGACAATTGTTTTTTCCTGGATTTTACCTTTAAGGCTTCAATTAAGCTGCCTTCCGGTAGGCTTAGGGTATAATTGTACTGCTCGAAAAATTCAATATCGCGGATATGTCGCCAAACCCGTTCTGCCTCCAACTCAGGCCCAGGTATATTCACTTTAAACCGTCCTAGCCTTCGCATCCGAAAAAAGCGCTCTTGAAAAGCCCCATCTCGTTCTCCACTTATTGTAGCCACTAGAGAGTCCCTCCCTACTTTCTCATAACGAATAACCTGTGGAAAGTCATGCTCGGGGTTCTCGAAAGTGCTACTAGTGGCGGATTGCTTTGTCATTCGAAAGGGTATAGCAGCACCATCATTCTGATTCGCTACCTGTGGAGTGTAGAAAATGGAACGATCTTTTTCCTCGATGCTTACCGTTTCTAGCAAGACCTCCTTTGAGCCTTTAAGGAGGTAACTTTTGCCGGACAGCCTATTATCCGCTTGGATTTTCCAATGCTCAAAAATCTCCTTCTCAGGGCTGGCTTGGTTGATCCAGGTACCCGATAACCAATGCAGGTCGGTGACTTTAGGGCTACTGCATGTGGTGACCAAAAGCGAAAGAAGCAAAGGTGCGAAAGCACCTTTTGAAAAATCACATAAGTTCATCATTAGGGTGTTGAGTGGAAGTTTCGATTTTCAAAAGTAGGGAATCTTTGTTAATGAAATTTTAAACGATGCTTTATCCCAGCAAAAATAAGCGCCTGATCGACAGTTTTTTATTTCTATGATTATCTTTGACGACCTTTGGCAACCGTGTGGCGCCTTTTGGGGTTTCATGGATATCAAATCTTAAAGTAATTTACCTAAGCGATGCAAACCACTAACTACCGAATTATTTTCTCTGCCTTTGTCGCGCTCTTGATTCTACCAGCACTGCTTTCTGCACAAGCACCCAAAAGGTGGACTTCTGGAGATATTCATGAGGGCATTAAGAAACTCAATTTTCTTGGCTCAGCACTGTATCTAGCTGCCCACCCAGATGATGAAAACACTAGACTGATTGCCTACTTCGCCAATGAGAAAAAGGCCAGAACGGGTTATCTCTCAATGACTAGGGGCGATGGTGGACAAAACCTGATTGGCCCTGAGATCAGAGAACTATTAGGCATCATTCGTACCCAAGAGTTACTAGCTGCCCGACGTACTGATGGCGGTCATCAAATGTTTACACGAGCCAATGATTTTGGATATTCTAAAGCGCCCAAAGAGACCTTTAATATTTGGGATAGAGATAAAGTCCTCTCCGATGTTGTTTGGGCGATCCGCAAATGGCAACCCGATGTGATTGTCAATCGCTTTGATCACCGTACACCAGGTCGTACGCACGGGCACCATACAGGTTCAGCTATGCTGGCAATGGACGCCTTCGATTTGGCTGCTGACCCTAATGTCTACCCAGAGCAGTTGAAATATGTAAATGCCTGGCAGACTGAAAGATTATTCTTTAACACTTCTTGGTTTTTCTTTGGTAGCCGGGAGGCTTTCGCCAAAGCGGATAAATCCTCCATGCTATCTGTTGATGCTGGTGTCTACTATCCCATCAAAGGCAAATCAAATACCGAAATTGCTGCTGAAAGTCGTAGTATGCACAAATGCCAAGGCTTCGGTTCGGCTGGCACCAGAGGTAGTGCTTCTGAATATGTAGAGCTGATTAAAGGCAGTATGCCCGCTAGTAAAGAAGATATTTTTTCAGGTGTAAATACGACCTGGACACGTGTAGAAGGAGGCAAAGCTATCGGCAAACTGGTAAGCAAGATTGACAAGACTTTTGATTATACAGACCCCGGTGCAGTTATTCCTAGTCTAGTAAGGGTGTACAAGATGATCAAAGCCCTCCCTGATGGTTATTGGAAGTCGGTCAAACTAGAAGAGACCGAAATACTCATTGAAGCAGCAATGGGTTTATTCTTGGAAGCAACAGCTAATGATTATTCTGCCACTGCTGGCCAAGATCTTGAGATCGGCATGGAAATGGTCAATCGCTCTAGCATCAATGCCCGCGTAAGAAAAGTACACATCGCGCCAGTAGGATTTGACACCACTTTGAATCTCACTCTAAAAGATAATCAGGCTAATAAAATTTATAAAACCATCACTCTACCAAAGGATATGAAATCAACGAATCCGTATTGGTTGAATGATCCAGCAGAATTGGGTATGTACACCGTAAAGGACCAACTACTACGTGGCCTACCCGAAACACCAAGAGCCCTTAAAGTAAAATTTGAAGTAGTCATCGAAAATGAACCTTTTGAGATCACTAAAGATGTGGTCTACAAAAGAACTGATCCTGTAGCAGGAGAAGTTTATCGCCCATTTGAGGTGATTCCTCCAGCATTCGTAAAGGTAGCCGAACCTGTGTATGTTTTTGCCAATATGGCGCCACAAGACATCAACCTAGTAGTCACGGCGGGCGAACCCAATACCAGTGGAACAGTAGAACTCAACTTACCCGAAGGTTGGCGTAGCGAACCAGAAGTAGCGAATTTTGAATTGACCTTAAAAGGGTCGGAAAAATCTATTCCTTTCAAACTATTCCCTCCAGAAGGGCAATCTGAAGGGCAATTAAAGCCCATTATTAAACTAGATAATGGACAGACTTTCAATCGCGAAATGATCTTGATCCAGTATGATCATATCCCTACTCAAACGGTATTACGTGAAGCCAAGTCAAAAATCGTGAAAATTGACATTAAAAAAGAGGGAGATCGTATCGCCTACATTATGGGGGCCGGAGATGCTATTCCACAGAGTTTAGAGCAAATCGGTTATCGAGTAGATATTCTTGAAGACCATGAAATCACAAGTGCAAACCTAAAAGGATACGATGCACTAGTGATGGGAATCAGAGCTTATAACACCAACGATCGCTTGAAATTCCACCAAGAAAAGCTACTAGACTATGTCAAAAATGGTGGCACGATGATCGTACAGTATAATACCACTAGAAGATTGAAGGTGCCTAATGAAAAGCTAGGTCCCTATCCCTTGAAATTATCAAGAGATAGAGTAGCTGTAGAGGAAGCAGAGATTCGCATTCTCGATCCAGAAAATCCTGTTTTAAACTTCCCCAACAAAATCACACAAAAGGACTTTGCGGGTTGGGTACAGGAGCGTGGTCTCTATTTTCCAAATGAATGGGATGAGCGATATACTCCTGTGCTTTCTTCCAATGACCCAGGAGAAACAGCTAAGGACGGTGGTCTACTAGTAGCAAGCTACGGAGAGGGATACTATATCTATAGTGGTTATTCTTGGTTTAGAGAGTTACCTGCGGGTGTACCTGGAGCCTTCAGGCTATTCGCTAATATGCTTTCTATTGGAAAAGAACCGAAACCCTAGGGCAATTAAGCTATCTTTCATGGACAATATGCAGAAAGCTAGCAGTAGTAAAGAAATCGACAGGTAAAGAAGCTCTTGAGCATACACCTATTGACTCATTCATCTATTAATATATTTTCGACATGGATACACCACAAGACGAAAAGCCCCCTATTTTCAAATCCTGGAATCAGATGTACGCATTTGTGCTGATTATGCATGCGATTATCGTCATCTTGTTTTACATTTTTTCGCAAGTTTACGCTTGAGGTGACTTCGAAACGGAATAGGCTATTATTAAAGACCTGACTTAATCTCTGACCAATGACTACAATCGACTGGATAGTAATGTTAGTCACCATACTAGGTATTGTTGCCTATGGTGTATATAAAACCCGCAATGTCAATAATGTAAAAAGCTATTTATTAGGCGATAAAGATTTGCCTTGGTGGACTATAGGTTTATCCATCATGGCCACACAGGCCAGTGCGATCACCTTTCTATCTACTCCTGGTCAGGCTTATGTTGATGGAATGGGCTTTGCTCAATTCTATTTTGGTCTACCTATAGCAATGGTCATTTTAGCCATTTTTGTTATACCAATCTACTACAAACTCAATGTATATACGGCCTACGAATATTTAGAGGGCCGCTTTGACCTCAAAATGCGCGTACTCACTAGCTTTCTATTCCTTATACAGAGAGGATTAGCAGCCGGTATCACCATTTATGCTCCAGCCATCATCTTGTCTACTATTATGGGTTGGCCGCTGCGGCTGACGATCCTCTGTATTGGACTATTGGTGATTTTTTATACCGTTTTTGGAGGCACCAAAGCCGTCTCTGTGACGCAGAAACAGCAGATGATCATCATCTTATCGGGAATGGTGCTGGCCGCCATTATTATGGTTTTCAACTTACCAAAGGATATCTCCTTCAATGATGCCTTGCATGTCGCCGGAAAAATGGGCAAACTGGAGGTGGTCAATTTTGAGTTTGACTGGAAAGATCGCTACAATATCTGGACGGGGATCTTTGGATCCGTATTCTTGTTCCTGTCTTATTTTGGTACAGACCAGTCACAAGTGCAGCGCTACCTTTCTGGAAAGTCACTTTCGGAAAGTAGACTAGGGCTTCTCTTCAATGGTTTGCTCAAAGTGCCTATGCAGTTCTTAGTACTTTTTGTAGGTATCCTTGTATTCGTTTTTTACCAATTTAATCAGCCTCCGGTGCATTTCAATAATGCTAATGCCGCCAATTTCATCGGTACACAATACGAAGACCTTTACAAAGAAAGACAAGATACCGCAACGGTCATTTTCAATCAAAAGCAAAGCAAAATCCGGGAGCTACTCAGTGCTATGGATGCCGACAATGAAGCAAGTATACAGGTAGCGAGGGGAGAGTTAGACCTACTCGATCAGTTGGATAAAAACGTACGAGATTCTGTAAAAGCCTTGGTGCAATTAAATACACCAGGGGCTAAAGTCGATGACAAAGACTATGTCTTTATCACCTATATCTTGAACTATCTCCCCATCGGTATTGTCGGTTTATTGATTGCAGTGATCTTCTCCGCAGCCATGTCCTCTACTGCTTCAGAACTCAATGCATTGGCTACAACCTCTATTATCGATATCTACCGACGCCTAATCCGCCCTAATGAAGATGACAAACATTATCTCTGGGCCTCTAAAATGATGACGGTGCTCTGGGGAGGGCTCGCCTTATTATTTGCCATCAAAGCGGAGCTATTTGACAACTTAATTCAGGCCGTGAACTATATTGGCTCCCTCTTTTATGGTGCCATATTAGGCGTATTTGCAGTAGCTTTCTTGCTTAAACAAGTAAAAGGAAATGCGGTATTCATAGGCACCATTCTAGGAGAGATTGTAGTCCTCATTTTTGTCTTTTTAGAAAGATGGGACTACATCGAGCTAGCGTACCTATGGCTGAATCCAATAGGCTGTTTTGCTGTGGTAATTTTTAGTTTAATCTTGCAAAGATTCTTTGGGCAGAAAGAAGAAGAGGCCTAATTAAACATATCACGCTACTAACAGTTGCGCTCCCGTACCAGGGCCATCGGGAAAACGCACCTTTCCAAAGTCGATGGTGACGCCCTTTGCTATATCCTTTGCGAGTAGCAAAGCGCCGTCCATATCGACGTAATCTAGCAAGGGCAAGAGATGGGCGATGGCCGAAATACCAATGGAGGATTCGGTCATACAACCAACCATTACTTTTAAGCCTAGACTACGCGCTTGTGCTATCATCCGGCGGGCAGGCGTGAGGCCTCCGCATTTGTTGAGTTTAATATTAATGCCGTGAAAGTAGGGTGCGCAACGTTCTACATCTGCTTCGACTTGGCAACTCTCATCAGCTATCAGCGGCAGGACACTATGTTCAAAAGCGATCTTTTGATCCTCCACTGCTTTAACAGGTATAGGTTGTTCAAGAAACTCTACGCCGAGGTCTTTTAATTGTGGCGCCAAGTCTACCGTTTGCGGACCGGTCCAGCCTGTATTGGCATCTACTCTGAAGATGGCCGCTGTTTCTTGTCGTAGTGCTTTTATAATTTCTACATCATGATCTGTACCAAGCTTGACCTTATACAAGGGCCAAGGCATTGCTTTCATCTTGCGGACCATCTCAGGAATTTCCGCCATACCGATCGTATAATTGGTCAATGGCAATTGTGCTATCGTAAGACCCCAAATCTCGTAAAGTGGCTTTCCTTGTTGCTTGCCATAAAGATCATGACCAGCCACATCTACCGCACACAACTCGAATGGATGCATGCCCATTTCTTTTGCTAATTCGGCCCAGTATTCCTCTGGATGATCCAAACTGGTAGTTTCGATGAGCCTCCGATGCTGCTCCAAGGTAGAGACTATCTTCTCAACCGACTGACCGTAGTAAGGTACAGCAGTAGCCTCTCCCCAGCCAATATTGCCTTGCTTATCCTCCAGCCCTACTATTACGGCAGGCTGCACATCTCTAGACTCATGCGTAATGCGAAAGGTATGTGCTAAGCGTAGATCGTATGTTTTTATGTGTAGCTTCATTTGTTATGTGCTATGTGCTATGTCTTATGTGCTATGTGCTATGTGCCAAGTGTCAAGTGTCAAGTGTCAAATGCTATGTGCTATTTGCTATTTGCTATTTGCTATGTTAATGAGACCTTTGTAGTGCGCAGCAATACAATCTGGTCGAATTAATCCCGATGGAACGCTAGTGGATTTCGGGATGCTTTGCTAGGTATCAAGTGTCAGGTACCAAGTGTCAAATGCTATGTGTTATTTGCTATGTAATTCCCCCATTCCTCTCACTCCCCGCTCCCCCACCAATTGTTGGCCGGATCAAAATCTGGATCGAGAAAACTTAGCCGCTGTTGCTCTCGGAAAGGTAGCCATTCATTGAGGATTTTTTGCTCATATTCTGCCCGAAGTTCAGGATTGTATAAAGTATCTTTTTGGGCAAAATTGGCATTTACAGATGCCAGCCATTCTAAGAGTTGGCTAGTCATTTGTTGGGTACGCTCGGGATACTCTTCAGCAAGGTCATTTTGCTCACCTGGATCACTATCGAGATTATATAATTCAGAACTGTCGGTCTCCCAATAATGGATGAGCTTCCAAGGGCCTTGTCGCAAAATGGAGGAAGGATCACCGCCTTGGTTTCCATAATGCGGATAATGCCAATACAATGGTCTTTCTGGTAATGACTGCCCATCAAATAGAGGCTTGAGGCTTGTACCATCAATATGCTGGGTAGGCTTGAGATCAAAACCTAATAAGTCAAGGATAGTAGGATAAAAATCTGCTCCCGTTACTGGATAACTGGTCGCTGATTGGGGCATCGGCCTCCAGGGTACAGAGATTAAATAGGGCTCCCGTATACCTCCTTCCCATTGGTAGCCTTTACCACCTCGCAGAGGAAGATTAGAGGTAGAATAGGCATCGCCTGAGGCTACACCACCATTATCGGAGGTAAAGACCACCAAAGTCTCTTCTTCGATACCAGCCTCTCGGAGCGCATCCAATGCTATCCCTACAGCATCATCCATGGTCTCTACTAGACCAGCATAAACTGGATTGTCCTGCACTTTACGAATCGGAAGATGGCGCTCCATCGCAAAGCCTTTTTCTGGATATCCTTGCTGTGTACTTTTAGCCTGATATTTGGTCCATTTCTCTTTGGTGGTTTGTATTGGTCCGTGTACCGCATAGAAAGATAAAACAGCAAAGAAACTGGAATCTTTATGGGCTTTTATAAAATCTGCGGTTTCTCTAGCTAAGCGCAGGCTTAGATTTTCGCCATCAGGGCCACTTTCTAAATTTGGATTCTTCCAAGGGGCATAGTAGCCTCCAATGGGGCTTCCTACATCCCAACCGCCTTTATTAATATCAAAGCCATGATGCTCTGGATGGGAACCTTCACTACCAAGATGCCACTTTCCAGCAAAAAAAGTCTTAAAGTCCTGCTCCTTCAATGCCTCCGCTAAGCTAATGCCATCCATTGACAATTGGTGATTGTAGGCTGCTGGCAAAAGCTTATCATGTCGGTTGCGCTTGCGCCACTCTTCGCCGTATGCTGCACCTATCCAATCTGTAATACCATGTCTGGCAGTAAATTGCCCTGTAAAAATACTAGCCCGCGAAGGACTACAGACCCGACTGGCCGCATAACCTTGCTCGAAAATGAGGCTACGAGCGGCTAGCGCATCCACATTTGGCGTTTCATAATAGGTACTCCCCGTATAGCCTAAATCCATCAAACCCAAATCATCCACTAGGATAAAAAGCACTTTAGGCTTGGAAGGTAATTGATCTTTGGGCGCATTGCAGGCAACCAGGCCGAGTAGCATTAAAAGGGTCACAAGACGATAGATAGGCATACTTTTTATTTTGAAAATAGCCAATTTTCTGTAAAAATCGACCTATCGAATCTCAATCTTCTTCCTCGACCAAGGGTTCCCCTCTAAATAAAAGTTCATCCCTGTCTTTTCAGACAGATCCACTAGGCGGTTATGCACCTCAATAGATCGCAGATAATGTGCTTTTCGACCATCATTTGTCTGATCTACCTCTACTTCTAAAGGCCCATCTAAAATACCAAAAAGTGGGCATTCAGGCTTAGCTACCGATACTCGATACCACTCTTCTATCAGAATAAATTCAAATGCTGACAACTCTCCCTTTGCTAAAGCCTTTTCTAAGGCGGGTTTTATCTTTGGGTAAAGCGTGTCTCGTTGCACAACAGCTGGTGTAGTAGAATTATGATGGCTCAAAATAGTTGACATCCAGAAATGGTTCCCGATGCGTTTTTCGCCAGGATATCCAGCCTTTTCCATTATCTTTTCAAATTCTTTTAGTTGTCGGTTGCTATGGGGAGCAAATCTTTTCTCTGCATACCGTTGATAGCCTTTATCACTCAAAACCAATAGCGCACCTAAGGCCTTCCTCTGATCTCTAGAAAACATTTTTTTTACCTGCTTTCGCAATTCTTGGTCTAATGAAGCTTGGTAGTCTTCTTGTAAGCTACGATAGGTGGGCTGTATAGCTTCCCAAGCTGATGTCTGCCTAAATTCATCTAAGAAACTATTCTTTTTGATAGACTTCATAGTCCACCCTGCTCGCATGCCTTTGCTTAGAAGCTCCGCTGTTTTTTCTTCTTTTCCCAAATACCAGGCTATTTGAGTCGCCAGTTGATAATCCCTTAAAAAGACAAAATCGTATTGCTCAAATAATTGCTCATATGCCTGTAGTGCATCGTCGTATTTTTCTTCAGCCAGCAAGTTTTCAACCCCTACAACTTCTTGATGATAATCTACATAGTTGACCGCTTTTTGAGCACTTATCTCATTCCCTATAAGTAGTAAAATAACGATGATGGCTGATTTATTCATTTTTCTCTTTTGAAGTTCTTACCTTAAGTAACGGACAATGAATAAGTCTCGCATTTTGGCCGAGAAGGTTTTGTTTCAAAACAAGGCAAAAAACGTAGATAATGCAGCGCATTAGCGAGGCTTTTTAACGAAGTATTGAGACAAAAGATTCCGCCATAAATCGATAAGTTATTTCTTTGTTCGTTACTAATTATACTCTATAAAAGCAAAGAGTATAAAAATTGCTATTGGGATGGTTCGGCAAGTCCATAATTCTTTTCTAACTACACAATACCTCTATGAAAACACTAATCCAACAATTCTACACTAGCTTTTCTCAACTCGATGCTGAAGGTATGGCCAACTGCTACCATGAGGATATTGTCTTCGAAGATCCAGCTTTTGGTGAGTTGCGAGGAGAACGCGCCAAAAATATGTGGCGTATGCTTTGTGAAAGTCAAAAAGGGAAAGATTTTCGGATAGAATTTTCAGATATTCGTATGGACGGAGAAGTAGGCTTCGCGCATTGGGAGGCTTTCTATACTTTTGGCAAAACAGGCCGTAAAGTACATAACAAAATCGATGCTCACTTCCGCTTTCAGGATGGCAAAATCATTGAACACAGAGATCATTTCAACCTGCATAGCTGGGCTGGTCAGGCAATGGGACTACAAGGCAGACTCATAGGATGGATGCCTTTTTTCAAAAAGCAATTACATAGCCAGACCAACAGGATGCTGGACAAATTTATCCAGCGCTAATACAGAAATTTTATTACTTTACATTTTTACATCTAAAACCACATAACATGGATATGAATCAAGTTCATTCCGTAGCCATTTATCCGGCTATTGGAGTAGCTAGAGTAGGCGGTAGCCCCTCTGAGTATTTTATTGGTCCCACCATTCCTGGCATACCCGCTCATGATCCTGATCAATTTCGAGATGCTGCTGGCCGAATTAAGCGGCAAGCCGCCCAATTCTACATTTATGCTTTAGACAAGGATGGTCAAGTCATCGGTGAGTTAAATGAAAAGCATGGCGTAAAAATTGATTGGCGGGTTGACGTAGCCAACAAAAAAGCTGCTTGGTATAATTTCGACATCGCTCTAGACATTCCTGCCGCTCAGGGTGCCTACGATAGTGAAGGCATCGCCACACCTAACGGCCAACCCGTACAAAGTAAATTGCGCAACGCCGACTTTCAGGGAGATGATCGAAAACTACTGATGATTGAAGCCAAAGCAAAGCATATCACGGGTTGCAATACGAATGCCGACGGTTCCCATTATCATTTTGTCGGTGAGATCGGCAAACCAGACCGCAATGGCCATCGACAGGAGGTGTATATGGGAGAAATTAGAACCGATGAGCTAGGCCGTCTCCTCTTTTTAGGAGGAAGAGGAAAGTCTGATTCCTTTACACATCCCAAGAAACCACAGACAACTTTTGCCAACAATGAGGGCTGGCACGATGATATGAGCGATGGCCCCATCGATGCTACCGTCACCCTTCCCAACGGGAAAAACCTGGAGGCTGACGGAGCTTGGGTATTGACCGCACCACCCAACTATGCCGTTGGCGTACAAGCTTTTTCTACTGGTTATCAGTTGTTAGAAGATGTAGCCGCACAGAAGCATCCGCATCTCAAAAAAGATTGTCCCTCCTTCTACGCAGATATTTATCCGACGCTGCGTCAACTCTCCGAAAATCAATGGGTGAACGCGGGGGTGAGTGTAGACTTAGGTTGGGGCTCGGCTTATGATTTCAACCACCCTTCTTTAATCGAGCGCTTGAAAGACCCCAGCGATATAAATCGGCCTTTGCGGCAAACCGTCTTTGAGACCTTCCGCAACCCGAATTATGAAATTATGCAACCCAACACCTGGCCTCCACTTTATGGCGATGCGGTGAGTTTTAACGTGAATTCATCAGACCCTAGGGCTTGGTTTGCAATAACTCCTTTGACCTATGGATACCTAGAGCAATGGGCAAGAGGGGAATTCCTGGTAGATGAGCCTATAGTACCGAAAACCTGGGAAGAAATGACGCCGAGCGAACAAGCACATGGACTCACAGAAGCTGCTTTAGAAGAAACCTTAGGTGGCCCATTCCATCCGGGTTGTGAGTTTACTTGGCCAATGCGTCATCCTATGATGTACCACGACGATTCACCATTTCGCATCAAGCGGCGTGCTAAGGCCAAGGAATACTTCGGTGAGACCCTTGATTCTGAAAAAGCTTTGGCTCCTGGTGGCCCCTTAGATGGTAGTTCACCGGGTGATTTGACCAAGTGGATGGCTGTACCTTGGCAGACGGATACCTCAAGTTGCTTATCTGCTTATCGGGCATTCCTAGGAGAATACTTGCCCACCTTCTGGCCAGCCCGTGTACCTAATGATGTACTGACCGAAGAAGACTTTCAAGTAATCAACTCCTCTACCAGTTCTGACGATGACAAGATCGCTGCCTTTGGGCCACATGCGCGTAAAAAATGGTTGCGAGGCTATATTTATGATAATAATGGTCATGTGCTTAATCAACCTAGCTCTGTAGGAACAGAAAAATTCACAGAGAAATGGGACAAAATTGGTATCATCCTCAAAAAGCAGCTTGAGGAGGAAAATGTACTCTTTCCAAAGGAGATTTGGGTAGAAACTGGACGGAGTCTCCAAGAGGAGCAAACGCCGAAATTAATGGCTACCGATGCCGTCCCTCAAAGACCAGATTGGGTGGATCAGAATCCAAGGAAAAATCGATAGTGCAGACTATCCAACATATTACCATTCTAGGGGGCGGGCCAGCTGGTTGTTCTGCCGCCTTACTGCTTAAGCAAAACGGCTTTTCGGTCACACTTATCGACCGAAAAGCCCTGCTTAAAGCAGCATACCAAGCTACTCCAAAGCCTGGGGAAAGTCTACCTCCCGAAATTCAAACCTTGCTCCAAGAGCTAGGACTTTGGGAGCGTTTTCTCCAATCTAATGCACTACCTGCCTATTGTAATATATCGTATTGGGGAACTACAAAAGCACAGTACCACGATTTCATGAATCATCCCTTGGGACATGCCTGGCATATTGACCGAACGGTATTTGAGCAGATGTTGATTAATGCTTGTGCGGAAAAAGCCATCGAAATCCTTGACCAGCACAAACTCGTCAATTGGGTTTATCAGCAGCAAAAGTGGCAACTCCAATTCGCCAATGGAAAGCAATTGACTAGTGATTTCTTAATCGATGCGAGTGGCCGTAGCAGCTGGTTTGCTCGCCAACAAAGCCGAAAGAGATTATACGAACATCGACAATTAGCCTTGCTTAGCTTCCTGCAAGCTCAGGAGCATATGGAGAATACCAATAGCCTGATAGAAACCACAGCAAATGGCTGGTGGTATAGCGCTGGTATACCTGGTCATCGCTTGGTTACCTGCTTTTTCTGCAAACCCACCAATAAGGAACGAAAGAATTGGCTCCATCCTCAAGTCTGGAAGCAGCTACTAGAGCAGGCCCCACAAACGAATGCTCGCTTAAAGCAAACGGGCTACCAAATCATAGCTCCGCCCCAATTTGTAGCTGCTGATAGTAGCATCCTGGATCAAACTTATGGTGATGCCTGGGCGGCCATAGGCGATGCGGCCTTGACTTATGATCCAATTTCTGCTCATGGCATCACGATGGCCATGCTCACGGCCAAGGATATCTGTCACGCGATTCAGTTGCTCAACCAAGGGCAAATGGATAGTCTTAAGCATTATAATAATAAACTTTGGATTGCTTTTGATGCTTATGCTCGAGCGCGCAAACAATACTACAAACAAATGACCACCTTATCGAAGGATCCATTTTGGCGGTCACCTGCTTCGATCCTCCAAGCAAAAGCCCAAGACTTATCTTAACACTTTAAGATTAACGAAAACTACATTTTAACACTTTTACAAACCCTAATTTTTTGAGTTTAACCCTTCCTTATTGCTCACTTTAGAGTAATTAACATTTGTCTGATTTATATTTGAATCATCCGACAAGCCGTAGATTTTATCGAACTAAAAAACAGCAATTATGAAAAGGCAAACTTCATTACTAGTCGCTTTACTGCTCGGTGCAGTTAGTACTATGGCAGGTCCGTCTTTTGTCACCAGGATTGAAGGATTTTGGCAGGCTGATCGAGCCAATGTATCAATTATTGTAGAAGAGGTCCGCGACGGTATTCGGGTCCAACGCTCTGATCAAAACGAGTGGTTTTACTATACCTACATCGGCCAGGATGAATACGCCAATCGACGTGGTCAAAAGTATCGTTTTGAAAATAATGACCGCTTGGTTTTTGTAGATGATCGTAGCAATAGGCGGATCAGCTTCTACAAAGCTGAGCGTAATCGAGGCCGTAATCAAGACAAATACTACGATGGCTATAATGACCGCAACCGAGGCAACAATGGCCGATTCAATCGCAGGTCTAATATCAACTCCCTAACCGCAGCTCGCCTGATGGAGGGTCGCTGGACCAATCAACGCAATGGTGATCGGATTATCATCAGAAAAAGGGGGCGCAATATTGAATTCATCAATAATCGTCGTTCGCGTATATATAGTCCTATTGGTAATGGATTCTTTGAGGATCGTTTCGGTAATCGTCTCAAACTAGCAGGTGAAAATAAGCTCTTCTTTCGAGGAGCCCGTACAGGACGCCCGGTCGTATTTAGGCGCGGCTACGACACTTTTGGTAATCGAAACGGGCGTTGGTAGCATTTAGGTAGGGATTCCTATACATTGCAATGAGTAAAGATAAAGCGGTCGAAATGCATCTACAAAAATGATCTATTTTGACCGCTCAATCTGTAAATATCAAAGCTATGAATCCTATGCCATCTCGTTTTGTTACTGCACTTGTTTTAGGCCTATTGATTCCTAGCTTTTCTAATGCACAGAATATGGATAATGCGCAGTTGGAACAAATCTTACAAACGGTAAGTGATACCGTAATTGGTGAAGCAGGGGCCTGGGAAATTTTTGTAGACAATATGGCCATGCTGGTAGTGACTGATGAGTCTCATAATCGCATGCGTATTATCTCCCCCATCATGGAGGTAAAAGATATGACTCCCGAACAACTACAAGCAGCAATGGATGCTAATTTTCATTCTGCTTTAGATGTAAAATATGCTACTTCCAGTGGACTGATGTGGGCCGCATTTATCCATCCACTGAAAGAATTGCAGCAGCATCAAGTGCTCGATGCCATCACACAAGTATACCGTGCTAAACGGACATTTGGGACGAGCTATACCAGCACTGATCTTTTCTATCCTAAAAAAGGAGAAACACCTCAACCTGATAAAACAAAACAGCCTAGCTCCAAAAGACAATTACAAAAGTCTTAGTATCTTTCGAAAAACCAAGGATACCAATGAAAAGACTTCTTCTCTTACTGAGTAGTATCGCTATGCTATTCGGCCTTTCTTCTTGTAAAACCAAGCAATATGCTGCAACTGCTTTACCTGATAAAAAAATTGTGTTTGGCAAAGGAGGAGGTTTCACAGGAGCAGTCACCGAATATATTTTATTAGAAAATGCCCAACTCTTTGAGCATCCATTCCTGCAAGATTCTTTAGTGACCATGGAGGCCATGAAGAAAAAGACTTGCAAACAAGCTTTCAAAACCTTGGACAAAATAGACAAAAGCAAGCTTGGTGTACAAGAGCCCGGTAATCTCTACTACTTCCTCCATTATCACGATGGAGAAAACCATTATGAGACAACTTGGGGAGCAGCTAAATATACCATAGACCCCGAAGTAAAGTCTATTTGGGACCAGTTGATGGCAGAAATCAATAACCCATCTAAACAATAGTGTCTCTTTTAGAAAGAGATCGTAAAGTCATCTGGCGCTTTTCCATTCCTCTTCGATTAAGGTTTGACGAAGAATTGGCCACGTCTGTCCTAAAAAGCCTGTAAGAAAAAGAAGATAGGCAACAATTCTAAATCCTATATCATTACATTTAGTGACAAAGAAATCAACGATTTCAGGTCGGCTTGTATAGAAGATTAAATAACTATATCAATTACATCATTGAATTATCAAGACTTCAAGGTAGCTGTCGTACAAGCGGCGCCCGTACTATTTGATTTGGAAGCTTCGCTCGCTAAAACAGAGCGCTTAGTCAAAGAAGCTGCTGAACATGGGGCACAGTTGGTCTTGTTCCCCGAAGCATTTTTGTCTGCCTATCCTCGTGGATTGGGATTCGGTACTGTGGTGGGCAGTCGAGAGCCGCATGGAAGAGAAGATTGGTTGCTCTATTACGATCACTCGGTAGAGGTACCAGGCCCTGCAGCCGACTACTTGGGTAAAATAGCCCGGGATCATAAGATATGGCTTGTGATTGGTGTAACAGAGCGATCCCTCTCAGGAGGCACCTTGTATTGTACGCTGCTTTATTATAATCCAGCAGGTGAGCTGGTACAGAAGCACCGCAAACTCAAACCTACCGCAGCCGAGCGGATTATCTGGGGCGAAGGAGATGGTAGCGATCTACAAGTAGTAGATACACCTTATGGTAAAATAGGTGGCCTGATCTGTTGGGAAAACTATATGCCACTCGCTAGGATGACGATGTATCAGCAAGGTGTAGAATTCTACCTCGCTCCAACTGCCGACGAACGCGATAGCTGGATCGCCAGTATGCAACACATCGCTTGTGAAGGGCGCTGTTACGTACTTTCTTGCAACCAAATGGTACGCAAAAGTGATTACCCAGGGCGCTTTCAGGCGGAGATTAGCCACAAAGGAGAGATCATGTCACGAGGAGGGAGTATGATTGTTTCTCCCTTAGGCGAGATCATTGCAGGACCTCTTTTTGACGAAGAAGGCATCCTCTATGCTAAGCTCAACCGTAGAGATGTGGCCAAAAGTAAATTGGATTTTGATGCCGTCGGACATTACAATCGTACCGATGTATTCGATTTTTCTTGGAAACAAGGAACCATTTTACCTTAAAATATTGTATTTTGTAATGCTATTATAATAGAAGTTGTCTAAGGTTTTCTGTTGCAGGCGAGAAAACAGTATTTTGAGGCTAATCGAGGCAAAAAACGCAAGCTATGCATCGCATAGCTGAGGCTTTTTAACGAAGAGTAACCTTAAAAGTTGTTTTTGATAGCCCAACAAGGAAACTTTAAACAGCTTCAAAGACTCAAATGAAGTTATTTGAAAGTAACTTCAAAAATTAAACAACCCAAAAATATTACATGAGTAGATTTAGTAAACGTAATTGGGACCGCTCAAGCAACCCTTTTATGAAAGAAGATGCTTATCGCAATGCAGCTAATCAACCCCTAGATGCCGAATACGCTAACGCAGGTGTACAGCCTATGACGGTGCAAGGCGCGATTAACAAAACTTTTATCCTAACCGGATTGATGCTATTGACCGCCATTTTTGCCTATTCTAATCCCAACCCATTATTCATGTGGGGTGGAGCTATTGGAGGCTTGATGGTTGTATTGATTGCTTCTTTTCGTCCACAGAATTCTCCAGTACTGGCACCTATTTATGCCCTACTTGAAGGATTATTTGTCGGAGGTATCTCCGCCATGTATGCCTATCTTTATGATGGCATTATTTTCAACGCCGTATGTTTGACCATGGCGACTTTATTTATGATGCTTTTTATTTACAAAGCAGGCATCATTAAAGTGACCAATAAATTCCGGACCGGTGTGATGATGGCGACGGGTGCTATTTTCCTTGTCTATTTATTGACCTGGATTCTGAGCAT
Organism: Saprospiraceae bacterium; assembly: GCA_042095835.1. Taxonomy (GTDB): domain Bacteria; phylum Bacteroidota; class Bacteroidia; order Chitinophagales; family Saprospiraceae; genus DATFKA01. The sequence goes on from JBELML010000085.1 coordinate 17,994, forward strand.
GTTTGGCATCAATATGCCTTTCATCCACGAAGGAGGAATGATTGGTATCGGTATCACCGTAGTAATCATTGGTGTAGCAGCATTAAATCTCCTGCTAGATTTTGACAACTTTGAAAAAGGAGAGCGCTATGGTGCTCCTGCTTACATGGAGTGGTTCAGTGCAATGGGACTTTTGATTACACTAGTTTGGTTGTATATCGAGTTCTTGCGCTTATTGTCGCTATTAAGCAGTGATTAAGCTAGCTTTGGCTTTCTTCGACCGCACCTAGATGGTGTCATCAATAGTAGGCAGTGAGATTCCATCGCTGCCTATTGTTGTTTTGTGGAAAGGCAAGTGATTGAATACCGTCTATACACTTACTTTTAAGATCAAGTTTATATTAATTTAACCGACGTGGCAAAAGTTAAGAAAGTTTTCGTCTGTACCGAATGTGGCGCAAGTTCCCCCAAATGGATGGGCCAATGTAAGTCTTGTAATAGCTGGAATACCATCCAAGAAGAGGTCATCTTCAAAGAGACCCCCAAAGAAGCTGCCAAGTCTAGCTGGAAAAAAAACACCATCTCTAAAACAGGTCCCAAACCTATAGCACTCCCCGAAATTAAAGCTGGAAATACCCAGCGCCTCGCTACTCCAGACCTGGAGTTGAATAGAGTGTTGGGTGGAGGTATAGTCAGTGGCTCCCTGGTGCTGATTGGAGGGCAACCAGGCATCGGAAAGTCTACCCTACTACTACAAGCGGCCATTACACTCCCAGCTAAGGTTTTATACGTCTCTGGCGAGGAAAGCGAGGAGCAGATCAAAATGCGGTCAGACCGACTCAACGGCAATCCAGACGACTGCTACATCCTCACCGAAACGAATGTGACCAAAATCTGCTCGCATGCCGAGCAAATCATGCCCAACCTTCTTATAATAGATTCAATACAGACATTAACAGCTCCTTATCTCGACTCTACGCCGGGTAGTGTATCACAGGTCAGAGAATGTGCCGGAGAATTATTGCGCTTTGCCAAAGGCATGAATATCCCCGTCTTTCTCATTGGACATATCACCAAAGAAGGCTCCATCGCTGGACCTAAATTATTGGAGCATATCGTAGATGCCGTCCTACAATTCGAAGGTGATAGAAACTATACCTATCGTATTCTGCGAACCATCAAAAATCGATTCGGCTCAACAGACGAGTTGGGTATCTATAAGATGCAGGCCACTGGTCTCCGCCAAGTCTCTAATCCTTCGGAGTTGCTCCTTTCTCAAAAAGATGATGAACTCAGTGGTAGTGCCATCGCTGCTACCTTGGAAGGTATGCGCCCGATGCTGATTGAGACGCAAGCTCTAGTGACAACGGCAGTATACGGTACGCCCCAACGCTCCGCCACTGGCTTTGACCTCCGACGCCTGAGCATGCTTCTGGCCGTTTTAGAGAAAAGAGGAGGTTTCCCTTTTGGTCAGAACGACGTCTTCCTCAACATAGCGGGAGGCATTCGAGTCGATGATCCCGCCATCGATTTAGCCATCGTAGCCGCCATGATCTCCTCACTGGAAGATGTCTCCATCTCTAGTGATACTTGTTTTGCAGGAGAAGTCGGCTTGTCAGGAGAAATCAGAGCCGTGAATAGGATTGATCAAAGAATTCAAGAAGCTGAGCGCCTCGGTTTCCAACATATCTTTATCTCCAAGTATAATACTAAAGGACTAGACTTGCAGCGTTATGATATACAAGTACACACGATAGGGAAGCTAGAAGAGTTGTATAAGATGTTGTTTCAATAAGTCCGTTGATTATCTGGGTTATGTTAATGAGACCCGATGCTTTATCAGCCTTGGTTGAATTAATCCCGGCGGAGTGCATTGGATGTCGGGAAGCTTTTTTATGGGCTATGTGCTATGTATTATGTATTATTTGGTGTTTAATTCACTCATTAGGGCAAAAGCATTAAAATAAAAACTGAAAAAGAAATGCTAATTACTCAAGATTAAGTGCAAAAAGATCATAAGTGAAGTGCGGGAGGCCGCCTAGGCATTGTCTGAGCGGAGCGAGTTTGGCTAGGCAAGATTTTTTTGCTTCGTTTTTGTATCGAATGACAAAAATGAAGATGCTAGAGCGGTTTTGAATTGGAGTTTCAGTAGGCATTATAAAAAATTGCAGGGGACCTTTTTGGTGCGTTTGCCCTATTCACTCATTGATTCATTCATTTAACCTAATTTCCTTATCTTTAGTACTATCCAAGATTCACCAACAAACCTATCATGCGACGATTAACTGGTGCTGAAATTGCAAAGCTGCGAGATATTATGCAGGCGAGCCTCAATATGATGAGCATCCGCACTTTTACGAGTGCTCGACTCAATGAACCCTACGACAACTATGTATCTCCCTTGGTTGGACTAGGCGACGGGATTTTCCAATACATTTCCGAGATGAATAGTCGCTTCAAGCATTATGAGTTGATCGATGCCTTGCAGGCAGAGTTTCCTAAAGACCCTAGCCTACTACAGTTTGCAGCAGACTGGGAATTAACACCAATAGGTGTAGTCAAAAACGAAGAATCTGTAGTTGGGAAGAGTGGTTTGGAGAAACTTGTCAACGAGGGTCCTTTTCTAAATGTCGATGTGCTTCTGCAAGAAATTAGCCGAGTGGAGCGAACGGTTTGTCGGATTCAGGTATTCCGACAAAATGGTCGAGTGAACTCTGGTACCGGGTTTCTGATTGGCAAAGACCTTGTCATGACCAACTACCATGTCATCTATCGTTTGATTGATACGCCAGATAAGGTGAAAGATGTGATCTGCCTGTTTGATTACAAAGTCAAACCTGATGGCACCGCACTAAACGAAGGGCGAGAAGTAAGATTGGCCGGTGATCCGATTCTACATTTCAGCAAAGTTGACCCTCTTGATGTGCAAGGGGAGGCTCAACTCAGGGCAGATTGGGATACCGACAAACTGGATTATGCGATCATCAGACTAGCGGAGCCTGTGGGAGAGCAGGGCTATGGCCAGGGCGATGCCTCCGCCAGTACTAGCCAACGAGGATGGATTTCATTACCAGATACCGCCCCTCCTCTTGCAGAAGGTGGGCACGGAATTATCATTCAGCATCCTAAACGTCAACCCAAAAAGATAGCCTTTGGGTTTGAAAAAATATCAGCCATCGATCCTAAAGGCATCAAAATAAGGTATGATATCAATACCGAAGGTGGCTCCTCCGGATCTCCCTGTTTCAATGAAAAATTCGAACTGATCGCCTTGCACCATGCCGGCGATCCAGATGATATGCCACAGTACAACCAAGGAATTGTCATGGCCAAAATAAAAGCAGATATCGAAGCGAAAAATATACAATTATCTTAATCCAAAGCGATGCCACCACCAGCTAAAAACTTGCTCTTCGAGCTGCGGGATATCATAAATGCTCGCTTCAACGACTATCTTGGCTTCAAGAACTTCTGCCAAGCTATCCAATCTGAAATTGGGATAGATTTTTCGGCGGTATTGCCCGTTTCTGGGAATAAGCTTGACATCATCTTGAGTGTCATCCTGGAAGTCAAAAAGCAACGCAAGATCACTACCCTGATCGAGCAGATAGAATTGGGAGCGGGAGCCACACCAGACCTCGATGGTTTTAAGGATACCTTTTCTCAGATTTTTATTAAAAACAATATTGGCCTCGATGAGATGAAGCGGGAGGCATTTGAGTTGCTTTTCGTTCCTATTAACAACGAGGACCTGCCATTCATTGGACGCAGCGATTTTAAGGAAGAGATTTGGAAGACGATTCAATCCTATCCTATGTCCAACCTAAAAATGCTGGTCAATGGCGTGCAAGGTGTAGGAATCACCTATCTAACGAAGTACTTAACCAATCTCGATAAAAAATATAACTGCCTCAAGAATTACGTATTAATCGACTGTGACCAAGATTTATATAAAGATGATCACGAAGCTGTACAGCCTGTCCATTTAGCAGAGGTGATCGCCGAATATCTAGATATGGATATTCCAGACTTTGTTGATCCGGATGATCCGGCCAAATTTAAGGAGCGTTATTATGCCCGCTTTTTTGCTCGTGTGCAGAGCCATTGCGAGGACAAGGCGGAAGGTCTCTTTTTATTTATCGATCACTTGAGTCATGAAATGGATGGCAATGTCTTTCGCTTTCTAAGTAAGTTGATTGATCGCTTAGATCGCTTCAGAGTGCCCGCTATTGTTATTCTTGGTGGGCTGACCCAAGCCCAAATCGAAACCAATGAACTAGTCAAAGAACTTACGCTTCGGTCTTTTGATGAGCAAGATTTTACCGTTTATTTCAAAAAGATATATTCCGAATTAGACCAGCAGTTCGGAAGCCAAATTGATCTTGGATCTAGCGACGATTTCGCCCAAACAGCTATGGCTGCTATCACCGAAAATACCAGACCAGAAATGCTACAAACCGGCATTCCTAAAGCAAGGCAAATCCAAGCCGCTGTAAAAACCTATTACGACTCTACGGTTGAACTCATTAAAGCACAGCTCGATGGAGAAAATTAGACTAGACTTTAACCAGCTCAATAAGCAGTTTGCTCAGCAGCTGGAAAAGAAAAAAGAAGCGCGTGCCAAACAACCGAAGAGTCACTTTGAGTTGGCTGCCCTTTTGGCTGCTTTTGATGAAGCTGAACTACTACAATGGCATGAGTCTATCTTTGAAAAAACCTTAGAGGAGGATCACCTCCAAATACTCCTCAGTGAATGTAGCTACGCTCGCTATACCCAGCTTTACAAATTGGACCTGCTGAAGCGCAAAGCGGTTATTGCTGAATTAGAGACTGCTAACCGAATCGAAGATTTACTAAAGCAGCTTAATCTCCTGGGAGCAAATCATCCCTACCTACAGCTACAAATAGACTGTCTCTCTGGAGAAAAAATAGACCTCAAGCAACTAAGTCTTGCCGAATTAAATTTGCTCCAACTTGTGGTGCAGGCCTATTCGGAGACGAAGATTGGACAGTCCTTTCCACGCTTACACCAAATCAAATCCCGTATTCAACAGCTACATCTGATTGACATATTTAGGAAGCAATCCGCCAATTTTGCGGGTAGAAAAAAGGAGCTAGATCAGTTGGAAGATTATATTTTCGAGCAGGCTATTGCCGAGCAACCGCCTTTGCTCGTCTATGGCATTGGTGGCATTGGCAAGTCTACCCTGATCGCCAAATACCTCACTCAACTCTGGGAAAAGGAACGCGATTTTAAAGTCCCTTTTGTTTATTTGGATTTTGATAAAATCACTTTAAAAAAGGAGGAAAATGCCTACTTCAATCCGGTTTCTTTGGGGATAGAAGCCTTTCGCCAACTCACTATTCAGTATCCTGCTACCTTGGATCGGGAAAATGCGCTACAATCTATTCGCTTGACGATCCAAGGCTATCTAGAATCGCTCAATAATAACTTTTCAAAAAGCACCCAGTTTTATGGTAATAATGTAGAAGAGCTATTCGACTACATATATCGAACCGTCTTGTCGAAGAGAGAGCAAAGATGGTTAGAAAAAAATACAGCCCCTGTTCTCGTCATCCTAGATTCCTTTGAGGAATTCCAGAATGTAGCCAATAGTACCGAATTTTACGAGCTCCTCCAGCTGATGAAGGATTTGGAAGAAAGGATTCCAGGTTTATGCCTGATCATTGTGGGCCGTACCGATTATTTCTCCCTGAGAGAATTCCAATTCCAGCCGCTTGAGATTGGCCCCTTCGATGATGAAGCAGCGATGGCCTTTCTCCAATTCAAGGGCCTAGAAGAAAAGATGCTGCAAGAAAGAGTCGTTGAGAAGGCAGAGGGTATACCTTTATCGCTCAGTTTACTTACCAATCTCGTTTTAAGGCAGCAAGAAAAGCTAGATGAATCCTCGGTAGAAAATGACACCTTCATTCCAGAGATAAAGGAGCCACCCCTACCGCAACAACAAATCCAAAGCAAGCGAAGTAGACCTATTGAAATAGAATCTGGTGGGAAAAGGAAAAACCCAGTAATCCAACAATCCCTTGACTCCTTATTAGAAGAAAGCAAACCTTTCAACTGGGACAAATTTTTCAATGAGATTGACGCAGAGCATCTCAACGAGCAGCTCGTCATCCGCAACATCGAGCATATCTCCGAAGATGTGCAGGCCCTGGGCATCCCTGGTATCATTGTGCGCAAGATCAATGCAGACGTGATCCAGCATGTATTGGCGGGACCCTGTAATCTGGGCGATCTTGATCAGTATCAAGCGATGGATTACTACCAAAAGCTGGAACGAGAAGTATTTCTGTTGGAAGAACAAGATGGCCAGTTGTACTTCCGCAGAGATTTGCGAGAAAGTATTCATGGCTTGATCGTAAAAAAATACGGTGACGTTGTAGGTAAAATCCACGAGTCTGCGATCACTTACTATGCAGACAAAACAAGCCCGAGTGACCAGGCAGAGTATATCTACCATCGACTCATGCGAGGTGATGGCGTAGCTGTAATTGATGAACTTTATGATAATAAAATCCATAAAGACTTCCTAGAGCGTTCGCTCTGGGAGTTTGATGATGCCGTGCGGGTGTATTTGTATGGCAAAATGGGTAAAAATATCAATGAGGAGGAGCTGGAGAATGCCCCACAGAAAGAATGGGAATTTTATATGCTGATGCGTATCCAGGAAGCACTCCGTACACGAAGCCAAGCGAGTCTTGACAATAACTTACAACTGCTAAAGGCTAGAGAAAGACGTATTAAAAATAGCCTTCTTATTGGATGGGAAGCTTGGTTATTAGCCAGGCAGGGAGCGCAAGAAGAGGTATCACAGATCTTTTCAGATATTGTACAACAGGCTACACCAACACCAAGGCTCCTCTTTTCAGAAGTATTTTCTCTAGAATTACAAGGAGACACAGCAGGTGCCCAAAAAATACTCGATCAGTCCAGCAATATTTTTGAGCAAATCGATCGGATGGATGACTTTCTGTATTGGGTCCATACCTGGTTGCGTCTAGCAAAACGAAATCAAATCCCCCAAAACAGCATCCAGGTAGCGATTGAAAATTTCACTAAGAAATATACCTCCATTTATAACGAGGATCAAGCCAATGCTTTGTTCTCTACCCAAATGGTTGCTGAAACAGACCAAAAAAGCTACGTTGCCGCCGGTACACCTGTTCTGGATCAAGAAAAATTATCCCAAGCAATCCACACCAGCGATACCTTTACTACTTATTTAAAAACGTATTCACAGCAATGCCTTTCGGAAAATAAATTCAAAAACCTACAAAAAGTCATCCGCAACCGCTTTGATCTACTTAATGATTTAAAAAACACTAATTCTAAGATCAACAACTACCTCAGCTACACTTATCCCGGACAATCCCTATCTACCATCAGCGAGCCGGGCAGTTTGGAAGTCCATTTTTTTGACTTTTGCTGTTTTATAGAAATAAAATTCGAAGGGAACATCAAAGCGGCTCGTAAAGGATTAAGAAGAGACAGAGCTAGTAGGAATAGTGATTTATTGGTAAAATGGCTAAAAGTATTCAGAGATAAATATGAAAACATCGTTTCAGCTATTGGTAGGATTCCAGGTTTATATCCTATCGCTTGGTTATTGGGTTTAAACAAAGTAAAAAAAGCAGTAGCCAAGGACTATATCAGTGAAGAGGATTACCAAAAGGCGCTAGACCTTATACATAGTAAACAATTCGAGGAGGTTTTCAACCTATTACACAATTTATTAGCAGATAGCAGAAGAACCGCATTTGTTAACGAACTTATCGAAATCGAGGGCGAGTATTCTGCGGTCAAGAATGATAGGCTAAAAGGCGTCATCACAACTTCCAGTTACGACCGAGAAATCAGTATCCTTAGCGACAAGTTGGTAGACTTCCTACTAAACCTAAAAGTCTTACCCGCCAGTATTGATGATAAAATATTCGATGTGGTTTTACCGACATCACCAAGAGTCACCACTTCAAGTTTGAATAAAAACAAGATCAGAACGCTGGTTTCTCAAAACAAATTAGAAGAAGCGCTGGACGAGTTAGAAGCTTTCTACTCCCGTAGCAAAGGAGATAGTAGACTTAGTCAAGTGATGCTACTGCGGAATCAATTGAATTCGCTAAACCGAAATCAAATCCAAGGTACCATTGATAGGGAGGAAGTCAGTGTTACTCAAAATCGGATTCGCAGATCTATCCTACAGTTTATTACTTAACAAAAGTCACTCCCTCCTCTGACCTAGATCACCGATCCCAACCGTCAATCAGGCTAGTTTTACAATAGAGTTTAGAACCAAAAGCGGTAAGGCTCTATCCGAATTCAATTTATTTCACTAATAAAAAACTAGTCATGGATGCGAATCAACCAGTAAAAGAGATCATGACGAGACAACTCGTCACCGTACGACCTACCGCAACGGCAATGGAGGTAAAGGTTATTTTCGATAAATATAGTTTCCATCATATACCGGTAGTGAATGCCGCAGGCAAGCTTTTTGGCATTATCAGTAAAGAAGATTTTTCCAAGATAGCCTATATCCTCTCCCTGAATACCAGTGGCAGGACGTTCTCTACCTTGAAATATCAAAACCTACTAGCGCAAGACTTTATGACCAAATATCCACTCAGCCTTGATCCAGATGACACCATCGGCTTGGCCGCAGATATCTTTTTGGCCAATAAATTCCACGCACTACCTATTGTAGAGGATGATGAATTGTTTGGTATGGTGACTACCCACGATTTACTCCTATACAGTTTCTCCAAACCCGCTAGAAATAAACAGACGGTTTCCTACGAAGAGTAGGAGGGGACTGGGAGACTGGGAGACTTTGGGACTGGGGGACTTTGAGACTGGGAGACGTTGTGGAGACTTTATTACATCACTATATCACCACACCACTATATCTTTACA
>JBELML010000086.1:0-26805 GCA_042095835.1 Saprospiraceae bacterium
GGGATTAATTCGACCAGATTGTATTGCTGCGCACTACAAAGGTCTCATTAACTTGACACTTGATACATCATCCCGACATCCGTTGCACTCCGCCGGGATTAATTCGACCAGATTGTATTGCTGCGCACTACAAAGGTCTCATTAACTTGACACTTGATACATCATCCCGACATCCGTTGCACTCCGCCGGGATTAATTCGACCAGATTGTATTGCTGCGCACTACAAAGGTCTCATTAACTTGACACTTGATACATCATCCCGACATCCGTTGCACTTCGCTGGGATTAATTCGACCAGATTGTATTGCTGCGTACTATAAAGGTCTCATTAACATAATACATAGCACATAACACATAGCAACGCGGCGCCAGGACTCTTCCGCCAGTAATAATGTTTTTTTAGAGATTCAGCCAATAGGTTGCTTTGGCGACTAGTGCTCGATTTTTTACACCGAAATTCATCGTATCATAGTTGTCGGTATAAACTAGGAAGAAGTCCGAAACTGGAGCAAATCGCCACTGTAGTCTAGCATTGATATTGAGGTTCTCCACTTGGCTATTGTATTGAATAAAGGTTGTGAGGAACAAGCTTTTGGAGAAGGTTAAATCGATTCTTGGTCCGATCAGGAACAATCCTGCCGAAGCGTAGGGATCTGGAAGGTCAATATAAGTATACTGTACATTCATCTCAATACCGCCGTAGGGCTGATAACGATAAGTCAAACCACCGCCAACTCCGTAGCGATATCCATTAAAAAATTCTCCTACTCTTGTCCCAACTCGGTAAGAGAAAACCTCTCGGCGATCGGAGCGATAGTTGATGTCCAGGTCACTATAATTATAATCTGATTCCGCTGGCAGCTCCTCGGCATCTGTACGAGTAGGATCAAAGCCATCAAAGAGGAAGGTATAGTTGTTGGACAAGCTGGCACTAAACGAACCGGTATTTTTAAAACTGCTCATCCAATTTAGTTGTAATTGATGATCGGTTTTTCCATATTCGGGCTTCCACAGATAGGTGAAGTCAAACTCTAAATCGTGGCGCGTAGCTTTGCTATTGGTTTTTTTAGGATAGAAAAAAAACTGCATCGCCGGATTGACCTGGAAATAATCGCTCCGTCTCACAAAACCTACCTCCGGTGCAAAACCACCTCGCACCCATTGATGATCGTAGCTGAATCCAATATTTCGGGTGACATATTGCAAATTGGCTCCATGGGCAAATTTCTCATAGCCTGCAAACTCCTCATCTGTAGTAATCGCTTGGTGATAGAAGACTTTCCCGTTCCATTTATTATCAGAGGAGGCTAGGTTGTAGTCAATACCCAAGACTCGGTTATAAGCAGACTCTAAATCTACTTCCTCATTATTGGTGAAGGATTCCTTGTTGACAAAAATAAAGCCCACATTGGATCGACTGAAGACCTTGCGTTGCAAAGCAGCTACCGTATAGTTGACATTAGGCATATTATTGATCTCATCCTCTAAGGTTTGCATATTCAATAAGCCCAAGCGCCAATTTTTATCTAGTTTTCCACTCAGACGCGCACCATAGGCAATCGGTACCTGGATGGTATTGTCGGCAGTGTCTCTACCAATACCTATGCGTCGAGAGAAAAAAGGATTAATAACTGGATTTCCAAAGGACCCAAACAGATCGGCATTTTCCAAAAAGAATTGCCGTCGCTCGGGAAAAAATATCTCAAACCGATCTGTATTGATGACTTGCCGATCTACCTCCACCTGAGAGAAATCCGGATTGAAGGTCAAATCTAGATTCATACTTGGAGATACGGTGATCTTAGCGTCTCCACCAGCATTAAATCCACCAGTACTTGGTGTGCCTTCTTCGTAATCTTTTGAAAAATTACCGCTTACATAGGGGATAAGTGAGATGCTCGGCCCTTGCTTTTTGGGTGCTTCTTCCCATTCCATTTTTCCCATATAAGCCAAACTCATGATGATTTGGTTCTGTGGGATTCGGGTCCAGGTAGAGCGGGTCGACGATTGCGTGTCGAATCGGTAGGAGTTGAAATACCAGGTACGGCTCCCCTCTTTATAGCGAATCGTGCTCAATGGGATGATCATCTCACAAGACCAATAACCATCTCCTATGTAGGACTCACCACGCCATTTGTTATCCCAACCACCGTTCCAATCTCCACGTCCTCGGCCACCATTTGCAATGAGGGCTTCTCTGCGTACACCGGCTGGGTTCATCCCAAAAACGAAGGCATTGGTTCTATCTTGGAAAGGATCAATCAAGAAAGTAAGATTATCATTACCACCTGCTCTGAAGTCACGTCTAAGCGATTGGATGACATAGTCGTTGCCCGTAGAATGACAAATCGCCCCGATATAGAGGTTTTTGTCATCAAAAAGCATATAAATTTCGGTCTTGACCGGCGAGCGTGTACTATCATCAGGGAAATAAGACCAAAAGTCTTTTGCTGGTGCACTATTGAACCAAGAAGCTTCGGTTAAATTACCATCCAAGGTGATTTTCTCTTGAAGTTTACGTACAGAAACGGCGGACTGTTCGTTCAAGAAAGCTGGCTCAGGATCACCAGCTTGACCAAAAGATAAAGTGGTGATGGTCATTAATAATATTCCTACTAGTAGTGAGTATCTCATGTGCGCAAAAATAATGGCTAAAATGGAGCTGGTTTGTGCTAGTAGACCAACTGCCTTGTCTGTTGTCTTAATAACCCGATAGAGAATTTGAATTGCGAACACCTACTTTGGCATATAGTTCGTGCTTAAAGTCAAATACATAAAAGGTGCTCCTCAACGGTAGTGCTTTGTAGACCACCTGTAGCTACATATTATTAGTGCCCTTCACTTGTCGACAGTGCTATGACAAACCTTTTTTTAGAAGGTTTGTTTCGCTGCCAAATGTAATTTGACCTGATGACAACAGCTTTATTTTGGTTTCGGAACGATTTGCGCTTATATGATAATCCTGCTTTGGCAAAAGCTATTGAAGAAAATGATCAAGTACTCCCAATCTATATTCTTGATGATCGCTATCTCAAAGAAGATCGCTGGGGGTTCGTTCGGACAGCTGCTTTTCGGCTGCAATTTTTATTAGAAAGTTTAAACGACCTGAAGGCATATCTCAGAGAAAAAGGCAGCGACTTGCTGATTTTAAGAGGCATACCTGAGCAAATTTTGCCCCAACTAGCAGAAGCATACCAGGCTAAGGCGATTTACGCCAGCAAAGAATATACGTATGAAGAGTTGAAAATCGAAGCAGCCTTAAGTGCTAAAGTAGAGGTGCGATTTTCTCACGGGGCCACGCTTTATCATCCAGATGATTTGTCCTTTGCTATCCAGCAGCTTCCAGATGTTTTTACGCAATTTAGAAAACGAGCAGAGAAATATGCAGCAGTTCGACCTTTAGTGGCTACGCCTGACCAAATCAAGAGTCCTGATTTTTCTCCCAAACCGGTGCCTACTATTCTTGAGCTTGGTTTTGAACCTCCTGTCATGGACAAGCGCCAGGTGCTGCCTTTCAAGGGAGGTGCGATGGCTGCGGAGGCTCGATTAGAACATTATTTTTGGGAGACCGATGCTGTAGCAAGTTATAAAGAGACCCGAAACGGCCTGGTCGGTGCCGACTATAGTACCAAGTTTTCTCCTTGGCTAGCGAATGGTTGTATTTCTCCTCGTACGATTTTCCATGAAGTAGATGCTTATGAGGCCGAAGTTAAAGCGAATTCCTCGACCTATTGGGTGAAGTTTGAGTTGATCTGGAGAGATTACTTCAAGTTTGTAGCGATGAAATTTGGCCGCAACATTTTCTTAAAAGGTGGTATCCAAGATAAGAAAGTAGGCAGCTGGCAAAATATGAAAGTCTTTGAAAAATGGGCTTCTGGGAATACCGGCGATGATTTTGTAGATGCCAATATGCGCGAATTACGGGAAACAGGCTTTATGAGCAACCGTGGTCGTCAAAATGTAGCTTCCTACCTCGTACATAAAATGAATCTCGATTGGCGAATGGGCGCCGCCTGGTTCGAATCGCTCCTTATTGACTACGATGTCACCAGTAATTACGGCAATTGGATGTACACTGCTGGTGTTGGAAATGATCCTAGAGATCGCGTCTTTAATACCCAAAAACAAGCAGGCATGTACGATGGAGATGGCCGCTATCGAAACTTGTGGCTTAGAGGGAAAATGAATGAATGATGTCTACTTACTCCAAGGCTTCGGTAGATGAATAATGTTGTAATGGGGAAACATAATACATAGCATATAACACATAGCACCTGACATTTGACACCTGACACCTGACACCTGACACCTGACACTTGTTCCCCTGACCAAGGCTGCTGAAGCATCGGGTCTCATTAACCTTACTTATAAAATATAACTGCTTATCTTCGTTACCTCTGGAATAGCTGTTCGTCACAACGGGCAGATAATCTGAACCCATTTTATCTAATAACAAAAAACGGTTTATGAAACGCTTATTAATGTGTTGCTTAGCAATTTGCCTAGTATCAGCGAATATTGCTTATGCACAAACGAATGAAGAACTACAGGCACAGAAAGATGCCAAATCAACAGAACTTGCCGATGCCGAAGCTCAACTCAAAACACTTACCGACCAACTCAATGGCTTGAAAGCAGACATTGCGGGTATTACAGAACAATTAACGCCTTATCCAAGAGTAAGTAAAGGATTACTTAGTAATATCGGCTTGAATTTTTCCAACTTTAGTGATTGGTACTCCAAGGATCAACCTAATACTTCTGCTGTGAATATTGGTTTGTCTACTACCGGATTTATTAATTCGGAGTACGAAAAATCCTTTTGGAGAAATAGTGCGAACCTCACACTAGGCTGGATTAAATTTGATGATAAAGATAATCCTAACGATGAGGATGGTTTTCAGGTGGCGGCAGATGCCTTCAATCTAAGCTCTCTCTATGGATTTAAATTAACAGAAAAGGTGGCAGTTTCTGCTCTTGGGGAGTACCGTACTGCCGTTTTAGATGGTCGTTTTAATAATCCTGGCTACTTGGATTTAGGGGTGGGAGCTACTTGGACACCAATGCCTAATTTGGTAGTCGTTGCTCATCCTTTGAACTACAACTTCGTATTCTCTGATGATGAGTTTGATTTCGATTCTTCCTTGGGTGCAAAGATTGTAGCGGATTATACACAGAAGATTGTGGAGAATATCGCTTGGAAATCAAACCTGTCGATCTTTGCTAGCTACAAAAGTGGAGATCTTTCTAACTGGACTTGGGTCAACAACTTTAGTACAGCCGTGAAAGGGGTAGGCGTGGGACTGGACATCGGTCTACGTTCTAACAAACAGGAAGCACTTGCACAAGGGCTGACCGATAATCCACTACAAACTTATTGGATATTAGGACTTAGCTACGCTATTTCTAAATAACTTCTTATCTTAAGGAGTTGAGAAGGCAGAAAAATGCTTTCTCAACTTCTTCTTTTCTCTTCTTCTTTTTCCTCAATAAATTTTCCTTTCAACTTTATAGGAGAAAAGCAGCTTTTTTAAAGACACTGCCTTATATTTGCGGACAATTTGGTCACCCTGTACCGAATTGTACACTCCTCTCGACGGCAATTCGGCAGCTGATCACTCTTTATAAACCTGATTAAAATCGCCTCTAATGCCGAAAGACAATTCCATTAAATCTGTTCTAATTATAGGTAGCGGGCCCATTATTATTGGCCAAGCCTGTGAATTTGACTACTCAGGTACTCAAGCTGCTCGCTCCTTGATGGAGGAGGGTATTGAGGTGAGTCTGATCAATTCCAACCCCGCGACTATTATGACCGACCCGATGACGGCCGATCATGTCTACTTGCTTCCATTAAATGTGGAAAGTTTAGTCAAGATTCTAGAAGAGCGGCAAATTGATGCTGTGCTTCCAACTATGGGTGGACAGACCGCCTTGAATCTAGCGATCGAGGCAGGCAAGCAAGGCGTCTGGGAGCGATTCAATACCCGCTTGATAGGTGTAGACTTGGAAGCCATCGAACTAGCGGAGAATAGAGAGGCTTTCCGTCAGCACATGATCGATATCGGTCTTAAAGTAGCGCCTTCTAGAATAGCTAACTCCTTTCTGGAAGGGAAAGAAGCCGCCCAGCAGATTGGCTACCCCTTAGTGATCCGCCCGTCGTATACACTAGGAGGAACAGGTGGTGGATTCGTACACGTTGAGGAGGAGTTTGATGCAGCGCTACGTAGAGGTTTAGATATGTCGCCTACGCATGAGGTATTGGTAGAAAGAGCAGTATTGGGTTGGAAAGAATTTGAGCTTGAGCTATTGCGAGATGATAATGATAATGTGGTTATCATCTGTACCGTTGAGAATCTTGACCCTATGGGCATCCATACCGGAGATAGTATTACGGTTGCTCCTGCAATGACACTCTCAGATACCGCTTATCAGCAAATGAGAAATGAGTCGATACAGGCTATGCGTTCTTTAGGCAACTTTGCAGGAGGATGTAACATTCAATTCTCGCAAAACCCTGATACAGAAGAACTCATTGTAATCGAGATCAACCCAAGGGTGTCGAGATCATCGGCTCTGGCAAGTAAAGCCACGGGGTATCCAATTGCTAAGATTGCGGCCAAGTTGGCTATCGGTTATACGCTAGATGAGCTGAAAAATCAAATTACCAAAACAACTTCTGCCTATTTCGAGCCTACATTAGACTATGTGATTGTGAAGATGCCTCGTTGGAACTTTGCAAAATTCCCAGGTGCCGATCATAGCCTAGGTCTACAAATGAAATCTGTAGGCGAGACGATGGGGATTGGACGTACTTTTCTCGAAGCACTTCAAAAAGCTTGTCAGTCACTTGAGAATGGTAGAAAAGGTTTGGGTGCAGATAAAAAAGAGTGGATTAAAACAGATGATATTCTGGAGCGCTTGGAAAAAGCAAGCGAGGATCGCATCTTCCGCTTAAAAGATGCACTTCGTCTTGGTGTTCCTTCTAAAACGGTGCAAAAGTTGACAGGTATTGATCCTTGGTTTATCAAGCAAATCAAACGCTTAGTTAAGATAGAAAAGCAACTATTGAAATATAATGTTCCAGAGGATATCCCTGCGGACTTTATGCGACTCATGAAAGAAGTGGGCTACTCTGATGCTCAAATCGCCTGGTTGCTGCGTGTAGAGGAAGAAGCTGTAACTAAATACCGCAAAAAATTAGATATCCG
Source organism: Saprospiraceae bacterium (assembly GCA_042095835.1). Taxonomy (GTDB): domain Bacteria; phylum Bacteroidota; class Bacteroidia; order Chitinophagales; family Saprospiraceae; genus DATFKA01. The sequence continues at coordinate 7,213 of JBELML010000086.1, forward strand.
CCGTACTTATAAGATGGTTGATACCTGTGCCGCAGAATTTGAAGCGCAAACGCCCTACTTCTACTCTACTTTTGACAGCGAAAACGAAAGCCACCCTTCTGATAAAAAGAAAATTATCGTGCTGGGCTCTGGGCCTAACCGAATTGGTCAAGGGATTGAGTTTGATTACTGTTGTGTGCACGGTATTAATGCCATTAAAGACGTTGGTTATGAGGCGATCATGATCAATTGTAATCCTGAAACGGTTTCAACAGATTTTGATACTGCTGATAAGTTGTATTTCGAGCCAGTTTATTGGGAACACTTACAAGAAATCATTGAGCTGGAAAAACCTGATGGAATCATTGTACAATTAGGAGGTCAGACGGCTTTGAAATTGGCGGAAACTTTCCATAAGCATGGGGTGCCCATTATCGGTACACAGTTTACCTCAATGGATTTGGCAGAAGATAGAGAAGCGTTTTCGGATTTATTAAAAGAGCTAGGTATTCCTTATCCTAAATATGGAGCCGCTAGAGATACCGATGAAGCGCTAGAAGTGGCCAATGAGGTGACTTATCCGGTACTCGTAAGGCCATCTTATGTATTAGGAGGGCAGAGAATGCGGATTGTCATCAACGATCAAGAACTTGAACGCCATGTCTTGAGTATTTTCAAGCATATGCCAGATAATAATGTATTGATTGACCAATTCCTAGAGCGTGCTAAGGAAGCAGAAATCGATGCGATCTGTGATGGTGATGATGTGCACATCATGGGTATCATGGAGCATATCGAACCAGCGGGAATCCACTCAGGTGATAGCTCTGCTGTCTTGCCGACCTATAGTTTGTCGGTAGAAGCAGTGGCGAAGATGGTTGAATATGCCAAGATGATTGCCAAAGCACTTAAGATTAAAGGATTGATCAATATCCAATTCGCGATCAAAGATGATAATGTCTACGTGATTGAGGCCAATCCGCGTGCTTCTCGTACGACGCCATTTATTGCGAAAGCCTATAAAGTACCTTACCTGAATATTGCGACTAAAGTAATGCTCGGCACCCATAAGTTGAAAGATTTTGATATCAATCCTCAGCCAAGTGGATACGCGATTAAGGTACCGGTCTTCTCCTTTAATAAATTCCCGAATGTGGATAAAAACCTTGGACCAGAAATGAAGTCAACGGGTGAGGAGATCCGATTTATAAAAGACTTAAGTGATCCTTTCTTCAGAGATTTGGATTCTAAACGATATATGTATTTGGCGAGATAGTCGCCTTTGCTGTGTTTCGGTGTTTTAGGGTGTTGATGATACACTCTAAAGCACCGGCACGTTTAACTGCTATTTCTCCTCTTCCGACGCGGCGGCTTCATCGATCTTAGGAGCTGCTTCTAAAGCGACTGTAGTTTTTACTTCTACTTCCTTTTTGTCTAATTCTTTGAAAAAGAAGTTCCGCTGGAATAAAAGAATATTCAGTACACCAACCGTAATCGCTACATCTGCAACGTTAAAAACGGGTTGGAAAAACATATAATATTTTCCTCCAAACCAAGGCACCCAATCTGGCCAAATACCTCTGGCTATCGGAAAGTGGAACATGTCGACTACCTTGCCATGAAGTAATCCCGCATATCCTCCTTCGGAAGGAAACAAACGAGCCGGAGGTAAATGTGCTGTAGACTCGGAAAAGAGCATACCGTAAAAGGCGCTATCTAAGATGTTTCCAATAGCACCAGCTAAGATGAGACCAAAGCTAAACAGAATACCAAAGCCTACCTTGGCTTCAAGGAATTGCCGAATGAGATAAACCAAGAAGCCAATAGCAATAAGCCTAAAGATGCTGAGCGCCAGCTTGCCATAGTTCCCACCTAGGGTGAGCCCAAAGGCCATTCCATTATTTTCGACAAAATGGATTTGTGCCCAGGATAGGCCGAAGATATTGAAGCCACCTCCAATCTCATAATGTGTCTTGATCCATACCTTGACCGCTTGGTCAATCAGTAAAACAACAGCTACGAGAATAGTTACTTTAGTAGATGGCTTCAAATCGGGTTAAATTAGATCAGTATAAACGTTTCCTTAAATTACAATGTACTAAGGTCGGAATTACCTTCTTTTTTTTACGCGGCTTTGCTTTGCTGCTATGCTCAGTGTTGCATGTGGTACAGCGCGTAGCCTTTCTTTTGAAATCAATTTTCCAGTTTCTCTACAAACACCGTACACTTTATTTTTAATGCGGATGAGGGCATTTTCAAGGTGTTGAATGTGTTTGCGTTGTCTTGCCGCATTGACGTAGAGTCTCTCGCTTTCCATGGTACTGCTGGCGTCATCGAGTCCTTTTAGTTTGGAGTCTGGATTGTCTGCCAGTTCGCTAATTTGTTGGAGATAAAACTCTAGCTGTTGTTTTGCTTTGGCTAATTTGTCTTCAAGAAGAACCCTGAACTCATCTAGCTCTTCATCGGAATACCGGGATTTTTCAGTCGTTTCTGCCATAGTATCAGCTTTAGTTTAAGTGATGGCATGGTATCATTAATGACTACGCAAAGCACTTATTCTAGGTAGTGCTAAAAACGTGAAATTAAATTCGCCTGCTCAAATAAAGTGCAAAATTAACACTTTCTAGATAAATAACGTTATAAGTTTTGTCATAGTTTGCAGGAGACTTTTTTGATGCGAATTCTATTCTTCTTCCTCCCGAGGTGTATATTTCTTCTTCTTATTGGGCCGCTGTTTTTTTAGCGGATTAGCATGGTTTTCATAATGCTCCTTTCGATAGCGCACACAATCGAGCGCGCAGAAAATGGCTTTGCGGAATGAAGCTTCATTGGCTTCGTTTTTCCCAGCTATATCAAAAGCCGTACCGTGGTCTGGTGAGGTGCGTACACTAGGAAGACCTGCCGTGAAGTTAACCCCCTGGCCAAAAGATAGCAACTTGAAGGGCACCAAACCCTGGTCGTGATACATGGCCAGAATGCCATCATATTTCTTATACTGCCCAGATCCAAAGAAGCCATCGGCGGGAAATGGCCCCATTACCATAATTCCTTTTTTCTTCAATTCAACGATAGCGGGGCGGATTATTTCCGCTTCTTCTGTGCCTATAGTGCCACCATCGCTGGCATGTGGGTTAAGCCCAAGCACGGCAATAGTAGGCCGCTCAATACCAAAGTCCATTTTGAGACTTTGCTCCATCAACCGGATTTTTTTAAGAATCAGACTTTTGCTCAGCTTGGTTTTAATGTCTTTTACGGGCAGATGGTTGGTGACCACGCCTACTTTCAAATCATCATGTACCATGAACATAAGGCTCTCCGTTGTCTCCAACCTTTTAGTCAAATACTCCGTATGTCCAGGAAACGGAAAGTCAGCCAACTTCATTGCTTCCTTGCTGATAGGAGCAGTGACGAGGGCATCTATTAAGCCATGTCGAAGGTCATTGGTTGCCGCTTCTAGGGATTGGTAGGCATATTTGCCACCCGCTTCGGCAATTTTACCGATTGTAATATTGACGTTCTCCGTCCAGCAATTGATAATATTGACCTTGTCGCGATGTATGCGGTCAATGTTTTGGGCTTGATGATAATACAGGTCTACACCTACAACATTCTTGTGGTAGGAGACGACTTTAGAGGAGCCATAGACAACAAAAGTTGCCATCTTCGCAATTTCTTCTCTAGCCAGGGTTTTCAAGATAACCTCTAGTCCTATTCCGTTGATATCTCCAATCGTGATCCCTACTTTGATTTTTTCCATTCAACTGTGTTTATTTATATATCTTCGGCCTTTATGAAGACCTTGGGTCTATCTTTATTTTAAAATAGTTTGCTAAAATAGTCTTTAACCACTTGAAAGCCAAAAAATCTTTTGGACAGCACTTTCTCAATCGAGATGACATCGCTTATGACATCGCGCATAGCCTAGCTAGGATGGATCAGTATGACACCCTGATTGAGGTAGGTCCAGGAAAGGGAATGCTGACTAAACATCTTCTAGCACACGATAATCAATTGATAGTTGTGGAGGCCGATAGAGACATGGTACAGTATATCCAAAGGCACTATCCGACGCTCAAAGACTTTATCGTTTCTGGAGATTTTTTGAAAGTGAAGTTTGAGGATTTTATAGGAGATAAGCCCTTTGGTATTATTGGCAATTTTCCTTATAATATTTCTTCCCAGATCATTTTTAAAATGCTGGACTACAAAGAACAAGTACCCGAGCTGGTCGGTATGTTTCAAAAAGAAATGGCGGAAAGGGTAGTCGCAGGGCCAGGCTCAAAAACCTATGGTGCTATTAGTGTACTTACCCAGGCTTTTTATACAGGAGAATATTTGTTTACTGTTGATAAATCCTGCTTCACACCGCCACCAAAAGTACAGTCGGCAGTGATTAGATTAAGCAGGAAATCGGAACTAAATCTGGATTGTAATCCTTTACTATTTAAGAGAATCGTGAAACAAACTTTTGGTCAACGTCGAAAAATGCTCCGTAATACCATGAAATCATTCACCGATAAGGCCGAATTGCTGACGCATCCAGATATGACCAAGCGCCCAGAGAAGTTATCGGTAGAAGATTTTATCCGGATAACAAAATGGGTAGAAGACTTGGAAGGTTGAGGCGTTTTAGCCTTTGGGGGCAGAGGACTCAAGGTATGTGGGAAGCGTAGATAGATATCATTAAAATACTACTGACGAAAGACTTTTAAGGATGTCTTTGTCAGCATATATACAACATTAAATCATTAAACATATGTCACTAGAGCAAAAGATCGCCCAAGATTTAAAGACGGCGATGAAGGCAAAAGATGATGCCGCAAAAAGAGGAATCAGAGCAATCAAATCCGCTATTTTATTAGCAAAAACTGATGGTTCTGGCCAAGAAATTACCGAGCAGGTAGAAATTAAGATGCTAACCAAAATGGCCAAGCAAAGAAAGGAATCCATCAAGATCTTCTTGGAGCAAGGAAGAGAGGACTTGGCTAAAGTGGAGCAAGAGGAGCTGGTAATCATTGAAGGGTATCTTCCAGCACAACTTTCTGAAGCAGAAATCGAAGCACAGGTAAAGGCTATCATTGAGCAGGTAGGCGCTACTTCTATGCGGGATATGGGTAAGGTAATGGGCGCTGCTACCAAGCATTTTGCAGGTGCCGCAGATGGGAAAATCGTATCTGGTATCGTGAAGAAATTGTTGAATTCGTAGATTTATACTAACGAAAGGCTCCAAAAGTCGTCTTGATCACCACTATATCACAAAAATAATGGATACAACATTTTTAAAAACTTTGGGATTAGAGGCCAAAAATGCAGGTACCTCTACAGGACAAGTGTCCCTCCTTGGTTCGGATCAATATATTTCTTCTTACTCTCCCGTTGATGGAAAGCTGATCGGTGAGGTAAGTATCACCACACGGCGCATGTATGATCAAGTTGTCGCAACCGCTCAAGAAGCATTTGCGCATTGGCGGACAGTACCTGCTCCACAAAGAGGTGAAATAGTGCGTCAATATGGAGATGCCCTGCGGGCTAATAAAGATGCACTTGGCAGACTCGTTTCTTACGAAATGGGTAAAAGTTTACAAGAAGGCTGGGGAGAAGTCCAGGAGATGATCGATATCTGCGATTTTGCAGTGGGATTATCCAGGCAACTTTATGGCCTGACGATGCACTCCGAACGACCTTCGCACCGCATGTATGAGCAGTGGCATCCGATGGGTGTAGTAGGTATTATCAGTGCTTTTAATTTTCCGGTGGCTGTTTGGTCCTGGAATGCTATGATCGCCTTAGTTTGTGGCAATACCTTGGTTTGGAAACCGTCGGAAAAAGCACCTTTATGCAGTATTGCCTGTCAAAATATTTTTCACTCAATCCTAGCGAAGAATGAGCTTCCAGAAGGTATCTCTTGCATCGTTAATGGCGATGTCAGGGTAGGTGAATTTATGACTCAAGATAAACGTTTGCCACTTATTTCTGCTACGGGAAGTACGCGTATGGGTAGGTTGGTAGGTGCTACGGTAGCTGCCAGACTAGGGAAAACCATCTTGGAGTTGGGTGGAAACAACGCCATCATTGTGTCGCCCACCGCCGATTTAAAGATCGTCTTGACCGGAGCTGTTTTCGGAGCAGTAGGTACTTGTGGACAACGCTGTACGAGTACCCGTAGATTAATTGTACATGAGAGTATCTATGATCAGGTCAAAGAGCAGCTAGCTAAGGCTTATGGCCAACTTCGAATAGGCAACCCACTCGACCAAAACAATCATGTAGGACCGCTTATTGATAAAGCCGCCGTAGATATGTATTTAGCTGCGCTAGAGAAGGTGAAAGCAGAAGGTGGCAGCTTTGTGGTAGAAGGCCAACAATTGGAAGGAGCAGGTTATGAAAGTGGCTGCTATGTGAGTCCTTCCATCGCGGAGGTGAGCCCTGATATGAGTATTACGCAGCATGAAACTTTTGCGCCACTCCTTTATCTCTTAAAATATAGCACGCTCGACGAAGCTATTGCTATTCAGAACAATGTACCGCAAGGTTTATCATCGGCTATCATGACCAATAATTTGCGCGAATCGGAGCTGTTTCTCTCCGCAGCTGGCTCTGATTGCGGTATCGCCAATGTAAATATCGGGACCAGTGGAGCAGAAATTGGAGGAGCTTTTGGTGGAGAAAAAGATACCGGAGGTGGTAGAGAAAGTGGCTCAGATTCCTGGAAAGCGTATATGCGTAGACAGACCAATACGATCAACTACAGCACCTCTGTGCCACTAGCACAAGGTATACAGTTTGACCTCTAAACTATATAGTACACGTAGTCCACATAGAGAATGGAAGCACTAGATAAAGCTGGATTCTCTATGTGCCTATGTGGTTCTTTCTCCTTCGCCATAGGGCAGCCACAACTCGCCCTACAACCACTCATCGCAAATCCCAACACCATCACTAATACACAGAGTCGAAATCGCAGTTTTTGATTATTCATAAATGTGGTTTACCCCAAAATTAATAAAATGAATCTTCATCAATAGAAGACACCTACTCCAAACTCTACTCGCTATTCACAAAAATGCCTCATTCCCGCATTGCTCCCAGTCTCCCAGTCCCAGTCTCCCAGTCCCAGTCTCCAAGCCCCAGTCCCCCAGTCCCCCGGTCCCAAAGTCCCCAAGTCTCCCAGTCCCAAAGTCCCTCAGTCTCCCGGTCCCCCAGTCCCCAAGTCTTCCAGTCTCCCAAGTCTTCCAGTCTCCCAAGTCTCCCAGTCTCCCGGTCCCCAAGTCCCCCAGTCCCAAAGTCTCCCAGCCCCCAGTCCCCAGTCCCCCAGTCACAAAGTCCCTCCCAACCTACCTTTCCGTCGTTCATTCAGGCGTTCACGAATCCAATTCGGAATGATAATAGCACCTGCCAACAAATAAGAATAATAGGACATCAAACGCCAAATCGTAGAGATGACTGTTGCACGGGTTTTATTACTGACATAATCTGTTAAAAATCCTCCAAAAAGGACTTCAACAAAACCCGCTCCTCCAGGGGTTGGACTGAAAGCAATAATCACAAACATGGCTTCTAATCTGGCATATAAGGCAAACTGAGACCAAAAGTCTAGAGGGATGTCATCGATAAAAGCAATGATCAGACAATTCAGTAACAAGAAACGGCAAGACCAGGCGGTAGCAGTAGCTAAAAAAGCTTTTAAATGAAAAGGCCATTGTTGTTTTCTTAATTCTCGGGAGGCCACCATCATTTCATTACCTAACAAGACCCATCTTTTCTGAAACCTTCTCAACCATCTCACCTTCGAGAGTTGAAAAAGTAGGCGCTTAATCGTTAAAGGATTACCGAAAAGACCATAATAAAATAGTGCCGTATAAGAGGCCATCAATACATAGGCGAAAACGAAGTAACCGCCCCAGGCCCCTAGGTCAGCAATAGATACGACATCAGGTCGGATCATATCTGTACCAAAAATCAAAAATAGCAAAGGCAATGTCCCTATAAAAAAGAGCCCATCTAATACAATGGTATATAAAACGATGGTAGCGGTTTTGGCAGTGGGTAGTTTTTCTTGGGACAGCACAAAAAAGGCGACCGCCGAACCACCTACACTCGTCGGTGAGACGGCCGAGCTAAACTCCCATATAAAGATCAACTCGATACATTTCCACCAACTGAAAACTCCCTGGGATAGAATCCTCAATCGAGTAGCATAGGCTAGGTGGCGGATAATGATGATCACAACGGTGAGACCAATCCAGAAAAAAGTATGCCTGGTCCACTCGATTTGAGCAAACTCCTGAGGGTCGAATTGCCGCCAAAGTAGATAGCCTACCGCCACCAAACCTAAGACAATAGGTACAAAAACCCGGGACGCTTTGATGGAGTTCAAAACTTCCTGCTGCTCTTCAGAAAAGTCTGTTTGCTTTGGCACTGAGTTCAATGGTTCAATTTTTCCATGCGTACTTACTCACCAAAAATAGTATACACATCTGGTAAGTACGGCATTGCTGGAAATATTGTTTGGAAAACCGCTGCAATTGCTTATTTTTCCCGGAAATCAATCCAATTTATATATGAACTTAATCATTTTTATTATCGTCGGAGGTTTGGCAGGGTGGCTAGCCGGTCAAGTTATGCAAGGTAAAAGTCTAGGTTTAGTAACCAACGTCGTCGTGGGTTTGATTGGCGGTCTTATTGGTGGCTGGTTATTCGATACATTTGGTATAGATGTAGGATATAAATTGGGAGGTTCCTTGATCACAGCTACCGTTGGTGCTATCCTACTGCTGTGGATTGTGCGTATGGTGAAAAAGTAGGGAAAGACTACCTATCTCCCCTGATTTTATCGCCTTTAATAGGGGAGTAATCTTTCTGCACTTCTCCATTCACGATTAGCTTTTCAAAATAGCATTTGGCACCTATGGCTTTATTGACATCTTCGTCGTTTTGGATATGGAAATGCAAATGAGGTTCTGAAGAGTTTCCAGAGTTTCCGCAGAGACCTAGCGGCTCACCCTGCTTGATTTTTTGTCCTTGTTTTACTGAAATTGAATGCTGTTTGAAATGAGCAAAAAAGAGGTACTCCTTATTCGTTGTTTTTAAAACCACAGTATTTCCAGGAGCATAAGTAGGGTTCATCTCTCCTGGAGTATTATCCTTAATACCATCCACTACCAATACGACCTCTGCGTCACAAGGAGCTATGAGCTCTTGGTCAAAGGCATAATAATCTTCATTGGTACGACCATTTGTTTTGAAGGATCTACCTGTTTCATCTAGGATGATCATATCAAAGGCGTGCTTTTGTGCTGCATGATCCACATGGTAGTTCAGTTCTTTAGTATCGCCTCCCCAAAAAACGGTCCATTCTCCCTTGAATGGCAAACTCAATTTGGTTTGGTTTCGAACCATTTCTGAGCGATCATTTTCTACATGGGGTTTTACAAATAAGCCATTGATCTCCTGCTGTGGCGTAACCGAAATTTGCAGCCCTAGGGTAGCTCCAGTAAACTCCGTTTTATAATACGCATAGGAGCCATTGATGTATTTGATAAACGTTCGGCTTTCGATATCTCCTACTTGTGCTTTTAGTTGCTGTACAAAACCAGTGGTCTTCTCTAAAGGAAGGAGTGTTTTGGTATTGGCATCAAAAAGATCAAATATTTTCTGATAGGCATTCTGATTATAATACGCCTCAAACTTGGCAGCAACCTCTCTTGAAGCATCGCTTTCAGGCTGGCCGAAAGCAAGGAAAGGAAAAAGAGCAGTGGAGATCAAGAATATCGTTTTTCTATTGGTCATGTGTTTGAAGATTTTGAGCAGGATTAAATGATGATTTGGAGATTAGCCTATTCTTCTAGGCTACGGATCAAGTTTTTTACTTTTTCTAGTTTAGGCTCAACGAAGGTTTTGGCTGATCTTTGGTTGAGGGAATGGATCACAATACTGACAAACACTGAAATAGCTCCCATAATGAGCAAGCCATTCAACATCTCAGGATCAGTGAAGTACATGCCCAGCATAGCTACCCAAAGCGATCCAATAATAGGAAGTACATACCAGATTAGAACTGTCTCTCTGTTCTTCTTGGAGCTTTCCAGATGCTCTTTTGTTTTTTGTAGATACTCGCGGTAATTCATCGCAAACTGATTAGGAGTTTTATCCTTTGATCGTTTGAGTACATATAGGATATATAGTGCACTTAGAACTACTGATATAAACCCAATTTTGGTAAGTATATGCTGCGCTTGAAAAGCATAAAAACTAAACATCGGTATTACAATAAATACGCCCAAAGATTCTCGAATATATAGCGCCTTCATTTGCTTGTGAAAAGTATCCACGCTTGATTGAACATCTAATAGGAGACGGGACTTGTCGAACTTCACCTGCTCCTGTTGAGGGGAAGACTTCCATATTTTACTTAATTCTTTGTCTAACATGATTTTTTGTTAATACAGGTTAATAATTTCTTTTTGATTCGCTTGATTTTAACGGCTACATGGTTTTCGCTAATTCCGGTGATATCAGCAATTTCCTTGTAGGGCAACTCCTCTAGGTAGAGCATAGTGATTGTTTTATCGGCCCCATCCATCTCCTTGATACAGCTCCGAAGATGAAGGAGTAAGGGAGGCTCCTCTTCTGTGCTATCCTCGCCTTGATATCTGGAAAGTGTAACACTATCTAGCGGTACAAATTGCTTTTTCTTTTTAGTGAGCTTGGTTTGTGCGTTAAGGCAAACATTTAAGGTGACCCTATACATCCAAGTACTAATGGAGCTATTTCCTTTGAAAGAGGGCATTGATTTCCAGATACTTGCTAGCACATCTTGAAAAAGATCATTTCTGTCTTCCGTATCTTTTGCATAAGCCGAGCAGATACGAAGCAGTTGCTGCTTGTTTTCCTCCAGCCCAGATAGAAAGGTGTCTTCAAGTTCTCGATTCATGCAAGTGGATTTAATATTGACGGTGATTTAAAATAGTTACAAGATTTAATCATTCCCCTTTTCCCTAAAGGATGCCTCCGTTCATAGACCATTTTTCTGAAAAGGTTAATTAGAAGAAGACTTTGAGGATTAATTTTAAATCCTTTTACAACTATTAGTCAAGGCTATTCTTCAAATATGACAGTTTGCTATGTTTATTATAAAAAATACTGCGAAAGCGAAGCGGTTGCATTTTTTTAAATTTCGTAATTACTTCATTCTCAGATAGTTGCTAAAATTTAAGGCAGGCAAAAAGTTTATCTTTGGATTTAGTTTGTACTTTCTAATAATTTTACTTATTTTGAAATAAAGTTTTAAACCTAAAATCCTTTCAGCATGAGTAATATTATTATCAACATTGATAATCAACGAACCACGAGCCTAGATATGCTCGTCATGATCACTGGAGATGACATTCTAAATCTCTCTCCTATTACCGCAGAAGTACCTACCCTGCTCTCAACCATTCCCAATGGCCAGATTACTTTAGACCAAATTGATGGTGGCCGATTATACCTCATCGAAGCGAGCCTGAGCGATTTAGATATTGATCCTACTACCAATAAACTAAAGACTAGCCTTGACCCCAAAAGCAATATTTATTACAGCTGGATCGAATTCTCCGCTACTGCAACTGATGTAACCGAAGGGCGTATTTGGTCCAACTTGACCAATGTCGATATGGTCACCTTACCCTTGATTATGAAAGGTACCCTGGGAAAAAACAACTGGCACCTAGGCTACAAAGCAAGCGTCAATGATATTCGAACTGATTTGGTGCCCAATGTTGTGGCTTCTGGCTCCTCTGCTATCATATCTTGTAGTAATAATCGAGAAAAGATCGTTGCTCCTAATATTAAGCCAGCTGAATATCCAACACTAGAAGACTACGTACAGATACTCTCAGATAATGAAGCACCATTGATCATCTATAGCGATCATTTAGATAGCCGAGGTTTTGTAGAGTTTAGAGGTAGTTTTAAAAAGACAAGTCAACCTTCTGATACTATACTAGAATTGATTTCTCAAGATAATTTTCAAAATAAAATTGTCTGTACCAAACAGAATCTGACCGACAAGATCATGAAGGAATGCGATGGCGGTGAGTTGAAGTATACCAATGATAAAGGAGATACCTGTTCCATCAAGCAGAATGCCCAAGAAACCGATACCCCGGAAACTGGTTGCTTCCCCTTGACTAAAGATGAGCGGACCATGACCAATTCTGTCTTCCGGAATATCTTGATAGGAATCAACGAAGGTTATTTCGAACCTGATCAAAATAATTATAGCACTAGTTTCCCTTTTCTCACGCCATTCCCAAAGGCCGGACAGGGCAACCAATATGCCAAAGTCCTCTTTGACAACTCTAACTCCTACGGGTTCCCCTACGCCGACTCCAACCTGAAAGTCCTGGTGACTTCAGATATTGGCTTGCCACTCGACCTGACTATCATTGATGATAACAAAGCCGAAGGATTCTCTACCGAAGCAGAACTCGACATCTTTGCGAACGAACCCCAAACGGGAACTTTTGACTTTGGTATTGGGGATGGAAGCGAAAGCTTAGGTATTATTCGACTTGGAGAGTGTCGATATGTTCCTACTGACAAGGGCGCCTATGGAGGTTTTCTTCCGACTTTAAATGATTGGACAAAAATGGAATTCACGGGTACCCAAGATGCATTTATTTGGATCAAAACACCTGATCAAGGACTATCAGCTGCTGCAGCTCCAGATGTAGAAGCGACGGGATGTTTTCAACAAAAAAATGCGAATGGTGATTTTGTGGATATTACGCTTAAATGGAATCTTACAAACAATAAATTAGACTGGGGCGCAAATATCCGTTGGAAACCAGGAGCTACATCTCCCGCCAAACCTACCACAAACAGCGGCGCAGGAAATGTAGCGGGTAATATAGGAGGACCAAGTACAGGCAGCCAAGCTAACCGCCGCCGCCGAAGCTCGATATTAGTTTTCCTAAGAAATTTATTAAGAGGAGGAAACTAGTAAGTTTAATTTTTCCCAGCCGTTGGGCAACGCAAATCGCCGAAGTAACGCACGATTCCTACCTTCAAAAAAACGTAGGAATCGTTGTTTTTACTATTCCCGCGTTGGGTGCCTGGTGTACCTAGTTGACTTTCGGTGACGCCATCGATCATGATAGACCGGTCGGCTAATTCTACACCCAAATCTCCACGCAAGGCACGTATCTGATTCGGATCGGCGTAGACGGTACTGACATCATCGAGGTAGTCGGTATAGAGGTGACGAGCACTCAATTCAAAATTGAGACTCCACTCATAGCTCAGGTCAACTTTAAAACCAACACCATAGTTCAAACCCAATTGAATGGTGTAGTACTCTTCGCCTTTAAACTGTCCCTCCGTACCTAGAGGGCGAAGCTCCACCCATTCGCCATTGATTTCAGCTTCTGGGTTGAAAGAAAAGACGGTAAGTCCACCAAAAATATAGGGCGTATAAAAATCATATTTGCTCCCGTGGTTGTAGGGCAGGAAATTAAATTCAAAACCTGCGGTCACGTCGAATACATTAGAGCGGAAACTTAGATTCCTTGCTTTTTCGAAAGCATTATCGGAGTCGGAGTCGGAGGCTTCTATCTGGCCATAATTGGCGCCAAACTTGATGCCCACTCGGTTATTAAAATTAAAGCGAGCGATCAAACCTCCTGCCACATTTGGACGGGCCAAACTATAATTGGTATTTAAATCCCCAAAATAGAACGTTGTACCCAACCAAGGGCCAGCCTCCCAACCTCTCTGCGCATGCGCAGTGCCTAGAAAAGCAACAGATACCAAAACGAACAACAACTTCTTGTACATGACCATAGTTTTCTCAAAATCAGACCAATTAATGCGTGATCTGGTTTAAAAATGCAAATGTAGCGATAGAACGGGTAAAAAAAGAAAGGTATTGCCAGCTATAAAAGCTTTTATTAGGACACTGTCGTGTAAAATCATCATCAGATCAGCAGCTTCTTTGTAAAAGGGCCAAGCATTTTCCATCGATTATTGCTAATTTTGCGGCAGTTTTCAACAACCCAAGCAAAATGACAACACGCCTACGTATTGCAGTCCAGAAATCTGGTCGATTATTGGATGGTTCTATTGATTTGCTGAAGAAATGCGGCATCAAAGTAGATAATTCAAAAGGTCAGCTAAGAGCATTTGCCCGTAATTTTCCACTGGAAGTCTTCTATCTACGCAACTCTGATATTCCTCAATATATCGACGACGGAATAGCAGATATCGCTATCCTTGGAGAAAACACGGTGGTCGAAAAGCAGAAAGACTTGGATATGATCCTGCCTTTAGGTTTCTCAAAATGCAGATTGTCTCTCGCAGTCCCCAAAGGTACCGACTATAGCGATAAATCCTGGTTGAACGGGAAGCGCATTGCTACCTCCTACGTGAATTCACTCCAGCAATACCTGGATGCCCATCAGCTACAAGCAGATATCCATCATATTTCGGGTTCAGTGGAGATTGCGCCCAATATTGGTTTGGCGGATGCGATCTGTGACTTAGTCAGCTCGGGGTCTACCCTCTTCAAAAACAACCTAGAAGAGAAAGAAATTATACTGAAATCAGAAGCTTGGTTAGTGGCCAATAAAAAATTGAACGGTCCAGAAAAAGAAATACTCGATGAGTTAATCTTTCGCATCAAATCGGTGTTAAAAGCAGGTAATAATAAATACCTACTCATGAATGCCCCCAAAGCAAAGGTCGAGGAGATCGTACAAATATTGCCTGGTATGAAAAGTCCAACGGTGATGCCACTGCACGATTCGGATTGGGTCTCTATTCATACGGTGATTGCCGAAGACCGCTTTTGGGAAATCATTAATGCCTTAAAAGCTGCAGGTGCACAAGGTATTTTGGTTGTGCCAATTGAGAAGATGATTGTAGGGTAGTTATGAACAACATTTAACCAATAGAAATACATGCGCGTATTCGATTCACCGTCACCCAAAGATTGGGAAAGCATACTTAAAAGACCAACCTTAGCCATTCAAGAGTTGGATGATATTGTAGCTGCGGTACTTAAGGAAATTGAGGAGGAGGGCGATACGGCAGTACTACGCTATACCGCCCGCTTTGACAAAGCAGATTTGCAAACGTATAAAGTATCTTCTGAGGAAGTGGCGGCAGCACCTGCTCAACTTTCAGAGGAGCTGAAACAAGCGATTCAGACTGCTAAAGACAATATCCAGAAGTTTCACGAGCAGCAACTATCCAAAATAGAAGTAGTGGAAACTATGCCTGGTGTACATTGCTGGCGCAAGAATGTAGGTATAGAAAAGGTAGGCCTCTATGTACCTGGTGGTACAGCGCCCCTTTTCTCATCGGTGTTGATGTTGGGCGTGCCGGCCATTTTAGCGGCTTGCAAAGAGGTGGTTTTGTGTACCCCGCCCAATGCCCAAGGAGCTATTCATCCTGCTATTATATACGCCGCTCAATTGGTAGGGATTAGCCAAATTTTTAAAGTCGGCGGTATTCAGGCAGTTGGGGCCATGGCTTTTGGTACAGAGACGGTGCCTCAAGTGTATAAAATATTTGGACCAGGCAATCAGTATGTCACAGCTGCTAAGCAGATGGTAAGTCGAGTGGGTACCGCGATTGATATGCCAGCAGGCCCATCCGAAGTACTCGTTTGTGCTGATAATAGTGCAGATCCCGCTTTTGTAGCAGCAGATTTACTGTCTCAGGCGGAGCATGGTGTCGACTCACAGGTCGTACTGGTCGCTTTTGATCAGGATTTTGTTGCGCAAGTACAAGCAGCTATAGAGCAGCAGTTGGCAGCTTTGCCCCGCAGAGCTATCGCCAGAAAAGCCCTTGATAATAGTGTCGCTATTGTTACCAGTAGTCGATCAGAGGCGATGGCGATTATCAATTTGTATGCACCAGAGCACCTTATCCTATCGGTAGAGGAGGTAGATGATTTCAGCGAGCAGATTGTTAATGCGGGATCGGTGTTTATGGGTAACTTCACACCAGAATCAGCAGGAGATTACGCTTCAGGGACGAATCATACTTTGCCAACTAATGGTTTTGCTAGAGCCTATAGTGGCGTTTCGGTAGATTCTTTTGTAAAGAAAATAACCTTCCAGCAGATTAGTCAAGAAGGATTAAAACTTTTGGGTCCAGCAGTAGAAGCGATGGCCGAGGCAGAGCAGTTGATGGCCCATAAAAATGCGGTCAGTATCCGCCTTGCTAAACTCAATGCTTAACTCCTCAAAATACGTGCAATCGCTAGTAGGATGACAATAATAATTAACACGAATCCAAAAATACTGGCGCCATCATTTGCAATTCGATCAAGCAATGGCTCTGCCTTATAAATGCCATAAGCAGCACCTGCGAAGAGGAGTAACCAGCCGATAATTCTACGTATTTTCATGTGAGGATTATTTTTGAGCCGCAATATTAGGGATTTATAGAATTGAAGATGTATTTGGAAAGACAATAAATAAGCATATTTCTATATTTAGAAATTGCTCTAAGGAATGGGGCATTAATAAAGTATACAAGATTTACGCAGGTATTTTGCTGTTCAGTGAGGCAAAAAACGCAGGCGATGCAGCGCATCTACAAGGCTTTTTAACGAAACTGGGCGGCAAAAGAACAAGGTAAAGATGTATAATTAATTATTGACTCATTACTAACACAGTCCGCGAGGTTTGCAGAAGATTTATAATAAAAATTATGAGTAAGAACTCAAAAGCAAAAAAGGGCGCTAGCCATCAGGAATTTCTGGAAGTGATTGGAGCACGTGTGCACAATCTTAAAGATATTGATATCCGTATCCCCAGAAACCAGCTAGTTGTCATCACAGGAATCAGTGGAAGTGGCAAGTCTTCTTTGGCTTTTGATACCATCTATGCCGAGGGGCAGCGTAGATACATGGAGACCTTCTCCGCCTATGCTCGCCAGTTTATTGGCGAAATGGAACGCCCCGATGTCGAACAAATTAATGGCCTCAGCCCCGTAATCTCCATAGAACAAAAAACCACCGGTCGTAACCCACGCTCTACCGTAGGAACCATTACAGAAATCTATGATTTCCTTAGACTATTGTTCGCTAGGATTGGGGAGCCCTACTCCTATGCTACAGGCAAAAAGATGATCAAATATACCGAAGATCAAATGATCGAAAGGATATTGGAAGATTGGTCTAGCCAAAAAATTCTGATATTGGCTCCACTCATCAGAGGTAGAAAAGGGCATTACCGCGAGCTATTTGAGCAGATTCGCAAGCAAGGTTATACCAAAGTGCGGGTCGATAATGAAATTTTGGATATCACGCCCGGTATGCAGATCGATCGGTATAAAGTACACGATATCGAAGTCGTCATTGATCGAATCAAGGTCACACCAAGCAAGGAAGAACGGATCAAGAATTCCGTACAAGCAGCGCTCCGAATGGGGAATGGCCTATTGATGATCATGGAACACGAGTCAGATACTGTCAAAACCTACAGTAAGCACCTGATGGATCCCGAATCTGGTATTTCTTACGAAGAACCATCTCCCAACTCTTTCTCCTTTAACTCGCCCTACGGTGCCTGCCCCAAGTGTAAAGGTCTAGGGAAAATCAACGCCGTCGATCTCAAGAAAGTCATCCCCGACGATACTAAAAATATCAATCAAGGAGGTATCGCTCCACTTGGAGAGTCTCGCGACAATATTACCTTCAAGCAATTACGGGCAATCTCTAAGAAATACAAATTCAACTTCTCCACACCTATTAAGGACATTCATGAGGAGGCGCTGAATATCATTTTATACGGTGGTGACTCCAACTTGGCCATGCGTCGAGGTGGAGGTAGTGACTATAATTTTAACTTGGCGCACGAGGGACTGATCAAGATGCTCCTGCGCTGGTACGATGGTACCTCTTCGGAGAAAGTACGCAAATGGGCCGAAGAGTTCATGACCGTCAATGTATGCCCCGACTGTGACGGTTTCCGCCTGAAAAAATCCTCTTTACACTTCAAATTGAGAGGAAACCATATCGGTGATTTAGCAGAAATGGACATTACCGAGCTAGCACAATGGATGGAAGAGATCGATGCCCACCTCACGACCAGACAATTATCGATTGGTCGGGATGTGCTCAAGGAAATCAGACTGCGTTTGGGCTTCCTGCTGCACGTAGGCTTGGATTATTTAAGCCTCAATCGACCTGCTAGAACCCTTTCCGGAGGCGAGTCGCAGCGTATTCGTTTGGCTACGCAGATTGGCTCCCAGCTCACGGGGATTACCTATATCTTGGATGAGCCTAGCATCGGTCTACACCAAAGGGATAACCAACGACTCATCGAGTCACTGAAGCAATTGGCCAAGATCGGTAATTCGGTTTTGGTGGTGGAGCATGACAAGGATATCATGTTGGCCTCGGATTACCTCATTGACCTGGGGCCTGGTGCAGGAAAGCTGGGAGGAGAGTTAGTAGGTGAAGGGACGCCTGATACTTTCTTAGCCAGAGATACTGTGACGGCGAATTATCTGAGCCATAAAGCCAATATTGAGGTACCCAAGGAGAGAAGAAAAGGCAATGGCCAATTTTTATCACTCAGTGGCGCTAGTGGAAATAACCTCAAAGACGTCAGTATCAAAATCCCATTGGGTACTTTCTGTTGCGTCACGGGTGTATCAGGCAGTGGTAAATCTACCCTTATTAATGAGACGCTTTACCCTATTTTGAGGCAGCATTTTTATAAAAGCCTTAAAAATCCTCTGCCTTATAAGAAAGTAAAAGGCATCGATCATGTGGACAAAGTTATCGAGATTGACCAATCTCCAATTGGACGTACTCCCAGGTCAAATCCAGCAACCTACACTGGTGTATTTACCGATATCAGGAAAATCTTTTCTGAGTTGCCCGAATCCAAAATTCGAGGATATAAGCCAGGGCGGTTCTCCTTTAATGTCAAGGGCGGACGCTGCGAAGAATGTAAGGGTTCTGGTATGCGAGTGATCGAAATGAACTTTCTACCTGACGTCTATATCGAATGCGAAAAATGCCTGGGACGCAGGTATAATCGAGAAACCTTAGAGATTATTTATAAAGGTAAAAACATCAGTGATGTGCTAGATATGAGTGTCGCTGAAGCGGTAAAATTCTTTGAGCCCATTCCTAATATCTTCCGGAAGCTCAAAACCCTAGGGGATGTTGGTTTGGGGTATATCACCCTTGGGCAGCAAGCAACTACCCTTTCAGGAGGTGAAGCTCAACGTGTGAAACTAGCTGAGGAACTATCCAAAAGAGATACGGGGCAAACGATCTATATCCTAGATGAGCCTACTACGGGACTGCATTTTCAAGACATCAGACACCTATTAGAAGTCTTGAATAAACTCGTTAATCGAGGTAATACCGTACTCGTAATTGAGCACAATATGGATGTAATTAAAGTAGCTGACCACATCATTGATATGGGGCCTGAAGGTGGCCGTCGAGGAGGAACAGTAGTAGTAGAAGGGACACCTGAGGTAGTAGCTAATCACGCTACGAGCCACACCGGAAAATTTCTAAAAGAAGAATTAGCTTTTGGTTAGACTGTGTGTATAACGAAATGCACAATCAGGCGGCTTCTACAACTTTTTCTACCATTT
>JBELML010000087.1:0-26185 GCA_042095835.1 Saprospiraceae bacterium
CCTTAAAAGATGTTTTTGATAGCCCAACAAGGAAACTTTAAACAGCTTCAATAAAAAATATGTCATCATCTACCAATACGCCAAAAATTGTTGAGCTTATAGATCAGCCACTGCTAGAGGTATTAAATGAAATGGATGCTTCAGTAGACACTTTTTCTGTGTATAATCCTGCTACAAATGAGGTCTTAGCCAGAGTGAAAGATCAGGGAGTTCCTGAGGTGGAATTATTTATTGATCAGGCGCATTTTGCCTTTTCAAACTGGAAAAAACGGAGCGTTGACGAAAGATCGCTACTGCTAAAAAGCTGGGCAAATCTTATTCGAGAACAGGTAGATGATCTCAGTTTAATAATGACTTTAGAGCAGGGTAAACCTTTGGCAGAGTCCAAAGGAGAAATCCTATATTCGGCAGGATTCTTAGATTGGTATGCCGTAGAAGCTCAAAATGCTACCGGCAGAATCATGCCCGCACATCGACCAGAGCAGCGGCTGCTGGTTAGCTATCAAGCACTGGGGGTGGGCGCCATAATCACGCCCTGGAATTTTCCAGCATTGATGATCTTGAGAGCAGCAGCTCCAGCCTTAGCCGCAGGCTGTACCGTGGTGGTCAAACCAGCAGATCTTACTCCTCTAACCGCACTGGCCATTGCTGATTTAGCCATAAAAAGTGGTATTCCTACTGATGTCTTTAGGATCATTACCTGTTCCAAAGAAAAGACGCCTTCAATAGGTGCTTTATTGACAGCTAGTCCTAAAATTCATAAAATCAGTTTCACCGGATCTACTCCAGTGGGTAAACTTCTAGCCCAAGCGGGTACGCCTACCTTGACACGGATGAGTTTGGAACTAGGAGGCAATGCCCCTTTTATCATCTTTGAAGATGCGGACTTAGATGCTGCTCTAGAAGGTTTGATCGCCTCAAAGTTTAGGAATGCTGGTCAAGCTTGTGTTGCCGCTAACCGTATTTTTATTCAAGAGCGTATTTATGCTAGGTTCATTCCTCGACTTATCCATAAAATAGAAGCTCTAATCGTCGGAGATGGTGTCGAAGCAACTACAGTTATAGGTCCTTTGATTTCCGAAGCAGCTATTGAAAAAGCAGAGCGACTTGTTGAAGATGCTCTAGCTAAAGGAGGTACACTATTAGTTGGTGGAAAACGCCACCTCAAAGGCACTCATTTTTTTGAACCTACCTTAATAGCCAATAACACAGAGGAAATAGAGGCTTATAGTTGTGAGATTTTTGCGCCAATTGCGATGGTCTATACGTTCAAAACGGAGGCTGAAGTATTAGCGAAAGCCAACGATACGATTTATGGATTAGCGGCCTATTTCTATTCGCAAGACCGAGCGCGTTGCTGGCGTATGTCGGAGGGATTAGATGCTGGGATCGTCTGTGAAAATACAGTAGCTTTTTCGAGTGCAAGGACGCCTTTCGGAGGGTTCAAGCAATCTGGAATCGGTCGCGATGGTGGTGTCGAAGGGCTGAGAGAATGGCAAGAGGTCAAGTATCGATGTATTGGAGGATTATGATGGAATTGATGACTTGCTGAAGTTTTGGTTTTTAAAACAACGTACGTAAACTCTAATTTCCTTTATATGGATTTTGATTACAAAACACCGAGTAGAATTATTTCCAGGAAAGGCTGTAGCACTGATTTAGATTTCTTTGGCAGCCTGCAACCTTCTGGAAAGATTTTGTTGGTCACTGATGCCAGCTTGGTCAAGCTAGGGATAGCGACCAAGGTCATGGAGGCCATAGTTGAAGCAGGACTAGATATCATTGTTTTTGACCAAGTTGAACCAGAACCTAAAGTCAGCGTTGTTCGGAAAGCACTTGACTTTGCGAAAGGGGAATCGATTTCTACAGTTATTGGTCTAGGTGGCGGTAGCCCAATGGATATTGCAAAGATCCTGGCTTTACTACTCCAGTCTCCCCAAGAAATTAGCGCTCTTTATGGCGTTGGCAATTGTCAAGGAGATCGACTCCCACTAATTTTAATTCCTACCACTGCTGGCACGGGCTCTGAGGTTACTCACGTAGCTGTTGTGACAGGAGATGATGGAGAGAAAAGTCCAATTGTCGATGCCACATTGATTTGTGATACAGTATTGTTAGATGCGGAGCTAACTATCGGTTTGCCTCCTAGAATTACGGCTGCAACAGGAATTGATGCAATGGTACATGCTATGGAAGCTTTCACTTCGGGCGTCCGTAAAAATATAGTATCCGATCAATTAGCCATTCGTGCTTTCCAATTGCTTTATCATAATATAGAAGAAGCTGTCCATAATGGCAGTAATTTGAAAGCTCGAGAAGCGATGCTATTGGGATCAATGATGGCAGGTTTAGCTTTCGCCAATGCTACTGTTGGTGCGGTGCATGCGCTTTCTTATCCCTTGGGGGCTCGCTATCATTTACCACATGGTGAGAGTAATGCATTGGTCATGGTGCCGGTGATGCAATTTAATAGTAAAAAAGCTTTTCCGCTATATGCGGCTTTGTGCAAAATTGTACATCCTGAACAGAATGAATCTCCTGAAAGGGCTTTGTCAAATTATCTATTGGATCAAATTGCCAAGCTCATTCCTGCTCTCGGATTACCCACCCAACTCTCTGCCTATGGAATTGGGAGAGAGGACTTGGAGGAGCTGGTAATGGGCACCTTACACCAAGCCCGTCTGCTCACTTACAATTATACGCCTATGGAAAAAGCCGATATCCAGGCTGTTTTTGAGTCTTTATTATAACAATTAGGGGACGAGCACCACATTCCCCCTTTTGCGGCCAGTGTCGATATATTGGTGCGCCTCTCTAATGGCTTCGAGTGGATAACTTTTGTCGATAACCGCTTTTAGCTGCCCTTTAGTAAAACCTTCTTTGATCTGGTTTAGTAAAGGTAAAAATGCCTCTTTAGGGAGAAGGCCCGTGGCCGAGAATTTGGCTTTCTTTTTACCAAAATTGCTGCTCCAAAGCATTTGAAAAAGTAAAGGCAACTTTAAAACAGGGGACATATAAATGCCATTAGATTTTAGGGCCCTTTTACTTTTGCTAAAGGAGGATTTTCCGATCGTATCATAAATGACATCGTAGCGCTCTCCCGTACGGGTGAAGTCCGTGGTGGTATAGTCGATGACTTGATCCGCACCTAATGATTGCACCAATTCGATATTGCGCGTACTGCATACACCCGTCACATGGGCGCCTACCTGTTTAGCAATTTGCACCGCGGCCGTGCCTAGGCTACCCGATGCGCCATTAATTAGTATTTTTTGACCAGCTTGAAGATGCGCTAAGTTTTGAATGAAATTGAGGGAGGTCACCAAGCCATCGCAGGCAGTGGCGGCTTCTGCAAAAGAGAGGCTATTAGGTTTCTTGATCACAATCCCATCTTCGGGCAAACAGACGAATTCGGCATTCGCCCGAAAGCCCATTGCGGTTTCTCCAAAAACGGCATCACCTATTTGGAATCGCTGTACAGCATCTCCAAGCTCTACCACGATGCCCGCAAAACCAGTACCAGGAATGATGTTTTTGGGCTTGGACAAACCCAAGAAGAAACGGGCGAAAAATGGGTTGCCGCTACGCATCATAGCGTCTGCCGTGGTGACCGGCGTAGCTTTGACCTGAACCAATATTTCATGAGCTTGTGGCTTAGGTCTTTCAAATTCTTGGACTTGTAGAACTTCGTGATTGCCATATCCAGTGACGGCTGCTGCTTTCATAGTGACGACATTCATTTCCTTTGTTTTTGATGATTTGTAAAAAGTTATTGATACAAAGGACGCCGGAAATGAGGCGGGAATCGTTCGGGTTTCAAAATCCGAACATAGAAGTTGATGCTCAAACTAATTGTTAACTACCTCTTTCCAATAAACGCTTGGTGTCTTCCCTTCCATTTTTTTGAAAAAGGTATTAAAAACGGTCTTGGAGTTAAAGCCCGAATCGTAGGCCAAGGCGAGGATAGTGAGTTGGTGATTACGAGGATCAGTTACTTTGGTTTTGAAAGTCTGCAAACGGTAGCTATTGACAAATTCGGAGAAGTTTTGGCTTAGTCCTTCGTTGAGTAATTGGGATAAATAGTTGGGAGCTATGTCCAGTTGTTCGGCGAGACTACGTAGACTGAGATCAGCATCTAGATAGGGCTTCTCTTCGGCCATGAATTGCAATAAGCGGTCTTTATGGTCTTGTAGTTCTGTTTTGCTGAAAAGTGTTTTTTTGTACTTCCTTTTTGGCCAATCGAAGGTGGTGTTTTCACCAATTACCTGGCGCACAAATTCTTGAAATCTGGGGGCGGTTTGGAGGGACTCATGCATAGGCTCCGAATTCAGGTAAACGAGCATTGGTAGGCGTTTGGCAATGGCCTGTTCTATCCAATACAAAGCTTTTTCTTTTCGACCAGCGAGGGCATTGCAGAGGATAAGAAAATTTAAGGCACGATCCATGAGTGCTGTTTCTAGCTTCTCCTCAATTTGTTGGAGCCTACTATCTAGCTGGTCTTTTGCGCCCATAGCAGCATAGCATAGACTGATGCCACCTAGCTTGAGAATATCTTCTTGAGGCTGGTCTGCTAGGCTTTGAAAATAACTCAGACCCTCTGCGTATTGGCCAAGCATAAGCAAGCATTGTCCTTTATACAAGCTTGGTGGCATAAAGCCTGGACTGTAGCTTATGGCTTTATCAAAAGATTGAATTGCTGCCTTATACTGCTTGTTGGAATACAAGATACAACCGTGGAGGTGATAGTTGATTCCCGACAGTGGGTCGAGTTCTTGAGCGGTATCAATATAATGAAGCGCTGCCTTAAATTTACGCTCTGCTAAGAGCATAGAAGCCATCGATTGATAGTATTCTACAGTAGGACGCACCGAGAAGGATTGCTGTACGTGTTGATAAGCCTTAGGGAGATCCCAAGCCTGTAGAAATGCCATATAAGAAAGCTGCAATTGACACTCAGGCAGGTCGGGCGCTAATTGAATAGCCTGTTCGAGATATGTACTACCCTTGAAAAAGGCTTCTCCCGCTGGAAGAAAACCAATGGTGCCTAACATCGTGTATCCCAAATGCATCCCTAGATGCGCATGGGCATAATCGGGTGCTTGTACTAAGATTTCTTGAAGGATATCCAAACCCATTTTGATATCTGATTGGGTCATCTTCAGGATGTGGTATCGCCCTTTTAGGTAGCTTTTATAGTAGTCGATAGATACGGGTGGTGCTTCTACGAGACTAGGTTCGATTTCTAAATGGCCAATGTGTTCTCTCAGTTTATCTGCTACCAGTAAACTGACTTCATCTTGTACGGCAAACAAATCCTCCACCGACCGGTCAAAGCTTTCTGACCAGAAGTGGAAGTCCTCGGCTACATCAATTAACTGAATACTGATACGCATTTTATTTCCCCAAAGCCGAATGCTCCCTTCCAGGATGATCGACACCTTGAGTTGTTCGGAGATTTGAGCTAGGCTTTGGGTTTTATTTTTAAAGAAAAAAGAGGAAGTGCGAGAGGTTACTTTCAGGCCTTCAATTTTAGAAAGGGCATTAATGAGCTCCTCTGTGAGGCCGTCGCAGAAATACTCATTATTGGTATCTGCACTCAAATTGAGCAGAGGCAAGACCGCAATGGAGGTCGCTTGTGCGGTTTTTAGTTGTTGGACTTGGTTGGCTTTGGGTAGTTGCAAACCTTTGGCTTTGATGGCAAATACCTCAATGGGTTGGGCTACATTTTTCAACTCAAATATCCCCAAGGAGTAAGTCTGGATATAAAGATGGTTGGCCAATTCTGCGTTGAGCTTTCCTGATAAAAAAACTGCACCTGCTACGCCCAGGCTTTCGATACGGGCAGTGATATTGACGCTATCGCCATAGATCTCGGTACCATCATAAACGATATCGCCAATATGTAAGCCAATTCGTAGCGGGACGATATCACCCCTTTGGAGCTCCTGCTGAATGGCAATAGCACAGTTGACCGCCTCTATACCACTTTGGAAAATACTAAGGGTGCCATCTCCAAAATATTGCAAAATCTCACCATGATATTGGGTGTGCAATTGATTGAAGACGGCGCGATGTCTTTTTCGCACCTTGACCGCTTGGCTTTCATCCTGGCCCATGAGTTTGGTGTACCCTACAATGTCGGTAAACATGATGGCTGCTAGGCGGCGGTGTTGATTGGGTTGGTCCATGTGATGTTTGAGGAAGTAGCGTTTTTACTTTAACCTGAAATTTAAAATAAAAACCTCAATCATCAAACGATGTCTGCCTGAGCTGCTGTTTTTTTAGACGTAAAGTAGATCAGAGAAGTCAATACACAAATGGCCATGTATACGGCTACTAGGTAGCGCCCTACGAATCGAGACTCTAAATACACCTCCTGGTACTGCATACCTAAGCCACCTATAAAGTAACTCAGCGGGATGAGCACCAAGATATAGGGGGCTAGATGCTTTGCTTTCCAAAAGATCAGAAGAAAGATGAAGCCTGTCAGGAAATTGGAGATACCAAAGGCACTCATTAATACCAAGCTGTCGGAGGTCAGTTCAATTCCGGCTAGGTGCTCTGCTGAATAACGGATGTTGTAGGTATGAGCAATGCCTCTTTTTATATCAAGCAGTCCGGCAAGTAGCAGAACGATGGCGCTTATTTTTGCGGCCAATGGTCTATTTAGCATAATCTTTGATTTGATGATGGATGTTTTTAATATCGCTATCAATATGCTATAAATTATAATAGATCGACCAGCTGATTTCCCCCAATTGAACAAATCAGCTGGTGAATTGCAGTAGGGTAGTAATAGCCCAAAAAGAACTTTCGATTTTGATGGAGTCTTTGTCCGTTACTAGTGCAAACGCACCAAAAGATTACCCTGTAATTTTTTATAATTCCTACTGAAACTCCAATTCAAAACCGCTCTAGCATCTTCATTTTTGTCATTCGATACAAAAACGAAGCAAAAAAATCTTGCCTAGCCAAACTCGTTCCACTCGAACAGTGCCTAGGCGGCCTCCCGCACTTCGCTTATCACCTTTTTTACACTTAATTTCGAGTAAAAAGCATTTTTTTTTAAGTTATTATTTTAATGCGTTTGCCCTAGTCCGTTACTAGACTAGCTTTCCTCCCCAAAATTTCCTTTTTCTGATAATAGGATGGCCGCATTCCGCGAACTAGGAAACTCCGCTAGGACAATCACTAATACCGAACTCAATGGGATCGCAATAGCAATGCCTGCCAAGCCCCAAAGTGAACCCCAAAAGGCCAATGAGAAGATCACAATCGTTGGACTCAAATTCAGGGTCTTTCCAGAGATTCGAGGCTCGATCACACTACCCATTAGTGTCTGTAGACCCTGGATAGCTAGGAATACAAAGAAACCCATCAGCGGTGATTCGAATTGAAAAACGGCCAATAAAGCGGGCAGCAAAGTCGCAATAAAAGAGCCCAAATAGGGAATATAGTTGAGGAGAAACATCAGGAAGGCCCACAAGACGGGAAAATCTACTCCAAAAAGGACCAAGATGATATAGCCAATCACACCCGTCAGAAAACTGATAAAGGTCTTTACTGAAAGGTACTGTTGGACAGAATCACCAATATGCTCCAAAACAGATTCGACCTCCTCCAAGTTCTCTTTATTTTTTACGATACGCTTGAGTTTGAGGGGAATCGTATGGCGCTCGGAAAGCATAAAAGCACTGTAGAGAATCACCATAAACAGATTGCCCAGAATAGCGGAGAAAGAACTAAAAAAGCCTGATAGAATGCCATTTAGATTCTCTACACTGATCTGGTCGCGGATTTCTTTACTCAAATCTTCTGTACCCGTAAGGTCACCAATTTGAATCAAAAGACTATTAAAGGTCTGCTCGTATTCTGGAGCTTTTGCTACGATTTGATCAACATTGGCAGATATGATCTCAACGATGGTGATGACCGCCGTCACTACGATTAATAGCACCAAGACACTTCGCAACCATTGGGGCAATGCTCTACCGCCGATCTTTACTTTTCCCATCAGCTCGACTAGTTCGTACACCAGAAAAGAAGCAAAAATGGCATAAATAAAAGGAATCAGGATCCCTTTGAAGTAAATCAGAAAACCGATGATCAAGGCGACGAGGAGTAGCCAAAGGGTGCCGCGCAGTAAGGGTCTTGTTTTGTTCGTTTTTGTTTGGGTCATGTTTTTGTTTGTAAGGATTGGAGTGCGGTCTCAAGATATCTAAATTGTGAGAAAGACCAGTATTTTTAGTGGAAAATGCTCAAGGCTCTTTCTATTTTTCACTGGAATATCAAACTCATTCATTAAGCTTAACTTATCATCCAATTTCCCAAAAAGAAATAAGTGCTACCGAAAGCGCCAATCAAAAGTCAACATTATATACTGTGTCAAGGTATTCCACTGCCGTTGCTCTAGAAAGTTGGCATTACTGATCCTTTGGATGCCGGAATATTGATTCAGTAGGTCGAATGCACTTAAGGTCAAAGAAGCTTGCTCTGCTTGTAAGAAGAAATAACTCAGCTCAGCACTGAGCAAGGGGACGTTGACCGCCTCCTCAAAACTTTGGGCATTATAGTTGATGATGTTGGCGCGTGCCGCTATATTCCATTTGCGAGAAGGTGTGAAGCGGAAATCTCCAATGTAGCTGGTGTTGAAAAAGATACCATTCTGGTCCTCAGCTATACTGAATCTGGAGTCGGTCAGATTCAGGGCGGCACTCAGTCGGAAGGCTAGGACTTCATTCTTGCGATTTTGAAAAGCGATGTCTAGGCTGTGGCTGAGATTGGTGTTATTATTCTCTTGATCATTGATGAAGACGATACTTCGATTCCAATTTTCGGTGAGTGTTACATTGAGGTCTAGACCTAAGCGCCGTAAAGGCGTAGAAAAGTCGGCATACAAATTCACATTGGCATCACTGCTTACATTTCGAGGGCTAGTGACCTTGACTAAATCATCATTAACTTGTTGGGTCCATTGGATTTTATCTTGGGTAAAGTTGCCAGAAAGTCTAAGCGAAAAGGAGGTAAACGAAAACTGATCAAAAACCGTCCAAGTAGCATAGGCTTGATGACTTTGTTCTGGATCAAGATCAGGATTTCCTTGTAGAATATTCAGTGGATCAATACGGTTGGCGACGGGAAGTAGCTGCTCGACACTCGGCAAGTTATAATTCATAGTATAACCCAGATTAAACCTACGTCCGCTGCGGTATTCGTTTCGATAACTCAACTCTGGTGTCCAAAAAAGGTAGCTTTGTTGCTGGACCTTCATGGCACTTTGTAAGCGCTCAAATTGATTCACTACGGCTTTGAGATTGAGGTTGAGCTGGGCTTTTTGGCCAACCCGATTCAGCGTTAATGTTGGAGCGATCGTCCGCTGCCGTGTACCAAAGCTGGGTATTAAAATCGCTTCGAATTCTGCTTGCGTATTCAAAATCCCTTCTTCGCGGCCGAGCTTATTGTCTATTAGTCCTAGTCGGGCACCCCCACTTATCGACCATCGCTGATTTAAGTTGATTAAGTAGGAAGGCTCAAGGTATAGCTGGACTTGATCCAGATTGTTCGACTGAAATTGTTGACTAAGCACTTCATTCGCAGGATCAAAAAAACGAGTATTGTTGGTCCAATCGAGTCGATCAGCATCCTCGTTATAGCTGAAACCTATCTCCGTTTTAAATTGATGGGTATTGTTTTTTAGCTTGGCGATATAGGTGCCTCTTGTCCAGAGCGTGCGTGCCTCGCCGGCATCCGTCGTTTCCGCATCAAGTACATTGACCAATTTATCTTCTATGGAAGACTTGGTTGTATTTTGGGTGAAAATGTCGCTAGTAGTCAGATTCACTACGCCATCAAAAACGAGTCGTTGGTTTTTATTAAAATTATGGCGGAGCCCAACATTGATTTTATGCGGTTGATCTCGATCTTCCTGTTCGATATTTTGGTCCTGTTCGTAGGTGAAATCCGCTAAATAATTTTCGCTATGAACCGTTTCTATCAAGTCTTGGATGCGGCGGTTGCCTAGATAACTCAGAAAGTAGCGGTTTTGCGTGTTAGGATTGTAAGAAAAATTGAGCCCTCCTGCCAAAGTTTCATTGATGCCCCTATTGCTACGCCCAAATTGCTGGTTATCCTTGTTGGTAAAGCCGAATTCATTGATATTGTTGTACTTGCCTAGGAGCGCGCTTTGGGTTTTTGCTGAAAAGCGGTATAAGTTCCCTTCAAGCTTATAGTTTTCATCTGTACCTACGCCCAGAGATACTTCACCAAAGTACCCTTTCTTATGATCTTCCTTAAGCTCAAGGTTGATGGTTTTTTCTCTGATACCATCGTCTACACCAGTGAATTGGGCTTCTTCGGTTTTACGATCAATGACCTGCACTTTGCTGAGGGCTTTAGCGGGTAGATTTTGCGTTGCCACTTTAGGGTCTCGATCAAAAAACTCTTTTCCATCTACCAGTATTTTTACCACCTCTTCTCCTTCCGCCTTAATGTTTCCGGCATTATCTACTTCTACTCCAGGTAGTTGTCTCAAGATTTCTTCGGCAGCAGCTCCCGGACGCGTTTTGAAAGCTTTGACATCGTATTCGAGGGTGTCATTTTTGAAACGCACAGGTATGAGCTCGGCCTCCACGATTACTTCATCCATAGCAGATGCCTGGAGTATTTGATCTCCTAAATCTTCTCCAGAGGGATTTGGGATGGTGATTTGATCATAAGCCGTTTGCATGCCCACAAAAGAAAATTGAAGGATATAAGTACCGGCTTTTATGGCTTTGATTTGGTAGGCACCCTGCTCATTGGTGACGCCAAAGTATTTTAAAAGCGAATCGGTCGGTTGGAGTAAAGCGACGGTCGCAAAACTTAAAGGTTGGTCCTGCTCATTCAGTACACGACCACTGATCTTGTCCTGAGCAAAAAGGGAGGCAGTGGGAGAAATGAAAATGACCAATAAAGTAAAAAGTGATAGGGAGAAGCGGTACCTCATGCTACTTAATTCTTAGATTTTTTCACTTCATTTTCCTCTGCTTTACGCATCTTTAAAAATTCTTCCTGTTTTTGCTGGACGACCTCTTCAAATGCTGCACTTTTAAAAGACTGGCCCTTGTCAAGTCGATCGATTAGGTTCTCCTTCGGTACTTCGAGCTCAATAGAAGTCGCTAATAGGAATACTTGCCCTTCTTTCTCGAGGCCGAGAATGGTTCCTGGCAGACTATGGTATATACCTGGACCAGTAGAAATAGGGATTTGTGGGGTGAACCAAGCAGTAATCGTTGCCTCCTCAACTTCTAAATCTGCTCCCATGCAGACATAGCCCATAATCTTTTTGCGCTGATTATTCAGCTTCCAATTATGCGTTTCGGCTGTAGACTCTACTAGAAATGGGCGAGTCATAAAAGTGAGTTGTTCTACTTTTTCCTTTTTGCTAAAATCATAGTAGACCTGGTTGATTTTAGCTTGTGGTTTTTTATAATAATTGGCCTTCATGATAGCTTTACTCAGTCCTTGATGAGGCTGCTCTTTTCGGGATAAATCTTCCATATAGAGCGATTGCATAGTAGTAAAATAAAGGGCATGGAATGACTTTCCACCCTTAGGTAGGTCTGCAATGTAATTGTCCCAGAGGGGATCATCATAAGCGCCTTCAAGTTGGTAGTCCACTACTTGTTCATAGATGATCTTGCCACCTTGGAGGTCTTGGGCTAAAAGAGGATGAATTAGAAAGCATAAGCCTAAAATGTAAAACGAAGTCGCAGTTTTCATATATCAGATATTGACCGATAAATATACCTTAATTTCTTTTTATTGGGGTCTCTCATCGATTTAGCATAGGGCACAATCCACACACTTTTTAGCCAGCTGATTTTACTACTAAAGACACAGGGCTGTCTATTCCACTCAACAGGAGATGGAATGATCCCCCATTCGGCTTTTTATACCTAATATTAGGTATTGAGGTACCTAGTGCATCCCAACTAAATACCGAATTTTTATTTAGATTAAATCCAGATAAGCCTGTTTTGTGCGCTATATTTGCTCTCGGAAATTATGGTAATCAATAAACCGAAATCAAATTAAAGCAGTATGCCAATCAAAAACTCGTATCTGATCTTCTTGCTCGCTTTCGTTTTTATGAACTGTGATGATGATGATAAGGCCACTCCAGCTTTAGATATTCCTTCCACCTATTCTTCCACTTCCTTTGCGGCCAATGTTGTGGCTGAGGATTTAGTCGTCAATGAACTATCCGATATGACTTCGGCGGTCAATGCTGCGGAGTCCAATGCCCAAAATGCAGTCGTAGCTACCATTTTCTATCCTTCTACCTTGCGATCGGTCACCTTACCAAGCTATGCTACTTTGATCGATGCTTGGCTCACCGAATTGGTAAATGCTGCTAACTCTCCAACAGGTTTTCAAAACCCAGGTGTAGGTACGCCCGCTGCTGGTGAAGAAGGCGGACTTTTGGGTTCAAGACTGCTTGATGAAAATGGCTTGGAGCTAGAACAGATGGTACAAAAAGGCTCTTTTGGTGCTGCTTTGTACAAGCACGCTTTGACCGTCATTAATGGTGACCTCAGTAGTAGTGCCGCGATCGATCAATTGGTAGAAATTCATGGTACAGATCCTACTTTTGATCCTGCTAGTACTACCGCGGCGGCTACTTACTCCAGAAGAAGGTCAAACCTGACTGCGGAGACTGGATTCTTCTACGATATCCGTACAGCACTCCTCACAGCTAAGGCAGCTATCGAAGCAGGTAGTGCCTATGACGACGTGCGTGACCAAGCATTAACGGATTACCTAGCCGCTTGGGAAAAGTCAAATTTTGCGACGGTTATTTATTATGCCAATGCTACGAAGATGCTATTGCAAAATGCGGGTGACGATGATGGAGCACTTGGGAATGCGATGCATTCCTATGCAGAAGGTGTGGCTTTCGCGCACGGGTTTAAGGGACTTGATCAAAAGCAAATTACGGATGAGCAAATTGATAGTATTCTAGCCTTGCTATTGGCTCCAGAAGGAGAAGCTCCAGAAAGCTATCGCTTTTTAAATGAGGTGACCTTGCTGGCCAATCTCGAACAAATCATCGAAGATGTCCAAGCGATTTATGGCTTCACAGATGAGGAAGTGAATAGCTTTTTTGTGAATAATAATCCTTAGTACACTAGAGTTTATGTAAATCAATTTCGTATGAGCCTAAAAAATCTTTTTGCACAGCTCTGCGGCACATGCTCGCCATAATAGCTATGGCTATTAGGCTCCGCCTGTTTCTTGATCTGTTCAAAAATCTTAATTGATTCTCTATACAAAACTAACTTACATAAACTCTACTGTAAAATAAACTAAAATGAATACGAACATAATCTTCCAGGGAAGCATTTCGAAAGGTCTGCAACTGCTTATCTTTTTTGTTGTTTTTAGTCTTTTCTCCTGCGGTGAGGATGGTGATACCGCGATGGAACCCGCTTTTGATAGGGGGCCACTTTTACAGTCTATGGCTACCAAACTCATCATACCCAATTTCGAGGCGCTACAGACGAGTGTTAATACACTAGCTAGTGCTACAGATGCTTTTGTGACGACCACAAATGAGGAGCATCTAACTGCACTCAGAACGGCCTGGGTACAAGCAGCCACTGATCATCAGCACTGCTCCGCCTTTGGTTTTGGGCCAGGGAATTTGTTGTTAGGGTCTTATGCCGAGGTACTTGGTGTGTTTCCAGTGAATGAGGCGGGAGTCGAAGCGAATATTCTGGATGCTGGATTTGACCTACCTAATAGCTTCGATCGAGATATCCGTGGATTCTATGCGGTGGAATATTTGATCTATGGTAAAGGGGCAAGCGATACAGAATTACTCACTGCTTTTGATCAGAATCGCAAGGATTACCTCTTGCTACTTGTCAATGAGTTGAAAACGACCTTTGATACTATTGTCAATGAATGGAATGCCACTTATTTGCAGGAGTTTATAGCGAATGACGGTACTTCCGCAGGTAGCTCGATCTCTTTATTGTACAATGAGTTTGTGAAAGATTATGAGAACCTGAAGAACTTCAAGCTAGAGTTGCCCGCTGGTTTGACGGCCGACCAAGATGCGGCAGATGGTACTTTAGTAGAGGCTTTCTACAGTGGCATCTCCCGAGACTTAATCGCTGAGCATTTCAATAATACTAAAAATAGCTGGTTGGGATTATCGAGAGCTGGTGAGGAAATAATGGGTTTTCAATCCTATTTGGAGATGGTCGTCGGTGGTCCAGCCTTGATTCTCAATACCAAGGAGGCTATTAATCAAATTGATAATGCGATTGCTGCTTTGCCCTCAGGTCGCTTGTCGGATCATGCGGGTAGTGCTGAAGTCAAAAATCTGAGAGATGAACTGCAAGCCAATACGGCCAATTTCAAGAGTTCGATGAGTTCTTTACTAGGCATTAGTATCACTTTTAATTCAGGAGATGGTGATTAAAAGATACAGGGTTGACTAATCTGGTCAAGACATATCAACGATGTAAAGACTACCTGGAGCAACCGATTTCGATTGCTCCATTGGTCACTTTTCGACTAGCTTTTGGGCTAGTCATGCTTTTTAGTACGCTTAGGTATATGTACTTGGGTTGGGTAGATTCTCAACTGGTCGACCCCATACTCCACTTTAGCTATTACGGATTTGATTGGGTGAAGCCCTTGCCTCGTACTGGTATGTATGGGCTTTTTGTCATGATGGCCTTAGCCTGTGTGGCGATTATCTTGGGCTGGTTTTATCGACTAGCTGCACTTGTGTTTTTTCTATGTTTTACCTACGTGGAGCTGATTGATATCAGCTACTACCTCAATCACTACTATTTTGTCAGTATTGTGGCTTTTTTGATGATATGGCTTCCTGCCAATCGGCACTTTTCTTTGGATGTGTTTTTTCGTCGAGTTCCTGAGCAAAAGACCGTAAATCGCTGGTGTATTGATGTACTTAAATTGCAGATTGCTATTGTATATTTTTATGCAGGTATTGCCAAGATCAACTACGACTGGTTATTCAAGGCTTTGCCTTTGAGCATTTGGTTACCTGCCA
Organism: Saprospiraceae bacterium; assembly: GCA_042095835.1. Classification (GTDB taxonomy): domain Bacteria; phylum Bacteroidota; class Bacteroidia; order Chitinophagales; family Saprospiraceae; genus DATFKA01. Next base: position 15,071 of record JBELML010000087.1, read on the forward strand.
AGACTAGTGTTCCGCTGATTGGGTTTATGTTTGGATACAAAAGTACGGCCTATCTATTTAGCTGGATGGGTATGCTTTTCGATACCTTTATTATCGGAGGGCTGTTGCATAAAAAGACGCGTAGCTTGGCTTATTTAGCGGTCGTGGTTTTTCATATACTGACTGGGATCCTCTTTCAGATAGGTATTTTCCCGCTAGTGATGATTATGGTAGTGACTATTTTCTTCTCTCCAGCTTGGCACGAAAAGCAATTAGCCAGGCTATCTTCTTTTTTCCAAAAGAAAAAGACCTTTGACCAATCCCAACCTAAGCCGGTAAGCTCCAATACTAATTCTCGATTGATCTATCCTTTTCTTACCTGCTTTATCCTCTTTCAGCTGCTATTTCCCTGGCGCTACCTGGTCTATCCTGGCAATGTATTCTGGACCGAGGAAGGTTACCGATTCTCTTGGCGCGTCATGCTCATGGAAAAGGCAGGAACAGCCACTTTTTATGTGAAAAATACAGAGACCGGTAGGGAGGGATCCGTAATCAATCGCCAATTTCTAAATGCTCATCAGGAGAAACAGATGGCGATGCAGCCCGATCTGATTCTACAATATGCTCATTATCTAAAAGACCATTACACACAACAAGGTATGAAGGATCCAAGTGTACGGGCCGAGGTGTGGGTGACCCTCAACGGTCGGCCTGCTCAATTGCTCATCGATCCAGCAGTAGACCTCAGCACCAAAGAAGATGGCTGGGCCACCAAAGATTGGATCTTACCTTTTAAAAACAATGAACCACAGTAGGCACATAGGCCTCATAGAACCTATGTTACCTATGTGCCTATTGTGGTTTAATAATAAAAATATGTATAGACTAATAATCACCATACTGCTCTTCTCCTGCTCTGCGTCCCTACACGCACAGTCTTTTAAGATTAATGGGAAGGTATTGTCTACACACTTCAATGAACCCTTGGAGGAAGCCGTCATATTTGTACCGACTTTTCAAAAGGTCGTTTATACCGACAAGGAGGGCTACTACGAGCTGATCTTGCCCGCCGGTAGACACACCGTAGAGGTTTCAAGTTTAGGCATCCAGGCAGACTCTTTAAACATCAAGCTTACCAAAGATACCACGATCAATTTTAGCTTGGCACCACTTAACTACGATCTAGGAGAGGTCAATGTCGTAGCTACCAAAAGCACAAATGGAATGACCAGGCTCAAGGCCGTAGAAGGTTTCGCCATCTACGAAGCCAAGAAGAATGAGGTGATTGTGCTAGATGATTTTGCCGCCAATAAAGCTGCCAACAATGCAAGACAAGTATTCGCCAAAGTGCCTGGATTAAACATCTGGGAAAGTGATTTCGCAGGCCTACAACTAGATATTGCAGCCAGAGGTTTGGGGCCAAGTAGAACCGCCAACTTTAATACCCGCCAGAATGGCTATGATATGAGCGCCGATGCCTTGGGGTATCCAGAGAGCTACTATATGCCTGCACTACAGGCGGTGGAGCGGATTGAGATTGTGCGCGGGGCAGCTTCTTTACAATATGGTTCCCAATTCGGTGGTATGTTGAATTTCAAATTGAAAGCGGCTCCAGACAAACCCTTTGAACTGAATGTAGAACAAGCACTGGGTTCTTTTGGATTATCCAACTCTTTTGTGAGTGTAGGTGGCCGACAGAAAAAGCTCGATTATTATGGCTACTATCAATATCGTACAGGAGATGGTTGGCGCGAAAATTCTGGTTTTGATGCACATACCGCTTTCGGGAGATTGGGTTATCAGGTGAATGAGCGGTTGAAACTTGGTTTTGAATATTCATTTCTGGATTATGAAGCACAACAACCGGGAGGTCTGACCGACGATCAATTTAATAATGGTGACCTTTCGCCATCTAATCGTAGCAGAAATTGGTTTAATGTTGCTTGGAATTTGCTTGCTGCGACCATAGACTACGATTTTTCTACGCGAACACGTCTGAATATTCGGAGTTTTGCTCTGTTCTCTGAGCGAAACGCGCTAGGGAATCTCCAACAGATTGGCGTACCCGATAATCCCAATGAAGACCGCACTTTGATCAGCGATCAATTTCGCAACTTTGGTACGGAGGCGAGGTTATTGCACCAATACCAAATCCAGCAAAAAGAAGCCACACTAATTGTCGGGGCACGTTACTACAATGGTTTGACACAGCGCCAGCAAGGAGCGGCAAGTGCTAGCAGCAATCCTGATTTTGAATTATTGAATCCTAGCGCTCCAGAGGAATTCGATTATGATTTTCCGAGTGAAAATCACGCCCTTTTTATTGAAAACTTAATGACTATCGCTCCAAAATGGACCCTGACCACAGGTATGCGTTTAGAACATATTCGCACCGATGCTGACGGAACTTGGAACCTTAACCGCTTCGATTTTGCGGGTAATCTGGTCTCTTCTACAACCAATATCGACCAAAGTTCTACCCGCAGGTGGGTTCCACTTTTTGGGATAGGTAGCAGCTATAGACTGCGAGATGATCTACAATTATACACCAACTATTCTCGTAACTTTCGATCGATTACTTTTAGTGATCTGCGAGTTGTGAATCCTAATTTTCAATTAGATAGTCTTATCAGTGATGAGAATGGCTATAATATGGATCTAGGTGTTCGGGGCAAACTATTGCCCTGGTTGAACGTAGATGCGAGTATTTTTCTACTGCGTTATAATGACCGAATTGGTCAATACGAGCTACCGGGAAGTACGACTTTATTCCGGACGAATATTGGCACCTCAAGACATATCGGCATGGAGTTTTTTGGAGAACTCGATCTATTCGGTATGCTACAATCGAAAATGCGTCTTGCTAAATTGTCCTTGTTTGTAAATTTATCTCTTACGGATGCAAGGTATATCCAATCAGACATTACAGCTATCCAAGATCGCCAGGTAGAGTATGTACCAAATGTGATGCTCCGCACTGGTTTGAACTACCGATGGAAAGGAATCAAGAGCACCTTCCAGGTTTCTTACTTGGGCGACCAGTTTTCGGATGCCACCAATTCGAGTTTCAACCCCAATGCCTTGACTGGAACGGTGCCTGCTTATTTTGTAATGGACTTTTCGGCAGCGTATCAATGGAGGCAATTCAAGATTGGCGCAGGGGTGAATAACCTAGGCAACGAGACTTACTTCACCCGCAGAGCGGAAAGCTACCCGGGGCCGGGGATTATTCCAGCGACGCCCAGGAGCTTTTATCTTTCTTTGGGGATGAATATAGCTGGCAACTGAAAGTAGCCGCGAACCTCAAATTAGTAACAACTCATAACCTAAACAACTCATAAACCTATAAACTTACAATCGACTCTTCCTACGTCCGCAATTGCTCCGCTGGATTCGCTCTAGCCGATCGGATCGACTGCAAACTGATAATGATCAAGGGCAAGATCAAAGCTACTAGACCAATCAAAGCGAATAGCTGCCAATGCCAAGCTAAGTTGATGCGGTAGGCAAAATTATCTAGCCATCGTTGCATCAGATAATAAGCCATCGGAATGGCAAATACTAAGGCAACAATAATGAGTCGGAGGTAATCTTTAAACAACATTCGGATGATACCTGATGCGGATGCACCGAGCACCTTTCTTATACTAATTTCCTTCGCTCTTCGCACCACATTATAAGACGCTAAACCCAGTAGCCCCAGGAGAGCTATTAAGACAGCAAGTCCGGTGAAAACGGTAAACATTCTTCCTAATTGCCGTTCTTTCTGATATAACTTTTGTAGAGCTTCGTCTAGGAATTGATAATCTAAAGGAATGGTTGGTAAAATTGCTTTCATAGAGGCAGCAATGTAATCAAGCGTCTGCTTCCTATTTTGTCCATCGATTTTCAAGGAGATATTTCCAAAATAGCTCAAGTCTTCGGCGGAAGCTAAGCGAAAGTACAAAGGTTCGATGGACAGATGAAAGGGTTGGAAATGAAAGTCTTTTACAACGCCGATGACTCGGCCATTGTTGAAGTTTTTACCAATGGGAGTCTTCCATCCTAGGGTCTTTACTGCCGTTTCATTGAGGATGTATGTTGGGAGGGAGTCGGTTGAGGGCTTTTTAGCAAAGGATTGGCCATCAATGATTTCCATGTCGTATAAATCTATAAAGTTATAATCAATAGCATTCCTGTAAGATGAAAAGTTTTCATCTCCAGTGCTACCTTCAAACGCGCTAATCTTACTCGATCCATACATATTCAAAGGGACTGCTTTGCTAAAGGCCACTTTCTTGATGTGCGGATTTTGTAATAAAGTAGATCTGATGACTGCTTCTTGTTCATGAACTTCTCCTTCCGCATAAGGTATAAATAATACTTGCTCCTCGTTATATCCCAACTGTTTATTTTGGATGTATTTGAGTTGCTGTAAAACGACTAAGCTACCAATCGCTAGAATGATGGCTGCAATAAATTGACCCGTTACCGAAGCATTGCGCAACAAGCTACTCTTTTGGTAAACACCAATGATATTGCCTGTCAAAGCTTTGATTGGTCGGACTTTGGAAATAAAAACTGCGGGGTAAATACCTGAGGCAATGCCGATGAAGCATACCATCAACAATAGCCATCCAATGAGCTGCCAATTGTCCCGAAAAGAAAAGCTGATTTCCTGTTCGAGATAGGTGTTTAATACTGGGAGATAGATGAGGACGAGCAACACAGCGACTATAAAGCTTAGTAAAGTCAATAAAAGGGACTCTCCGAGAAACTGTTGTATAAGCTGTGACCGACGGGCTCCTAGGGTTTTGCGCATTCCTACTTCAGTAGCTCGGCGCTCGGAGTCCGCAATGGCAAAATTGAGGTAATTGATCATGGCGATCAGTAAAATGATAATTGCAATGGAACCGAATAAATAGAGGTAGCGAATATCTCCGGTAGGGGCAATTTCAAAGTTTAGTTTGGAGCGAAGATGGATATCTTTTAGTGGTTGTAGGAAAAACTTAGACGATGTGACGGAGGACGTCTCATCTGATTCTAAATATTTCTGATCTAAAGCCACAAATTTTCGTTGGAGTACATTTGGGTCAGTTCCCTGCTTTAAAACCGCATATGCATAATAGCTATTGCTATCCCAATTTCCAGGTCTGTAATAGCGAGCATTCTCAATGGAGGTGATATATTCAAAGGTGAAGTGGCTATTGAGTGGAGGGTCTTTGACAATTCCCTGTACTGTTAATAGCTTCTTGCCCTCCATTTTAAGCACTTGTCCAATAGGATCTTCGTTGGCATAATATTTTCTTGCAAAAGATTCGGTCAACATTATAGAGCTTGGATCTTTGATTGCTGCGCGAGCATTACCCTTCAGGATTTCTAATGAAAATACATCAAAGACGAAGGGGTCACAAAACAAGCCTCTTTCGTAAAACGCACGATTGTCTTTTTGAAAGAGATACTCATCCGTGCGAAGGGTCGATACTGCTTCTACTTCGGGGAAATCTTCTACAACGGCTGGCCCTAAACCAGATGGAGCAAGCGCAAATCGATCTGTTCCTCTAAAGGTATTTCCTTTCTGGACTTGTGCAATTCGATAGATTCGTTCACTTTTTTCATGATGTTGATCAAAGCTTAGCTCATACTGGATATACAAAGCAATAAATAAAAAGCTACAAAAGCCAGCAGTAAGGCCAATGAGATTGAGGCTAGAGAAGTACTTGGTTTTCCAGAGGTTCCTTGCCGCAGTTTTAAAATAATTATGGAATAAACTTAACATGATCGGGAGATTTTCAAATGGATTTTTCTTTTTGAAGGACGAGGGGCGAAAGAATAAAAGGACTTCCTTGATGAACAACCAATTGGCTTTGCGTTGACCTTTGGCCTCTACACGGTGCTCATAGATCTCTAGCAGGTCTCCTTGAATTTCGTCAAGCAGGTCATCGGCACAGTACCACTCTAGAAAGCGGTTGGCCCATGCGGGTGGTGTAGCCTTAGGAGATGTTTTTCTAGAAGTCATAGCTGTACTTTTCTAATCCAGGAATCATAGACCATAGGCGCATGCGCTTATCGCGGATATCAGATATGACCTTGTAGCCGTAAGTAGTGGCCTCGAAAATGCGCTTGCGGCGGCCACCTCGTTCGGGTGTAGCTTCACCCATATGAGATTTGATCATGCCTTTTTTCTCTAGGCGCTTCAAGACCGTATGTACGGCGGGTACAGAGATTGATTTGCCGATCTGCTTTTCGTAAGCTTCGGCTACGGATACACCATAGGCTTCTTGCTGGATCATCACCAGCAGTAATACGCGCTCTTCTAGCAGACCTAAATTTGGGATCATGGGCTATATGATTAATATTTGTAGAATAAATATACAGTATATTTTGAGAATATGATTAATATTTGTAGAAAAAATAGCTAGAAACGGTCGCTAGATTGTGATATAGTGGCGGCTGGAAGTTGGTAGGGACTTATATATTTAGGCCTTGATAAATGATCTTTTTAATGTGGTTTGTCTTTGGCTAGAACCATTTTGAAGCCTAATAAAAGCCTATTTAATAGCGGCAATTCTTCTTTAGATATAAAAAGGATAAATAACGCAAATGCCAACTTTTTTTCACCACTAGTAAGGACATTAAGTTGCACTAAGGAAAATGAGCTAAAAACCAGATTTTGGCCAAATTTCTTAGTGTTCCTCAGTGAGCTTGAGTGCCTTAGTTGTAAATTTATTTAAAGTGAGAACTGCTGATTTAATAGTGTTTCAATTTTTATTCTAAACTTTAATAAAAGTATTATTCTTGTACATATACCATAGCAACAAATAGAGAATGGCAAAGCCCCCGGTTGCACTGATCACTCCATAATAAGCCCCCGTATATTGCTCCAATCCAAACAATAAAAAGTTGGCAAGCTCCCCAAAATCAATAACATGGGAAAGCACATATGCAGTGATGGCATTCATGCCAATCACTTTTAAAGGAAATGCCCATTTGGTCTTACCTTTTACATCAATAATCCAGTAGAAAAACGCCAGTAATAGATAGCAAACGCCTGAGGATGCCAGCACAAATGAACTCGTCCATATTTTTTTTACAATAGGATGCCATATTCCCCAAATCAATCCTATTGTCAATCCAATTAAGCCCACGACGAGTAAATACTGCGCGATTTTTTTTCGGGAATGGTTCGATTTAATTAATTCTCCTGCAAAAACTCCTGACAAGGTGGTGGCTGTAAATCCAAATCCGGTCAATAGCCATGTATACTGAAGCCCGTCGTCGTATTTTCCAAAAACCAACTGATCGAAGTACAAAGCAAAATTCCGATCTGGGAGCAATACACTCCTTCCTACATCTGGAATGTAGGTAATCGTCAACAGCAATGCATATATAATAAGACAAGCGGCAAAAGTAAAGTAGAGCCATTTTCTTTTGAGGTGGATGTAGGCTATACATGAAAATAAGTACCCAACCGCTATCGCCTGTAATGTATTGCTGAAAACATGAAACTGGGCAGCATCAAGGGCCAATAAATTACCTTGAACAATCCAACCAAGAAAAAAGAGGATGATAAAACGCTTGAAAAGTTTCCTATAAATAGAGGCCATTGATCTATTCGCTTGCATCCTTTTGGATAAAGAAAACGGAATGACCACACCGACAATAAATAAGAATAAAGGCATTATGATATCATAAAAAGTAGAACCAAACCACTCCGGATGATCAAATTGCTTTGCTAAAGATTCGGTAAAAGGTGTGTTGGTAGCCCGATGTAAGCGGTTGAAAAATCGATCTGCAAAAATGATCAATAGCATATCAAAACCCCTCAATGCATCAATGGAAAGTATCCTGTTGGGTTTGATTAAGTCTTCATTCATGAAAATGTGTTTTAGTTGGTTCTAAGGGCCGTCCGTGCGAAAAATATCTTCACAGGCCTACCAAATATAAGGACTTTTGCCTATTTCTTTTTCTATGCTACCAAACGTATGCTCTTGGTAGCGAAAGCACCCTTGAGACCCTACTGATTTCAGAGCCAGGCTATTGGAAGTTGAGGAGATCGGAAGTTGAGGAGGTTAGAAGTTGGGGAGATCAGAAGTTGAGGAGTTGAAAAGTTGAGAAGGTCAGAAATTTAATCCTTACCTTCTCAACTTGCTACTAAGTAATATCATCACCACTCGTGCCAGTCCCTTTCCGATACTCGTCATTAAAGTATTTCTTTAAGAAAGCTTCGGAGTTGTCCCAAAGGATGCGCTGGATGATGTCTTTTGGTTCATGCCCAAAAAGGAAGTCTTCGTATTTCTTGAATTTATCGCCTTGCTTGGTACGCATATCGTCCCAAAAGTTGATCAGCGTATCTTTCAAGTCATGCAGGTTTTCAGAGTAGTAGAAGATATCTTGTGGATTGATGACGCCCTCATAGTCACTACCAATACAGAGGTGGAACCAAGCTTTGGCACCGGTCACATCAGGATTGCTGGAGGCATTACAAACCTTGAGGATATGAAAGAATTGATTAAAAAGAATAGATAATTCTGCATTTCTGAGAATACCTTTTAAGCGATCGACCTCTTCCTTATGCTTCGCAATTTTCTTTTCTAGCTTGGCCACTTTATCGGCGTCGGGAGCCTCATTGTTGCGTTCGGCTTCTACCTTTAATTCTTCCAGCTTTTTGCGATCATTGATCCATTTGACCATCTCACCTTTCAAGCAATCTTTGTTGTAGTGGAAGCGATTGTGGGGGCGCTCGTTTTCTTTTTTAATACGTGCCTTTTCGGCAGGCGTATTGCCCAATACCGTAGGATCGGCAGGTAGTAGCATGGCGTGAGCTGCGGTATCTTCGGGTAGCTTTTTGCCCACCAAACGTTTCTCATCTAGCATGATTCCCATGAGGCCATTGGTCTCTACAATATCTATGATTTCTTCGTCAAACATATTGATCGAAGCGGTGTTAAACTCACTTCTACGAGCAAAACGAGGCCGCAATTCATCTCGATTATTCATTCTTTTTTCTGGCTCGAATAGGCTGATGCCATTCACTGCAGTATGGGTCTGAATAAATGGGATTTGATCATGAGGATTATTGCTATTGTGAGCTTTGATGATCTCTCTCAACTCAATCCTAGCCCGTCTACTCATGTGTTTGGTGTCGATGAGTACACGGCCGTGGCCAATGGATTTGTCGAGCAGTAAGTCGACAATTTTCCGGCCGTTTTCTTTTAAACCTATTTTATAAAAATGAATATCTTTTCGGCTACCTTCTTTTTTAGTGCGGCCTCCCTGTTTGAGAAGCATTTTAGGGGCACCGATAAAACTTTCGGCTTGACCACAGAGGAAATTGTATTGATGATGAGCCAAAGAAAGAATAAACAGAGGCACCTTCTTTTTAAAATCGGTGATATTCTCGGTTAGCGTCTGTAGTACTTCCGAACGATCACCTTCTTTATCAGCTTTGAGTAGTCGTTTAAAATTGCTGGCGTGGTTAAAAAAGGCGTTACTACCTTCTATCGAAACGATGAGTGCAATTTTCCCCTCATTCACAATACGTACGCTTTCGTCATAGTCTTTAGCAAATTCGAAACCCAAGATGCCCTGATTAGGATCGGCTTGGTTTTGCTTGCTGACCAAATATTGATAGGCGCCCATGAGCTCATTATAATAATGGTAGTCCCCTTTCCTCAGGTTTTGCAGCTGCTCTACTTCATAGCCTGTGAGCGTGGCAATTATCCGCAAAGTCACAGGCCCCAAATTAGCTAGTTCGATGGCTTTATTCAGCTTGGTGTTTTGTAGTAAAAAACCTAGTACTTTGGCCCCTGTTTTATACCTCGTGAAGACCTGCTCTAATGGATAGAGGGAGATCACCATCTTGCGGATTTTACTTTTGGAAAGCGAAGCCATGTGTAGCTGGGAGGTGGTATTGATGTCTTTGGCGAGTACGCCTACTAGTGAGGAAATATTCTCTTTAGGGCGAAAACGCTCGCGATTGATTTCATCATCGGGGGCCGTCGAATTCTTGGAGTAAATGGTAGTAGAATTGAACGGTTTAAGGCTTAGGTGTGCGTGAAAATCGAAGATCATGATAACTACTTTCTGTGAAATTAATGTTTTAATAATGGGTTGACAATTCTATTGGCCTCATCATGGGTGAACTAATTGAAATACTAACTTTAGTTAACTCAGATGGCGGCCATTAGAGGTTTCAATTTAGTTTTTTATTACTTTAAAGTCAATTATTTTTGAATTTATTTTCTAATATATTGCGTATCAGATGATTTGCCTTGCTTTGCGTTTGGTTTTGGCAGCCGCTATGCGAGCTTCAATTCAATCATTGGGGAAAATGTATATATTATTTTCCCTTTTCCAGCAACAATTTTAGGGGTAACTTAGGATAAGTAACGATCAAAAAATAACTTATTGATTTATGGCGGAATCTTTTGTCCCAATACTGCGTTAAAAAGCCTCGCTAATGCCCTGCATTAGCTACGTTTTTTGCCTTGTCTTGAAATAAAATCTTCTCGGCCAAAATGCAATACTTATTCTTTGTCCGTTACTAAATATACGAAGAGGACTAAACAAAGTTGATAGTATATTAAATATCAAAAAATGGCAGAAACAGATTTAAAAAAGCTCACAAAAGAAGAGCTAGAAAAGAAAGTAGATAGTTTACGTATTTTTTCAGGGGTATTCATTTTCCTAATTGTGGCCTTATCTTTTTTCAAAGTGAGGGATATTGTGCAGGGCGCAGAAATTGACTGGGCTACCATCACCATCATTATCTGTACCATTGGTGGGTTTTTATTTGTTTACCAAGAATTGAGAGCGGTAAAAACAGAATTAAGTCAGAGGAAATAATCGGCAAAAACGCTGTAAGAATTCTTACCCAAATGCATGATTGGAGACTGGATACTGAAAGGAATGAAGCCGTTCGCGAAAAGGGCCTTATGACCATAGTTGCATTATTTATCCTATTTGTTATCCACACCTGGTTTTCTGGCAGGTAGCGTTTATAGGAAACTGTTTAAATGCCCCTTTATCTAAAGAAATCACTGCGGTTTAGGGCAAACGCATTAAAATAAAAACTGAAAAAGAAATGCTAATTACTCAAGATTAAGTGCAAAAAAGGTCATAAGTGAAGTGCGGGATGCCGCCTAGGCATTGTCT
>JBELML010000088.1:0-25799 GCA_042095835.1 Saprospiraceae bacterium
CGATCCAGTGGAGGAGCCTTTTCTAGATTTGAAAAATGTAAAAGTAGCCGCCCCTAACTATTATGGTACGCCGCTATTAATTCCAGATCAGGCAGACAAGTATTTAATCTCGAAATGTGTCAAAGCCTATTTAGTCGCCTATCGGGATCAGTATGATAAAGCAGAAAAAGAAGCCATTGCAGATGATTTAATCAGCAGGTATCAACTGGACGGTGTTATTCAATCTGCGCTCTTATTATCTATCGCGAGCAAATGGTTTGATCACCTCCAACAAAGCCTACCAGCAGGAAAAATTCATAGAAAATGGCCGCTCGTACACTGGTACCAAGGTCGACAGTTTGAAACGATTATTGATTGGGTTATTGAAGCAGAGGACACCATTTATTTGGTACAAAATTCTGGCTTTGCTGGAGCAAAAAAGGAATGGAAAACAAAGGCACTCGAACTCTCCTCCTGGTTTTATTTAGCAAGAGATGCTTATCAAGCGTTTTATCCTCATAAAAACATCCAAAGCTACCTCAATCTTGTTCTTAATGGCGTGACCATAAAAATAGATTTTGTAGATTTGAAAAAAGACACTGCACAATTGCAGATGACTTTTGAATAAAAGATGCTCGGCTGCAAATGCTTAAAATTTGTGGGGAGCCCAAAAGATTGATGCATGCTTAACCTTTCCCAAAAGGGTAGAAGTCCCATTGCACTTCTGCCGAAATTAGGCCTTTATCTTTTTTTAATACTGATGTTTATCAACTGTAAGCCAAGCGTGGAGAATCCAAGCACAAACCAGGAGACCGAGCAGACTACCGAAACCAAGGAGCCCTATCAATATGCAGGAGAGGCGCTGCGAGTAGGTGTCATTGGTCTTGTGCATACCCATGTGCATTGGATTTTGGGGCGAGAAGATTGGGGCGATATTGAGATTGTAGGTATTGTAGAACCTAATCGAGATTTAGCCGCCCAATATGCTGAGCAACATGGCTACTCTATGGACATTGTCTATAATACAATCGAGGAAATGGTAGCAGCTACTCAACCAGAAGCTGTGACTGCTTTCAATACGATCTACGATCACCTTGGTGTAGTCCAATATTGCGCACCAAAGGGCATCCATGTGATGGTCGAGAAACCACTGGCTGTATCCTATGAGCATGCCCAACAGATGGTCGCCTTGGCAGAGGAACACCATATTCATTTACTCACCAATTACGAAACGACTTGGTATGCGAGTAATTATGAAGCTTATAAAATGGTCCATGAAGAAGATAAAATTGGACCTATCCAAAAAATACTTTTTTATACCGGCCATCCTGGACCAATAGAGATTGGTTGTAACGAAGAGTTTGTTGAATGGCTGATCGATCCGTATTGGAATGGTGCTGGCGCATTAACAGATTTTGGTTGCTACGGTGCTAATCTGAGTACCTGGTTACTAAAAGGAGCTACACCTACGACTGTTTCTTGTATTACCCAACAGCTGAAACCCGAACTATATCCAAAAGTCGACGATGACGCCACTATTATTCTGACCTATCCAGAGACACAGGTGATCATCCAGGCTTCTTGGAATTGGTCTCATAATCGTAAGGACATGGAGCTCTACGGCAAATCGGGTTATGTTTTTGCCAATCGTGACCTAGAGATGGAGGTATTGCTTGACGAACAAGAAGGCCCATTCGAGAAGGAGATACAGGGACTTAAAATGGGCGTCCATGATCCTTTTACACTTCTTAGTAAAGTAGTAAAAGAGGGCTATGAGCTACCTGCATTCGATCTTAATACAATGGATAATAATCTTATTGTCATGCAAATCCTGGAGGCGGCCAAAGCTTCAGCCCAAACAGGCAAAGTGGTCGTATGGGACGAATTCTTTTAACCGTATAATTTTTTTACTGCACTTTTCTTAAACCCACATTATGGACTTTACTAATCCCTGGCATAAAGTTTCTATCGGTGATCGGGCACCTGATTATGTGAATGGTATTATTGAAATACCGAAAAATACCAGAGCTAAATACGAGCTAGATAAAGAGAGTGGTATGCTCATTATGGATCGAGTGATCTACTCCTCTATGTATTATCCGGCGAATTATGGCTTTATACCACGTACTTATTGTGATGATAATGATCCGCTGGACATTGTCGTTCTTTCTCAAATACAAGTGGTCCCGCTTTGTATCATCTCCGCTAAAGTGATCGGGGTGATGCGCATGTTAGATGGAGGCGAATTGGATGACAAAATCATAGCCGTTGCAGAAAACGACATGAGTGTCAATCATATCAATGATATCGCAGAGCTTCCCAATCACTTCTTCAATGAGCTGAAAAACTTCTTTGAAGATTATAAGAAACTCGAGGAGAAAACGGTCGAAGTTGAAGACTTTCAAAATGCAGCACTTGCCAAGCAAATCATCCAAAAAAGTATAGAAGATTATCAAACTTTGATCAAGACTTAGTAACGGACAAAGAATAAGTTCCGCATTTTGATCGAGAATATTTTGTGCCAAGACAAGGCAAAAAACGTAGGCAATGCAGGGCATTCTGCCTAGCTTATGCCTGTGGCATAAAGAGCTTTTTAACGCCGTATTGGAGCAAGCCTGTCCCGACTTTATATCGGGAAGATTCCATCAAAATCGGTAAGTTGTTTTTTGGCTGTTACTTAAGACGAAAAAAATGCTTTAAACTGATGGAAGTGGGTTGATCTTAAACTTCAGGTGGTATTCATTTTGCTGATTGAGGTATTGCGCTAAGGGACGACTTTGCCAGGAATCTACACCACCAATACCGATTTGGTGGGCATCGATGCAGACAGACACTTTTCCAGCTGGAATTCTATCTAAACTAGATAGCTCATCAGCCTGCGTTCTGGTCAAGTCTTCGGGAGTGAATGGTAGTGCGGTCATAGCAAAACTTGGAGCACCTTTCAGCCATAGTTGTGGGCCGAAATCACCGTAGAATTTTGCCCATCTCACCTGCTCGCGATTCCCTTGCTCCTGAGGTGCTATATAGTTTTCATAAAAATCATTTACGGAAGCTTGATATATACCCATTTTGGCAGCAGCCTGCCGATCTGGATAATTTTCAAATGGTCCTTTCCCAAAATAATTCACTTTCTGCAAATGCGAATGGAGCATCACCTGCCACCCAAAGCGCGGTAAAAGTGCAATAGGCGCATCACCTAATTGAAGACGACTTTCTATCGTCAGAACACCTTTATGATCTATATCGTAGGCTACACTCAGTTCTGTAGCCTGGTTTTTAAACCCCAAAAGAAAACGGACCTTACACTGCTCTGGACTAAAGTCCACTTGCTGCTCCTTGATAAAAGTATCGAGATGGGCATTACGCCAAATAGCACACTCTTTATCCATTTCCCATCCAAAGTCATTGTCCACTGGTGCTCGCCAGAAATTGGGCCGAAGAGCAGTCTCAAGCAGTGGCGCCTGCTCTACTGCAATTTGGCGCAGTAGTCCAGCCTGGAGATCAATGGTATAATGTACTTTTTCAGCGCTGATATATAATTCATGCCCTTTTTGCTCTTTTTTCAGAGTAAAGTCTTGCTGGTCGTTTTTCTTCAATTGTCCCACCCGAATAATGCCCATATCGAATTGCGCTTCAGCAAGGATATGTCCTGCCGGAAGACAAGGCCGAGCCTCCTTGGTGAGGACCGCCAAATCCAAATAAACAAAACCCCTCATTTTCTTTAAATACCTACTTAAAGAAAGATCCATTCTTTGGCTGGCTTGTGGACTAAGCTGGTCTATATCTATTTGTCCACTAAAAACATGGCCTTCATCTGACCACAGTTTCCATACCATTTGGTGATGATCTAATAGTTGAAAATCGTAGTCATTCTTGACCAGTACGATACCATTTTTTAAGTCTAAAAGCCTCATCATTACAGATTGATAAACCTGCTTAACCTCATACAAGGCTGGATGTGGGCTTCGATCAGGGAACACTAAGCCGTTGATACAAAAATTGCCATCGCTAGGTGTACCTGTAGGTCCATAATGGCCACCAAATTTCCAGTGTTTCTGTCCAGCCACTTCCTGTGGTTCTAGGCCCTGATCATGCCAATCCCAGATAAAACCTCCTTGTAAAATGGGATGTTCCTGGATGAGTTTCCAATAATCGACCAAATTCCCTACACTGTTCCCCATAGCATGGGCATACTCACACATGATATAAGGGCGATCCTGATATTGTAGCGCATAGGCTTCCAGGTCTTTGGGTTGAGGATACATCGGACAGACAATATCCGTATTATAGTCTAAGCCTGCTTGCTCATACTGAATAGGGCGTGTGGTAGTTGTAGCTTTCAACCAGTCATAAGCTGCTTGTAGATTTCTACCATTGCCCGCCTCATTCCCGATTGACCAAATGATCACGGAGCTATGGTTTTTGCTTCTAGCATACATGCTACGCACCCGATCTACATGTGCGGCCCTAAATATTTCCAAATCGCTAACATGTGCTTCGGGATCATACTCATCCTGAAAACGAGCCCCCATCGCATGAGATTCGATATTGGCTTCATCTACTACATACATGCCCAATTCGTCACATAATTCATACCAGCGCTGAGGCATGGGGTAATGACTATTACGCACTGCATTGATATTATTTTGCTTCATCAAAGTAATATCTAATCGCATACTTGCTTCATCAATGACATGGCCCTTGTATTCGTCGTGTTCGTGGTGATTCACGCCTTTAACTGTGATGGCTTTCCCATTGACGCACAGCAGACCATCCTTAATTTCTACTGTTCGGAAACCAATCTTTTGGCGATGGACCTCAATCGTCGCGCCTCTCATATCCTTGAGATAGAGGTACAAGGTGTAAAGACTGGGGGTCTCTGCAGTCCAGGCGTCTACCTGAGGGATGTAAGTCTGCCCAATTGCCTTGCGCATCGTTTCAAACTCAAGTCTTCCGGCCGAACTGAGTGCTCCGCTAGCATCGTACAATTTCCAATCAATGGGATAAGCTCCCTCGTGGGCAATATTAGAAAACGCCTCGATGTGTAAAACACCGTTCTCATATTCCTCATCCAACAGGGCATCGATCCGGTAATCTTGCAGGTGAACCTTAGGCCGAGCTAAAAGATGTACGCCGCGTTCTATTCCGTTCAATCTCCAAAAGTCTTGGCACTCCAAATAGGAACCATCTGAAAATTGATACACCTGTATAGCTATGACATTGTTGCCTGCTTGTAGATATTTGTTGATTTTAAAAAGGGCTGCGGTCTTAGCATCCTGGTGATAGCCTATCCAATGACCATTCACCCACAAATGGGCAGCAGCACTCAAACCCTCCGCCTCTAAAAAGATATCCATTCCGTCCCAATCTACAGGCAGCTCAAAACTGCGTCGATAAGAACCAACCGCGTTTTTTTGATAAGGAATATGTGGTGGATGAGTAGGAAATAAATAAGACTTATTGACATAAATCGGGAAGTCATAGCCTTGGAGTTGCCAATTACTAGGCACGGGTATTTTGTCCCAGTGCTGTGTAAAGTAGGCTGGAGAAAAAAAATTCTGGGGACTCTCCTCCAGAGAAGCCGCCCAATAAAAATACCAATCGCCATTTAAGCTGTACCGCCAAGGCGATTCCTGAGCAGATTTCGCGGCTTCTTTATCTGGAAATACCTGCTGAAAACACCTCGTCTCCTCCTGGCCCACTTTGAATTGAGCAGGGTCTTCCCAAAAGTAAAGATCTGTTGCTGTTTTTAGTGTTGTAATGGCGTATTGATCTAATGATGTAATGTCGTAATTACTAACGAACTATCCTTTCCAAAACATGGCAAGTAGCACAGCATCCCGAAATCCACTAGCGTTACTTCGGGATTAATTCGACCAACGCTGCTGAAGCATCGGGTCTCATTAACATGACACTTGACACTTGACACTTGACACTTGACACTTGACAAAGCTATTTCTCCTACCAAAAGGCTACCAAAATGGAGGCAATCAAAATCACTAAGGCTACTGCGTATACTCTATAATCGCGATACCAAGGTTCATCTTCCATACCTTCAGCAAGTAAGCTTGGCTTATAGGTTGTGCGTTCAATCACCTCAGCAGATGGTGCT
This sequence comes from Saprospiraceae bacterium, assembly GCA_042095835.1. Taxonomy (GTDB): domain Bacteria; phylum Bacteroidota; class Bacteroidia; order Chitinophagales; family Saprospiraceae; genus DATFKA01. Next base: position 6,092 of record JBELML010000088.1, read on the forward strand.
GGATGTTGAGCACTGACCAGAACAAAAATCACGGTACTTACGGCAAAGGCAATCCCTACATTGATGGTATAATGAATATGCCATAGGTCCATCAGTCTAAGCACAAATAGTACTACGCCAAACAAGGTCCCTAATATCAATGTCCAGAATGCACCAGGTCCATTCCCTTTTTTATAAAACACGCCTACTAGGAAGATTACAGCAATTGGAGGAACTACAATAGAGAACATCTCCTGCAAATAATCCCAGAGGCTAGTAAAGTTCTGAATTTGTGGCGCCCAGAAAGCGGCAAATACTGCCAAGATCATTGTAATAATTCTTCCCCAATAGGCCATCCGTTCACCGGACATCTCTGGTCGGTTAGGTTTAATAAAATCAATGACGATTAAAGTAGAAGCAGAATTCAGGATAGAATCTACACTAGACAAAATTGCGGAAATCAGTCCAGCCAATACTAAACCCAATAAACCTACTGGAAGATACTCCTTCATCGCAGTAGGAAACACCATATCTGGATTTTCTAATCCTGGTAGCACACTAATCGCCATCACACCAGGAATAACCATAATGGCCAAAGGAGCGATCTTAAGAAAGCCAGCGAGCATGATGCCCCACCGTGCATGTTTTATGTTCTTACTCCCTAGCACTCGTTGTACAATAAACTGGTTGGTCGTAAAATACCAGAAGCCCAAAATAGGAACACCAACTAATAATCCAGGCCAAGGCAAGGTAGGATCATCCATTGGCCGCACCATAGAAAGGTGACCCTCTGGTACAGAAGCTACTAGATTGGCCCAAGAGAAATCCATCTCCTGGAATAATAAATAAGTCAACACACTACAACCTACCAACAAGATAATGGCTTGTAGAGCATCTGTATACACCACGGCTTTGAGGCCACCAAAGGCCGTATATATGCCTGCAAAAAATGCCAAAAATAAAGTCGTTTGCCATAAAACAAGGTCAGGAAAAAAGCTTTGTAATACTAATGCCCCAGCATATAGTCCACCGGCCATCTCAATCACTACACTCATAAAAATCGTAACTGCCGAAAAGAAATTTCTCGATCGGGCATCATAGCGGATTTCCAAAAACTCTGGTATCGTAGTAATTCGCGCTCGAAGGTATAAAGGAATAAATATACCTGCCGCAATCAGTAAAGGTATACCTGACATCCACTCATATACCGACTGTACTATTCCAGAGCTATAAGCGACTCCCGAAAGCCCAATGATCGTAGAGGACGATATATTAGAGGCAAAAATGGAGAGACCAATCAAGCCCCAGGTAAAAGTTCGACCACCGAGAAAGAGATCATCACCCGTTTTGTTTTGACGAGCGATCGCCAAGCCAAGCCCTAAGATGAAGAGAAAATAAAGGATGACAATAACTAGATCGGTTGTCCCAATACTCATGTTTTCCATTTGCCTAGATATTTAGCTTCTTCCACCAAATACTCAATCGAAGAAGAGAAGTTTAAATCAACAGGGGGCCAAAATACAAAATGAAATTTGCTGTAAAAATTTAAAAGGCTCTAATTATTTCTTGATGCTTTTTTTAGACCAACTTCTCCTATCTCACTCTTCCTTTTACTATAAATTTTAAAAAATTCACTAATCTTCGATTTTCAACATAAAATCTACTATATTCGTCTTCCAAAGAATACTGCTCTCCCTTGGCCAAAGTTTCCTCATTCCTTGTTTATGAAGTCTCCTAAAGACTTCTTTGAATCGTTTTTATAATTATGGAAATTACAATTTCACAAAACCTTTTCCAAGAAGCACCCTTCGCTTTTGCTCACCATCATATTGTGCGTGATGATCAAGGGGCTCCCATCGATGTCGATATCCTGGACTTTAATGATGCCTTCCAAGCCATGATCTTTCCTAATCAAGAGGAAAGCCATATAGAGATGGCGAGTCAGGTTAAACATCCTTTTTATAATCGATTGCTCAGCGAGTTAGGTGCCATTGACCAGCACCTTCGTCAGGCGAAGAGTTATGAATTCACTTCCCAATTCGAGCAAGATTCGATTGGTTTTGTGCAGGTATACACACCAGATGACGATCAAATTGTAGTGCTTATCAACGAAACACTGAATGCTTCCAAAAATGACACCCTGGATCATTTACCAGTGATGATTTGTAAATATGATCAATCAGGAAGAATTCTATACGCCAACCATCAATTTGCCAATCTCTTGAATTTGCCACCATCAGCTGTGATTGGAAAGACCTTTCGTGATTTACTTCCAGAAGAAGAAAAAAAAGGCGTTGGAGTGATTTTGGAGCGACTGAATGGAGGGGAAGAAGTCATCACCGAACTCCGAAAGCTGGAGTATGGCCCCAAACCCATTTGGCAAGAGTGGACAACCTCTACACTCAAAAATAAGAAAGGAGAAATACTGGCTTATCAAGCCGTAGGTACAGATGTCACCGAACAAAAAGAAGCCGAAATTGCGGTGATCGAAAGTGAGGCGCGTCTCAAAGCGATTATTGACTCGACCCCTGATATCATTTGCTACAAGGATAAAGAAGGCCGATGGTTGATGGCCAATGATATGATGATCGAGGTCTTTGATATGGAGGATATTGATTTTTATGGAAAAACCGACGCCGAGTTAGCTGATATTTCTAGCCCGGTTTATAAGCAAGCCTTTAGTACTTGTTCGCAGTCGGATAAGATGACAAAAAGCAACCAGAAGCTTACGCGCAACGAAGAGCTTATTCCCTATCTGAAAGAAGGAGTACTCAGAATGTATGATATCGTTAAGGTTCCCGTCAAAGAAAAAGATGGTACCGATAAAGGAATAGTAGTGATTGGCTACGATATTACCGAGCGCAAAGCTGCGGAAGATGCACTCAGGGCTAGTGAAGCCAACTTCAGGCTCTTATTTGAGAACTCTCCTATCGGTATTTTTGCTGCCCACCCGAATGGTACACTCATTGATGCCAATCAGTCTTTGCTAGAACACTTGGAAGTCGACCAGGTCGACCAAGCTCGAGCGATCAATGTATTGACCTACGCCCCGATGATAAAAAGTGGCTTCTCTGAAGCATTCTTACGCTGCATCCGAGAAAATAAAATGCAGAAAGGCAGTGACTTCATTTTGAGTAAAGGAGATAAAAATCGATCCGTCTATGTATATATCTTCCCACTAACTGATGAATCCAATGAAATCAGTAGGATCTATGGTTTGGTAGAAGATATTACGGATAGAAAAAGAGCCGAAGGTGCTTTGAAAAAGGCGCGCAATAAAGCCATACGTGCTAGTAAAGTAAAGTCGGAGTTCCTCGCTAATATGAGCCATGAAATCCGCACACCACTCAACGGTCTCATTGGTTTCACCAATTTATTAAAGAACACCTCCTTGACGGATACACAGGACCAGTATGTCAAAAATGCAAGTACCTCAGCCCACGCGCTGTTGGACATCATCAATGATATTCTTGACTTCTCCAAGATTGAAGCAGACAAACTAGAACTGGATATCATAAAAACAGATATCAATCAAACCCTAGAAGAAGCGAGAGATATTGTGAAGTTTCAAGCGAATCACAAGGGCTTAGATTTGTTATTGAACATAGACAAAGACTTACCAAAATGGGTCGATATCGACCCCACCAGAATCAAGCAGATTTTAGTCAATCTACTCAGCAATGCCATTAAATTTACGCAGAAAGGTGAAGTGGAGCTGAAACTCGGTTTCCAAGCACTCAATGAGCAAGAAGGGCTTTTACAATTCTCGGTTAGAGACACCGGTATTGGCATCCCTGAGGACAAACAAGAAGAACTCTTCCAGGCATTCTCTCAGGCAGATAGCTCTACTAGTAGAAGATTTGGTGGCACAGGTTTAGGCTTGACCATCTCTCAGCGCCTAGCGGAGAAAATGGAAAGTAAGATTGCTTATACTAGTGAAGATGAGGTAGGTACTACGTTCTATTTCCAAATAAAAACGAACTATTATCAAGAAGCATCTTCCAGCAATGGTCAAGTAGCAACGGCTCCTATAAAAGCTCCTATCAATCAAGAGCGCTCCCCTTCTTCTTTAAAAATCCTGGTAGCGGAAGACAACAACATCAACATGCTATTGGTGAGCACTATGCTAGGCAAAATATATCCTGGAGCTACCATTATTAAATGCGCGAATGGAATTGAGGCTCTTCAGCTCTTTAAAGAAGTACAGCCCGACATTGTATTGATGGATGTACAAATGCCCGAGATGAATGGTATCGAGGCAACCGAAGCCATTCGAGAATGGGAGGCACAGACTGCACAAGAGCGGACCGTTCCTATTATTGCACTCACCGCGGGTGCTCTAAAAGTTGAAAAAGAAAGGGCGATGTTGGCCGGCATGAATGGCTTTTTGACCAAACCTTTTGAGGAGGCTGGTCTCAGCTATACCTTGCGCCAACACCTAGCTACTGTAGACGAAAATTAATGCCTACCCAGCTGGAGCTGCTAAATCCAGCTCCTCTTTATTGGCCTCTAGGACTTTTATGATAAAAAGAATTAAATCTTCTAGAGGCCAGCCAATAAGCTCGGCACCCTTCCGTACTTCTTCTCGGTCTACAGAGGCTGCAAAATGTTTTGTCTTTAATTTCTTCTTGACAGACTTGATGCTCATGCCCTCAATACGGGTAGGACGAATAAGAGCAGATGCATACACAAAACCCGTCAACTCATCAGCGGCAACTATACATTTATCAAGCAAACTTTCTCTGGCTACGCCCCATTTGGTGTAGTGGCCAGCAATAGCATGTGCCAAGGCTTCTTCTCCCCTATCCTGAAGCCGCTTTACGATAACCTGTGGATGCTGGTCTGGATAAGCTTCATAATCGGCGTCGTGCAGTAGTCCTGCTATAGCAAACTGCTCCTTGTCCTCTCCAAAATGCCCTGCCATAGCCTCCATCACTAGCTCTACCGTGCGGGCATGGCGCAATAGAGAGGCGCCTTTTGTCATTTCTCCGAGTATTGATTTGGCTTCTTGTCTTGTCATGTATTCAATATTATTTCTAGAGTATCCAATTCCTCCTCAGTAATATATTAGAAGCTGTTTAAAGTTTCCTTGTTGGGCTGTCAAAAACATCTTTTAAGGCTACTCTTCGTTAAAAAGCCTCATCTATGCGATGCATAGATTGCGTTTTTTGCCTTGATTAGCCTCAAAATACTGTTTTCTCGCCAGCAACAGAAAACCTTAGACAACTTCATTGAATATTATCAATATCTAGGTCCAAGCTATCTCTTGTAATAGATGGCGTATTCCTTTAATTTTAAAAAATATCTTCCTACCTGATATAAAGCACAATGGATAAAGAACATTTAGAAACGACGCAGGCCTTGATTAAAAGCTATTTTGAGATAGAAGAGACAGAGCAGGCGTTTACAGAAGAGGATTTATTACGGCATTTATCCAATCGTATTGCTTATATGATTGAATATGAATTAGAACTCTTATTAAGTACCATGTATCGTTTAGATGTCGCCGAAGATAAGGTACAGATGTCGCTATCCCCTTTATCAACCGAGGCACCGAATGTAGCATTAGCGAAAATTGTGCTGGAGCGACAAAAACAAAGGGCCCATACCAAGCTGACGTATAAGCCAGAAGATTTGGGCCCTGAGTGGGAGTTTTAGTTTTCTACTAATATTTATTGAAGTAATAGCTTTTTTTCATGTTTTGAGCCGCAGTAGCGGGCACTAGATTGCGCAACACCATTTCATCCAACTCTAGATATTGAATCTCTATACAACGTGCTTTATCTACTTGGTTCAAATCGCTCATCAATAGGGTCTTTCCATCTTTAGAAATCGCCCAAGTTCCTCTTGTTTCGAAGGTGATTTGATACTCCATACAATGTATTAATTGTACGAAACTACCATCTGCCATAAAATCAAAAGCAATCCTTGCCTTATGTGGAGCGGCTCCTCCTCTATTCAATGCTGGAATGGCGGCAATTTGATCTGGACTCAAGGCATTCTCCCAGTGACCGAGGATAGTACTTTGTGCTTTTTTTCTAGTACTGAAATCTGGCTTTTCAAAATCCAATACTAAGTTGGTGTCATCGTCAATATTATTCAACTCCACACCATCACAAGTTTGCTCTACCATATAACGCTCGATTCCGGGGTTGTCGTCATGGCTGATATAAAGTACAGTAAAGGCGTCATACATTTTGACATCCCACTTACTTGTAGTAAGTTCCTGTGCGCCTGACGCATCTGTATTGATATGGTATAATCTACCATCAGCATGGAAATCCCATTGGATGGCATCTGAGGTATTCCATTGACCTTGCAATAGATCAATGCGCACCTGCTCCGATTGTGGGAGTTCAGGGTCGATTTCGAGAAGATAAGTTCTGCAATTCGCAGAATCATTTAATGGATCTGTCTGCTTGGCGGTGAGCACAGAGACAATAAATAAGCTAATGGTTAAATAGGAAATTAGGGCTTTCATTCTTCACAATTTTTTTTGTCGGGTTGAGCAATCAATTTGGTTTATAATACCAACACTTAAGCTCGTAAATTATTTAGCCTTTAACGTCAATTATTTGTTAATTATTTGACAGTTATCAGTTTTCATTCGGGTGTACTCGAACAAGTTTTCAATTACATAGACAAAATTATTAGTAAATGGATGCATCTACAACCTTTTAAAAGCCATTTTTTTTATAAAAAATCCTTAAATTATTGTTAATTATTTCCAATTACAGCAAAAAGAGGTCAGAAATAAGAATGTAAACAAAAAAGTGATATTGTGTTTCAAGTATTCTACCAGTCATAATTTTTAGAAATCGTAAAAAACCATAGACTAAGCTATGCTTTTAAAAACCCGCGGAATATTGTTTCGCGCTATCAAATATGGAGAAACCAGCCTTATCATCGATGTGTATACAGAGGAGAAAGGACTGAAGAAATACATCGTTAGCGGCGTACGCACAACTAAAGCCAAAATGCACGCCAATCTATTCCAGGTGATGTCTATCGTCGACTTGGTTGCTTACGACAGAAAGGATAAAGAACTCAATCGGCTGAAGGAGGTGCGCCCTTCCTATATTTATCAGCAACTCCCTTTTGAGGTACAAAGAAGTGCAGTAGGCATGTTCCTGATCGAGGTAGCCCGAAAGGCGCTACCAGAATCTGAGCCCCAGCCAGAATTATATCTTTGGCTCCAAGGTTTTTTACAACATATCGACCAGAGCACCGAATCACTAGTGAATATTCCCGTTTTATTTCTCATTCAACTGAGTACTTTCCTTGGCTTCACCCCAAGTCTGGAAAAAGTAGAGGATGGATATTTTTTCGACCTCCAAGAGGGCAACTATACTGCCATAGCTCCCATCCACCAAAACTTTCTAGCACCTGAAGAAGCCCAATACCTTTCTCATTTAATTCAGATTGAATTAGAGCAAGTCCCCAGTCTGCGCATCCCCAAAAAGAATAGAGAGCAGCTACTAAAGGGTCTGCTAGACTACTTCAGCTTGCATTTAGATCACTTTTCAACCATCCATTCGCACAAAATCCTAAAAACGGTGTTGGAATAATGTGGAGACCTTATTATTCATCTGCCGAAGCCTTCGCCAGACTCCTACGCTGCCCGCGTATGCTGAAACTATGGCGAAAGAGTAAGCCTTAGCATAGGTAGGCATCATTGCAAAAACAACTCATGCAAAGTAAAAAGATTCAATTCACCAACCGAGACGAAGAGACCTTAAGTGCTCGTTTAGACCTACCTGTCAACCAGCACCCACATACCTATGTCCTGTTTGCCCATTGTTTCACCTGCAATAAAAACCTGACAGCGGTTCGCAATATTAGTAGAGCCTTAACCATTGAAGGTTTTGCGGTATTTAGATTCGATTTTACAGGTTTAGGGGAAAGTGAGGGAGAGTTTGCAGACACGAATTTCTCATCCAATGTACAAGACCTCATTGATGCAGCACAAACACTTGCACAAGAGTATAAATCGCCAGCCATTTTGGTCGGTCACTCGCTTGGTGGAACAGCCGTCATCAAAGCCGCCGCTGAATTGGATTTTGTTCAGGCAGTAGTGACCATTGGTTCTCCATTTTCACCGACACACGTTAGTCACTTATTTGCAGAAGACATCCAGACCATCAAACAGGAAGGTCTCGCCGAAGTCAACATCGGCGGTCGTCCATTCACAGTAAAGAAACAATTCCTGGAAGATATCCAGGAAAAGAGCCTAGCCAAGACATTGAAGGAGCTTCGCAAACCTTTGCTCATAATGCACTCTCCACAAGATCGAACGGTAGAAATTGAAAATGCCGCAAAAATATATGATGCTGCTTTCCATCCCAAAAGTTTTGTAACCCTTGATGGTGCCGATCATCTATTGACCAATAAAGCAGATTCCCTCTACGCTGGCGACATGATCGCTTCCTGGGCAAAACGCTACATTGACCTACCAGAAAAAGAAAAATTAAAAGTGGAGAAAGATGTTGCCGTCAGACTAGGAGCGGAGGGCTACACCACTGATATCATGGTGCGCAAACACGGTCTGACTGCCGACGAACCCATTGAGGTAGGCGGTAATGACTTTGGGCCTACTCCTTACGACCTGGTCTCTGCAGGGCTAGGTGCCTGTACAGCGATGACCTTACAAATGTATGCCCGCCGCAAAGGTTGGGACCTACAAGAAGTAGATGTACAATTGAGTCACTCCAAGGATTATGTTGATGATCAAAAGAACCTGGAGCAAACAAAAAGCAAAATTGATCATTTCCAAAGAAGTATTCAATTAGAAGGTAATCTGGACGAAGAGCAAAAGGCTAGGCTACTTGAGATTGCCGATCGATGTCCCGTTCACAGGACTTTACACGGTGACATAAAAGTATCTACTATGCTGAAGGAATGAACCCATCTATCCAAACAGGTCAAGAAAAAGAGAATAAGATCACTGCGAAATTTCGCTCTAATCCTTTAACTTAGCGGACTATGCGAGTAAAGAGCCCTAATGATCGTATTCTCTTCGGTCTTAAAGTAAAACAACAACGATTAAAGAAAAACCTCTCTTTTGCGGACTTGTCCCAAAAGACAGGCATATCTGTCTCCTACCTCAATGAAATAGAAAAAGGAAAAAAATACCCCAAAAAAGATAAAATTGATGGCTTGGCCGAATCTCTAGAAATCAGTGCCACTTATCTCACCTCTGATGAGTATGATGAGAGTATCGCACCGGTAGCGGAGCTGCTACAGTCCAACTTTCTGAATGAGCTTCCGCTAGATCTTTTTGGTATCGAGTTGAGTAAAGTGGTAGAGATTATTGCAAGCGCTCCAGCGCGGGTTGGTGCATTCATTTCGACCTTACTCGAATTGTCTAGAAACTATGCGCTGCGTGAGGAGAACTTCTATTTTGGAGCCCTACGATCCTATTTAGAGTTGCACAATAACTACTTTGAAGATTTGGAGCAGAAGGTGCTCGATTTTGCGGTAGATCATGATTTGCCAAAAGAGCGGCCATTACCAGCCCATTTATTGGAGCAGCTATTAGAGAAAAAGCTAGGCTACACGGTCCTCCCTACTGGTCTAGATGATCATCCTGAACTCAAAACCCTGAGAGGTGTCTTTTTGCCCAACAAAAAAGAGCTACTACTACCTGCCCATTTGACTCCAATACAAAGGTCTTTTCAGTATGGGAAAGAACTGGCTTTCGATTATTTGCGGATGGAGCAGCGTGCCTATACCTCTTCGCTGCTACAGACCAGCAACTTTGAGGAAGTACTCAATCATTCAAGAGCTATCTATTTTTCGGTTGCACTACACATGCCCCTGCGCATGATAGAAAGAGATATGCGGCAGTTTTTTCAGCTAGAGAAATGGAATGCTCAAGCTTTTGTGGGTATTATGCATAAATATGATGCCACACCTGAGATGTACTACCACCGCTTGACCAATATCTTGCCGAGGATTTTTGGGATGAAGAAGCTTTTCTTTTTGCGCATTTCGCATGACCTGACCCGTGACCATTTTGAAATTGATCGGGAGCTGCACCTCAATCATCGCCACCAGCCACACGGCAATGGCCTGGAGGAGCATTATTGTCGGAGATGGGTGGCTATCTCCATGCTAAAAGAACTCCGTAGCAAACAACTTCAAGGGGAGGAGATTGACAATAAAGTAGAAATCCAATTATCTAGTTATATGGCCACAGGAGATCAATACCTAGTGATCACTATCGGTAGATCGGCCTATCCTACGCCTAATAGGAATGTAGGTGTCTCCCTAGGGCTACTTCTCGACAATCACCTCAAGCAACAAATCCAATTTCTGAAAGATCCTGACATTCCTCACCGCATGGTACACACTACCTGCGAGCGCTGTCTGATTAGTGATTGCAAAGAAAGAGCTGCTGAGCCCGTCATCATCAATCGACGCAAAAAGCTTAATGCCATTGAGGAAAAAATTAACGCCCTGCGTATGAGCTAGCTTGTGCTTGAAGACCATTTGGTTTATTATTCGGTAAATCCTTACCTACTTCTACGATAATTAAAGACCAAAGCCAAAATACAAATCCCCAATCCGAGAAATTCTCTCGTATACTCGATATGTGGTTCCTCTGTTTTCATAGAACCTGCAATATTGGGCATTCCCATTTGTAACCAATTGATAAAATCGGGTAGCAAAGTAGCTAGCCAGATCAGACAGATCCCTATACCTCCAATAGCGACCCATTTATTTCTTTTCCCAAAGGAAGCAAAACCAAAAACAGCCGCTATAAAAGCATATAAGAGAATCCAAAGAGCAGAATCTGGATCATTATATTGGACAACGGCAAATAAGGTAAATAGGATGGAAAAAATAATATTGGCAATTTTCATTTTTTAAAAATTTAGCAATTAACTAAAAATGAAGCAATTACGAAATTTTTAAAACATGCAACCGCTTCGCTTTCGCATAATCTTTTTTAATCATCACCGATTGGTGATTTTATGATTAAATAAGATCATGCTCATTTCATTACATCAGATTTAAACCCAATGTATAAAAAATGGCTAAAATTTCCTGCGCTCTGGAGTAATGTCATCAGTTAAAATCCCGCATTCAGCTAAACTTTTTTATATTCGTGTATATTATACAATAAGTATTTGACACTAATTAGGTGCTCATAATAAAATATAGTTTTTGATAGAGTAGATTTTTGCTCAAATTGAGGCACACCCGCAGATCGATTCACATCGATCGAGGATGTAACCTGCCTGCGCCGAGACTTCGGCAGGCAGGCGAAAAGTTGAGTAAAAAGATACCATCATAAAACTTGTAGTTAATTGTGAACATCTAATTATGACTACTGGATTATTATGAAAACAAATAAATACGTCTGCATTCATGGCCATTTTTACCAACCTCCCAGAGAAAACGCTTGGCTAGGAGTGGTTGAATTACAAGATTCTGCTACCCCTTTCCACGACTGGAATGAGCGAATCAACTTCGAATGTTATGCTCCTAATACCGCAGCACGTATACTTGACAATGATGGCAAGATTGTCAACATCCTTAGCAACTATTCTCGCATCAACTATAACTTTGGCCCTACTTTACTCTCTTGGTTAGCAGAAAAAGATGAGGGTACCTACCAAGCGATACTCGATTCCGACAAGCGTAGTATGGAGCATTTTGGTGGCCACGGGTCGGCATTAGCTCAAGCATATAGCCACTTAATTGTCCCTTTAGCCAATACAAAAGATATCGAAACCCAGATCAAATGGGGCATCGCTGACTTCAAGCATCGGTTCAAGCGCCACCCCGAAGGCATGTGGCTATCTGAAACTGCCGTCGACACGCCTACCTTAGAGGCGATGGCTGCTAGTGGCATTAAATACACCATTCTAGCTCCCCGGCAAGGAAAGGCCATCCGCAAAATCGGTACAAAAGAATGGACGCAGCTCCCTCCAGATAGTATTGACCCTAGAAGGCCTTACCTCTGTAAGCTTCCTTCCGGAAAAAGGATTACCCTCTTCTTTTATCATGGCGGTATTGCCCAGGGAGTGGCTTTCGATGGCTTGCTCAACAATGGCGACTTCTTCGCCTCCAAATTTTATGAAGTTTTTGATGATAACGATACCCCCCAGTTAGCACATATCGCTACTGACGGAGAGAGCTATGGCCACCATCACAGACACGGAGAAATGGCACTGGCAGCTTGTCTCAAAACCATTGAAAGCAGTACCGAATATCACCTTTGCAACTATGGTCAATACCTAGATTTATTCCCCATCGAATACGAAGCGCAGATTCATGAAAATAGCTCCTGGAGCTGTGTACATGGTGTAGAACGTTGGCGAAGCGACTGTGGCTGTCATACTGGCGGGCGTGGCGATTGGAATCAATCCTGGCGTAAGCCGCTTCGCGAAACCTTGAATTGGTTGCGTGACGAGTTGATCCCTATTTATGAAAGAGAATCGGAAGACATCTTGCAGGACCCTTGGGCTGCCCGCAATGATTATATCGAGGTCATCTTGAACAGGACCGATGACACCGTCAATGATTTTATCAGCAAACATGCCAAAGCGCCATTGAGTCCAGAGCAAAAGACCAAATTGATGCGCTTGATGGAGATGCAACGGCATGCCGTCTTGATGTTTACAAGTTGTGGATGGTTTTTTGATGAGATATCGGGCATTGAGACAGATCAGATTTTGCAATACGCCAACCGAGCCATCCATTATGCCGCACAGGTAGCCGACATCCATTTACACGGTGCCTTCATCCGCAAGCTTGAAGAAGCCCACAGTAATGTATATGAGAATGGCGCATCCAGCTACAAAGAAAATGTGATGCCCGCCAAGGTAGACCTCGTACGGATGGGTATGCATTATGCGGCCTCTTCCCTCTTCGAAGCCTATCCCGAGGACCTGGAAGTGTTCAACTACCGCGCCATCAGTGAAGAGTTTAAGCGATTTGAAGCAGGGAACCAACGTCTTGCTTTAGGGCGTACTACAGTACACTCTAAAATCACTTACTCACAAAAGCATTTTAGTTTTGCCGTTTTATATTTAGGCCAACAGAATATCATCGGAAATATCTCTGTAGATATGAAGCAAGAGACTTTCGATGAAATGCAAAATAAAATCACCACCGCCTTTAACTCCACGAATCTGGGTGAGGTCATTGGGATCATGCAAGAGTATTTTGGCTCAGACAAGTTTTCTATTTGGCATCTCTTTAGAGATGAAAAAAGGACGATTCTCAAGCAAATTACCCAGCAGAGTCTTTCTCATTTGGAGACCAATCTTCGGGAGTTTTATAGAGAGAATTACCAGTTGATGAACGGCATCCAACAAAGTAATATTCCTGTACCGCAAGAGTTCCTTAATGCCGCTCAGATCATCCTGAACCAGGACCTTAAAAACTTCTTTGACAAGAGCGACCTTAATATCAGAGAGTTGGAACGCATCGCCAAAGAGTTTAAAAAATGGGGTGTAGATGTAACGGAAGGGCCCGCCATTAAACTGGCGATTGGAGAGCGATTGTATCGGGAACTACAGCAGATCCTGGCAGAAGGTTTTCAAGCAATTAGTCCTTTGAAGAAATTGAACAAAGCATTAGAGTATCTATTCAGTATGGATATTGATATCAACCTTTGGAAGAGTCAGAATCTCTACTTCTCTATGCTAAAAACCTATAAGAAGCTACCTAAGGATCTACGCAATCTAAAATGGGAAAAGCACTTCTTTAAGTTAGGAAACCATTTGGGAGTGAAGACTTGGTCGTAGCTACAAAAACGGAGCGCCAAAAACAGGCCCACCGGAGGTGGGCCTATAATACAGGAATGGATTATTGCTCCTTTCGCTGTGCTAACAGTTGGATGATTTCTTGTGCCAAATCGCCAGCAGATGCAGGATTTTGTCCCGTCACTAGTCGGCCATCTACGACCACATTGTTTTGCCAATTCTCGGCCGCTTGAAAGAGGGCACCTCTCTCTTTCAAAGTCGATTCTAATAAAAAGGGAACATTATTCGTTTGTCCAGCCGCCGCTTCTTCTTGGTTGGTAAAAGCGGTTACTTTTTTGCCCTCTACTAAGTATTTACCATTACTCAACTGCACATTGACAATCCCTGATGGGCCGTGACAAACTGCAGCAACGATACCGTCTTTCTCATAAATATTCTTGGTGATATCCGTAAGTTGTGAATGCTCCGGCAAGTCCCACATCGTACCATGCCCTCCGACGAAATAGATCGCAGCATAGTTATCAACCCTCACTTGATCGGGCGTCATCGCATGAGTCAATTTATAATAGGCGCTAGGGTTTTGAATCATCCTAAGGCTGATCGGATCATTCATATTATCACCGTACATATAAGTTTGGCCACCTTTAGGGCTAACAAAGTCCACCTCATAACCTGCCTCAACAATAGGTTGATAAACATGACTCACCTCTCCTAGATGAAGCCCCGTTTTGCGGCCCGTATCGCCCATTTTTTCGTGGCTGGTGATCACAAACAAAACCCGTTCTTTTTTTATGGAATAACCGGCAAAGCTTTTAACAGCAACCTTCCATTGGCCATCAATTTTCAACAAATTGAGATAGTCAGCGAATTTCCAGTTGGGGTATTCGATTTCTACTTTGGCTTGACCGGCATTCCCTTCAATATCGAGGTATACAAGTCGGGCGACGCAATTTTGCTTTTTCCCAGGCTTTACGCCCGCGATATATTCAGCAGATGGCCAAATGCGGAGGGAATCACCGCGTACGTGGCGTAGGTCAGCATCAGGATGGAAAGCTTTTTTCAGTTGTTCGACATCGCCATTATTACGACCATTGATGTAGTTCCAGATGGCGGCTCTTACTTGGGTAGCATCCGTATCCTTTTGGGCAAAGGAAGTGATTGAAATAAGTAAACCGAGTGATAATAATATCGTTTTTTGCATCATCGCGTATAGTTTTGATTATGATGCAAATCTGTACGTACTCTTGCCCAATTCCTACCAAATTCATGAATCTGGGAGGGTAATTAGGCCCCTAAGTAACGGACAAAGAATAAGTATCGCATTTTGATCGAGAAGATTTTGTGCCAAGGCAAGGCAAAAAACGTAGATGATGCAGGGCATCAGCGAGGCTTTTTAACGCCGCATTGGTGCAAAAGATTCCATTAAAATCGAAAAATTATTTTTTGATTGTTACTACAGACTGTGTTTTTTGACTTCTGTAGTCTTTCGCTGTCATACCCACGATTTTACGAAAGTGATGATTAAAAGAGGAGACACTATTAAAACCACTATCAAAAGCAATGGCAGAAATTTTAAGATGCTGGTGCTCATTGGATTGCAACAGCTGCTTGGCTTCCTCGACTCTAAGCTGGGCAATATAGCTCGCATAATTATGGCTGGTCGATTGGTTGATCACCTGAGATAACTCCTTTCTACTGAGACCTAGTTGGTGGCTTAATTTTTCTAGACTTAGATTGGGTTCAGTGTATAATTTCTGTTGATTCATCAACCTACTGAGCGCCTGCATATGCTGGTGCACCTCTGATTCGCTCAAGGTAGAATTGAGATACCTGATAGGTGTATCTTTAGCAATGGCCTTATTTCTACTTTTATAAAACCAGAGCAATACATCTGTATATAAAAGAAAACTGAAGGATAAGGCCCCAACGATATAGGAGGTATAATTACTAGTATCGTAGGCTAGCCAAACGATAAACGTACCCGCAAATATATTGACCATCCAAAACTCATGATCCTCCAATTTCTCCCCTTTAAATACCTTTTTAAAAACGGGCAACAGTAAGTAGCCAGCAAGTAGAATATAGAGCAACCACTGCTTGTAAATACCCTCGATAAAACCATACCACAGCGGGCGATACTCATAATAAGGATAGTACCAACCAAAAATCGAAATACCTAGTACAAAAGGTAATACATGCCACAACCAGTGGGAAGATTGCTCCTCTTTAGATGAAATCATACTTTGAACGTAGAGAAAAAGAAATGGCCCAATCAAAAGACAGGCCGTCAAACCTGCCTGAATAAAAGAGCCAAACAAGGCCCCATTAAAATGCAGAAATACGGATTTGATGGTACGCACGCTCAGCATCAAAATCAAAGCGCCCAGAAAATAATCCGAACGACGTTTATCCTTTTTCACTATCAAAAAATAGATACTTAGTAAGGCGCCATTGATACCACCTAAAGCACTAAAAAGAAAAATGAGTTGTTGTTCGATATTCATTAGTCGGGTTCTTTTTGCGCATTGAAATACAACTTCTCGATTTTGCTAAGTTAGATAATGTACCCCGCTATGCAGAACAGCATCGACAAAAACTTAATTCTGGTAGAAGAATAAGAAATCAAATCCACGCTGGGGATAGATAGTGCAGTTCTGATTTACAATGACTCCTCTCTTGATCGAATAGAGCTAGAACCAGGAAAAGCTTAATCACCGAAAGCATAAGCAGACTACTCGGAGTATGATGAGAAAGGCTATCATCCAGATCACGGTTGGGGTCGTCATGCGGTGGGCTTTATCTATTTACCATTCATCGTCGATCAACTGCGTCAATATCGAGTAGTAGTAAAACTGACCTATCAGGAAGCAGTAAGAAAACGATGCAAGATTTTTCTGAGCAAAAGTTTGTTGAAAGATAAAATTAGAATAGATTTAAGGGTGTACTTTCCAGAAGGTCCGCCATTAAATCACCACTAAATAGAAGGAGCAAATACAACAAGCTCCATGACTCAACAAGTTCTCAAAATCGGCGTAGTCGGATTCAGTGCCAACGCATTTGACCAAACCTTGGCCAAGCAACTATTAGCATCCATCTTTACAAGAATTAAAACCAAACATACACACAAACACATTCAAATTGTTAGTGGGTATACTAATACCGGAGTACCGCTGATTGCCTATCAACTCGCTCAAGATTTTGGTTTTCAAACCGTAGGCTTTTCTGCCAAGCAAGCACTTCAGGTAAAAAGTGGCCTCTACCCTGTAGATGAAGTTATCATAGTTGGCGAACGATTTGGTGATGAATCCGAATCCTTTGTTCGATATATTGATGGTTTAATCCGTATCGGAGGCGGTTCTCAAAGCCGTAGAGAGGTTGAACTATTTAAAACCCTAAAAACAGGCTTACCCATTGCCTCCATTTTAATCGAACAAGAAGTCAATTGGTATGGAAAAATGCCCAGAATTTATCTTCCTAATATTCAAGGTCTGGAGTTAGTGGAAAACTTTTTAAGTATTCCTGCCCAAAAGACCTTAATCAGAGCTATTGATCAAGAAAAGTGGTCTACCGTCTTAAGGCGCCGTGTACAGCATTATGGTTATGAATACGATTACCGAAAGAGAGCCATCAATGAAAGTATGCGAGTACAGGCCCTTCCCGATTGGGCGACTGCCTTTGCGCAACAATTGATGAAGGCTAATATCATCACCTACGCTCCAGACCAGATGATTGTCAACGAATACCTCCCTGGCCAAGGCATTGCAGATCATATTGATTGTGAGCCCTGCTTCGATGACACCATCATTTCCCTGTCTTTAGGTTCTGATATATTAATGAATCTCACCCCAAAAGGAGGTGGTAGCCGTACAACGATCCACTTGAAAACAGGTAGCGTATTAGTCCTTAGAGGAGCAGCGAGATTCGATTGGATGCATGGTATTACGGCAAGAAAATCAGATGTCCTTTATGGCAAAAGAACACCAAGATCCCGAAGGCTGTCAATGACCTTTAGAAAGGTAATCCTGACTAAATAAAAGACTTTCTGTAAATTAGGAAAAAGATACCTTTTTTCTCACTACTTAATCCTTTCTAATGCGACTCAACAATCTTCTAAAGCTCCCTCTTATTTGTTGTTTACTGGCTACTTGCACCTCCACGGGCGATGAACAAGAGCCTAGCGGCACAGCCTATTTAGACCTTTCTTCCGAGCGGCTAGACCAACTTGGCATTAGCAACAAAGACTCCCTAAGTGCTGCTTCTATACGGGCCTTACAGTGGCCAGACCGTAGCAATGAATGGTTTATCGAGTTTAGTCAACTTCAGCCACTTAAGGGAGATTTGGCTTATGAAGAAGGTGTAGTTCGGCGCGATCCTAGTGCCCTGATTTATGAAAATGGTAAATACTACGTCTGGTACAGTAAAAGCACTGGCCCGACTCAGGGTTTTGCTGGTGATATTGAAGAGGACAAGGTATTCCCTTGGGATCGCTGCGATATTTGGTACGCTACCTCCGAAGATGGCTGGACCTGGAAGGAAGAAGGCCTAGCCGTACCTCGAGGTCCTAAAGGTGCCTACGATGATCGATCAGTATTCACTGTGGAGATCATGAAATATGCAGACAAGTATTATTTGTGCTACCAAACGGTCAAATCACCTTATAATGTACGCGTAAAAAATCAGGTTGGTTTGGCTTGGGCGGACTCCCCAGATGGTCCCTGGACAAAAAGCGAGGCTCCGATTCTCAGTCCAGCAGATAATGGCATCTGGAAAGGTGAAGAGCAGAACCGTTTTATGGTAGAAAAGAAAGGCGATTTCGATAGTCATAAAGTACACGATCCTTGTATTATTCCCTATAACGGAAAATTCTACCTGTATTATAAAGGAGAGCAAATGGGAGAAGAAATCACCTTTGGAGGGCGACAAATCCGACACGGCGTCGCTATTGCAGATGACCCAAAAGGGCCTTATAAAAAATCGGCCTATAACCCTATCAGTAATAGTGGCCACGAAATATGTGTCTGGAAATACAATGGAGGCATCGCATCGCTAATCACTACCGATGGACCTGAAAAAAACACGATTCAATGGGCACCCGATGGCATCAATTTCGAGATCATGTCCGTGATTAAAGGGGCTCCTCATGCTATTGGTATCAATCGATCAGCGGATAATGAAAAAGATCCAACGGAGGTGCTACGCTGGGGCTTGTCTCATATTTATAACAGCTATAACTACCAAAGTATAATGCGCTTTAGCTCGGCTAGAAAGACGGTACATGTCGCCAAGGGAGAGGAAGGCAAGTAATTTTGAGACTTAAAAAATCATACTTACCTTTCGATTCTAATAATAATTTTCATGCCAATCGAACGAATACATCTCTCATCAGATTACAGCATTTCTAGGGTCATAAAGGGCGGTTGGCATTTAGCTGGTGGGCACGGCCTAATAGATCAGGCCGAAGCCCTTTCGGATATGTTGGCCTTTGTAGAAGCTGGTGTCACCACCTTTGACTGTGCCGATATTTATACCGGCGTAGAGACTTTGATTGGTCAATTTATCCGTAAACATAAAGACGCCTTTCAATCTGGGAGCCTGCCCCAGGTGCAAGTACATACCAAGTACGTCCCCGACTATAATGCCTTGGCGAGTCTAAGTAAAACCCAAACCGAAAGCATCATTGATCGGTCCCTACAACGCCTGGGTGTCGAGCGCTTGGACCTCGTACAATTTCATTGGTGGGACTACCAGATTCCTGGCTATGTGGAGACAGCCATGACCCTGATGGAGCTGCAAAAAGCTGGTAAAATCAAGCATATTGCGGTGACAAATTTCGATACTTTGCATTTACAAGAGATGTTCGATGCTGGGCTCAAGATACAAGCCCATCAAGTGCAGTACTCTGTTATGGATCGCAGAGTGGAAACGAATATGTTGGCTCAAGCCCAAAGCCACCCTTACCATTTTTTATGTTACGGTGTAATTGCAGGAGGCTTTTTGAGCGATCGCTACCT
>JBELML010000089.1:0-25799 GCA_042095835.1 Saprospiraceae bacterium
TTTTGCTTCGTTTTTGTATCGAATGATCCCGAAGTAAATTCGGGAAAGATGCTAGAGCGGTTTTGAATTGGAGTTTCAGTTATAATTATAAAAAATTGCAGGGTAATTATTTGGTGAGTTTGCCCTATCAGTAGCCAAGTAAAAGGACAAGCGAGCCAAACCTTTACTACCTTTACCAAAAAAATAGAACCATTAAAAAAGGAAAAACAAGAGGGCATCCTCGAAATCTACATCGGAAGCAATATAATTTCGAGAAACTCAGTAAGCACAATCCACTGCTGAGGACGATGGTGTTTACCAATGAATATGGGCAACAAACGATAGATTTTTCGAAACCAGAGGCGGTTCTACAATTAAATAAATCCCTGCTCAAAGTTGATTACGGAATCGAATTTTGGGATATTCCTGATGGCTATTTATGTCCACCGATTCCTGGGCGGGCTGATTATATGCATTATGCTGCGGATTTACTAGCCACAGATTTTCGGGGCCGTATACCAAAAGGGCCGCAGGTCAGGGCATTAGATATTGGAACAGGAGCAAATATGATCTATCCAATTTTAGGAAAGCAGATTTATGGCTGGCGTTTTTTGGCTACAGAGGTAGACCAGCCAGCTTTAAAGAACGCAAAGGCTATTATGGAAGCCAACCCTGAGCAATTACAGGATATTGAACTAAGAGAACAGCCCTCGCCAGCAGCTATTCTGACCAATGTCCTAGAGAAAGAGGAGCACATTGATATCAGCTTCTGTAATCCACCATTTTATACTTCTTCAGCCGAAGCTGAGGCTCATACTAGGCGGAAACTTAACAACCTGAGTAAAGGAAAATCAGCACCACTGATTCGTAATTTTGGAGGCCAGGCATCCGAACTTTGGTACGAGGGCGGCGAAGTGGGCTTTATTACAAAAATGATTAGAGAAAGCGTTTCTATTGCAAAGCAATGCCTGTGGTTTACAAGTTTGGTGGCACACAAAGATCATTTGCAGATCCTAAAACAGCGCATGCAGGAAGTAGAGATTGCCGATCATAAGATTATCGAAATGGGGCAAGGCAATAAGCAGAGTAGATTGGTAGCTTGGACTTTTTTGGAGAAGGAGCAGAGGCGGGTCTGGGCAAATCACCGCTGGATTATTTAGAAAGTATTTATCTTTTTATTTGCTTTTTTAGTAAATGGATTTTAAATTTAGAAGCGAAAACCTTTAACACCCATAATCCAAAAGTATGAAATCACAATTAAGTAATACTCTAGCCATCATTGGTATATGCTTTGCCTTTACTTGGGCTCAGGATATCAATGCACAAAATTTAGTACAGGAATCTCAAGAACTAGCCACCCTTATCAAGCTAAAAGATAGCCTACAAGCGAATCTTGAAGTTAATGGAGGTGATGTTGAAGTGTATTATAATGGTATACTCGACACGCCTAATTTACCAGATGGATCTAAATTTACTTTTACCAAAGAAGGTACCTACCGATTTAGAAATCGATCTGCTGCTTCCTCCTTAACCGGTATTTTTCATACGGTTAATTACAAGAATGACTCCATTTTATTCGTTCATACGCCTTTACAGGGCAGCTATCAGGAGATCATAGTTACCTATTATCCGGATCAATCCCTAATCATTGGTGAAGATGATCTACTTGTAATAGCACAAAATTCTCTATCCTCTATATCGGGTACCGGCATTAATGCACAAAGTATTTCTACGACGGATATGTCTACTTTTGAAGGACCAAATGAATGGACGATTCAAGGGAATACTTATCCAGTGGATAGTCATCAAATCATGGTCTTTTATCCTATTGGTAATGATAGTATACGAGTACTGCGCCGCTCTAAAGCGCCAGTTGATCTCCAATATAAAAACCCTATATGGCCGATCTTAAAGGCTTTGGTGGAAAGTGATCAAAGCCAGCGACCCATGCAGGATTTTTTAGATGACCTGCGTTCAAACGAGTATTTAAGTAAAAACTTAGGCTATTGGCTCAACCTTGACGATCGTGTATTTATGGAAATGATCAATTCGGTGAAAGACACAAACGCTCCTACAACACCCATTAGCAAAAAGCTAGATAAAATCAATAATGCTCCTCCCGAAGAAAAGATAAAGCAAATTATTAATGCTTCTAATAAAACAGCTGGTACAGCTTTGGTAGAAGCAACACAAGAGGTGTATTCTACCAAGAGTTTTTTATCAAGCCTCAATCAAGCGGCTATTCTAGAGGGCTTGACCTCTTTTATAGAAAAACGCGCACAGGAAGAGTTGAATATTCTCTTTCTCAATCGTTTATCTAAAAAGTTGGATGAAAGCGAGATCGGCATCTTATTCCCGAAAACTAAACTGCTTTTCGAGCGCTTTGAGATTAGCAATTACAAGAGTCTTTTGGATAATGCCTTGCCTTATATGGAGGATGATATTAAAAATATAGGCCTCAATTTGTCTAAAGTTATCGTACTTCAGGACACCCTCACCAGTGAACCGGCGATCTATAATAATGCCTTCTTATTGCAACTTGTTAATCAGGCTATTCTCCAAAAACCTTTGGATTCTCTGGTGATCTACAGTTATGATTTTTACCAATCTCTCATTGATAAATTTGATAAAGAGCGTTTTGAGGCCATTATCTCAAAAACCAAAAACGATCCCGAACTAATCACTGAAATCGAAACACTACTAGATTCTCTTAATCGAGCATCTTCAGAGATTAGAGGCCTACGAGAAACTCTAAAAAATCAAATAAAAGCCGCTAAGGGAATTTACAGCTCTGATCTCAGAGATGACCCTTTCCTCCTCTCTAGTGAAAGTTGGTCTAAAAGGGCAGAGGTCATGAATGATAAACTGGGCAATCAAATAAGCCTACTAGACAATGCCTTTGAGGAAAGTACTTTGAATGAAGCCCAACAGCTTAAGACAGATTTTAATAATGGAGCGCTTTTTAAAAACGCTAAATTGAGTGACTATAATGAGTTGTTTAACCAAGCTGGCGGCCCATTAGATACGCGGTTTCAATTTATTCCTCCCATTTGGGAGCTGGAACGACAATTGACTAGTCGACGCTATCTAGAGGAGATGTTCACGGTACAAAACACACTTGGCAATGAATTGCTAGAGCTACAGCGCATACGTCATCACATCATCCTACAACAGAAAGCTCAAGTTCTAGAGCGGGCGGTTCGAGCCTACCAAACCCATTGGATGCTCAAAGCTGCGGTGCAGGTACAAATTGCTGCGATTCAAAAACAGCCCCAAAAAGTAGCTGGGATTGATTCCTTAGCTATGGTGTTCTTCGATTCGGTATTGACCAATGATCTAAGCCGGAATGCTATCCAGCAGTTGGAGAATAATTTCTTCCAAAATACCGTCACTGCTTTACCCAGCAAAACCGCTCGACAGGGAATTGAATATTTACAAGAACAAAACAAGGCGATCCTTCCTTATCTACTACCTAGACTGGATTCGATCGACCAATATACCGAAGTCAAGCTCCCCAAGCAGCAACTTAGTTTTGATCAACTCAAAGCACATATCAAAGCACTTAAAAAAGGAGTGAAGGACAATTTTGACCTCGTTGATCAAAATAGCAATGGAAGTTTGAATGCCACCATTTCAGCCAATGTAAACAATTTGATAAAGCCTTATTTGGATTCTATTAAACAGGTGGTCAATGCTATTAAGGATCAAAAATTGGGAGATGAAGACAACTTGTTTTTTAATTTTGTCCTGACACCCGACGATGACCAACAAGATGCTGTCATTAAAAAGGCTAATGACCTCATTAAACGTTTGGACCAAGTCCATGACCAATCGGTATTGCTGCAAGGTAGAATCAGTAATCAACTACCTAAAATGATTCACCAACTGGAGCAGGAAACCCTAGGCACTGCTAGACTCAAGTCCAGGGCTAATGCCGAAAATATGCGGGCAATCACTCAGTTGGCTTTAGTATTGCTCGACGCCTTCTACCTTCCGGAAGCTACACCTCCTGAGAAAATTGAGGTGCCCAGTACTTTGCAATTTACCACTACTATGGTGGGCAATGCCAACAATGCCAATAATCCCTCAATCAGTGTGGTCAAACAGGATAGTATTGTCACCCAAGTGGATACCCTAAAGTTTCAAAGAAGATGGATGACCAAGGATTCTTTCCGCACGATTATGGATGATCCTATTCGCAAAGAGGTTTTTTTAGGGGTTTTGCAGCAGCGTATTCAGAAAATCGATCACCTCCCTTTGAGGAATGCCTCCCCACAGATCATCGTCACCCAATTGATCAATGTCCTAAATGAGTCAGAGCTCTTACATCTAGAAATTGAAAAGAAGAAAACCCTGGGCCAAAGTATGCGTCTGAGTGATTACCTACCCTTAGCCAGGAATACCTCTGACTTGCTGGGCCATTTATTGAATATTCCCTCGAATGATGGAGCCACTTTAGGGCAAAAGTACAAGCTTACTGGTGCGATTACGATCTTTGATGAAATATTAGATTTATACCAGCACCTCGATCAGAAAAAATATTTACTAGCATTGGGGAATGCAGTAGGTGTATATTCAGAGATTAAAGAAAGTTTTGAAACGGAAAAATCTACCCGCTCGGCTATCCGGAATGAAGTAAAAGAAGCCGTCGGTCAAGCCGATGGTATAAAGGGGAAATTAGAAGCCAGGCAGCAGGAAAAAACGCAGGGCGAACAGGATTATATCTCCTCCCGAAGTTTTGCCAACTTCATGAGTATCTATGGCAATTTTATGGCAGAACTAGTACAAGCGAATAATTCTAATCAGGTCAAGGCCTTATTACAAAAGTATGCACTTCCGGTGGGTAGCTCTCAGATCAAAAGAATGCATAATACCTCTATTGGAGTACAATCTTATCTAGGTTTTGCGGCTAATCACGAGGTGCTCGATGGGACACCTACAAAGAATCGGAATTTTAGTGCCTCCTTAGCAGTTCCATTTGGTTTGGCTTATTCCTTCCGTTGGGGGGACTCCAAAACCAAAGGTTATCGGAAAAGCACTACTCTTTTCGCTTCCGTTTTAGACCTGAGCCCCATTGCTACGGTACATTTTGGCGGCGATGTAGTCAATGCCTCAGATAATATTCAGTTTGGAGACTTTTTTGCTCCGGGCGTCTTTGTATTCCAAAATATCAACCGATCTCCCTTTTCCTTTGGATTTGGGTATCAGTATTTAGACAGTTTGAGGGAGTTAAAAGAAGGAGGTGCTACCCTCAGTGGTCACCGATTTAGTATCAACTTTTTGGTTGATGTGCCCTTATTTAATTTTTACACCAATAGATCCAAATAATGAGTTTACCTAAGATAGCTATCAATCCTTTTCTACTGATAAAAGATACGGATAGTAATAAGATAAAAAATGAATTGCAGAAGGCAATTCGAGAAGAAAGAAGAGCTGTTCTGCTGGTGAAATCCATGCCTAAGGATGCTGATCTCCAATCCTGGTTGAGTGATGATATGTTCTTTTTGGTGCAAAATAATGTGCTTTCCGAGGCAGAGCTAAGTACTTTGGCTAATAAGGCCAAAGGGCAGGCTATTTTCATGGACTTTACCCACAATAGAATCGTCTCTTTTTTACAAAAAGGAAATTCGGTATTGATCCATCAGGAGAATGAAGAAATGACTGCTGAGAAAATTCGTTCGGTTTGTACGATGAACAAACCAAGTGGGGCCAAAGTGATCATTGCACCACAGGGCTATTCCTTACAAAAATTGAAAAATATCTTACTCGACGATGTTAATATCGTATTCAGCAATTATGGATTTGATTTTCCTGAACCCAAGAAGCTTTTGATCCAGCGGCTGATTGATATGGCGAAAGAAAAGGTCTGGATCAATGCCTCTGATTTATCTAGCATCCAGTTGAAAGATTTCCTAAAAAGAGGAGCCCGAATCGTATTTATGGCAGATTGTGATTTGAGTTCTTCAGGGATTACTAAACTATACAATCAAGCTTCAAATGCCGAAAAAAAGCGGATTAAAATACTAGCGGTAAACGGCCCTGTACATCGACGCAATAAATTAAAAGATACCTTAACCGGCATAGGTTCGGTACACCTCGATGCTGATGACTTCTTTTTTAATTAGCCTGGTAGTTGCTGGATGATTTTGGGCCATGACCTTTTGCAGGTGATGGCCCAAAGTTGGCTATTTTTTCCAGATCAATCCATTGCAAATCTTGATTACTTTGATCCTCCCCAGAAAGACTATTCTGCCATACCTTCTCTAAAAGTAGTGCGATCTGCATCATAACCTTCTGGAAATCTAGCTTTTAGTTTGTCAATATTGTGTTGCATGACTTCTTCGAGCGTCCAGCCCATTTGGGTGCAGATAGAAGAAAGGTACCACAAGACATCTCCCAATTCTTTCTTTAACTTTTCTTGGTCAATACCTTGCTGGTGAAAGATGCCTTTCTTGATGAGGTCTTGTACTTCTCCAGCTTCTCCACCTAGGCCTATAGCCATCCAGGCGATCATGACCTGCTGATCGGTAATTTCAAAATCTGGTTTTTCAATGAGCGTACGGCTGGCCAATTCTTGGTATTCGTTGGGAGACATATGTGAATGAGTGAATGAGTGAATAGGAATAAATCCTTTGAATGCTTATATTTGAAAAACTACAAATTAAGGCTTTTAAATAAAAATTTTCTATTCAGTAGCTTTGATAAGAGATTGATGGATTTCCCCATTACCCATTAATCAAGCTTGAAAACCAAGGAGTGAAAAATTAAAAATAATAGCCTATTATACGCATCCCCAGATAACAAAATAAAAACCCAAGAGCATGAAGTTTCTATGTACACTTATTCTTATTCTATCAACAAGTTTTGCGAGTATGGCTCAGCAGAACCTATCCCAGGCTTCGGATATCTTCCTAGATGGAGAAGTAGCTATGCTAGAAGGGAAGTATAAAAAAGCCATCCGATTGTTTGAGAAAGCCTTGCGCATCAAACCTGATTTGCGCGCTGCCCAAAGAGGAATTGGACAGGTATATGATTTGATGAAACAACCCCAATTGGCACTTGAGTACTACGTAGAAGTATTGAAGAATGACGAATACTTTTCTAGAGTTTTATATTATCAAGTCGCTGAATGCTATTTTAAATTGGGGGCCTATGATAAAGCCATTTTAGCCTTTGAACGCTTCAATTATTTGCAAGCAGAGAATGACCAGAAATTTACGGTCAATGGGGAAAAGGAGAGGGGCTTGGAGTTGGAGCTTGCAGGGAAACTAGAAGATGCCATCCTGGCCTGCCAAGTAGCGAAAGATTCTACTGCTTTTCGAGAAAATGTGGTTGTTACCAATTTAGGCCCAACGATCAATACCCGCCATGATGAGTATTTTCCTTTTTTGTCAAACAACCAGAAAATCCTTTTTTATACTAAAAGGAAAGGCTATAAAAGCGATGAAAATCTATTCTTTAGCTTTTTCGATAAGGGTGGTTGGAGAATTGGTAAAACGGTTGGTGATTCATTCAATACCGGCTTGAATGAGGGTATGGTGACAATGGTCAGAGATGGACGCACTATGTACTTTACCGCCTGCAATCGAGAAGATATCCAAGGGCCTTGTGATATCTGGGAGGCTACCGTAGATGGTACTACCTTTAGCTATTTGCAACCACTCCGAGGCGATGCCAATACGCCTTCCTGGGAGTCTCAGGCCGCAGTAAGTTGTGATGGCCGTACCCTGTATTTTGCCAGTATGTGGGAAGGCCCTGGCCATCAGGGTGGAGCAGATATTTGGTACTCCAAGAAGTTGCCAAATGGTCTGTGGAGCAGCCCCATAAACATGGGACCTAAAATCAATACCCCCAAAGATGAAGAATCTCCTTTTATCACCAATGATGGCAATACCCTTTATTTCTGTTCTACAGGGCATTTAGGGATGGGATCAGCAGATATTTTTTTTAGTGTGAGAAATAGTAGTGATACAAGTTGGACAATTCCCATCAATTTAGGACCCAAGGTGAATAGTCCATACGAGGAGTTGGGTTTCTTTTTATCTGCCGATGGCCAAACCGGTTACTTTTCTTCCGATCGACCTCGTGGTTATGGAGGCAAGGATATCTATAAAGTCCAGCTCACCGACGAACTCACCAGCTCACCTATTACCTTTGTAGAAGGCTTCGTAACCGATGCTGCCACGAATGCTCAAATCTTCACAACAATTGAATTAGAAGAGGGAGAGCTTATTCGTACGGATCGAACGGGGCGTTTCTTTTTGTGTCTCCCCGCCAACTCTACCTTTTATTCCAAAATTGACTTAGAGGATTATCATCCCTGGGAGAAGTATTTTCTTATACCAGAATCAGATAATAGGGACTTCCATCAGTTGAAGCTGCCCCTCAGACCATTACAAGATCCCTCAGAATTAATCAAAGCGGTGGAAGCACCGCTCGAAACAGACTCTACTGATCAATTAAATCCTGGGGTAGCAGAAGAAGCTATATTAGAAGATACCACAGATACTTTTTTTCCACCACCACGGATCAGGCTCCGCAAGTACTATAACCACTCTATTTTCTTTAATTTTGAAGCAGATGAAGCTGAGAATTCTGAACTGATCGAACTAGATGAGTTTTTGCGTTCGCTTAAGGATAAAGAGATTTTGCGCCTCGAAATTAGTGGCTATGCCGATGATATTGGAACAGATATCTTCAACCTTGAGTTATCCGAGAAAAGAGCAAAAAAAATAGCGCTTTATTTATACAATCGAAATTTTCGGGTGTCAAATATTGGTATGCAAGGTTATGGCTCCGTGAGAGATGATAAACCGAATGCTCAAAATAGAAGAGTAGATATAAAGATTGTAACGATTGAGTAAGTGGACACTGTTTTTTATTTTTTACCATTGTTAAGTGGAAATTAATAATTCGTTAAGTATTTTTGTGTTGAATTTAATACATGCTGTATTTTTTGGCTACAAAAACTCTTTTATGAAAAAACGTTCACACTCACTTAGTTTACTTCTAGTGGCCTGCTTAATGACATTCGCCAATGTGATGTTTGCGCAGGTGACTACAGCTACCTTAAATGGATCCGTAAAGGATGCTAGCGGTACGACTATGGATGCAGCTACGGTTGTAGCAATCCATACACCATCAGGTACTCAATATGGTACAACAACACGCCCTGATGGATCCTTTACACTGCCCAACTTGAGGGTAGGCGGTCCTTATCGAATTATTGCTTCCTACCTTGGCTACGAGGATCAAGCAATTGAAGGTATAATGCTCAACCTAGCACAAAAACTACAGATTGATTTCGACTTGAAATCAGAAGCTGTAGGAATCGAGGAAGTCGTAGTAACTGGAGAAAGCGATCCTGTAATCAACAATGATCGCACAGGTGCTTCTACCAATATTTCTACGACTCAGTTGCAGCGCCTACCTACTATTTCCAGGTCGGCATCAGACTTTACCAGACTGACACCTGCTGCTGACGGAAACTCCTTTGGTGGTCGTAATGATCAGTTCAACAACTTCTCTTTAGATGGTTCTATCTTCAACAACCCATTCGGTTTAGATGCTGCCACTCCAGGTGGCCAAACCGATGCACAGCCTATTTCTTTGGATGCAATTGATCAGATTCAGGTATCCTTAGCACCTTATGATGTTACGCAGGCGGGTTTTACAGGAGCCTCTGTAAATGCAGTAACGAAATCTGGTACGAACACGCTTTCTGGTACTGTTTTCGGTTTCTTCCGTAATCAAGATTTAACAGGATCTAAAGTTAGTGGATCAGATATTTTTGTACCAGACTTGTCGCAAACCCAGTATGGTTTTAGCCTTGGTGGTCCAATCATCAAGAACAAACTATTTTTCTTTATCAATGCTGAGGTAGAAAATAGAGAAGACTTGGGCTCTAATTTTATTGCTGCTGGTAGTACTGCCGAAAAGCAAGCCAATGTCTCTCGTGTAGAAGCATCAGATTTATCTAGAGTGTCTAATCTTTTACAATCTAGATTTGGTTATGCAACTGGAGATTTCGAAGGCTATCTTCATAATACAGACAATACCAAAGGGATTATCAAGCTGGATTGGGCAATCAATAATAATCATACCCTTACAGCAAGCTATAATTTCTTAGACGCATCAAAACAAAAACCAGCGCACCCAACAGCTTTAGGTCGTCGTGGACCTGACGCCGTAACCTTGCAATTCTTTAATTCTGGTTACCAGATAAACAATGTCATCCATTCTGGACTGGTAGAATTGAAATCCCTATTTGGCAATAAATTTTCGAACAAACTACAGTTTGGATATTCTGCATTTAGAGATACAAGAGATCCATTGTCTAATCCATTTCCGGTGTTGAATATCAACAGAGATGGTATCCGCTATATTGTTGGTGGTCACGAGCCATTTTCTATCAACAATCGTTTGGATCAGGATGTCTACCAGATCACCAATAATTTCAATGTCTACCTACCCAAGCACACTTTGACGATTGGTGCAGCATTAGAGCGCTTTGATTTCAATAACTCTTTCAACTTGGGTGTATACGAGCCATTTGGAGTGGATTATCCAGGAGGTACTTTCTCTGGTGGTTTCGAGAGTGTAGATGCTTTTGAGGCATTTGTTCAGGCAGGTAGTATGGACGAGGTTGTTGACCATGCGCGCAATACTTTTGCAGCAGGAAACTGGGCATTAGCGGAGACAAACGTTGGACAATTTGCTTTCTATTTACAAGATGAATGGACACCAACTGATCGCTTCACTTTGACTTATGGTCTACGGGTTGATGTACCATTATATTTCAATACTCAAGAGAAAATCCAGGAGAATATTGATCGCAAAAGCTTCAATTACGATCCATCAATCGTTTGGTTCGATGAGGAGGGTAATGAGGTACAGTTTGATCACACCGATCTTCCGGAGCAGACACCTCTTTTATCTCCACGCATTGGTTTTAACTGGGATATCGACGGTGATGGTACCAAGCAGTTGCGAGGTGGATCAGGTTTGTTCACAGGCCGTTTCCCATTTGTATGGATAGGTAACCAAGTAGCGAATCCAGATTGGTTCTTCTACAATACGACGGCTTCTGATTTCCAATTCCCACAGGTTTGGAGAACTAATTTAGGCTACGATCACAAGTTGAAAAGCGATTGGGTGATTTCTGCTGATTTGATTTATACACAGGATGTCAACGCTATGATGGTACGTAACTACAGTTTGAATACACCATCTGAGCGTTTGGAAGGACCAGATAACCGTTTGATTTATACAGATGCTGATCGCGCCATTTATAATGGTTTAGGATTTCCATTGCCATTAGTAGGCTCAGGATATGTATTTACCAATGTGAACGAGGGCTACAGTGTTAACGCCACCTTACAAATCCAGAAAAACTGGTCAAATGGCTGGTTTACGAGCTTAGGCTATAACTTCCTAGATGCAGAAGATGTATCTTCTATCGAGGCGGAAATTTCTAGTGACGCTTTCGCACAAAACCCTATCGTTGGTAATCCGAACCAGTCGGTACTAGCTCCATCTTTGTATGGTAACCGTCACCGTTTTGTAGGTTCTGCTCACAGAAGATTTGAGTATGGTAATAATGATCAGTGGGCTACTACTATTGCGGTATTCTTCCAATATGCGCAGGGTGGTCGTTTCTCTTACTTATACTCTGGTGATATCAATAGCGATAGCTCTCCGTTGAATGACCTACTTTACATTCCTACTCAGGGTGAGCTTGGTCAATATCAGTTTAGCGGAGACGCTGCTGGCCAAAGTGCCCAAAGAGCTGCCTTCGAAGCCTTCATTGAACAAGATGATTATCTGAGCGAAAATAGAGGTAACTACGTAGAGAAATATGGGTTGCTTTCTCCTTGGTACTCCAATTGGGATATTAGAGTGCTACAGGATTTGAAAATTGGTGACAACACGATCCAATTGAGTATGGATATCTTGAATATTGGCAACTTGATCAGCAGTGATTGGGGCGTTCGCCAATTACCAACCAATACGCAGCCAGTTGGTGTATCTGTTGCAGATGGCGTACCCACATATAGCTTTGATACTTCTTTGACTTCTTCTTTCAGAGATGATTTTAGCTTATTGTCACGTTATCAAGTACAGTTTGGATTGAGGTATTCTTTCTAAACATATAGAGATTTGTAGAAATGGTGAAGTTGTGATTTGAAAATGCAAGCTTCGCTTTGAAAGCCGAAATGATCCGTAAGGATTGTTTCGGCTTTCATCTGTTTAAAATGAAACTAGTTATGCAGAGCTTGCACCTTTGCACATGCGTAAGCAAAACTCCGTTTTGCAACTTTATCTTAAAAAATCCAATGATTCATCAAGCTCCAAAAAGATTCTGAATCTCATCTTCGGTGGAGCGTAGCTTTTCTCTGCAAAATTTGATTAAAGCGGCAGCTCGCTTGACCTTGGCGGCTAAATCATCTACGCCGATTTCGTTTTGCTGCAACTGCTGTACAATGACTTGCAGTTCTTTTAATGCTTCTTCGTAAGAGGACATTTCTTTGAGTTTGAGAGTTATGGGGACCTGTGGTGTAGGCTATACAAGCCTTCACCGTTTAAGCATTTCCCTTATTTGCTAGTATCAATTGTTGACTTTACTTCTACTTTTACCTCGCCATCTGCTAATTTGATATCAATCAAATCCTTTGTTGCTATATCAGCGATACTGTGTATCGATTTTCCATGTTCATCACTCAAAAGTGCATATCCACGTGCTAAAATTGCATCTTGATCAAGTAGGTCGATAG
This sequence comes from Saprospiraceae bacterium, assembly GCA_042095835.1. GTDB lineage: Bacteria > Bacteroidota > Bacteroidia > Chitinophagales > Saprospiraceae > DATFKA01. Next base: position 12,753 of record JBELML010000089.1, read on the forward strand.
TCAATTGAAAACGATCCAAGACCTGACTTTCTCGTTGGATAGGGAATGTAGCGAAAAGTTTCACCTGTTCTTCCTGTAATTGGACGGTAGTATTTTCTACTTGCATTTTGGTGAGTATTGAAGCGGAAGCCAATTGTTTGGCGCGTTCTAATTCAATTTGCTGAAGATTGATTAAATGGACACTATTTTGTTGCAGTATTTGGGCGAGCTGTAGGATTTGTCCCTCAAATAATTCATTTCTGTGCAAGACAAAATCAGCTACTGCTGTAGGTGTTTTCAGGGATCGATGAGCAAGCATATCGATTACAGTTTCATCAATCTCATGGCCAATTCCTGTTAGTACGGGAAGAGGATGTTCAGCGATGGTTTTACCAAGCGTATAATTATCGAAAGCACTTAAATCTAGTTTGGCTCCTCCTCCTCGGATAATGACCACCGCATCATAATGCTTAGAAAGTCGGCCAATATTCAATAGCTGCTCCAATACTTCTGGCTCTACTTTGATGCCTTGCATAGCTGCTGGAAATAGATCGCATTTGAATTGATACCCAAAAGGATTGGCATGTAATTGATCTAGAAAATCTTGGTAGCCAGCGGCAGTAGGAGAGGAGATAACTGCAATTTTTTGTAGCACCAAAGGTAGGCTTTTGGCTTTGTTCCGATCCATTAATTGTTCGGCCTGCAGTTGCTCGATGATGGCTTGTCGCTGCAAGGCCATTTTACCCAAAGCATAAGTCGGATCAATATCTTCGATCATCAATTTTATGCCAAAACGCTCGTTGTAGTCTACCTTGACTTTTGCTTTGATGGCAGCGCCTTCGATCAGGATACTATCCAAAATTCGACCCACTGATTTCTTGATGCTGCGATATTGTTTAGCCCAAATGACAGCCGAAGCCTGCGCAATAATTTCCTCTTCATTGTCTGCTGCATTTTGCACCAACTCTACCCAGTAATGCCCTCTAGAAAGATTGCATTGAGCGATTTCTGCTTCGATCCAGACCGACTCCGAGAAGTTAAGGGCCAGTACTTGCCGAATGTGTAGGTTTAATTCGTATAAGCTATAAGCTTTCAAACGCAGATATTTAATGAACCACTATTACATTGGCCACTTTCCGTTGGCCTTGGTGGTCAAAGGTACGATTATCGGATGGATAATTAATCACGCCTGTTGGAGCTTTTCCATAAAGATAAAGAGTAGTAGAGCCTCCTCCATCAAGGTTAATGGCAAAATCACAATCCAGACTATCTAGAAAGGTGCTAAGCTCAGGAAGACTCATTCCAGCCGCCTTTTCTGTGCGCCCATCTACGGTCAGTAGGATTAAACGTCCTTTTTTGTTTAAACAAGCACAGCTTCTAGGGTGTCTTTTTTGATGAAAAGGAGTACCATCTAAAGCGATAGGATCATCAAATTCAATCAGCAAAGGCCCACTGAAGAGCACATCATCTACGGATCGATCACTTTGGTAAACCTCCTCTTCTAGAGGTGTCTGAATGCCAACCATTCCATTCGTATAAATGACAAAGCTTCCTCTGATAACCACACTGTTTCTATCTTTTAAATCTGCCTGGTTAGGAGCAATAGTGGCTCCATCTTTTTTTAGAAAGGTGACAGAGCCTCCGGCTTGCATATTGAAAAAACCTGCATTGATAGCAGCCAGGGCGTTTACACTTTGCGCAAAGTCGGAGGTGGTACGGAGGCTGTCCTGATCATAAAGTAGATCGACCTGCCGTTTTTTTAAATTTATGTCTAGCCAATTGATAGATTGTACACTTTCGAATAGATTATCCGTTTGTAAGGTATACCAGATTAATCCGGGGGCTTGTTTTTCCTTGGTGGCTTGCTTTTTGATTCGATTTAAACGCTTGTTGGTCTGGCCAATTAAAGAATAGGTGCAACAAGTAAAGCTTAGAATGAGTATAATAAAAGAAGCCTTTTTTGCTTTCATCAGAAAATGTTTTTTAGAGATACGCGGAATATAATTCTTTATTAGTAACACTTAGTTGTAATTTCGATTTTCCCGCTACAATAGGATATGGATATAAGATTATTTACCTACTCAATTTGCTTACTTCTGGGCTGGTTTATCAGTCTACCCAACGCTGCTTGGTCACAGGCATCTCCTCAAGTCGATGCTTTTGAAGTTGGCTTGGTCTTGGGCGTCAACGCGGCTCAAGTCAATGGAGATCCCTATCAAGGCTATCGAAAATGGGGTTTGCAATCAGGTGTGGAGGGGCGAGCCTACCTAGGGAGGAATAAAATGATCAGTGGTGGAGCCCTTTTTACTCAAATTGGAAGCTTAGCCAGTTCTATCGAGCGGAAAAGAGATAATAACAACTACCTCGACTTCAGGTTATCTTATATTGAAATACCAGTGCTATTTCATTTCCTTTCTCGGCCTAAAGCAGACTATTATAGCTTAGACCTTCAGGCTGGCTTTTCTTTGGGGAGATTGCTGAGTAGTAGAATTGTAGGTACGCAAACCGTCCCATCTTCTGGGCCAAGCGATTTACCACTAATATTTGAGGTAGTTGACCTTCAAGAACGCTTTAAGGATTACTCCTTTAACTTTTTGCTTGGCATCACTAAACAGGTTCATCAGAATTGGGGGCTGACTGTTCGGCACAATTTAGCATTGAACGCTTTCTTCGAGCCTTCTGATTTGGAGGAAGGACTAGAGGAGCTCCAGTCCTTCTACTTTAGTTGTACGATCAACTATTATCTTCGATAATTCTCCACCGCACTTTGTCCGTTTAAGTAACAGCCAAAAAACAACTTACCGATTTTGATGGAATCTTCCCGACCTGAATTCGGGACAGGCTTGCTCCAATACGGCGTTAAAAAGCCTCGCTGATGCCCTGCATCATCTACGTTTTTTGCCTTGTCTTGGCACGAATTTATCCCGACCTTGTGTCGGGAACCTTCTCGATCAAAATGCGGGACTTATTCTTTGTCCGTTACTAAACGTACAACTTTTCAAGTCCAAACCAATCGACTACTGCAAAACTAAACGTCTACTGATGGTTTTGTCTCCTTGTCTAACCAATAAGAAATAAATACCTTTTGCAGTGTTGGCAATATCGATGCGATCACTAAATACACCTTTGAAATTACCTAGATTATTGAGGTAGACTTGACGCCCAGTACCATCAAAAACCTGGATAGCCGTCCTGCCTTCTTCTGGTAACTCTAACTGAATGTTGAAAATACCATCACTTGGATTTGGAAAAACATTCAACTCTTCAATGGGGATATCACTCACTACTGGTATCGGCTCGCCATCGATTTGGATTGGGGCAACTTCTGCTGGTGTAGGGATGTCCAATTGTACTTGTACTGGTTCTAGTCCAGGTTGAGGAGTACCGATGATCTGTGGGCCTTCGGCTCTACTATGGTCGTTGTGAGTTGCTGCTCTGGACTTGATAGGGCGATTTTCCGTTTTAATATTCCCTGCTCTATAATAAGTGATTTGGATTGGGTCACCTACTTCTCTATTGTCAATGGCGGCGTGTAGATCGGACCAATTGTACATTTGATAGCCATCTATCTTCAGAATGATATCATCATCTTCTAGTCCCATAGCTTGGGCAGTAGAGTTGTCAACGATATCAACCGAAATCCCAGTAATGTTTTCTGGTTGATCAGAATGATTGGCAGATACGCCTAGGAAAGGATCTTTTTCACTTCTGCGATGCGGGCGATCTAATTCATATCCGTTGCTTAGCTTGGCACTAGCCGTCAGTGGAATGCCAGCTCGCATAAACTTCACTTCTGCTGGCGTACCTACTCCAAGTTGGTTGACGATTTCGCCAATACTGCTGCTTTCGCTGGCTTCCTGGCCATTAACGGAGTAGATGTAATCAAAAACCTGGATGCCCATTTCTTCGGCTGCTGAGCCAGGATAAACATACCGAACTAGGCTACCATAAGGCATATTTAAGCCTCGGGCTTCTGCATTTTTTGGATGGATTCGGTGGGCTTCAATACCTAGAGCTGGATCACCAGCTGCAAAGGAAAAAGTAAGCGAGAAAAGTGCGAATGTAAATAGAACTAAATTTTTCATATCGGATGAATTTGTTTGTCCTATCTACGAGCTAAGTAGCCAATTGGATCATGGGATTGTAAAAATAGTGATAAATGCCAAGCACTTACCACCATTTTTTAGACCTACCTCATGTAGGAATTTACAGCTCCTAATTCAGAATGTACCGCACACCTAAAGCTCCATATCCTGCCCCAAAGCCCGTGGTAAACCCATCACCTAAAAAGATGGTTGGAATCCAGTCAGCCGTTATACTGATAGGGGTGCCTTGGAAAGTATAATCCAAGCCTAGATAGCCTTGTACACCAAAGGTAGTGGTGTTGAAATCGGAGGCGAAATCAAAATTCCAAAAGAAGAGTCCTATTCCGCCACCAAAGTACCATTGTAGACCTTCTACACCTTCAATTTCTAGTGGTGCATACTTCTGTACTGCCGCAGAAACAGTCACCCAGCTGTAGGTATTATAACCTCGGAAACCAATATTGGCTTCAGCAGCAAGGTTCTCGGCGAAAAAGTATTTACCAGAAGCAGAAATCGGAGACCCCAGTCTTAAACCGACCGCAGTTGTGTACTCTGCACCCTGCGCTTTTACAGAATTTGTGGTACAGATCAGGGCTAGACTGAAAAGCGCTGCAAATAATAGAAATGGTTTTTTCATGTTTTTAAAAAGTTTTAATGATAAGAATAAGTATAGTTTGCCTACCTATTGGGACTAGAGCCGGCAATAGTAAACAGATGTTTCCCATGAATTTTTAGAAAGGGACATTGAAAAAGGTGGTTTCAATCATAGTATGTCGGTTTTAGGTTTTTTATAACGCTTGTTGATCACTTATCCAATCAACTTTTTTAGCATCGCCATTATTCAGGAAGGGACGATCTCGGGAATTTCCTTTTTCTGTTAACGAAAGTAAGACTTTTTTTGCGCTCTTGCTTCAAGTAAAAACAATATTTTTAAATGCTTATTCATTTTTTAGGGTGAAAGCTGGTATTTCTACGGATTTTTCCCTTATTTGAGATGCTACAATCAATTTTAGTATATATGATAAAATCCCAAAACTCAATTGATTGTATTACTGATACGATTTATTTATGAACCAACCCGTTTTCTTTCTGGCCTTTGCCAACGATGATGATCGGCACCTGCCCCTATTGGACCAGGAGAGGAAAACGATTACCCAACATTTATTTCCACTAGAAAATCAGTCTTTTATCCAGCTGGTTACTGAGTCGGCAGCGACCATCCAGGATATCGCCAATTATCTCAGTCAGATCAAAGATCGCTTGGCTATTTTTCATTATGCTGGGCATGCTGATAGTCAATCCCTAGTACTGCAAGACCAAACGGCTGATGGAGAGGGTTTAGCGGATATGCTAAAACTTCAAAAGAACCTTAAACTGGTCTTCCTCAATGGCTGCTCCACCCAAGAACAAGTCAAACGATTGCTGAACAATGGGGTGCCAGCTGTCATTGCTACTAGTGTAGCGATAGAAGACCAATCAGCTATGAATTTTGCCAATACTTTTTATCAGAATTTGGCAACACAGCATACCATAAAGGAGGCTTTTGATATGGCGGCGGCTCGCCACAAGATGGCCAGTTCTCAGCCATTGGAGTGGCACCGTAGCCCAGGGGCCGCACCATTAGTAGCTGATGCGGATATTTTGCCTTGGGGACTTTATACGCTGGATGAGGCTAAAGAAATATTAGACTGGAAGATTCCACTTAGAGCTTCTGGTACCTTTATTATCGCTAATGCTGGACTAAAGTATAATACCTCTAAGGGTATGAATACCAAGTTGGTAGAAGTGATTGCTAATGAAATCATTGAGTATAGCCCTCGTATTCGTTTTATGTTCGATGAGGCAAAACGCCGAAAGAAAGATCCTCGGATGCGCGAATTGAGAGCAGCCGTTATCGATGCTTTTCCGATACCGATTGGTGTCCATCTGCGGCGTTTGCTACAATCTGATAAGGTGAGTGTAGATCGCCTGTCTAGGATGATTAACCTCTACCAGGTGACCATCGAGTTTCTAGCCTTTATCTTGCTCGCCCAATTATGGGATGAGCGCCACCATAAAACGGATATTTCCTATACCGAAACTCAGAATAGAGTATTTGATCAAATCTTAAATGCAGGTAGCCGACCAAGTGGTAGCGACATGTACCTAGATGTGATTCGTACGATCAGCGATATTTTCGAACTGAATGATATTAAGCATTTTGTTTCGGAGTTTCATGACCTTAAGAAGGAATATTATGAGGACTCCGATTTCCTAAATGCGCATTTAGCTTTAGAGGAATTAGCAGACCAGTTAAAAGGCACCATCGCGGCCGATGAAATTGAGAGTTTCTGCGTACAAGCTGAGGATCACCTTTGTACCATCTTTAAGCATATTGGCTTTGCAGCAAAATATACTTTAGCAACGATCAAAAAGATTGAGCTACATAAACAGCGCCATGCCAAACCTAATTTTGTACACAATCTGGTTATTTTAAATCGCCTCACCGAAAATATCGGAGATTTAGATGACATCTTGGTGTCTGATGAATTCTCGGATAATAATGCAGTAGTCCTGCTCAATAACGAAGATGAGGTATATCCCTATTTGAATTTATCACCATTTTTAATTGACGAAAACGCCCTGTCGGGGCAAAATAATTCTAAGCTTTTCTTCTTTAGGTATATAGAGGGAAATAACTTAATTTATGAACTGATTGAAAACCGTAGAGATCTATTACAAATCAACGAAGATGCCTACGATACAGTGAAAGAAGCGTACCAAGCACTTAAACGGCAAATTTTATAAATCATGACCGTAGACTCGCCATTCAAATTTCTGGAAGCCTATGGCAAAGAAGATGTTGATATCTTCTTTGGTCGGGAGGAAGAGACGGAATTGCTCTACAAAATGAGCTTTCAGACCAACCTTATGCTCGTCTATGGTATGTCTGGTACTGGCAAAACAAGTTTAATCAAATGTGGCCTCGCCAATCGGATCGATGAAAGTGATTGGTACGACATTTATATCCGTAGGAATAAAAATATCAATGATGCCTTCGTGAGCGAATTAGCGAACCATGATAAAGACGACGCTTTTGAGGAGGACTTTGGTATCCCAGAAATGGTCAAGTCCTTGTATTTGGACTACTTGCGACCCATTTATCTCATCTTCGACCAGTTTGAGGAATTATTTATCCTCGGAACGGAAGAGGAGTACCTAGCTTTTATTCATACTATTGCGGAGTTGCTGAAGGCAGATTTACCCTGCAAAGTCATCATTGTGATGCGAGAGGAATACCTCGCTCATTTATCAACCTTTGAAAAAGTGGTTCCCTATCTTTTTGACAAAAGACTGCGCGTGGAACCCATGACCTTATCGAATGCAAACAAGGTCATCATCCAGACGGCTAGAAATCCCAAGGTCGGTATACATCTGGCAGAGGAGTCGGTCGCCGATACCATTCTAGATAATGTGACAGAAGGAAAAGGGCGGGTACAGTTAACCTACCTCCAGGTCTTCTTGGATAAAATGTACCGAATCGCCGCTAAACGCAATGCCAATCGTATCGTATTCGATGATGGACTAGTTCATGAAGTAGGTCGTATTGAAGATGTTTTAGTTGGGTTTCTAGAAGAGCAGATAGAGGTTTTTTCAAAAGAAGTTGGGCCTAAACATCTCGCGCTCAAGTTCCTGAAAATCTTTGTTTCTGAAAAAGGAACAAAGGTTCCCACTCTTAGAAAAGAAGTCGAAAAGCGGATGCCGGAATTGGCAGACGAAGATTTACTTAAGGTTTTGCAGTTTTTCTTGACCAACCGCATCCTCCGACCAATTGATAACGATCAGTTTGAGTTGACCCACGATAGTATCGCCTATAAGTTGTTCAAATCGGAAGCAGTCGGTATAGAAATGCCGGGTTTAATCGCTACTAAGGCTCAAAAGCCCAATAATCCATTCATTGGTTTTGCTCCTTACGATGAGGAAATGGCGACCATTTTTTATGGTAGAGGAGAGGAAATTCAAGAGTTATTTGACTTGATTATCAATAATACAGCGGTACGTACAACACTTGTTTTTGGACCTATGGGCGTAGGGAAGACCTCCTTGATCCTGGCAGGTATTATGCCTCGACTAGAGCAGTTGGCAAAAGTAGCCAGAACTCGGATTAGCAAGGAAGTATTAGAAGCAGATGAAATGCAACACATGCTTCATCTCGAACCTGAAGATGGTGCTTACCCACTGCTTTTAGAGGAAGCATTTCGCTGGTATAAAAATCCTCCTGGCAAGCAAGATCGGAAAGTGGTGATTTTGGATCAGTTTGAGGAGTTGTTTATCTGGGTAGATGATCATGATCAATTAGTGTGTTTTTACAAACATATTCAGCAGATGCTGGAGAGCGAATGGAACGTAGATTTAGTCATCGTGGTGAGGGATGAGTTTTTTGCTCAATTACAAGACCTGGAATTCTATGTGCCGGGCATTTTGGATGAGCAATTACGCGTCAAGCATATCGATCACAGCACCGCCAAAACAATATTAAGAAAGTTAGGTAATCAATACGATCTGGAGTTTGAAAGTGACCAGCTACTTGAGCGGATCATCCAATCGGTAGAAGAGGAAGATGGCCGGGTCAATTTGACCTACCTCCAATTGTATATGGACAAATTATTTAAAGAAGTTACTTATAAATAATGCATGAAGGTATCAATGTGTCAATGATGACTTTTCATTTATACATTCACGCATTCACTCATTGAAAAATGCCCAAGAAAATAACCATAGATCATTTCAACTCCATCCACAGCATCGATAATGTGGTGGACAGTCTGCTCGAACGAGAGATGAGCGAGATTGAGCAACGCTATGGGAAGATGTATGAGGGCTTGAGTACGAAGATCTTGAGCCTGTTTTCAGCAGGTGGCCGCAGAGTGCAGCTATCTGAAGAAGAAGTCGTCAAGGTGCTAGAGCATTCGAGGCAAGTAAAAAAAGAAGTCGTCTACGATGTGCTGCGTCAAATGGAAGGCGTGGGACTCATCCGCTGTACGAACGGAGGAAGATATGAGCTGGCGAATAATACCTTGGTACAAAGAGCAGATAAAAAAGTGGCTGCCGAAAACTCTCTATTGCGAAATATGCGCTTAGTGATTCGAGATCATGCAGCTCGGGGAGAAAAATTAGACGCCCAGTATTTAGACCACATTGCCCCCTTTATTACTCGATTGGAGTTGGCGCCAGATGAAATGGCTTTGGTGGAGGCGTCAAGAGAGGCAGTTAAAAAGGAAAAAAGAAGACGCGTTTGGTTTGTAGGGATGATTTTTGCAGTGCTTTTAGCGGCTACCGCACTTTCGCTTTTTAATTTCATCAGAGCAGAAAATGAAGCACAAAGAGCTAATATAGAAAAGAATACTTCTGATAGCTTAAGGTTAGAAGCTGTAAGGTATTCTTCTCAAGTGGATGCGATAAATGACCAGCTAATAGAAAAAAATGCAGAGTTAGAAGCCGCAAGAGATACCGCTGATCAGAATAGAATTTTGGCAGACATTAGAGCTTTAGAGGCAGATATGGCTAGAGATAGTCTTAGCAAAGAAAAAGTGCGGGTAGATTCCTTAAATAATTGGCTCAACGCTGCCCTGGTTCGCCAAAAAGATGCCACTGATGAAGCAAGAAAACAACGAGAAGAAGCGGATGCTCTTCGTCAAAAAGCGGAGCGAAGCAGCGAACTCATCGAAGCTGAAAAAGTACGCGCCGATAAATACGCTGTAAGTCTCAATGCAGCCCTGCGCTCTACTACCATTGAAGATTCAAGAGTACAGGCTCTAGTAGCTAAAAAAGCATTTGATCTCTATTCCGAATACCTCAAAGGAGACGATTATAGGAATAAGGAAGAAGCCAATCATCCTAGCATTTTTAATGGCTTATACCAAGGCCTGAAAAGCCTGGATAAGGATAGAACTTGGGAGATTAGACAACACGAAGGTCCAATCAATGACATACTAGTGCATCCCAATGGCAAGCAAATCATCACAGTAGGGACTGGAGAAGAAAAAGTAGTAATCTGGAATATTCCTCAATGGAATACCATCGGTGCGCCTGATTTAAAAGAGGAGGATTTTGATTATGTCGTAGGTTTAGATGAAGACATTGTCTATGAAACGGTAGATATCAGTGCAGATAATCAATACCTTTTATTGGCTGGCCAATCGGATAGAATTGCTGTGATCGATTACCAAAGGAAAAACCGGGATAGTTGGAAATACTTAGATCCACGGAATTCGCGTATGTTTGAATATGATAGATTGTATCAGGTTGCATTTGCTAATGCAGACAACAACGCTGAATTTCTTGCACTCTCTAGAGAAAGTTACCTGTTTCATGATGCCAATCTAATCGCCAAATCACCCTTGCTAGGAGATGCTTTGATTAAGCCCAAAATGCATACACGCGCCAATACAATGGTGAAACATCAAGGCAAAACCTATGGATTAGCGGCTCAGACCAATATTGATGTGTATGGAGGGACTTTTATTAAATTGCAGGTCATGTCAGCAGGGAAGATCGAGGAAGATCAGCTCTACTTTGATCGTAAGGGCGATAAGGATAAATTCGGCCAGCCGGTTGCGATAGCAGCGAGCCAAAGGGAAAGAGGTGTGCTAGCGGTCGGTATGGAAAATGGGCATATCCTCATTTCTGAATTTGATATCCAAAAAAGAACGGGATCCTTTATTCCACCCTCTAAATTGCAAGCCCAGATTTTCAAACCTCATCAGGCAGCGATTAGTGATATTGCCATCAGTGAAGACGAGCGTTATTTGGCGATCTCAAGTTTGGATGGTACGATCTCTGTTTGGGATCTTAATTTATACCGGAATGCTTCTTACCAGCCGATCATTTTAGATGATCATCGCGATTGGGTTACTGCTTTGGCTTTCGCCCAAAAAGGGAGAATGCTCTTGGCTGGTACCCAAGATGGTATTGTTCATTTCTGGAATTTTCATGCGCCAGATTACGCCAAAATGATTTGTAGGGTCTTGCCTGACTTAGTAGACGAGCCCAATTACGACCGAATAGATGGAGAAACTTGGAGAAGGTATTTTGGAACCAATATCGAAATAAGGAATGATCAGATTTGTAGGTAAATATTATTATTCAGTATTTATTTTGTTGCTTATCTTCCCAATGATAAGCACTGCACAAAGTAGAAAACCTAGTCGAGATACCTGTGCCTATATCTATGAGATCGCTCAAGAGTTTTTTGAAGATGGTCAACTGAAAAAAGTCATTGAAACACTCACACCTTGTTTTCAAGATTTTGGATCGAACCGATCAGAGGAGATTTATGATCTCGCAGTGCAGACCTACCTGTTTATGGATGACAAGGCTGCTGCCGAAAAAAAGCTGATTGAGTTGTATCAATTTTCCCCTTTTTATCAAGTTGAACAGACCATTCCAGATTTACGCTACCTCGATGCTGGGGTAATTGTATATCCCGGTTTTGAGTTGAAAGGAAGCGTAGGAGGGCTTTTTATCAATAGACCTATAGGTTTCAGTTCGCAAACACTACCTGGTCAAACCCTCATTAGCGAGGGATATGGTGCAATTGGCGATGATCCATTTTCCTTCCAAGGAGAGGTCGTGGGCAGTTTTAATTTAACCCAAAGGGGGCCATTTCTCAACTTGGGTTTAGGTTTTACAAAGAATTCTTTTCGATACACTGGCACCTATTCAGGAGTGACGAATCCCTCGGGTAATTCCGATCAGGCCACGACCACTTTTCGAGAGCGCTTATGGGTGATCAATGTTCCTGTTTATATTTCTCAATATATCAGAATCAATCAGACAAATATCCGCAATGCTGATTGGTTGCCCTATATCTACGGAGGCTTCTCTATTGATCTCGTTAATCGCCGATCTGCTCGCTGGATAGACCCAGAGGTGAGTTATACCAACTTTGAAGGTGGCCAAGCTTTATCTTTTGATGATTACAAAATAGGCCCACTAAGACAAAGAGGCAATGCTTCCCTTTTTGTTGGAGGTGGCGTGAAGCTTCGATCTGGTTTACACGCTTTTCATGTGGAGGCGCGTTATGGTCAATACCTTCGTAGCCTGCGCCAGAATAACACAGAAGCCACCACTTTGACACAGCAAATTCAGGAAGATTTGCATTATCGAGGTGGTGACTTCAGGCTACAAAATTTTACCATTCTTGTTGGTTATAGTCGACTCTATTTTAAAGTAGAGAAGAAAAGAGCCAACTGATTAGTTTTTCTTCAAGCGATAGCCAGCTGTGAGGTTCAATACTCCGTACCAATCGTTCATTTCAGGGTTAGCACTCTGGCTTATACCATCTAGGTAATCGCTAAATACCGGGCGTAAACCTGCTTCCACACCTAAAGTGAATTGATCGCTGATATAGCCTTTTAGACCCAAACCAAAAGGCAGGGTGATAAAGCTGCTTCTGGCATTCTCAATATCTTGATTGACAGCGGCAGGTTGATTGAATTCAATATTGCCAAAGTCGACATCTGCTGAGCCTATAGCTAATCCTAAGCCAAAGTAGAAATAAGGAGATATTCCTTTGATGAACTTCCCTTCCTCATCGAAATTTTCATTTTGAAGAGGCTCCCATTGCATTAGGGCTGAAATCTCAGTAAGGGTATTGCTGGACACCATTCTACGTGTAGCATTCCTGGGGAAGTCCACATCTGTAGCATTTAATTCATTAAAGCTAATACCAAACTTTAGGCTAAGTTTACTGTCAATCGGAAGTAATGCAAAAACACCGATGTTAATATTGGCTGCTCTCCAGGTAAAGAAATCAGGTGCTGCAATATCACCGGCAATACTGGCAGTACCCACTTGTAGACCAATTTCCATAGCCTGCTTAGTGGGTGCAGTAATATCCGGTACAGGTTGAGCAAATAAAGAACTGCAAAGAAGTAACATTCCTGCTACTAAGATCGATTTAGTAAAATACATGGTTTCTAATTAAAAACAAAAAAATATT
>JBELML010000090.1:0-2343 GCA_042095835.1 Saprospiraceae bacterium
CACCATCACTACCTGTATCACCACTTGGCCCACTGATGCTTACCACTACATTGGGTGCCTCTAGTAATGGATCCGTCAAAACAACGTTATCTAAGGGTACATTTCCTTGGTTGCTTACCGTAAAGGTATAATCAATGGTCTCCCCTACTTGGGCAAAGTTATCCATGTTCTCATCTTGAAAATCGCCAACCTTTACTATAGCAATCACTGGATTCTGGGGTATAGGAGTTTGTGTGATATCATCTTCCAAATTACTGTCATCATCTGAAAGGTCCATTACTGAAGGCCCTCCAAAAGCAGGAGTACCCATCGCTATTGCTTGGTTGCTTAGTTGTCCTGCATCAATATCTGCTTGTGACAGGATGTAAGATGCAGTAAAAGTTGCTTGATCACCAGGAGCAAGTTCATCTATAACTCCATCAGTACTGGCATCCATTGAATTTCCAGAAATATTCATAGAGAGGGTTTCGGATCCAGGCACGGGGGCCGTATTGGTACCTGTAAACGTCCCTAGGCTTTCATCAACTTCTACATTAAAAAGCTTAGCAGGTCCTGTATTGGTGACTGTATAAGTATAGTTAACCATATCCCCTACATCAGCATTACCATCCACTCCTAAACTAAGACTAGATGTCTTAATGATTGCAATATCAGCATTACAAACATCTTCAATACAAGCTGTAGTAATCGTTGAGCCTACATCATCTGAAAGACTATTAACTTCTCCATCAAACCCTGGATTTTCTTGCCATGAGTAATTAGTAACTTCATCATCTGCTAGTTCAACAACATTGTAATTTCCTGACAAATAATAAGTACCAACCATACCCGCATTATTAGGCAAATAACTATCATCGGAACTAATACCATTATCCCATCCAGTATGATTATTATCAAAAACGATAGGAGTACAAAGTGGATAAGTGGAATTTGCTATGACATCAAAGCAAAGGTCAAACACCTGTACTGCTGACGTACCTAGATCTAAGGCAGTTCCACTAGTCGGGGCATCTAAATTGAATGCAACATAAACGCCACCGTTACCACCTGAAAATCCAAATACTCCACCATAAACATCATTCCCCAATGTTAAACCACTTACGGAATAATTGCTCTGTACATTATTGATACTAAGGTTTTCGAGTAGACCTGCATCATAAAAAAAGCGGAAAGTACTTGTTGCAAGTTCTGGACTATTGGTGTCATCATCAATAGCTACTTGAACTTGGTAACAAATTTGAGTTGTTTGGCCACAGGTAACCGTTACATCACCTATGCTCCATTCAAGTATTCTGTTCTGCGCTTGAATACCACTAAGCGAACAACAAAATAACAGAATAAATGTTAGAATTTTCTTCATGAATATTTAATATTTAATAAAATTTAAATGATTTACTATTAGCCACAAGTGATGAGTCTAAATAGTTAGCCAACCATTTAGACTCATCATTATCAACGAATTAATTATTGACGTTTAACACTTGTTACCTTTGGAGCATTCTTGCGCCATAGGAATAAATCTAAAGCACTAACATCACCATCCATATTATAATCCACTAGTTTATAGCTACGACTAGCTGGGCTTCCATTCCGTAATTTTGCAGAGTCAGATGCATTAATATCTGTATCTTGATCATCTCCATTAGATAGCTCTTGTTCTCCATTTCCAGCATACATAGCGTACACTCCAGGTGTAATTTCTATCTGTCCAAAGAACCCTCCAGAATTTAAGGGGTCAAGTATATAAGACTGCTTATTTCTGAAGTCGTAAGTCAATACGCCATTCACAATAGGTAGTGCGGTATGGGACATGATCACCAAGTGATTTCTGTGCTCAATCACCAAGTAGTAAGTTTGAGATGGATCTAAATCACAGCAATCTGAATCAGCCACAAACTCTATATGACCATCATTAAATAATAAGGCTGGCCTCTGGCACAATACCTCTCCGCCATTTTCAGGATCAGATCTTAAAGAGACCAAAACCCAATCAACTACTCCAGCAGGATAATTGGCAGCTACATTTGCAGTCATCCCTTGAGAATCATAAGCATTTCCTGCAGCTCCACTGTACCTCCACGGTCCACCACTATACGCTTCATTATTGACACCTAATACAGGAGAATAAAGATTCTCTCCAAAAGAATTCTCAACAAACTGGCCAGGTAATAATCTAGCATCATTAAGATCCGTACGCATCTCTGTAAGGTATTGACCTGTTTGTGGCTCAATTAAACTTCCTTCCAGATATAAATGGGCATCAATTATAATACATCCTATACCTATGGTTGTCAAGTATAAGGTGGCCTCATCTGTAGCTACTGGGCTACCATCATCTGTAAT
>JBELML010000090.1:2443-9957 GCA_042095835.1 Saprospiraceae bacterium
CCGTTACCGTCTGCGTATCACCTTCTGGGTCAGAATCATTATCTAATACATTACCAGTCAATACTTCATCCAGTATCCCTCCATTGGCATCATCATTAGCATACGTCACATTTGGCACCAAATCTCCGGTAACCGTAATAGTCAAAGTAGCCTCATCCGTTAGGCCTGATGGATCACTAATCGTGTAATCTATTGCTACTTCTCCCACAAAGTCAGAAACTGGATCAAAGTTATAGGCCCCATCACTATTCAGCGTCAGTATTCCTGCCACCACAATAGATCCGTTCAGGTCTGTACCATAGACTGTACTAGGCGTACCAATCATTACAGTATTATCAACCTGACCATTACCATCAGTGTCCGCTGAGGAAGCAGTAACTGTAATTGCATCTCCATCTGGATCCCAGTCATTCGGTAATACATTACCGCCTACCGTCACATCACGCTTTGTTGTATTGACATCATTGATGGCAACCGGTGGGTCATTAGTTGGAGTGTCAGGATCAATCACTTTTATTTCTACTGTCGCATTATCTGTAGCTGGACTTGTACTATCATCATCCGTCACAGTATAGGCAAATGGCAATTCTCCAACGAAATCAGTAGCTGGTGTATAGGTATAAGTACCATTTGCGTTTAGCGTCAGCATACCAGCATCCACTACCGCACCAGTCTTATCTGTTCCGTAAACTGTCGTCGAAGTAGCAATGCTTAAATTATCATTAACTACTCCATCTCCATCCGTATCAGCTAAAGCAGCTGTTAACATTTGATTATCTCCTTGTGGATCGAAATCATTCGTTGATACATCACCACTCACCGGTACATTGATCGGAGTCTGATTGACATCATTTTTCGCGTAAGTCGTATTTGCATTTTGAGGAAGATTTGTCAAGTATAAGGTGGCCTCATCTGTAGCTACTGGGCTACCATCATCTGTAATCGCATAAACCACTACCTCGGTACCTACATAACCAGTGGCTGGTGTATAAGTGTAGCTTCCATCTGTATTCAAGGTAAGTGTCCCTCCACTTGGTAAAATAGCAGCTACGCCTACTGTAATTGAGCTGTTGTCACTAGTTGTGGCACCCGTTACCGTCTGCGTATCACCTTCTGGGTCAGAATCATTATCTAATACATTACCTATTTGATTAACATTTTGAATACTTAGGTTTGCATCATCATTGGCATAGGTCACATTAGGTCCATCTTCTCTTACGATAATGCGCAATCTCGCATCGTCCATCAATCCAGCTGGATCACTGATAGTATAATCCAATATCACGTCACCCAAGAAGTCAATATTAGGATCGAAGCTATATGTTCCATCACTATTCAGGGTAAAAATACCTGCTACTACAATAGTTCCACCTAAGTTTGTACCATAAACAGTAGTAGCACTACCTAAATTTAGACTTTCATCTACCTGCCCATCACCGTCTACATCTACCAAAGCAGCAGTCACCGTAATAACATCGCCATCTGGATCGGTATCGTTCGTCATGACATTACCTGACACTATAATATCACGCTTCGTAATATTATTATCATCATTAGCTACTGGCGGTTCATTCTCTCCTGGATTAGAATCTGGAATAACATTAATACGTAGCGTAGCGTCATCCGTAGCAGGACTACTGGCATTATCATCGGTAATAGAATATGCTAATAAAAGATCTCCTGTGAAGCCAGTGGTTGGTACATAAGTATAAACCCCATCACTGCCCAAGGCAATTTGTCCTGCAGGTACTATATTATTATCTAAATCCTCACCAAAAACACTAGTAGTAGCACCTAAGGTTAGACTTTCATCTACTTGTCCATCACCATCTGTATCTACAAGGGCACTAACCACAGTTTGATTTTCACCTTCCGAATCTATATCATTGTTTAGTAGATTACCCATTACTGTTGTATTTATAGGCGTCTGATTGATATCATTTACTGCTAAAGTTGAATTCACTAAAATTGTCAAGGTAGCCTGGTCACATAACCCAAGTGGATTACATACCTCATAATCAATAGATACCAGGCCTGTGAAATTTGTCGCTGGCGTAAAGGTAAAATCACCTGTATCCCCATCGAAAATAATACTACCTACAGAGGAAGGATCTATATTTGTCAGTCTCTCAAAAATAAAATCATCTATAGAGCTGTAGAATGGATCTGAATCATTAATACTAACAGAACCTGATACAGGTGTATTAATCAAAGTAGAATAATTATCATCTACCGCATCTGGTGGATTACAGTTAGTTGGGTCTACCAAGTTAACAGCTGCAGAAATTGCCATACAGCCGTCCACATCTGTAACCTGTACAGTATAAGTTCCTGCATTTTGGCCAATTATACTTCCTGTAGTTTCTCCTCCTGGAGACCAAGAATAACTAAATGGACCTACTCCTCCGGAAATCACAGCTTCTAAATATCCGTCACCACCGTTACAAGAAGGATCAGATGATGAGATGGTTACAGATAAAGGATCTGCCATATTTACTATTATTCCACTTAGAGTTGCCATACAACCCAAAGCGTCTGTAACCGTTACGACATAAGTACCCTGTGATAGGCCACTAGGGTCTTGGATATTACCAATCACTGTAGGACCAGACCAGCTATATGAATAGGGTGCTCTTCCTCCACTTAGTATACCTATATCTATCGCTCCTGTATTACCTCCACAAGCGGATATAGGTCTAATATTATTAACTGTAATTGTTAACATCGTGTCAGGTTCCGTAACCGTAACCGGTCCAGCCTCTGCCTCACAACCTCTAGCATCATATACAGTTACCGAATAATCTCCTGGGCCTAGATTAGTAGGTGTTTGTACATCCGCTCCATTAGACCATAAATAAGTATAGGATCCATTACCCCCCAATGGAGTAACTGTTACGCTACCATTATCGGCGTCTTTACAAGCAATATTCTGTACCAAATTAGCCGTTGCTGTCAATACAGCAGGTTCATTGATCATCACCGATGCCAATTCTGCTTCACATCCATTGGCATCCGTTACGGTTACCGTGTAAGTGCCAGGTGCTAAGCCTTCAATATTTTGAGTAGTAGCTCCATTAGACCAGACGAAACCGGAATAGGGAGCTGTTCCTCCAGTGACCATTAAAACGATACTACCATCATCGGCTCCAAAGCAAGAAACGTCCTCCTCCATCATCGAAAGAGATAAGGTAGAGGAGGGTTCCGTTACCGCAAACATTTTTTCTGTTTCACAGTTATTGTCATCGGTCACTGTAACAGCATATACACCTGCTTCGAGACCGGATAAATCTTGGGTGTTCCCTCCAAATGGATTTCCATCTTTGGTCCAGGAATAGTCATAGTCAGAGGCAACAGTCCCACCCGTAACCGTCAGATCAATAGCACCGGTATTTCCACCGAAGCATAGCACTGAAGTCACAGATTGATCGATACTAATTGCAAGGGCAGGTTGCATAACACTTACCGTAATGATATCCTCACAAAGGTTATCATCTGTCACCGTAAGGCTATAATCTCCAGCTGAAAGGCCGGAAATATTCGCGGTAGTTGCCCCATTGGACCAACTATAAGAATAGTCAGTATTCACGGTACCACCTCCCACAGAGACGTTAATACTACCCGTTGATGCTCCAAAACAAAGTACATCATTCTTGGATGACAAGGTTGCAGTCAACTCCGTAGGCTCATTGATCATCATCGATGTAAACTCTGCTTCACAACCATTAGCATCGGTTACAGTTACGGTATAGGTGCCAGGTGCCAAGTCTTCGATATTTTGAGTAGTAGCACCATTAGACCAATCAAAATCGGTATAGGGAAGCGTTCCTCCTGTTACCGTCAAAACAATACTCCCATTATTAGCTCCAAAGCAGAAAGCATCTGTTTCCACCATCGAAAGGGATAGATCAGCAGAAGGTTCCGTAATAGTAAAAGATTTTTCTTCGGTACAATTATTGTCATCGGTCACTGTAACAGCATATACACCTGCTTCGAGACCGGATAAATCTTGGGTGTTCCCTCCAAATGGATTTCCATCTTTGGTCCAGGAATAGTCATAGTCAGAGGCAACAGTCCCACCCGTAACCGTCAGATCAATAGCACCGGTATTTCCACCGAAGCATAGCACTGAAGTCACAGATTGATCGATACTAATTGCAAGGGCAGGTTGCATAACACTTACCGTAATGATATCCTCACAAAGGTTATCATCTGTCACCGTAAGGCTATAATCTCCAGCTGAAAGGCCGGAAATATTCGCGGTAGTTGCCCCATTGGACCAACTATAAGAATAGTCAGTATTCACGGTACCACCTCCCACAGAGACGTTAATACTACCCGTTGATGCTCCAAAACAAAGTACATCATTCTTGGATGACAAGGTTGCAGTCAACTCCGTAGGCTCATTGATCATAATATTTAACACCTCTTTCTCACACAGATTAGCATCCGTCACAGTTACAGAATAAGTGCCAGCCATGAGTTCTGATAAATTAGGAGTAGTCTCTCCATTCGACCAGAGATAAGTATAAGAAGGTGCTCCTCCTTCTACCAAAAGATTAATACGCCCTGTACTTTCTCCAAAACAGGAAACATCTTCTGTACTCGGTGTTACCATCAGCTCATCTGGTGATGTGATGGTAAAAGTTTCTTCTTCTTCACAGGAGTTATCATCTGTTACTGTAACGGTATATTCTCCAGCGGCTAATCCAATTCTATCCATAAGATTGGAACCATCTGACCAATTATAACTATAGCCAGAAGTCGCTGTACCACCTGTTACAGTCAAAGTAATAGCCCCATCCAGATCACCAAAGCAATCTAATGGACTAGGTATTCCTTCAATATCTATTGCTGAAGGTTGCCGAACTGTTGCCGAATCTATGGTCTCACATAAATTGGCATCCGTTATCGTAACAATATATTTACCGGCAGGAATATTAGTAAGATTTGCACTATTTGCTCCATTAGACCAATTATAATTGTACCCCGCAGTTCCACCCATTACTGCAAGGTTTATACTACCTGTGGATATGCCAAAACAGAGTGGGTCTGTTGGAACTGCCATTGAGGAAAGTTCTGCAATGGGACCACTGACCGTAGCGCTGCCATAGGCTTCGCACCCATTTGCATCAGTCACTGTCAAATTATAAGTTCCAGCAGCTAGCATAGTGGGGTCTTCAACGGTCGATCCATTATCCCAGAAATAGGTATAAGCACCTGTACCTCCAGTAATGGTTGCATCAATGCTCCCCGAAATATCTTCAAAGCAATTGACACCAGTAGCTATTGCAGAACTCACTACTAGTAATGCCGGCTCTACGATCTCAATATTTGCAATTGGGAATTCACAAGTAGGTGACTCTTGATCGGTTATGGTCACACTATACAATCCTGATGCCAGGTTATTTATATTTCTTGTAGCCGAAGAAAAACCTCCAGGACCAGTCCATGAATAAGTGTAAGAACCTGAACCTCCACTAACATCTAAAATAATTTGACCATCCGTTTCCCCATTACAACTAATGGGATCTGGAGTTGCCATTGCGTTCAAAGCTGCGCTTGCTTCATCAATGGTAATCATTGTTTCAGCCGTACAGCTCATTCCATCGGTAACCGTCACCGCATATACTCCACCACTAAGGCTAGACAAGGTGGCTGTAGTCTCCGCAATAGGCGTACCATTTCTTGTCCAGCTATAGCTATAACCAGCACCAACTGTACCACCTGACACATTTAATGTTATGGTACCATCAGCATTACCGAAACAAGTTACATCCCCTTTTGTATAATCAATTAAGATAGATTCAGGTTCTGAAATAACGAACGACTGTACAGCTGCACAAGTACCGCCTGTACCCGTTACTGTTACGGAATAAGTACCTGCCGAAAGCGAAGATATATCTTCTGTAGTAGCTCCATTAGACCAGGAAACACCCAATATAGCACCCGTGATACTAATATCAACAGCACCATCCATCTCCCCAAAACAGGATACATTTAATTGATTATTTAAGCTTATTACCGGAGCTCCAGTCTCACTTACATCTGCCACAGTAGTTGCTATACAACCTTCCGCATCTGTAACAGTCACCTGGTAAGACCCTGCAGATATTTCTGTTAGATCTTCGGATGTCGCTCCATTACTCCATAGGATAGGATCAAAAGGACTTGTCCCTCCACTAATAGTTAGATTAATTGCTCCGTTAGATAATCCACAATCACTAGGAGTGACAGTAGTCATGAGTACTGGTTGTGGATTAACGGAAATCGTCACTGAAGAATTTGCAGAACAACCTGCGGCATTGGTTACCGTAACGGTGTAAGTACCATCATGGGTTGCTGCATTAGCATTCTCAATTACGGGGTTAGCTACAGAAGAGCTAAAACCATTGGGGCCAGACCAAGAATAAGTTTCCCCTCCAGTTGCGTAAAGATTAATGGCTTGTCCATCACAAGCAGGACCTGCCGTGGCCATAGGATCGGGTAGTGCAAAAATATTAACTTCTTGGCAAGTTTGAGCCGAAGTTCCACAAGTATTGAGTGCAACTAAGCATACGGAATAGGTGCCTGGCGCAACCCCTGTCCAATCAACCGTAATTTCCGGAGTCCCTTGACCTGAAACGATTATAGCCCCCGCTGGTGCGGTCCAATCATAAGTAACCACCGATGGATCGGGGTTTACATATAATGTACTGGTCGTTTCATCCTCACAAATATTGCAAGCTGGACAAACCCCCGGATCATCAAGTACAATTGCCCCCGAAGATATCATACACCCCATTAGATCCGTAACTGTCACCTCATAAGTACCCGCTACCAAACCTGATCTATCCTTTGGATTGTCTTCGCCAGGTATATCAGCCCAATCATAAGTATAAGGTGCAGTACCTCCTGAAACATTCAATGCAATTCCTCCAAAACTAAAACAAAGCGGTTGGGTAACCACAGGGGTAAAGGTCACGCCTTCTTTCCCAATCGTTTCGGTACTAAGGGTAGTAATACAGCCAGTAGAAGTGTCTTGAATATCTACTATATAGGTGCCCTCAGTTAAATTGGTGAAGGTACTGATACTCTGAAAGGTGCCATTATTTATTCTATACTGATAGGGCCCTGTACCCCCACTTGGATTACTTACGGTAAGCTCTCCATCATTGGTACTATTACAAGATACATTCTTTGTAAAAATAGTGGCAATAAGTAGATCTCCGTCATCAATCGTTTGGTTGGGAAGTGAGGTCGCACAAGAAGTAGCATTAGCATCCCGCATACTTACGGCATAAACACCGGATGATAAATTATTAAACGTATAAGCACTAGTGCCGCTACCATTCTGCCAGGAGCCGCTATTGAGTCGGTACTGATAGCTACCACTACCGCCGCTAGGTGTAATGGTTATAGTACCATCACTACCCCCAACACAAGAGAGATCTTGACTGGAAACCGTACCTCCTAAAACACCAGGCTGAGTGATCGTTTGGTTGCCCAAAGTCCTGGTACAGGATGTATTGCCTGCA
>JBELML010000090.1:10057-25659 GCA_042095835.1 Saprospiraceae bacterium
CATCATTACTCCCATTACAAGTAATATTTGTCCTAGAAACAGAAGCATTGAGTTGATTAGGCTGAGTGATCGTTTGGTTGCCCAAAGTCCTGGTACAGGATGTATTGCCTGCATCCCGGATTTGTACACTATATGTAGCAGCTGATAAATTTAAAAACGTGCCGCTATTTTGCCAAGCCCCGTTTCCTAATCTGTATTGATAAGAACCACTACCTCCGCTTGGACTAGAAATCACAATAGTCCCATCATTACTCCCATTACAAGTAATATTTGTCCTAGAAACAGAAGCATTGAGTTGGGCGTTTGTACCAACGGTTACATTACCAAGGCTGGTTTCGTTACCCGTATCAGCAGCATCTCGGATATAGGCAGTGTAGGTTCCTGCTGACAAATTTGAGAAGGTCCCAGAACTTTGCCAGGATCCATTATTCAGGCGGTATTGATAGGTACCACCACCACCACTTGGGTTAGAGATTGTAACGGTACCATCATTGCCTCCAAAACAAGATACATCACCGCCGCTAACACTCCCATTAACTGGAGTAGTTGGATCCACCTCTCCCAGTGTGATATAGCGGGTTACAACTCCCGCTCCTTCGGTGGCTACAGGCATAAAGTCTTTTTGTAAAAACTTTACACGAATACGCCCACCTCCAAGTTGCTCGAATTCTAATGGAAAATTACTCCCAATTCCATCATTATGTCCAGCTGAATAAACTTGTGCATTCGAAAAATTACCATCCGTATCTACCAACAAGACCAACTTATTTAGATCAAAAGCATAAGTAGACTGAAGATCAACACTAAAGTATTTTGTATTACTATATCGATTGATTCTCCATTCTCTTGTTAAACGTCTATCTACCGTACTTGGCTTCTCAGAGGTCTGGATTCCTTGTGATCCATTGTTATCCCCCATAATAATATAGGCACCAGTAGAGTTAGAACCAAAAGATTTGCTATTTGAGGCATTGTTAGCAGCTAGTTCGTTATTGAGAAATATCCTGGCACTTCCATCCGTTGCTGCAGATTGCTTCTGATGAAGGGCTGTTGCATCATCTCTACCCAGGCCAATAACCCGATTGTGATAACCGGTACTAATTCCCTCCCAGATGACATCTTCGTTAGCAGATAAATACTGCCCATTTTGAGCATTGCCTGTATTCAGAGTGATACCATACTTGATGGCCAAGTAGCTCTCAATCTGCCGTCTATCATTATTACCAATTTGGGCATCATATAGGATTACCTCCGCAATCGCCCCATTAATGTAAGAACCGTGACTACTTGAGACCCGACGAGCTCCTACATAATACCCCTCAGTGTCCAGATTTGCTCCTGGAACTGCTGTTCCAGCACCGTCAGGGTCTACTCCATTCTCAAATAAAAAAAAACCACCAGTATTGCTATAAGTTGCTCCTAATAATCTTTCTCCGCTACCAAATATATTACCAAGTGACCCTGGAAAAGGGTTAGTGACACTATTGAACCTAGAGATAAGTGTATTGTTAGATGCCTGCCTCACCATCAAACCGGCAGAATAGGGAGTATTTCCATCCCCATTAGCTCCCTGATCTGTATCAAAAATGGATAATACTCCAGCTCCATTTGCCGAACCAGTATTTAGGCGGGCTACTACAAAAGAAGCAACGTTGGAAGTAATGTCTGCATTCCCAGCGAAATGATCTAAATTACCATCGAATTGAACTTGAGGGTTGTAGTTAAAATCAGATACACTATACAGAGGATTACCAGCAGCTGTCGCGTTATTACTCAGTGCAGAGGCATCTTGCCAGGAGCTAACCGTTCCTCCATTGGTGGAAGTGGAGGTTCCCCAGTCTGCTCTCAGCCATAGCCTCAACTGCCCTGAGTTTATACTACCCGGGCCGACCACTATCCCCCCATTATTGTTATCTACTACGATCCGATCTCCTACAGCTTGACCATTGGCATTAAAAGCTCCTGCAAAAAACACCAAAAGAAAAGAGAGCATTTTAATACAATAAAATACCGCTTGATTTTTACTAAAATAGATATAGTTATCCAATCTCATATTTTGTCTATTATCTTTCATTTTATTTATTTTCTTAGAGGTGTCTATTTTAAGTACAGGACAAAAGTTGAAAAACGCAACTTTTTTGCTTTGCTCAGCCCTGTCCCTAAAGGGAATCCACCCGCGGGTAGGCTTCCTTTAGGAATAAAAGGCGCGGGATAGCCTTTGCAAAAAGTTTTATCCTGTACTTAGGTGTCTATTAGTTTTTGATGATTACTGTAGGTTGAACAGGATTATCATTTTGGTTAACGAGCTTGATATTAACTGGAGCAGAAGTACAGTTGTCTCCATCGGTGACAACCACACTGTAAGTGCCGGCAGTTAAGCTAGTTTGATCTTTTGCAGTTGGATCGAGTCCAGCACCATCAATAGTCGTCCATGCATAAGTGTAGGAGCCTGCTCCCCCTGTAGCGGATAAACTAATTGCCCCGTCGCTGTTAAAAGCATCTGCATCCGGAGGACAAGTAGGATGGCTAGGTGTTAGCATCACATTTATCTGTGTTGGCTGAGTAATAGTTTGCAAAAGGACTTGTTCGCAGTTTCGATCATCCGTGACTGTAACCGCATAAGTACCAGGTGCCAAGGCTGATATACCAGGAGAACCATCTCCGCTTGGGTTTCCAGACCAGTCATATTCGTAGGGACTTGTGCCACCAGAAGGAGTTATGGTGATAGAACCGTTATTATCACCAAAACAGCTTATATCCGTCTTTGAATCAGATAAGCTCAAAGCAGCGGTAGGTTCAGCAACAATAATTCCTGTTACTTCTTCCATACAGTTATTAGCATCTGTCACTTTAACACTATAAATTCCTGCTTTAATAGCAGTGCGATCTCTCGTAGTCGCTCCATCATTCCATAAATAAGTGTAAGACCCCATACCTCCAGAAATAGCAAGCGTTATTCCACCAGTAGCAGTACCAAAGCAGTCAACGGGAGTAGGCGTAGAAGTAATTCCGATTCCATCCGGTTCATTAACTGTTGCCATAGTTGCATCATCACAACCATTCTGATCCGTGACCGTAAGGAAATAGGTACCTGCCGCTAAGTTAGATCTATTGTCAATATTGTCCGTACCCGGAATGTCTCCCCAATTGTAGGTCAAACCTCCACTTCCCCCTGAAGTCTGAATAGTAATGATCCCATCTGAAGCACCATTACAAGAAATGGACTGTGCCATAGCTGTAACAGTGACCGCGGGTGAACCGTCAGAAAGTACAATGGCCTGTTCTACCTCACAATTATTAGCATCCGTAACCGTAACCCTATAGGTACCACCACTAAGCCCATTTCTATCTCTTGGATTATTCGTACCAGAGAGATCAGCCCAGTCATAGTTATAAGAAGAGGTACCTCCCGAAACAGACAAGGTAATGCTCCCATTACTGCTATTTATACCACATCCAGTAGGAGGTGTGGAATTAAAAGTTAGGCTTATTGGAGAGTTAGATTGGGTGATAGTAAAGGTATCTTCAGCATCACAACCATTGTTGTTGTCCGTTACGGTAACCGTATAGGTGCCCGCAGCTAAATTCACTCGGTCTTCCATAGCATTGCCATCATTCCAGGAATAGCTATAATTCCCGCTACCACCAGAGGCAGTTAGGTCTATAGATCCTGTACCTTGACCAAAGCAAGACGCTGAGGTTTGACTCACAATACTTATCCCGGCAGGTTCGCTTATAACCTCCGAGGTCATGGCTGTACAACTATTATCATTATTATCTGTAACTGTGACAGAATAAGTAGCTGCACTAAGTCCTGATCTATCCTTAATGTTATCTGTACCAGAAAGATCCGCCCAATTATAGGTATACATTCCACTTCCACCTGAAACCGTGAGGAAAATTTTACCATCTGTAGAGCCATTACAGGAGATGGGCATTGCTGAAGAGCTGACCGTAATACCTGATCCGGTTACAGTAAGGACTACCGTGTGTGCTTCTTCACAGTCATTAGCATCTGTAACGGTGACCATATAGGTACCCGCGCTAAGATTGGATCTATTTTGAATATTATTCGTACCGGAAAGGTCCGCCCAATCATAAGTATAAGAAGGTGTACCCCCTGAAACAGATAAGGCAATCGTCCCTCCATTGACTGAGCCACAGCCTCCAGGGTTTGTAGGAGTAGAAGATACAATCAATTCGGCAGCTGGTTGGTGAATGGTAAAACTTTGGGAAACCGTACAATCGTTGTTGTCATCTGTTACCATAACGGTATAGGTACCCGCGGCTAAATTCGTTCGGTCTTGCATAGTACTACCATCATTCCAGGAATAGCTGTAGTTTCCGCTACCTCCAGAGACAGAGATATCAAGTGCACCTGTAGCTCCACCAAAACAAGCGACATCTGTAAGGGTATTTATTGTTATAGAATGTGCGTTACTATTACCTACATTTATAGAAAGCTCTGCCTCGCAACTGTTATCAGTATTACCTGTAACTGTGACAGAATAAGTACCGGCAGCTAATCCAGAAATTGTTCTTGTAGTAGCTCCTGTACTCCACTTAAAACGCCGCGAATTGCCACCTCCCGTAGCAGAGACGCGAATTGCCCCATTATTTAAACCACATGAAGCAGGAGTCACAGTGGGTGTGATAATAATTTCATTGACTTCATTGAGCAACACTCCGGAAACTTCGGCTGAACAGTCAGCATTAGTGAGTGTTATGTCATAGGTACCCGCAGATAGATTGGCTATATTAACCCCGCTACCAGAACCAGAACCTCCATCTGCACGGGTCCAATTATAGGTATAAGGCCCACTTTCTCCAGTAGGAACTAAATTTATAGTACCATTGCTTTCGTTAAAACAAGCCAATGGAAAAGGTTCAGCAGTAATCGCCAATTGACAAGTATTTACGTTAAGAGTCTGTGAAGCAAAAGCCTTACGACCACAGGCGTCGGTAATCTCTACTGCTATATTACAAGCGGTCTCTGTCGTAGGACTTGGTAAGGTAAAGTTTACATTACGAGATCTTGCGTCCGGACTAAATGTACCACCACAAGTATTAGTCCAAGCAATGGTCGTATTATTATCTGTACTGACACTTATGGGATCTGTATCAACACTTAATGATAAGGCCGTTCCCGCTATGATCTCTGTGTTGACATTCACACCAGTGAGACTGACATTGATGCCTTTCTCTACTATAGAAAATAAAGAAAAATTGAACATGGCACGTATCGCCGCAATGTCATAACTATCCGTTCCATCTTGATAATTATCTCCACCAGATACCATCACCCAGCCATTATTAAAATCGCCCTTTCCAGGTCCATAGGCCAATGTTACATCATTAGAATTTGAGTTTGAAACCACTAATTTCCTCGTTTGGGGCCTCCAATTTGCCCTATAGACTTCTATGGATCCTCCGTCAAGACCTGCATCTTCTACATCCACACCTAAGAACTGCATAGGAGGCTCATCATTGAACTGTTCAATAAATTGATTACTCCCCTTTTTATAACCATCAGGTTCAAAAGGAGTGGAGCCAGTTGACAACCAATCCCCTGGTGTACCTCCTGATTCACAGCCAAACCATATAAAACCTCTAGAGGGAGGCGCATTCCAGATTGAGGTGGAAGTAATGAAATTACTTTGTATATTATCATGTGGCACGATAAATATATCAATACACTCATTGAGATTAGCAGGGTCTATGTCATCCTCATAAGCCGTATCTGGAATGTCTGCCCATTCAAAATAATCTAATGCTTTCTTGTCACTTTTCCCATTTATAGACCACCTAGGTTGGGCACGTAGGGTTGCATAAACAGGAATATTTCCTCTTGCCCAATCAAGCTGGGTTTTTACTATACCGGCCCATTTGGGTTGATTGATAATAGGAGCAGCTTTTGCAGCAAACTCAGAAGATATAATAAAAGGGCCTCCCTTCATTTTTCCAGTTGGCCCAACAAAATCAGCCTCTCCTCTACCTTTACCTGGCTTAATACTCCAAATGACAGGAATTTGATTGCTTAAAAGTTCATAGACTAACCCGTAGGGTTTTAATGCATTATTCTGCGTTTGAGGATTTACTCCCATATCTATAATCCAAGAGCCTGCTGGAATAGTAACTATAGTGTTTCTGGCTTGATTTTGCTGTCCAATACTAGGTACTATTTGAAATAAACCCCACAGTAGAATTGTAACTGGCAAGCGAATCTGGGAAAAGGCTTTTACTATATTTTTCAAAAATGGAAAAAAGAGAGTTGTCTTTCCTTTAATTCCAAAATTTAACCGTTTCAATAAGGTATTTTGATCAAGCATTATTCTGATAATTTAATTTTAAAAATCAAATTTTTAATCACCAAACTCAATCAATCAATTATAGAGATCAGAATATCTCTAAGAATATGTTGAAAGCAAGTATGGCCGTTATAAGTTTTACTAAATCAGATTTAATTAGAAAAAAGGGGAAACTACTTCTGTCTGTGTAATGACTATAAATTGTAATAATTTTCACTAAAGCTTTATCTTGATAACAAAACTATATCTCATAAAGTACAAATCAACTCTATATATCTACATAAGCCATTAAAAATCACACAAACACTATTTTACAGTCAGGTGAACGGTTTTTTTTTAAAAAAAAACCGCAAAAAAAATCATAAGCAATAAAAAAGTGTTTATACACTTATTAACAATGCTTGACACAAAAAAATTAAATTTTATCTATAATCAATTTTAATTATTAATAAAAAAAACAGTTATAATTGGAGCAGTAGATTTTATATGCTTCTCCCAAAATTGGAGCGAGAGCGTTGCAAAAAGTGTGTCAATAAATTGACTTAACTTAATGACATGAAAGAGGGAAAATTTGATTTCGAAGCTTTTAAATTCGAAGCGATTAAGAAGTTGAAAGCCGGCAAAGGCCTTTCGGGTAGTAATTCCGGTGATCATGGTTCTTCCCCACTTTTGGTGGAAAGTAGAGAGTTAATAATAATCAGTTGGGTACTTTCATAGGATGATACCCCTAGATCTCGAATTTGGTTCGGCTTCAGACCATGGATCATCAGGAAGATCACTTTTTGCTGCAGCTAATAACAATTAGCCCCCAAGGTATTTGCCCAGATTGCGGGAATATAAGCCGCAGCAGACATAGTAAATACATACGTAGGTTTCTAGACCTACCATGGGCTGGTATTCCTGTTAAGGTAAATCTATGTGTCAACAAATATTACTGTAAGAATGAAGTTTGTAGCCGGAAAATATTTACAGAACGATTAGGCGAAAAATTGAAACCTTATGCCCGCCGTACATTGAGATTGACGGACCACTTCACTCAGATCGGTTATGCCCTTGGGGTCGATAATCCGGAGCAAGATGTGCCAAACCAGAGCAGTGAGCTGATTTCTATTCTTGACCTTAGCCTGAAAAAGGGAAAAGGTCATGGCAGCAAAACGAATAGGAATCATGGATATCCGTCAGATTTTACAATTAAAGATCAAGGGCTTTAGTAATCGAAAAATTGCTGGCCTGACCGGTTTACATCGTAATTCGGTCAACCAATACGTCCGTTTACTAGTGGCCTGTGATAAGCCTTTTGCCAACTTATTGAACTTGTCAGATCAGGAACTATCAGCACTTTTTCCAAGTCCTGGAAACACAGACAAATCTAGGCACGAAGTTTTAAGCTCCCACTTTGAGTACTTCCGAAAAGAACTAAAGCAACCAGGGTGTACCCGTCAGGTATTATGGAAAGACTACCTAGAGAAAAATTCTGGAGGTTATAGCTATACTCAATTCTGTGAACACTTCAACCGTTGGATGAAACAGGTCAAAGCAAGTGGAAAACTGGATCATAAGGCAGGCGAGAAGGTGTATGTGGATTACACCGGCAAGAAACTCTGCTACATCGAAAAAGAAACAGGCGAAGTGGTGGAAGTAGAAGTATTTGTGGCCATTTTGCCCTGTAGTGGCTACACTTTCGCACAAGCCTGTACGTCTCAAAAGCAGGAAGATTTCATATCGGTGATGAATGATTGCCTTCGTTATTTCGGAGGTGTCCCTCAGGCTATTGTGCCGGATAATCTAAAATCAGCAGTAAGCAAAGGGAGCAAATATGAACCGCTGTTAAATAAGACCTTCAAGGATTTTGCGCTACATTATACTTGTGCGATTAATCCCACCAGAACTTATTCGCCACAGGATAAAGCGCTGGTAGAAGGGGCAGTCAAGCTCGTTTATCAGCGAATCTTTTATCCACTCAGTAAAATGACTTTTTTTTCTTTGGTTGATTTAAATTCAGAAATTGCCAAATTACTCACCGCTTATAATGATTATTTGCTGACGCACCTTGGAGTCTCCAGACGACAGCAATTCCTGATGATAGAATAAGCACATTTATCCGCTCTGCCGGCAGAGAACTACGAGGTTAAAACCTACAAAAGAGCCACTGTTCAAAAAATGGGATACATCTTCCTTTCTGAGGATAAGAACTACTACAGTGTTCCTTATCGCTTCATCTCAAAGCGCGTGGAAGTGAGCTATAACAGGCATAGTATCTACATTCATTACAACAAAGAGCGAATCGCTTCTCACAAAAGAAATTTCCGTCCAGGGCGCTACACAACGATCAAAGATCATCTGAGCAGTACCCATCAATTTTATCGTAATTGGAGTCCCGATTTTTTTCAAAAACTGGCCCGTCCTTATGGCCTGGCAGTAGAGGAATATGTCAAAGCACTCATTGACTTTAAAGATTATCCAGAGGTGGCTTACAAACAATGCCTGGGAATCATCGCACTAGGAAAAACTCTCCCGTCGGACCGATTAAACAATGCTTTCAAAAGAGGCTTGACCAGCTCTCGCTTTGGTTATCATATCATTAAAAACATCCTTCACCACAAGTTGGATCTGCACCCTCCCGACCTCGACACAAGCTCCTCGCATATTGAAGAGCACAAAAACATAAGAGGAGCTTCCTACTATCAATAATTTTTCATTCAAAAAAACACTATAATATGAATCAACAGCAAACCGTCGAAAAAATGAAGTCCATGCGGCTACTTGGCATGGCTCAAATCCATTATTCCAATCTACAGGATCATCTCTACCAGGACTACACACTGGACCAATACACCAGCCTATTAATAGATCAGGAATGGGAGCGCCGACAAAATAGAAAGGTGACCAATCTGCTAAAAGGAGCATCCTTCCGTACATCGGCAGATATCAAAAGTATAGACTACACCGCCAACCGGAACTTGGATAAAAACGTTTTTGAACGCCTGGCCAGCCTGGAATTTTTAAACCGAAAGGAGAACATCATTATCACCGGGGCCACCGGAACTGGTAAATCTTATCTGGCTCAGGCACTGGGACGCTAAGCTTGTTTATGTCTTCACAAAACCAATTACTTTACTACCACACGCCTGATGGATGAAATTAAGCTGGCAAAACTGCAAGGGACTTATCACAAGTTGATTAAAAACATCCAACGATCGTCCCTACTCATTTTAGAAGACTTTGGACTTAGTATGCTTCCCCCCAAAATTCGAGCCAGTGTCTTAGTTGGTAAAAACCTTAACTTAGTCACTGATTATGAAAAGAAAACGTAGAACATTTAGTCCAGATTTTAAACTAAAGGTTATTCTGGCTGCACTCCAAGAACGGGAAACTTTGTCCGAGTTATCTCAAAAATACGACTTACATCCCAATCAAATATCAAAATGGAAGACCGAATTTTTGGATAATGCGACCCACTATCTAAAGCAACCCAATAAAGGTAATAAAGCCGAAGAGTCGGTAGATGTAAAAGAACTTTATGCCAAAATTGGTCAATTACAAATGGAGCTGGATTTTCTTAAAAAAAAGCTCTTATGATGCCAGTTATAAAGCGTCAGGATCTGTTAGATTCAGATCATGGGCTGAGCATTCGCAAACAGGCATCTTTGCTCCAGGTCAGTCGCAATAAAAAGTACTATCAACCTAAAGGAGAGTCACTGCTCAACCTTTATTTAATGAAGTTGATAGACCAACAATACCAGCGTACTCCATTTTATGGCGTGCCAAGAATGACGGATTACCTCAATGGTCTTGGATTGCGTCCAATTAATGAGAAACGGGTTAGGAGGCTTTATAAACTAATGGATATCAGAGCTATAGGTCCCAATCCATATACTAGTAAATCAAATCCTGATCATCCGAAGTTTCCCTATTTGCTCAGGGATTTGAAAGTTACTTCGCCTAATCAAGTCTGGGCAGCAGATATTACATACGTCCCTTTGAAAAGAGGATTTATGTATTTATTTGCCATCATAGATTTATACTCTAGATTTATTTTAGCATGGGATATTTCCAACGCAATGACAGCTAAATGGTGTAAACATGTCTTTGATCAATGTATTTTTTGGTACCCAACGCCAACAATTTTTAATACAGACCAGGGTAGCCAATTTTCCTCAGATATTTGGGTACACACAATGACAGATAATGGCATATTACAAAGTATGGATGGAAAAGGAAGAGCAATTGACAATATCTTTATTGAGCGTTTCTGGCGCAGTTACAAGTACGAATATCTGTACCTAAATGCTCCTACTAGCGGAAAAGAATTGTACCAGGAAACAGAAACATACATTAATTTTTATAATTTTGAACGTGGTCATCAAAGTCTAAACAAGAAGACGCCAGCCGAAATCTTCTTTGGCCAAAAAACTTATTTCATTCCAACTAAATATTCGGCTTCACTGGTTTAAAATTGGGGGTAAGTATACAATCCCTTTGATCAACATGCACGCCAGGCTCTAATGGATATTATGGAATACGAATACGATCAATCATCGATGATCATCACTTCACAAATACCCGTGGCTAATTGGCACCAACTTATTGGTGAAGGAACTATTGCAGATGCCATCCTCGACCGTTTGGTTCATTCTTCGCATAGAATCAATCTAACAGGAGAATCGCTAAGAAGAAAAAGGAAATTGACCGAAGAATAGTTTTTTTAACTTTGCCGTAGAAATCAGCCATTTCTCAAGTGGCACAAATACTCCGGAATAGGTGGCACATGATCACCGGAATTACCAGCCAAAGATAAAGCTGCTAAAGCATTGGAAGGGTATTTACGAGGTATTAATCAAACATTTTATTCACGAAAGTATATTGTTAAGTAGCCCTAAGGATTAGGGTAGGTACATCTTGAGGTACTTTTTCGTACATTTTTATCATGAACTCTAATACCCAGGTCAAGCTAACTTTAAATATCCGAGTGATCCCTCGTAGCCCAGAGTGGAAACCAGCGGAAATGGTGTAGTTGCTCGGACGCTTACGCCACAAAGACATTATTCACTTTTGAGGGAGCACTACTTAGATACAAAGTAAATGGTGTTTGGATTAATATTTTATTTTAGAATATTTATATGCTTTAAGAAGTTCTTTCGATAAGCATACCCAATTGGAAGCGATTCATTATTGACTATTACAATTTGATTTTTAATGTTAATTTGTTCGATATATGAAACATTCACTAAATAGGATTTGTGAATACGTTGAAAACATGGGCTAAATTTCTCTTCTAAATCTTTTAACTTAACAGTTATAGGGTAATTTCTTGCATTGACTCTTGCGTAAGTGACTCTGTCTTTAGAAAAGAAAAAGCAAATATCGGCCATTAAAATCTTTTTATAGGAATCACCAATTTTAAAAAAAAGCTCATTTTTGTTTGCATTAGGTTCCATAGTATTTTTATGTTTAACGGATATACTATTACTAGTATCACTAATTTTATTATTTAAGCTAATGTCAAGAACATTCTTTAGTTTAAATTTGGATAGTTCTTTATTCATAAAGGCATTAGGCTTTAAATGCCGAAGTTTCTCATATACCTCTTCAGTGTAAAAAGAGCTTATGAAAATAATGGGGGTATTGGGTGACCTTGCTTTTATATGAGTTGCTAAATCTATACCACTTTTATTTTCATCTTTTAGCATAATATCAATAATACAAATATCTGGTTTTTTCCCTAAGAAATGACTCATTCCTTGCTTAAAGTCATAAGCTTCATAAACTGAATGTACCCCAATTTCAGTTAGCATCAATTTTAGTAAATTTATAAAGGATGGATTATCATCAACGATCAATATTTTTGCGTTAGATAAGGAAAGTGTCATTTTGCTTTATTTTATAAATTAGAATAATAGGAGAAGAATCCTTGTTTTTTTGTTGAAAATTTGGTAATGCAAATTAAACTTCTAACTGTTTCCAAAGAGCTATGGAGTTCCTCACCATAATGGACATTAAGATAAGGCAATAAGTTATTATTTTGTAACGAACAATACTTATCAAATGTCAAAAATTAGAAAGAGGTACACCAAAGCAGAGAAGCTAGAAATTGTAAAGCAAAGTCTTGACGAAGATATACGTGTAACCGATCTAGCAAATCTCCATTTTTGTCTTTACCTACATATAAATTCACTACTACTTGATCTACTACAACGTCTTGAGCATAGATTACACCATCATTATCAAATAGTTAGACTGCCGTGGCACGTTGTCCATCCGCAAATAAAATGGAATGATGTTTAGGCACTCTAACACAAAATTGAATACCTTGCTGCTTGAGCCACCTCAGCCATTTATGTCCAATAAATTCTCGATCCATAACTAGGTAGTCGATTCGATGTTGACCTAGAGTCTTGACCATAGGCTTGAGTACTCGAATACAATCATGACTATTGGAATTACCACTTTTGTTATCAAGCATCTCGAAGTAAAGTGGAACCCCCATTTTACCAATGCTTGCTATTATACACAAGATATTATACTGCTTTTTACCGCGATCCCATTCTGTACGCAATACTAAGTACTAACTTATCATGTGGTACAAAACAGATCAGTAAAACTAATAGTTGCTCATAGTCAAAGTCTACTTTTGGAAAAAATCCTGGATTCTACGTTCAATTGAACTAGGAGGCGCAGCTCGGTCCATTTTATCAGCTAATTCGCTAAAAGTGACACTTTGAGCTTTAATCATTGCTCTAACCAGTTCAGTCAAAAACATCTGACGTTTCAGAGGTTTGATTATCTTGAAATTACGCACAGCTTGTGTTAGCTTTGCTAGCGGATGTAAATCCATGAGGAAAAGTGTTTTTTGAGTTTGTGGTGAACACAAAACCTTACTTTTCCTCGCTTTTTCAAAAAACTACTCATAACTATCGGGTAGAGTAATCAAAGAGTTAACTCAAAGGTAAATATTTGTTAGGCTATTGTATTTTGTGTATTCCATTAAGAGTTATTCAATTCAAGGTAATTGAATAACCCAACGTGTCCCCCCATAATCCGGACACTCTACCGAGAGATTAGCTCCTACGTCTCTTAATGAAGACCTTACGAGAGTAAGTCCAATTTCCTGAGATCCATTATTTGAGTTTTTACTTGTTTTTAGCCCACTAAATATTTGTTCCTGTTTTTCGAGCGGAATTCCTGGACCATTATCTTCAATAATCCATTGACTACCTCCTTTCAGACCAGTTGCTTCTTTGATCAGTAAAGTAGGGACTTCAGCGGTAGCTCCATAGCGCAAGGTGTTCGAGACGAGATTCTGGAATATTTGCTCTACTACGCAATTAGGTAATACTGTGGGGCTTAATTCTTGAAGGTCAACCTTTACATTAGCCAAGAGCAATTCGTTGGCAAAGCGTGCTAATACACGGTGTACAATAGGCATGGGGTCTATATAGTCTTTTAGTGTTCTGTCTATAATAGTGGACCGTGCTTCTTCTAAGAGTTCAAGGCAATAGGATTTAAGTTGACGGCTTGTATCTTGGGTTATATTATAATATTGTGTGAGGCTTGCTGGTTGATGTTTAGATTCTGCAAGGAAGTTACCAGCTGAAAGAATAAGGTCGAGGTTGGAAAGGATATCATGCGTAATCACTCCACTAAAACGACGAAGCTTAGAATTAAGCTTTTGCAGCATAGATCGCTCTAGCTCCAGAATGATTGTATAGTTTTTCTTTTGCATGTATCTGGAGTAATAAAGCAAAACAATAAGAGATAAAAATATAGTAACTAATCCTAAAATTATATAGCTCTGCTTAGTTTTAGTTGTCGCTAATAGGGCGATTCCCTCTGCATTTTTCTTCTCTAATTTTAGGAGATTACGTTCTTGTTCTGTTTTTACTTCCCAAAAATTACTAATCAAGGTATTTTTAAAGTCTTGATCGTTAACTTGTTTATTAATTGCTTGGGCTTTACGTACATAAAATAAAGCACTATCTGATTTCCCCAAGCCTTCAAATGTTTGGCCCATAAGTCCGTATATATTTATAAGGGATAACTTATCATTAGCTTTTTCAAAAAAAGGCTTTATTTGACGAAGAGTCTTTAGTGAACGCTCATATTCTTTAATACTGACCTGATAAAAAGCTTGTGCTCCCAAAATATTTGATCTGTTGACCAGATCATTTATTTCACTACTTAGCTTTAGGCCTTGATTTATGTAGCTGGGAATGGAATCTAACCATCCGGCTTCGTTATAAACATTAATAGCCTTAATTAAAATACTAAGCTTGTGCGCTAAGAGATTCAGAGAATCCGCAAGACCTAGACCCTTTTGGAAATATAGTTCTGCTTCTTGTAAATTTTCAGATAAATTAATAAGCGTTGGAATAGAAGTTAACTCTAAAACTTTATTCTCACTTTTTTTTGCAATTTCAAGACTCTTAAGGTATTCGGCTTTTGCTTGATCTTTTAGACCTAATTGAAGCAGTAAGTGTCCTAGGTTTTCAAAAGATTTAATTCTTTGATATGGAGTACCAAGATCTGATAAGATTACATACATATTTATCGCTTCCAAATATTGACCTTGTTGTTCATAGCAGACTGCAAGGTTTCCTAATACAGTCAAGCTGATGTAAGATTTATACGACTCCGGTTTAGTCTCTTCAATAATATCAGCAGCATTTTCTAGATAAAAAATAGCACTATCTATTTGATTAGCTTTACCATACATTCTACCAATATGGGATAAAAACTTTATTCTTAAGGGGTGATTATTATCTTCAATTTGATTCATACCCTTGTAGTAATGTTGGCGTGCAGAATCTATTTCCCCTTTCTTATAGTAATACTTCCCAATTTTATGTTCTGCATTAGCTACCCATAACCAATTATCTTTCTTTCTCCCTGCGGTCATGATTTCTCGGCCAATAATAAAAAGAGAATCAGGCTTGTTACGCATGTAATACTCCATCAAGTTTAAACCAGCTTCTAGTCTGATTGAATCCGATAAGGACTTATCCTGGCTATACCAATACTTGAGTTTTTCGTTAATCTTTTCAGACTCGGATTGGGAGAAGAGGATAGAAGGGGAGGCCATGATTAATAAAAAAAGAAATAAAAAATGACTTAGTCTCTTTACATTTCTTTTCATTGAAAGTATTTGTATCATTTTTAGTTTGATTATATTAGCAAGTAGAGCTAGTAGTGTCCGGTTATAAATCAAATAGGTTCAATTATTTATGAACTTCATAGCTTAAAACGTAACTACTCAGCGGGCTAAGCCCGTCTCGAAATTGAAAATGGGTTGATTTA
>JBELML010000091.1:0-25647 GCA_042095835.1 Saprospiraceae bacterium
GACGGAAATACCTGGTATCGGTGATAAAACGGCCCAAAAGCTGCTTTCTGAGTTTGGCTCTGTTAAAAAGATCAAAGAAGCTTCTAAAACGGATCTTGTGCAAGTCGTCAGCCCAAAGGTCGTGCAAAAGGTGTGGAGTTATTTTCATCCAGAAGATGAAAATGTAACTTGACTCTACACTAATGGGCTGCTGAAAGAAAACCAGGCTTTCGTGTAAGTTTGAGTACTTTAAACTATCTTTAATAATCATCTATAAAAGTAAAATACCGTGTCTAGCAGGTCCGAAGCTTATAAAACAGATCATTATACTGTAGCAGCGTATATCGAACTAGAAAAATCCTCGAAAACTAAATTCGAGTATATCGATGGTTTCGTTTATGCTATGGCTGGAGGGACCTATAATCATGGATTGTTATGCGGTAATATATTTAGAGAACTAAGTTTAGCTCTGCCTAGAGGTGGAAAGCAAAATTGCAAACCTCTGTCTAGTGAGATTAAATTACATATTGGTAGTAAAAATTCCTATGTGCATCCAGATGCTATGGTGGTTTGCGGAGAGGTAGAAAAAGATGATGAAGATGTCAATTCAATCACGAATCCAACGATCATTGTCGAAGTGCTTTCCAAATCTACCGCAGATTTTGACCGAAGCGATAAATTTCATTTATATCGACAAATTCCTACATTAAAGGAATATATCCTTATTGATCAATTTCAGGCAAAAGTAGAAGTCTTTTTTAGACCAGAAAACGCTGACCTTTGGAGAATAACTGTTTATGAAGGAATGCAGGCCACTATGATTCTAGAATCAATAGATATCCAGATTAAGCTCGAAAATTTATACTTCGATGTCGAAGGCTTGAGCTAGATTGTTCTTTCCCTTATGGATCTTTTCTATTATGACAACTCCCAACATCAAACTTCTCTAGTTGGAAACTGATCTTCTATAAAATCACTTCATAATTGTCACCGTACCTTCTTGGTCCAAAATAGTGCCATTGGCCAATTCAAATTTGGCGATATAAATAAATAGTCCGGGGTCAACTGATCTACCGTTATACTTACCATCCCAACCGCGGTCTTCTTCATTGGGCTGAAAATTGGCATCCTGGTACATTAAAGTACCCCAGCGACTGAAAATTTTAAGAGAGATAATACTATTTACCTGATTCGGGTTCGCAAAGACGTTGAGTAGATCATTGGTTTTATTGCCATCGGGGGAGAAAGCAGATGGAATGAAAATGGTTGGTTTTTTATCAATTTTAATAGTGATCGCAGCACCTTCTACACAACCAAAAATATCGTCTATCCTTACGGTATAGATTTGGTCCTCCAATGCGATAAGTTCGGGTTCTAAACAATCGGTGCAACTGAGTCCATCAGATGGTGACCAGCGTATGGTCTCAATCAAGGAAAGCGGTACGTTTAATTTTGGACGAATGGTATAAGATTCTCCAAGGTCGACTTTGGCGGAACCACTCAGCTCAATGATATTTTGACGTAAGACGGGCATGGTGAAAGACTGCTCTAAGCTACAACCTTGTGCATCTTGTATAGTCAAGGTATATGATGCCCCACCTTCTAATCCCGCAAAAATGGAATTATCCTGAAACTGACCACCGTCTACCGAAAATAAATAGGGAGGGGTACCTCCAGAAGTGCTCACCTGTAGGATATCAGCTTCTAGCGCCCTACACTCGAATGAAATAGGTCGTATGGGATTGGGCTCTTTTACTTCAGTCTCTACGACGGTAAAGCAGTCGTTGACATCGCTTATGGTCAGCTGGTAGAGTCCTGCTAGTAAATTATTCCGGTCTTCAATATTTTCGTCAGTATCGGACCAATTGAAGGTGTAGGGCTGGTTGCCTCCTACAACTTCCAGGTTAATGGCTCCATCATTCAAACCCGAACAAGTAACGTTTTCAGCTTTAGCTAGAGTTTGTATGCGATTATACCGTAAATCCGTTGCGCCAAAGGCACTACCCACACAAGTGGCATCATTATAGGAGATGATTTCCAATTGCCCCTCCTGTTGTAGAGTGAGGAAATAGGGATTCTGAGTGATCCTACTTAAGGTTTCAATCTCATTGCCATCTAAAGCATAAGTAAACTCGAAAGGGGCCACTCCCGTAAAAGTAATGGGTACACTAATGGTATCTCCCAAACAAGTGTTTCGAACTAGATTGGGGATAGTAGCCGTAGGGACTTCGTAGGGTCTTACAGTGACAGACTCCTCCTTCACCCGACCACAGGCATCAGTGATAGATAGGAAGTAAGTTTGCTCGGCATCTACATTGACGTCGATGTTGCTACTTGTTTTTCCATTTGACCAACGATAAGCGTATCCTGGTACTCCACCAGTAGCGGTAGCATTCAAGCGGATACGATCACCCAGGCAGACGGTAGTGTCTCGCAGTTCAGTCTCTATAAAAGGAGGATCTACAATTAATAGTTTTGCCGTATCCGCAATACAGGCACAGGGAAAATCAAACTCCAGAATGATGCTCTCTGGTAGAAACTCAATCTGATCATCAATAATCAAATCAACAGGTACTTGCACACTTTCCTGCCCAGCTGGAATGGTGACGGAATCTGGTAGTGGGAGAAAATCAACACCTTCTCTTGCGCCACTGTTAGGCGAAACCCTGATGCCAATAGAAATGGGTTCATCAATGGGGTCACCTTCTAACCTGGAGACGCTAAAGGCTCCAAAAGCGCAACCTTCAGGGATGGTATCTTGGTTGTTACTGGTATTGGTGTTGAGCGTGAGTTCACCACCGATATTGAAACTCTCTGCCTCAAGGAAAACGGCGGAGTCCCAGGAATCATCGCCTACATCGGCTACCACTAGGCGTAGGTGATAAGTCTCGCAGGGAATCAGATCTAGTGTGGCGGTAAGCACTTTAGTGAACCCATCAAACTGTATGGTGGCTTGTTTTTCGGTAGGGGTGTAGGGCAGGCCACATAAGAGGGCATCTGCTTCGTTGAGATTGTTCTCGAAGAAATTCTCATTCCTTAGGTGGTTGATAGAGTTGATACTCACAAAATCTCTGGTCTCAGGGATCAGAGCTACGTTGATAGCATTATTGGAGAAATCGCCATTGATACCTGGC
This sequence comes from Saprospiraceae bacterium, assembly GCA_042095835.1. Lineage (GTDB taxonomy): Bacteria > Bacteroidota > Bacteroidia > Chitinophagales > Saprospiraceae > DATFKA01. Next base: position 3,114 of record JBELML010000091.1, read on the forward strand.
CCATCTACAAAAAAGCCGAAGACGTCATTGAAGACATTATCGACGTACTCGCAATATTCCTCAGAGGCAAAAACATAACGAAAGGTGACTAGGCTATCGAGAGGTACAAAATCAAACTCCAAGATAGCGGCATCCATGATGGTATCAATACCTGCCAGTTTTTTGAGGTCAGGATCATTCACCTTAAGACCAAAGCGTCCGGCTCGGCGGCCATTATCATCGTTGGGCCCTTCTATATTCTCAATATCTCCAGTAGCCAATACAATACCTTCTCGGAGACCGATTACGTCAAGACCATTTTCGAAGAAACCGATGCTCTCCTCAGCGCCGGTGGAGGTGATATTAAAAACATTTTTACAGGCACCACTGACGAAGATATCTTCGACGAGTTCCTGTGGTGTGAAATCATCAATAGCATTGATACCTTCTATCAAAGCTGGAGATTCGGATGCTTGATGGACAGGAGAAAAGATTGGCCAAAACAAGAGCCAAAGGAATAAACTAAAGGTGGATTTTTTGGGAGCGGTGCTCTGCATGTAATATAATCAGTTTTTGAAATTGGGTTAATTTAAGCCAAAAAATAAAAAAATCTTCCTAATCAGAACGAACCTAATTATTAGTCTAGCGTATAACATCCTCAATTCATCCAAGGAAAAAACCCGTTCAGTTACATTCTTTACCCGTTTGCTAGAGAATCTTTTATATTTGAATCATTAAATTAGAGAGCTTTGAGTAAGTGAATGATTTACACTGCTCAAATGGTATGCTATAATCTGGTATAAAAGATAAGCATATTTAAAATTACAAATTTGAACTATGAGAAAACGTTAAAATCTGAATTTAATTCAGGTTATTATCCTCTCTTGTCGTTCACTGACATCTAGGCTATCCCTTCAAACAATATTTCTGATTTTTGAAAATCTTGTGTTTTATTGATAGCAGCAGCAAATAAGGTGCCATTTTTGGTGCTTTTGACCTTCCTCCTACCAGTATTCACGAGATTTATAGAAAGCGCGAAGATAGCGATAATTTTATTACACGATACCTCACATATTATACCCAAAAGTCCTGATTAACATGAGCTTTTTATTGGCATAATGAATTTTTAGCACGTAAAAAAGTGATTATAAATCAAGCCAAGGACATCATTATTCCTGTAGCTCCGTACTTAGATAGATAACCTTATTAGATCATGGTATGTAACCATCTACTAATTGGCTATTAAGTTAATTGGAATGTTTAATCAACAATTTTGATTTATGAAACGAAGTCTACTTTTTGGACTCCTATTTCTCCTTGTCAGTCTTAATCCCTTGTTCGCTCAACCTCAAACACAAGGTTGTGGAAAGAACACCATGGTTGAACTACGCAATGGTACTACGAATCCAGGCGCCTGCGGCGCTGATGCGGAGACTAGTGTCTTGGAATTCCGAGCACTACCATTTTATACCACTTATATAATTGTAGTGACCGATGATGACCTCAATATCATCGCCGCCACTCGTAATAGAAAAATTGATTTCAGTCAGCTACCTTCTGGAAGCTACCGTGTTTATGGTATGTTTTATAATGGTCAGTTGACGACATCTGTCGGAATGAACGCCAATGAAGATGAACTAGCCAGTATTTGCTATGGCTTTACAGACAACTTCATACGTGTGAGTGCTGGAGAACCCGAAGGAGGAATGGTCACCACTGCAGATGGCTTATCCTCTATCGCTATATGCGCTGATGAAAATACAAGTACTAACGTGGTGAATTTTGCTACTACGAGTACAGATCGGCCCTATCAATATGTTGTAACAGATAGTGATAATGCTGTTTTGGCATTACCAGAAGCGGATAGTTTTGATTTTGCTGGCCTAGATTTTGGCCGCTATTTGGTCTATGGGTTTTCCTACAGAGGAGAAATCACCGTAGCAGTTGGAGATACCTTGGACATGTCGAGTACGCTAGCCTCTAGCTGCTCTAATACAAGTACCAATGCCCTAGAAATTATCAACGAGCCTCCCCTTGGTGGCGTTTTGAGTTTTACTATTGGAGGTACCTCCACTTTTGCTTGTGAAAGCAATGCCAGTACATTGTCCATAGAAGCAGCAGGTGTGAATAGCACGCCCTACGCCTACATCCTTACAGGCCGGAATAATACTATTATATCTGCTTACTTTGAGAATCAGATCGATTTTTCAAGCATTGACCCAAGTGCTTACAGAATATATGGTGTAGCCTACACTGGTGACTTATTAGTGCCAACAGGCGAAGACATCAGAATGGCGAGCCTGAGTGATGGTTGCTTTGAGCTCTCTCAAAATTTCCTTTCGGTAACTATCCCTAATCTACGTACAGAAGACTTTGAATTACAAAGTGGTGGTTTTAATGCTACTATTTGCCGCGACGGTTCTCCTAATACGAGGCTAACCTTTAAAACGATTCTTTCTAATACTCAGACCAAGCTCTTCCTGGTTACTGATACAGCTAATACGATCTTGAGTATTGATATTTCGCCTACTATCGATTTTGCGGAATATGATCAAGAAGCTTTGCGAGTTTGGTGTGTTTCCTATACTGGAAGTTTTTTAGCAGCTGTGGGTGATAATACAGAAGAGGTGGTCTTTTCTAGTGAATGTTACGAGTTGTCTAGCGAAGCAGTAGAAGTTAATCAGGTTTTCCTAAGTAGTGGAAGGATTAATTCCGCTGATGGTGGTGATCGCACGACACTGTGCTTAGAGCAAGACTTAAATACGCTATTCCCTATTGATTTAAGTAGCTTAGTTGGACCTGAAAAAGTACTGTTGATTGTTGATCAAGCAGGACAGATTGTAGATGTCGTCTTCAGTAATGCTTTTTCATTGGAAGCGGCTTATCCCTTAAACTTTTCGGTTTATGGATTGGCTTATTCTGGTAACCTGACTGCACAAACTGGTGATAATATCAATACGACCGTCTTCAGTGATGGCTGTTTCGTTTTGAGTGAGAATGCGATTTTCTACAATAGTCAAGTTATAGAAGGAGGAACACTACAATTTAGTGATAGTACTACAGTTGCGGAGGTGTGTATTATGGATGGAGTGCCTGATTTTCTGACTTTCGATGCCTTTAATGTAGGTCCCGCTGTCTCTTACCGATTTGTTCTGACGGATCAGCAAGATGAAATTATCCTAAGTCTTGGGGGCAATTCTTTAAACTTTGATGTTTCCAATCCTGGTTTGATTAAAGTCTATGGTGTTTCTTATAGTGGAGAATGGACAGCCAATGCTGGTCGCTCCATTTTTGGTCAGGACCTCTCGGACGAATGCTTTGATATTTCTGATAATTTCTTGTCGGTTAATCAAATCCAAGTAGATGGTGGTACTATCCAACTGGAAGATGGAAGCAGCAATGCCTTTGTTTGTAAAGGAGGCCAAGCTGATACCTTGCAATTCAGCCAGGTTGGAGCGATGGGTTCCAACTACACCTATATCGTTACAGACCTAGATTCCTTTGTTCTTGGGCAGGCTGACTTTTTTGGCCGTTTCGACTTTGATCAAGTTGCGGAAGATACCTTACTTGTTTGGGGTGTTGCTTATAGCGGAGACTTTATGAGTAATATCATTGATGACGGTCCTATTACTGCGCTAGCGCTATCAGATGGTTGCTATGATATTTCTGATAATGTCATTACCGTCATTAAAACATTTCCTGCTGGCGGTAGCTTGCAATTCGCAGATAATGCGGAGGTAGCTTCTTTCTGTAGTCAGGAAGAAGACCGTATGGTGTATTTTCAAGCAAGTGGGGCTACTACTGGGAATTATACTTATCTAATCACTACCAATGAGCGTATTTTGGTAGAAGTGGTCAACGATACGGTATTCAATTTTGCTGATTACGATCTTGGGATTTATCAAATTTATGGCTTGTATTATTCTGGCAACTTAATTGCCTCACCGGGCGATGCCATTCTAAGTGTGGACCTCAGTTCGGATTGTTTCGAGTTGTCAAGCAATGCTCTTCAAGTGAATATTGACGAATTGGATGGAGGGACTATAGCCTTATCTAATGGCGAGTCAGAATACTACGTTTGCGATGAGCAAGATGATGTCGTCTTTAGTATGCAAGATGTCATCTCAACAGGAGATGAGTACACCTTTTTATTTGTTGATTTAGATAATAAAATAGTAGGCTTCTCAACAGAGAAGAGCAATAGTATCATGGACATTGGTGCTAAGGTATTCCACGTCTATGGGCTGACCTATTCTGGTGATCTATTGGTCAACATCGGTGATGATTTCAGCAGGGAGATGAGCTTCTCGACGGAGTGTTTTGATCTTTCCGATAATGCTGCTTTTGTCTCTATGACGATTCCAGATGGTGGGACCATTCGTTTTGCAGACGGAATCGAATCGGTCAGTATTGGCTGTATGGATACGGAGCAAAGTTTAGCAATTACAGCAGAAAATACCTCATTAGAAGATAATTATACCTACTTGATTACCGATCTAGAAAACCGATTTATAAGCGCTCAGTCTGGTCCACTTGTTGATTTTACATCAATTGATAATGGTGCATTCAGAGTTTGGGGGCTATCCTATAGTGGTCAGTTGTCGCTCAGTCGTGGGCAAGATTTGACCACAACCGATTTAAGTTCAGGTTGCTTCGATTTGTCAGATAATTTCTTGGATGTTAACAAAGAAAACGCTCAGGCTGGTCGAATCATTACACCTGAAGATAATAACCTGATTCTAGTTTGTGCGGCCAGTCCAATTATTGACTTACAAGTAGAAGGAGCCATAGGAGAAGGCTATAGGTATTTGATTGTCAATACAAATGGTGTCATCACAGCTATAGAGTCTGATACGCCATTTGAGGTGGCTTTCCAAAGTGATGGGGCATTACTAGTATACGGCTTAGGTTATAATGGCACCTTATTGGCAACTGTCGGAAGCAATATTACAGATAATCTTGTCGATGGCTGTTTTGAATTAACAAGCAATCCCATCCAGCTCATGCAAGCTGCTCCTGAAGGTGGAAGCATAGAACTCGCTGTTGGAGGAAGCTCGGCAACGCTATGTCCAGACGATATAGGTGTACTTGATTTTGTAGTGAGCGCTAATAGCGATGAAGAAACTCAATACTTATTAATAACTAATGAGGATAATGAATTTCTCAGAGCATTTGAGGGCAGCTCTTTTGATTTTAGTGCTTTTGGAGATGGTCTATACCATATTTGGAGCGTGAATGCCAGTGGCAGCATTATCATTAACGAAGGCGATGATGTGACGAATACTGAGATTGCCTCCCAATGTTTTGATCTGAGTGATGATTTTGTATCCATTAATAGAATGGACCCCATTGGTGGTGAGGTGATCGCTATCGGCGGTGGCGCAACGGTTTTTGCTTGTCCTGATCAAAATGTAAGTAACACCATTGAATTTGAGACCGTAGGGACACAAGGTACAGGAATGTTGGCTTATATTTTGACGGATGCAGATGATCTCATCCTTACGATCTCCGCATCTCCCAGCTTGGATTTGGGGGCACTAGCAGGTGGTGCTTATAAAGTTTATGGACTTACTTATAATGGTACACTTAATACCACTGCTAGCGGAAATGTAAACGAAGCGGCATTGGCCTCTTCTTGTTTTGAGCTTTCCTCCAATGTAGTTGATGTCAATTTGGCGATTCCTACAGGTGGTAGTATTACAGGTAATGGATTATCTGGTGATAAAGTTTGTATCAATAATATTGATAATTCAGTAGACCTGGAGGTGTTAGGGCGCTCTACTAATACGGCTTACACCTTTATCGTTGCTAATGATCAGAACCAGTTCCTCTTTTCGATAATGGATGAGCCCATTACTTTGGACTTTTTATTCCAAGGAGATTTGAAAGTTTGGGGCTTGGCTTATACCGGCAACCTGACCATCAATCCATTCGACGATGTTTTGAATACAGTCTTATCGGATGATTGTTTTGATTTGTCTGAAAATGCTTTGACCATTGTGAAGGAAGATATTGATGGCGGTAGAGTAGCGGTGCTACAAGGCGGTACAGAAGCTTATGCTTGTCCTGGTGATGGCATCCCTGATATCATTGAGGTACAGAACACCAGCACCTCACCCAATGCGAATTACACCTACATCATTACTACTGCGGATAACAATATTCTTTCTCCCATGGAGAGCGGTAGCAGAGATTTCGATAATATTGGTGCTTTTCCAGAAGTTAGGATTTGGGGCTTGTCTTATACTGGAACCTTGAACCTTCCTGTATTTCAGAATATTTTATCCATTGACTTAAGTGATGGCTGCTTTGATTTGTCAGATAATTTTGTGACCCTTTACCGGGATGAGCCAGAGGCAGGAGAGATTTCTACTGATCTCGGAGCAGGAGATTTGCTGCTTTGCCCGGGAGCTATCCCAGATGTGATTAATCTGAACAATACCAGTACTTCCACCGCAGGTTATGCATATATCCTGGAAGATGCGAATGATACCATACAGCAGATTATTACAGATGCGCAACTAAATGTCAGAACATTAGCCTTGGGCGACTACACTTTATACGGTCTATCGTATACGGGAAATTTGACCATCAATGAAGGTGATGTTTTTGATCCTGCGAATCCATTTTCTGATAACTGCCACGAATTGGCTAGTACGCCAATTACCCTGACAAGAGGAGGCGAAGTTGATGGTGGTCGCTTGAGTACGGCTTCGGGTGATACCTTGATTTATACTTGTCCAGGTGATTTCAGAGGAGATGTAGTCTTCGTCATTGCTCCGGATGCCATTCCAGGTACTACCTATCGGATTGTAGTGACAGGACCAGATAATAATATTCTTTTCCCTAATATTGAAGAAGGGAACATACCTTTCGATGGTGTAGCAGCGGGAGAATACCGAATTTGGGGTGTCTCTTTTACTGGAGAATATCGAGGCCAATTTGGACAGAACATATTGAATGACGTTCTTTCAACGGATTGCTATACGACTTCTGAGAATTTTATTACCGTCATCAGTGTGAATCCAGATGCGGGAGCCATCAATACTATAGATGGACGGACGGATATAACCATTGATGAAAACAATGCAGATGAAGTCATCCAGTTTGGGAATACAAGTGTGTCCAATGCGCCTTATTTCTACTTACGAACCAGTGAAGATGGTACCATTTTGGATATTTTTGATGTGGATACCCTGAATACAACTTCTTTAGAAAATGGAGCGTATAGAATCTATGGAGCGAATCATGCAGGAAACTTTATCGCGGAGGCTGGTGACAATTTGTTTAGCGATCCACTAGCAGACAATTGCTTCTCGATCACACCGAATCATATCGATATCATTGTCAACCGTGGAGATGATGGTGGTACGATCATAGGTGATCAAGTTTTTAATAAAACGACTAGGGCCTCTGCTCGTATACAAGAATCTATGATTAAGCTATTCCCGAATCCAGTACATGGAGATATACTTCGTATGGAAGTGAACTGGGTGAATCAAATTCAGGAGAAAGGGCATCTATCGATTCTGGATATGAGTGGTAAGTTGATTATGCGGGAGTCGGTAGATCTATACGTAGGTCAGCAGCTGTTCCAAGTCGATGTAAGAGACTTGAACCCTGGAATGTATATTGTCCGTTTGATGGCGGGAGGAGAAAGTTTACAACACCAGTTGGTGAGGCAGTAAGGTAAAATCGAGCATGGAAACTTGTTTCATGCTCGATTTTATGTTCTCTGAGTATAGCCAACTAAAAAAGCCGACCCTTGGGTCGGCTTTTTTAGTTTCCAATCTTATAAATGGAAATTATCTTCTATTCGCACGTTCTTTGATACGAGCTTTTTTACCTACTAGGCCGCGAATGTAATATAGTTTTGCGCGACGCACTTTACCTTGCTTCAATACTTTAATGGCAGCAATACCAGGAGAAGCAAGTGGGAAAATACGCTCAACACCGACACCATTTGATATTTTACGTACTGTAAATGTCTTGGTAGCACCTTCTCCACTGATTTGGATGACATCTCCACGGAAATCCTGGATACGCTCTTTGCTACCCTCTATAATCCTATAACTCACGACAATATTATCTCCAGGACGAAAATCTGGTAAGTCCCTTTCTGGAGTCATTTGCTCGTGCACAAACTTTATAGCATCCATCGTTTTATCTTTTACTATTAATTACATGTTTTCTTAGGAAGTGCAAAGGTAATAATTAATATGGGTGTATGCAATTGTTTGTGAAAAATAAAGTGGATTTTATCTAGCGTAGCAAGGTCGCAAAGCTCTTCAAATTGAATTTATCGCCTCTTGGACCTTCGTAGGAGACCTTTACCACATAAACACCATTGGGCAGGGCCACTCCTGTATTAAATTTTCGACCATTCCATCCTTCATTAGGGTCGGTCGTACTAAACAACTGTTGACCCCAGCGATCCCATATTGTCATAGTGAAATCTTTGGCTCCAGCCATAATGCCTACACCAAAATACTCATCATTGACGCCATCGCTATTAGGAGAAAAAGCATTGGGTAGATGATACCTCACTTCCGGGCGAATGTCTATGCTTTGCCTCACGGTATCTGTACATCCATTCGGATGCGTGACTACTTGTACGACCTCATAGACTCCGGTATCGCGGTAAACGTGCATAGGGTCGGGCTGAGCGCTACTATTACCATCCCCAAAACTCCAATTATACCTGGCTACATCTCTAGCGCTTTCAAAAAATTGTACCTCGGGTGTTAAGACTGTTGGTTCATCAGGCGTGTAGCTAAATCCACCTGTAGGTGAAGGTAAAACAGTAATTAAATCTGGAAATATGGTGTCTGTTTCGCAGCCAATCGGAGAAACAATCGACAAATCTACCGTAAAGGTACCTATATCTTCATAGGTATGGGTAGGACTGATCTCCTCACTACGGCCGCCATCCCCAAAGTTCCACCTGATATCGTAGCTATTGTCAATGGGGAAAGAAAGATTGTCAAAAAAGACATCAACTGGCTCGCATCCAATTTCGGCACTTGGCGAAATCACAATCAAGGAGGGAACCGGAAAGTAGTCAATGATTTTTGTGACAACATCAGTACAGCGGTTCGTATCTCGTATGCTTAGAGTCACTGGCAAAGAACCTGGGAATAAATACTGGTGCAGAGGATCAATTTCCCTCGATCGTCGGCCATCCCCAAACTCCCAGGTGTAATCGGTGATGAAGCCACTTTCTGCGGTAGAAAGATTGGTGAAGGCTACATCGCCAGCAATACAAGTATCATAGTCGTATTCAAAATCTGCTTCTAAATCTGGATAAATATTAACGACAATAAAGGCGGTATCTTCACAAAACTCGCCAGGGTTGACAATAAGTCGTCCCTCATAGGTTCCCACGTCAGGAAAACCTATGGTTGGATTCTCCACTGTTGAAGTCTGTACGTCGTTTCGGACATCAAATTCCCACAAATAAGAATCAATAAATCGCTCTTGGAAACTCTCGTTTTGGAAGGTGACCGTGGTCGACCCACAAGAGTTGATTCCATAGGTCTGATTATCTATGAGAAAGTCATTCTGTAGCGCTGCGGTAACCTCTGAAACACAGGCCTCGACATTAAACTGGAAATCCCGAAACACTCGACTCAGGAGTATGGTATCTCTCCATTCTTCTACACAAACCCCAACCACAAACTGTCCCTGGACGGTGGGCGTACCCGTAATCAAACCACTAAATTGGTCGATTTCGACAAGCGGTCGACCAGACATCGGATTTTCGGCAGAGTACAAAGGCGGAAGAAAAGGAACATTTCGATAGGGTGGAGGACAGGCAGGATCTGGTCTCGAACCATTACAACTCCTTCTTTGTAAAGCATTTTCCATAAAAATACGGCCTCCACCTAATAGTGGTGGGCAAAAGAAATACTCTAAACGATCGCCATCGGCATCACGGGCAGAGTGATCATACTCCAAAGGAAAATCTCCACAGATAACCGTTGGTGGAAAGGTTTTGAATACCGGACTATCATTACAGACCGCTTGTGCATCGGGTAATAACTCGATGGTATAGGTGGCGCCTAAAGATTCCGGATCAACGAGGTTGTTAATCGTGATATTTCTACAACATCTTTGGTAGCTAATGTGGTAGCTTTGATCCGACTGAGGAAGGGTGACTCTGAAAACATATACTCCTTGTTCTACGCAAATATCAGGTTCCTCTAAACAGGGATAATCAGGCGTTTGTACAAAACCTCTTTGACCCAAACCAGCTTGAACCACACCAAAGGGCGTCATTTGATTTTGATTAGAACAATTGGTACATCTATAAATACCAATAGCGGCTACATCATCTAAGGGCGCACAGTTGGTACAGGCACAATCACGGTAGATGGTGAGGGTGAATTCATACACATCATTCCCTAGGCATTCGTAGGTGATATTACCTCCAACGATGTGTCGGGCATTCGCCGAAAAAACAGCCAATAATAGGAATGCTGTTAAGCTAAACAGTCTGTATCCTTGCTTTATATCCATATACATTATCTATCTCATCAAATTTACAAGCCCTTCTATATTTATTACCTGATTCTCGTTGTCTTTGAATGTCAAGTAATAGACATAAACCCCCATCGGTAGGTTTTCACCAGTATTATTAAGCTGACCATTCCAGCCCGTCGCAGGATCGGTGCTACTATACACTCTACCACCCCAGCGATCAAACACCTCCATGATAAAATCATTTTTACCACCTAGCGGACCAAATGCTTGAAAAATATCATTAATCCCATCACCATTTGGAGAAAAGGCATTGGGTAAATATAAATCATTAATGGCTTGTAAGGTAATGAATTGCTCTAGAGTATCGGTACAACCATTCGGGTGAATAACTACCAAACTTACGGGATAGGTACCTGCCGAATCTGGGAATCGAAAAATGGGGTTGATCTCTGATGAGCTACCTAAGCCAGAAAAATCCCAATTATAATCCGTAGCGCCTTGAGAAAGGTTAGAGAAAGTGACCTCAGGAGATAAACTTGTCGGTTGTGCTGGACTGAAAGTGAAATCTGCTACCGGAGCTTCTTCTATAGTGATACTAGAAAGCGTACTGTCTAAAAAACAGCCATTGGGGGCACTTATACTCAAGATAGGCGTAAAGGTTCCAACGTCGCTATAGGTATGGTTGACTGTAAGCCCAGCTTGTTGAGCACCATCGCCAAAATCCCAAGATACAGAATAGGCATCTGTAAGTACGGTAGATGCAATACTAAAACCAAGCGTTTGGGGAGCGCAACCCTGCGGTGTAATACTCGATAGGTTTAAGTTGGGCGGAAGTGGGAAGAAGTCGACCACCTTTTGGATAGAGTCTACACACAGCCCATCTGTAATAGCACGCAACTGAACGGTACGCGTACCAGCAGCCGGATAGGTATAGCTTGGGGCGAATTGAGCAGAAATTCCCTGACCATCGCCAAAATCCCAGTCCCAGGTGGCGGTACTCGTAGCGGGCACTGTACTGGTGTTGCTGAACTGAGTGCTAAAATCTATGCAAGGATCACTTACGACCTCAAAATCGGGCTGGATACGATCAATAACCTTGACTTGGACGATACCGCTATCAATACAGCCTGTAGTAGCCGTAATGATAAAACGACCATTGTAAGTGCCAGGGTTAGGAAAGTCTATCGAAGGACTGAAATCAGTGAACCTTTGAAGGCTGCCATTGATGTCAAACTCCCAAAAGAAATCTGCTACATCATCTGATTGGGTACTATTATTGTCTATAGTCACCTGCTCAGTCATACAAGAATTGATGAGATAAGATCCATCTGCCTGAACGGCATCACTGCTGATATCTACCTCAATATTTTTCTCACAATCTGCTACCAAGAATTGAAAATCTCGGCGGGTTTCACTGATGAGATTATTGCTGGCATCAAATTCTCTCACACATAGACCTACTACAAATTGACCTTCAATGACAGGGATACCCGACATCATACCTGTGTTGGGGTCAATGGTGAAATTAGAAGCCATGCCCAGTGGCTGATCTGCCGAATAGGTAGGGCCAATGAAATTGACCTCCTGAAATGGTGGAGGGGCGTCTGGGTCAGGTGCAATCCCAGTAGGTTCGCGAGGATTCTGGTTGTCTGGACCTCCTCCTAGGAATGGACTGCAAAAGCCATACTCCAGGCGATGACCTTCTACATCTGTAGCAGAGGCATCAAAGGTAAAGTCCTCTTGGGCACAGATGATAAAGGGCGGGATGTCATTAAATACAGGACTATTATTACAGATTTGCTGAGCTAGCGGCGTGATTTCGATGAAGTAGGTCGCACCAGAATTTCCGGGATCATTGATATTGGTCAGCACTTCTGTACGGCAGCAACGCTGATAGACAATGTAATAACTCTCCGCACTAATCGGCAATTCTATATCCCTGAAGGTATAAAGACCATCTTCTACCTCTAAGCCTGGTGGCAGTTTTACACACTCATTTCCTGGGTTGAGGTTCAATGGATTGGTGCTGGGTGCAGAAAGGTATTGCGTATCGAAAATATCACCATTCTCTCCCCGGAAGATAGTCACCGAAGCAGTAGTCGTACTACCAGGTGCCGAATCAAAATCAGCACCACCACCTAGCACATCTCTATAGAGGCGCATATAAATCCTAAAGGTTCTACTACCACTGTCGGGATCGCCATTGGTGAAACCAAGGCATTCGTAATACAGCTCACCACCTACAATATGTCGACCTTGTAGCCCAGCGTGAACACCTACTAAAAAGTAAAAAGCTAGCGTATAAGACAATACTTTTTTTGCCATCAACGTTTGTAAAATTTAACAAAAATCAAACAATACAATAAAGAAAATCCTAGTTGTAGGATTGTCGAAATTATTACTAAGTACTCGACTTTCCAATTCAGCTCTTTAAGCTGCCCAAAAACCGATTATAGTATTGATTATTTATACCTGTGGGTTGACCAGTTGTTCATAAAGCCGCCCTTCTTTTGCTGAATGATCGCTGGTTCACCCGCATTATTCTCATGATATGATACAGACTTCTACTAATGAACCCTTGTCTATGGCGAACAACTACGAGAGTGAAGTTGCTGTCAAAGCCCTTCTTGCTGAAAAAACAATTTTATTCCCCACCGATACCGTATGGAGTGTAGGATGTTTGCCATATGCAACGTCGGCTCTCTCGCAAATGTTGCATCTTAAACGCAGCACCAAGGCAGAAAATTTTGAGGTGCTTTTTAATTCTATTACACAAATCAAGCGCTTCGTCCCTTTTTTACATCCACGTTTGGAGACGCTATTAGCTTTTCATCTTCGACCATTAACTATGTTGGTGGATGGTGCCTTAGGGTTGCCAAAGGAGCTTTCCAACGAAGAAGGCCTGACTGCTATACGTTTGGTACAAGATGAATTGAGCATACAGTTAATTGAGGAGGTGGAGTCACCGATCATTAGTATTGCAGCCAATCCAGAGGGCGCTCCTTTTCCGAATGGTTTCGGCAGTATTCGATCCGATTTCTTACAAGGAGTCGATTACATTATGAAAATACGTCAAAAAGACTTGCTCACTCAGGCACAGCTATCGGTGATGGTCAAGCTAGATGAGCACGAGAATCTTATCTTTCTTAGGGAGTGATTTGGAGATGTGGTGACATGTGGTGACATGAAGATGTGGAGACAGGGGGGAGTGGGAGACCGGGAGACCTTTGGGACGTGGGGACCTTGAGACTGTGTGACTTTGGAACTTGGAGAGGGGGAGTTGTGGTGAGTGGGGGAGATTGAGAGCGGAGACAGAGGAGCGTGACTTGGGGAAGGGGAGAGCGGAGACTTGATGAGCGGAGACGCGGAGAACGGGAGACCTGGAGACTATGTGACATGGAGATGTAGTGGTGTGTAGATGTGTGAAGGCATGGAGACTGGCAGACATAGAAGACGTGGTGACATGGAGACTGAGAGATTAGAGGATTGGGAGACCTGGTGATCTAGTGACGTGGAGATGTCTACCTTCGCTCGAAGTTTTCTCTTCCGTCATGGCTTCAGCGTACGCGGGCAGCGTAGGAGCAAGGCGAAGGACTCGCTAGATGAATAAGGATGTTTCAAAATGCAGGGGGGAATGTTCTGGGGTTGTGAGGGAAAGATATTTTTAGGTTATTTGCAGCCAGCACTTGTAAAGCATTACAACATTGGAGTATTAAAAAATTACAACATTAAAGAATTGGATACGAGAACTATTTTTCAAGAGTGGACAGAAGAAATGAACCGCCAAGGGTTTAGCATCATCCAGCAAGATTTGAATCGTCCTTGGGGTGGTTTTTTTGTTATTGACGAAGCGCAAACCGAAAAATTCCTGGATACCTTTTTTCCGGATTTAGATAAAGTACAATTAATGGCGGGTGGGCGATTAAGTCCCAAAATCCTAATGGTAGCTCCTCATCAGCGACTATCCTGGCAGTATCATTTCCGGAGAGCGGAGCAGTGGCGGGTACTAGATGGACCAGTAGGAGTCGCCCAAAGTCCAACAGATGATCAACCCGAGCCGAATACTTTTCAAAACGGAGATTTAATTACGCTAGCAAAGGGTGAGCGCCATCGGCTAATAGGTTTAGCTGATTGGGGAATTGTCGCAGAGATTTGGCAGCATACCGACCCCGATCAACCCTCTGACGAATCAGATATTGTACGTCTACAAGATGATTTTAAGCGTACTTGATACCAGACTATTCTAGCTCAATTTTAGCTTCCAAATTATCAGGAAGGGCATCTTCTGCGACTTCTTCTTCGTGCGCGGCAATAGCAGCTAATAATTCGGCTACCTTTTCTGGGTATTGCTCGGCTAGGTCGTATTTCTCAGAGATATCTGTTTCGATGTGATAAAGTTCAGGTTTTTCTAAGGGAACTTGGTTCCAATAAAAAACAGGCGCTCTTTGGTGTACGTGCAATTTCCAAGGTCCAATTCTGATAGCATGCATCCTGGCCTGATTCCAATAGTAGAAGGTATCTCTTGGGCTGATTTGCGCTGGGTCTTTCAAGATAGGAGAAAGATCATAGCCATCCATTTTTCGATCCCTAGGTACTTCTGCACCGGTTAGTGCTGCAATCGTAGGTAGTAAATCCATGGTGGTACCTAGCTCATTGACCAAGCCTTGCTTTACAATTCCTGGGCCCCAGAAAATGGTAGGTACGCGTTGTCCACCTTCAAAGTTGGTGCCTTTGCCAGAGCGCAGTGGACCAGCTGATCCGCCATGAGTCTGAAAGACAAGCCAAGGACCATTATCTGAAGTAAAGACAACCAAGGTGTTATCTTCCAAGGCATTATCCTTTAGCGCTTGGATAATCTGACCTACACTCCAATCTATTTCTTGTATGACATCTCCATACAGCCCTTTTTTACTCTTGTTGAGAAAGGCTTCATCCGCAAATAAGGGAATATGCGGCTGATTATGGGCAAGGTATAAAAAGAAAGGTTCCTCTTTGTGCTGCTCAATATAGGCCACGGCCTTTTCGGTATACCGTTTGGTAATAGTCAGCTGCTCGGCAGGACGTTCTATCTCTGTAGTGTTTTCTATTAAAGGCACATTGAAATAGGCAGATTCAGCTAAGTAATCCGGGTCTTTAATGGCTTCGTCGTAGTACCTTGGCGAGCCTTGTACAAAGTCCATATCATTAGAGTAGGGAATACCATAATAGTAATCAAATCCTTGGGTGGTAGGGAGATGCTCCGGTAGATGCCCCAAATGCCATTTACCAACCATGCCGGTAGCATATCCGTTGGCTTTGAGCATCTCGGCGATAGTGATTTCTGATTGGGGCAAACCTCCTGCGGAATTTGGGAATAGCACCGCTCGACTAGCTGAAGTCATGCCACTTCTGATAGGATATCGGCCTGTCAGAAGTCCGGCTCTACTAGGTGTACAAACAGGATCAGCGACATAAAATTGAGTCCATTTTTGTCCTTCGCTAGCCATCTGATCAAGATGAGTGGTCTGGATGATTGGATTTCCAAAACAACTCAAATCGCCATATCCCAGATCATCTGTGAACACAATAATGATATTCGGCGACGGATTTGTAGCTTGTTCTCCAGTCTCTGTACAAGCAACAGCTAGTAACATTAATATCGCGAGCATTCCAAATTTATGCATTAGGTTATGTTTTGATTTGAATAATAGATTTATATCCTTCTCTCCTGACTATCCAGGACCACTCAAAGTCAATGATTTATTTCTCCCAAGCCCTAGCACTCACTGCATCTGGTCCAGGAAAATCTGTTGGTACCGGCTGGGTCACTTTTCCAGTAGCTACCCATTCGGCACCTCTTTGGAAGGTGGTGATAAAACCGACACATTCCATAGAGTAATCCATATGCCCCATGACGGTATGGAAAACACGCCCTTCGCCGTAGTTGGTG
Source organism: Saprospiraceae bacterium (assembly GCA_042095835.1). Lineage (GTDB taxonomy): Bacteria > Bacteroidota > Bacteroidia > Chitinophagales > Saprospiraceae > DATFKA01. The sequence continues at coordinate 19,504 of JBELML010000091.1, forward strand.
GTCATTAGTAGAGGCTCATGTCGACCGGTACCCGTGACCTTCTCGTTCCAAGGGGGAGCGTTGCCTTCTACATCAGAGTAGGCAGTGGCTAATACGGTCATGTTTTTTGCAGGACCTCTCAGGCGGTCATACAGCTCATCTTTCGTATGCATCCATTTCTCGGGAAGGCCTTCCATGATCGGATGCTCTGGTGCGCGAGTAGTCAGCTGAAACTCAAATTGAGGCCCGTGCGAACCACAATCGCCCTCTGATTTATCATAGTGTAACTCATCTGCCTCATCATAGTAGACATAGGGCCCACTTTCGGTATTTCGGCCTCCCCAGCCACCAAGCCCAATCATTTCATTATAAGCGGGCCAGTCACCCCAGGAGTTATTAGCGGCGTGTACTATGATTAATCCACCACCTTCAGCCATATAGGTCTCCAGATTAGATTTGACGATATCTTGCCAAGTAGAAGCTTTCCAACCTAGGTTTGAAATGACCACATCATAATTGGAAAAAGCAGGGTTAAAGTAGGGATCAGGTTGGGGTTCTTCCACTACTTGAGTAGCCTTGGGTTTGTCTAATGGGTACATTTGTAAAAGCTCCGTAATGTCTTCTAGTCCAATACTTTCATCAAAATGTGGCCCCTGCCAGGTATATCCAGTGCGGGCAATATCGACCTCAAATAATCCGGTTTGTTCCAGGTAGTCCTTCATCATCATCGTCGTTTTGGGCCATACACCATGATTATTTTCGCCATCGATGATGAGTGCTTTCATGATGGTTTTTTCTTTGGTGGTACTGGCCTCAGCTTGATCATCTGTAGGCATTTTGGATGAATCGGCGCATTGAAGGCAAAGTATAGCTACAAAACATAGCAATAGCATATTTCTCATTCCAGAAGGTATTGTTTGGAAGTAATTTAAAAACTTTTGCAGGTTTTATGGCTATCGCGCCCAATGAAATTTGGATTTTGTTGCTTGCCTTGATTATTTCACTATCGCCGTTACTATAGAAATGGTCAAGAAGCGTGGATTAAATTTTACGAGCAAAAACGTACATAGATACGTACTTGCGTAAAACTTTAGCTTCAAATTGGTCAATCAAATCGGCGATTTCTTGGAAGAAGGCGCTGCGTTGTGGCTCCGCCAAAGTCATGTGCCCTGAGAAGGTAGAAAGCAACCCCAGATATTCCTCTTTATTATACCATTTTTCCCAAGGGAAAAAGGCCGTTATAGGGTCGGTCCAATTCTCGCTGGCCTGTAAATGAGTTTCAGCAATTTTGTAGCTTTCAGGTGATGAGATATTTGATCTTGGCCGAAAATATCGATCATAAATTAGGCCGCTGGCTTTCCAGAATTCCGTATCCTGAGACCTATCCAGATGCCAAAGGAGTCCAAGGCTACCAGCTGGTTTAAGGAATTGATGAATTTTCTTTAACGTTTTTTCTGTATCAAACCAATGGAAGGCTTGTGCACAAACAGTCAAGTCAAAGGAATGCAGACTCGACCACTCATTAAAATCGGCTATTTGGATGGTTGCCTGTGGATAATTTTTAGTTTTTGCTTGAGCAATGAGCGCCAAATTTTCTCCCTTTTCTACCGCTAGGACCTGGAGCCCTCTTTCTAAAAGGTCGATGGTAAGTTGTCCCGTTCCACAACCAATTTCCAATACAGTACTTCCTGGTTTTAGGCTACAATTGGAGAATAATTGATCTAGCAATTGGCTAGGGTAGGAGGGACGGTATCGATCATAAGCCAAGGCTTGATCATCGAATACTTTAGTGAGTGCAGTTTGATCAGGCATGCCAGGAAGGAATGATTTGTTGAAAATCTTGGTACCAGACCAGGATCTCCTCGGTTTGTCGAATGATGGTTTTTACATCTTTTTCAGAATAATCCATTGCCCAGGGTAATGCCCCAATTTGATTAACTGCAATAAATAGTGCCATCCAATGAAAGAATGTTTCGGGAATAGAGAAATCGAAATAGGCTTCGATTTGCCCTTTGGCTAAAAGAGGACTGGCCTGAGCGGTCCAATTGATTCGATTAAATTCTGCCCAAGGGTCGGCGTATTCCAGGCGATTGAAATCTATAATAGCTATGTCTTCTGCTGGTGTGATCAGCATATTGCCGATGTGATAGTCTCCATGCAAGAAGCATTGTTTTTGCGCTGCAAGCAGGTGCCTAGTTTGCTGTATAAAATCGATGAGGGCTTCCCCTTTATCATACTTTAAATGACATTTAGCATAAGCATCTAGTTTCCGATCTATTTTAGCTTGATAATAGGCTACCCAATCTACTAGATGTTGCTCCTCAACTGGGGCCGCATGAATGTGTTTCAGTAGCCGACCTGCTTGGAGGCCTAAATGATAGCACTGTTCAGGGGTAAAAGAAGCGATCTTGTCTAAGGCTGGTACACCGGCTATCCAGCTGAAGAGACGATAGGTGCCTTGGTTTTTATTACAATAGCCTTCTTTTATTAATTGGGGAAAATGCGACGATAGCTTCGGTAAATTTTGAAAGGAGTGGTACAAATGACGTTCCTCTAAAAGATCTTTTTGATCAGAAATGCGAAGTAGAAATTGGCTTCCCGATTGATCTTGGATATAATATTTCAGATCATGTGACCATCCTGCCTCGATTTTTTCTATAAGCTCCCAATCTTGAGCACCTGGAATATCTTGGAAAGGTCTATTTTTGAGCTGCTGAGACATGGAGCTGGTATTTCTTCCAAAACACTTTAGTACTAGTGAAAAGTTCCGGATTTTTATGAAGGTTCCTATTCAAATGCTGGGTTTTCTTCGATGAATCGCTGTCATCAGCCGAATCAACAAGCATACATTTGGCGGAACAATCTAGAACTAATAGCTTTACAGTAGAAATTTGCTCTAATTATTAACCTATCCGCCAAGGCTTGACAAGCGGATTTATTCATTTCAAATACAATGCAAAAAATAATAACACTTCTAATTGGGTTTAGCCTGGTAGCTGGTTCGCTTCAGTTACAAGCGCAAGCTACTACACCAGAGGATATGATTACAGCCAGCGAGATCAAGGCAGATCTCTACTTTCTGGCTTCTGACCACCTCAAGGGGCGTCGCACTGGTTCGGAAGGTAATAACATTGCGGCTCAATTTATTGCTACCCAAATCGAGGCGGCAGGATTTAAACCGGTACCAGGGCATGATTCTTATTTTCAGAAAATTAATTTTCAAGCGGTTACGCCTCCAAGCATGGGCGAACTTAGTATGAATGGGAATACCTACAAACAAAAAGAGAACCTACTGATGATGACTGGCCAGGGAGGTCAGGTAGATAAAGCTGAGGCCATTTTTGCCGGACATGGTTTAGCAGCAGACTACGAAGGGCTAGATGTAGAAGGCAAGGTTGTTTTTGTGATTGGCGGTGATCCAGAAGAAGAAGGTAATCAAGCTACTTTTGCAGCCATGCCTATCAAACGCGCTTTGGCAGAAAAAAATGGCGCAGTTGGCCTGATCGAAATTTATAATCTTTCTTTTCCTTGGAATTTCTTCCTGCGTTATTTTGGTCGCGAACGTGTGGGCATCGGTAGCGATGATCCTAATGGGAATAATATCCCCTACGGTTGGATTCAAGCTTCTAACGAAGTAGATGATCTCAAGAAAATCCAAGACGGAGAGAAGGTGAAAGTCAGTCTAAAAGCAACAGCAGGTAGTGTTAAAGATATGGGCTCCCAAAATGTAGTGGGTGTACTGGAAGGTACGGATCCCACACTGAAAAACGAATATGTGTTGATGTCGGCTCACTATGACCACGTTGGTATAGGTAAGCAGGGTGGAGGAGCATTCACGGAGCAAGATTCGATCTTTAATGGTGCGCGAGATAATGGTATCGGTACGGTGACTTTGATTGCAACGGCGCGAGCTTTGGCTAAGAATCCTCCAAAACGATCTGTTATTTTCTTTGCATGTACAGCTGAGGAAATTGGCCTCTTAGGGAGTAAATATTATGCAGATAATCCGATGATTCCACTAGAGCAGACTATTTTTGATTTGAATATTGATGGTGCAGGATATAATGATAAATCATTGGTGACGGTATTTGGTTATGACCGTACTGGAGTAGATCAATTGGCTAATGCTGCTGCCGAGCAATATGGCCTCAAGGTATTGGCTGACCCAGCTCCTGAGCAAAACCTTTTTGATCGTTCTGATAATGTATCCTTTGCGGCAAAAGGCGTACCTGCAATGACCTTCAGCATGGGTTTTACCACTTTCGACGAAGAAATACGCAAGTATTATCATCAGGTGACCGATAATCCGGACTCTGTAGACTATGAATACTGTGAGCAGTATGCCAGAGCTTTTGCTACTTTAGCTAGGAAAATCGCCAATATGGAAGGCAAGCCCACTTGGATTGCAGGTGATAAATACGAGGAAGCGGGAAAGGCTTTGTATGGAGAAAAGAAATAGGAAAGTATGTATAAGAATGGAGAAAGGTTTGGTGGGATTAGCCCACCAAACCTTTCTATTACCACATGTCAGTTCTTAAATGCCAGCTGGTATTTTTGCCCGTGATTATTCGCTTATTGCTTTTTCGTTGGGGCGGTCTTCTTAAGTTTACTACGTTGCTCGCGATCTAAAATGGATACTCTTCTTTCAGCGTGTTTCGCTTTAGCTTCGTCGCGTTTGATTTTATCAGCTTTGATTTCTTGCTGTTTATTTTTCATCGCTAATTTTCTTTGTTGAGCTTCTTTTTTGCGTAGCGCAGTTCTTTGCTCTTCTGACATTGCGCGGCGTTTAGCCTTCATGGCCTCACTAGCTTGCTCATGCTTTACTTTTTCTTTAGCACGTTGCTTTTTTTGCAAGGCAATAGCGGTATTTCGCTCACTGATTTTTGTTTGTTGATTCTTTGCTCTTTGCTCGATACTCTTTTTCTGTAATTTTAAATCTTGAGGATTGACTTGGGATTGAGCTTGTAATCCTACGGCCACTATTGAAAAGATGAATAAGAAAATATATTTCTTCATGATGTTTATTGTTGGTGTGGTGGCTTCAATAAAAGCACACCACTCATTTTTATAAGATTAATTAAGCTATGTCCTTTCTACCAAAGGTATAAATTCCAAATCCTACAATTAAAATTCCAAAGCCAATTAGGGCCCATTGACCCATATTCGGTAGCGGAGTTACAGGGGTTGCAGAAATACTTGCAGTACCTTGGATAGCAGTAATTAAAGGGTCACAAGTACCACCAGCACCATTAGCATTTCCAGGATCAGTAGTAATTCTCAAGTAAACCTGAAATTCAGTGCCAGGAGTTCCTGATAAGGTTAGTGAATTGGAATTGGGGTCATAATTTCCCGCTGATTCTGTGAGGTTCTCATCCAGGAAGAAATCATAGGTTTCTATCGCTGGGTTGGTATTCTGCAGTACATTCGGTACAAAACCATTTCCGTCTGCTCTCAATGGAGTGATCATCGAGGTCATTAGATAAGGCCAATTGCTTGGTGCAGCGCCTTGAGCTGCGTTACCCGCATCGACAGTGAAGGTTCCACTTTCAAGATTGAAGATGTCTCCTTGGTTATCGGCGATTTGGCTATTATCGCTAGTTTCCTCTACAATGAGCCCACCAGCTTCGTTGAGGATGTCTTCACCATCAGTTGGATCAGCAATAGCAGCATCTGTAAGAATCTGAGCACAAGCGGCATTAGTCAAACTACCTTCATTATTTAAAATCGCATAAGCATTATCACCTTGAATGTTGTAGATACGCATAATCCCTTCGTTGACATGTTCACTGTCTTCATCATCATTGTATAAACCGTATGCATCGGCAGCAGTGGTACTTATGTTTTGAATGGTAATCGTACCTGTAGGTTGATTTAGGATATCGCCCCCCTCTGCGTAAATGCCATAGCTGTTGGATCCTGCACCGTGTATATTTTCAATCAAGAGATTTCCAATATTAGTAAGTTCACCATCATCGAAAAGAAAACCGTATGCTTCTCCAGACGTAGATCTTAAATTTCTGATGATGATTGAGAACGGACTATAATTCTTAAAATCTCCGATATCACCGCCTTCAAAACCATAAACATCACCTGCCGAGGTAAAATCACGCATGGTAATGGTGCCAAAAATATTCATGGTCATATCATCATCGAAATAAAAACCAT
>JBELML010000092.1:0-19440 GCA_042095835.1 Saprospiraceae bacterium
GCGGTTTTGAATTGGAGTTTCAGTAAGAATTATAAAAAATTGCAGGGTAATTTTTGGTGCGTTTGTCCTAGCTCTAAAGTCCTTGCTCCAGAGCTTATTAAAGATTGCTTACTTTTGTGGAGAATAAGAAAATTGAGAAGAATGATAAAAAACAAATCTCTACTAGGAGGCCTGTTGATTATTGGATTATGCTTGTGGGCTTGCAATGAATCGGCAAGGATACTTAAAGACCTAGATGGACAATGGGAAGCGATTGAGCTTTCTGAGGATGGACAACGTTTAGCTCTCGATTCAGCTGCTGTAGGATTTTTATTTGATGCAGCAACTAAACGCTATCAATTCAATAGTACTTTGAAGTATCGAGAGGCTGGTAGCTTCTATGTGCAATCCAAATACCTCGTCACCAAGGACACCACCAAAGAAAATAGCCAAGAGAAAAATGTGGAGATTGTCTCCGTGAAGGCCGATACCTTGATCATAAAAATGAAAGAAGGTAAAAAAGACAGGCTGCTCACTTTGGTAAGTATAGAGGAATAATAGATCTGTACGACAAGAATTGCCAAGATCATTAATTTATAATAGCTCCACATGACCAACATCAACAAGAAAGTATTCTTCCCGCCACTAGTGTTTTTAGTACTCACCGTTGTGTTCAGCCTACTCAATCCAGACGGTTTTTTGTCATGGGTAGGAGCTGCCAATGTTTGGGTGCTGGATAACTTTGGTTGGTTATTCTCCTGGAGTACCTTGATGTTTTTGGTGATATTGCTCGTAGTTTATTTTTCGCCCATTGCTAAAGTAAGGATAGGTGGGAAAAATGCTCAACCGATATTGACCAAGTGGCGCTGGTTTGCTATCACCCTTTGTACTACTATCGCTACGGGGATTTTGTTTTGGGGTCCGGCTGAGCCACTGTATCACCTCAATACGCCCCCAGCAGGCTTGGGTATTGAGATAGCCTCAGCGGAGGCTGAGCAGTTTGCAGTATCAACAATGTTTATGCATTGGACACTTACACCATATGGGATTTATACCTTAGCAGGCTTGTTATTTGCCTTGTCCTATTATAATCTAAAACAGCCTTTTAGTCTAGGTTCTTTATTATATCCGGCGGTAGGAGATCGAGCCCACGGTTATCTAGGGACCATCACAGATATCATTTGCCTGTACGGATTAGTGGCAGGCATGGCGGCTTCTTTAGGTACGGGCATTCTCACATTGATGGGCGGAATGGAGTCGGTATTAGGCTTAAAACCTTCCAATTTCCTATTGGCTCTTATCGCCTTAGGAGTGGTGATTACTTTTATCATTTCGGCGGCGAGTGGTTTGATGAAAGGTATTCGTATCCTTTCGGATTTCAATATCAAGGCATTTATGGGTTTAGCGATTTTTATACTGATCACTGGACCAACTTTGTACATGTTCCAAGTAGGTGGAAAAGGATTAATAGATTTTGTGATCAATTTCTTTCCTAGAAGTGTGAATATCGGTTCCAACCTCGATCAATCCTGGTTGAATAGTTGGACCATCTTTTATTGGGCCAATTGGTTGGCATGGACACCTATTACGGCTTTGTTTTTGGGTCGATTGTCGGTAGGCTATACCGTACGAGATTACATCCACTACAACCTGATTTTTCCTTCCATCTTTAGCGGCTTTTGGATGGTCATTTTTGGTGGTACTTCCATGTATAAAGACTTAAATGGCGATGGTTTTCTTTACCAAATCCTTAGCACCGAAGGCGAGCAGAATGTGATATTCACCATTTTAGGCGACCTACCACTAGGCGCTATTTTGAGTGTCGCTTTCTTATTTATTGTTTTCGTATCCTATGTGACAGCTGCAGACTCCAATACCTCTGCGATGAGTGGTATCAGCACCAAAGGCATCTCTCCGGAAAATCCCGAAGCACCTCTCCTAATCAAAGTGATTTGGGGAAGTTTAATAGGCATTATCGCTTGGGTGATGATCACCTCTGCTGGCGTAGATGGCATCCGGATGATCTCCGTCTTAGGAGGTTTTCCAGCACTTTTTCTAGTGATCGCAGTAGCCTTCGGTTTAGTCCGTCTGATTGGTCAAAAAGACCGCCTAACGAAAGAAACCTAAGCTCATTGTCAGGTGTCAGGTGCCATGTATCATGTGTCAGGTGTCATGTTAATGAGACCATTGTAGTGCGCAGCAATACAATCTGGTCGAATTAATCCCAGCTTAGCGCAGCGGATGTCGGGATGCTGTGTCAGGTGTCTAAACTCCACCCCACTTAACCTAATAAACTTATAAACCCATAACCCATAAACCCAAACCCTAAATCACCCCCAACTCTTTCCCCACTTTAGTAAAAGCAGCGACTGCTTTCTCCAAGTGTGGTCGATCATGAGCGGCAGAAAGTTGGACACGAATTCTGGCCTTTCCTTTAGGAACAACAGGGTAGAAAAATCCTATAACGTAGATGCCTTCCTCTAGTAGTTTATTGGCAAAGGTTTGGGAAAGCTTCGCATCATATAGCATGACTGGTACGATAGGGTGCTCACCTGGTACAATATCAAAACCCGCAGCGATCATTGCTGACCTGAAGTAGTGGGTATTCTCTTCTAACTTGTCTCGCAAAGCGGTTGATCCAGTAAGAATATCAAGGACCTTAATAGAGGCTCCTACGATGGCTGGGGCAACCGTATTGGAGAACAAATAAGGTCTAGAACGCTGACGTAGCATATCTACAATCTCTTTGCGAGCAGCCGTAAAACCACCTGATGCACCGCCTAATGCCTTGCCCAGGGTACCGGTGATAATGTCTACGCGGCCCATCACATTTCTATATTCATGCGTACCGCGACCTGTTTTGCCCACAAACCCAGAGGCATGGCATTCATCTACCATAACCATAGCATCATATTGATCGGCTAGATCACAGATTTTATCAAGTTGAGCAATGGTGCCATCCATAGAAAAGACACCATCGGTGGCGATCAGTCGACGTCTTGCACCCTGCGCTTCTTGCAGTTTGGCTTCTAAATCAGCCATGTCATTATTCAGATAGCGATAGCGCGCTGCTTTGCACAAGCGGATTCCATCAATAATGGAGGCGTGATTCAATTGATCTGATATGATCGCGTCTTCTTTGCTAAGAATAGGCTCGAATAGCCCACCATTAGCATCAAAAGCGGCAGCATATAGAATGGTATCTTCCATACCTAAGAATTCAGATATTTTTTGCTCTAGCTCTTTGTGGATATCTTGAGTTCCACAAATAAAGCGTACGGAAGAAAGGCCAAAACCATGACTGTCAATTGTGGCCTTAGCAGCCTCTAAAACAGCAGGATCTGCCGACAGTCCCAGGTAGTTGTTGGCGCAAAAATTAAGCACTTCCTGGCCATCACTGACCTTGATATCTGCGCCCTGTGGTGTAATAATGATGCGTTCCTCCTTATAGAGTCCTGCTTCTTTAATTTCTTCTAATTCTTTGGTTAAATTTGGTTCTACTTGTGTGTACATGTCAATGTTCAATGTGTGAGTGATCAATGGCTCCTCCTAGGAGTCAATGAATAATCTGATTTTATAATATAAAAGGTATGCTTTAAAATTTACTGCTCCAATTCCTACGAAACTTCTTCCACACTTTGTTTCTCAAACAAATCTGCATAATAACCACCACTTTGGATAAGCGACTCGTGAGTGCCCATTTCTACAATGCTCCCTTCATCCAATACGATGATTTTATCGAATTCAATTAGGGAATAGATTCTGTGCGTAATTATGATGCAAGTTTTCTCTTGCAGATAGTCATTGAAGTAACCAAGGATCTGTTTTTCTGTATTGGTGTCTACTGCTGAAAGGCAGTCATCTAAGATGATAATGTCTGGCTTTTTGATTAAAGCGCGAGCGATGGACACCCTTTGTTTTTGACCACCTGATAGGGTGACACCTCTTTCTCCTACAAAGGTATCAAAGCCATCGCTGAGGCCCTTGATATCATCATAAACCGCAGCATATTTAGCAAACTTTTCTACCTCAGGTCTATCGGAATCTCTTTCGCCAAAAGCGATATTGTCGGCAATGGTGTCTGAGAATAAAAATACATCTTGAGGGACATATCCAATCTGCTGGCGTAAATGGGCTAGATTCCGATTCCGGATATCTTCTCCATCTATTTTGATACTGCCTGCGCTGACATCATACATTCGTAAAAGAAGGTCGGCTACAGTGGTTTTGCCAGAGCCCGTTCGCCCAACGATGGCCAGCTTTTCCCCAGGATTGAGCGTAAGATTGAAATCCTTAATGGCTTGAATACCAGTATCGGGATAAGTAAAGTTGACCTTTTCAAATTCTATTTTCCCTTTGATAGGCTGAATATCTTCTACTGTATTGCTTATGGCCGTAGGGGTATCTAGAAACTCATTTATTCTTTTTTGAGAGGCTGCCGCCTGTTGAATGATTGAGGCAATCCAACCAATGGCGGTTACAGGCCAAGTCAGCATATTAACATAGATCACAAACTCGGCGATATTACCCGGCGTAATCGCTCCATTGACCACTTGATGTCCACCAATGTATACGGTGATAGCTGTACTTGCTCCAATCAAAAGTAACATCAATGGAAAGAATAGGGCATTCACTCTGGCAAGATCGAGGGCTTTGACTTTATAATCTTCACTTTGATCAGAGAAAAAACGCGTCATTGCGGATTCTTGCACATAGGACTTTACTACTCTTATACCAGAATAGACTTCTTGAGCGGTACTATTTAAGGTAGATAATTGCGCCTGAATTACCGAACTCTTTTTATTGATCAGATTACTAACGTAATAAATAGAAAGGGAGAGAATAGGTAGCGGTGCCAGGCAATACAATGTCAATTCTACATTTACAGCTAGCATACTGGAGATGACCATGATAAATAAGGAAACCAGATTAATCCCGTAAAGCACAGCTGGCCCTAGATACATTCGGACTTTATTCACATCCTCCGTTATTCGGGCCATTAAGTCCCCCGTATTATTTCTTTTATAAAAGCCGAGATCCAGCTCTTGGTAGTGAGCAAAAATTTGCTTTCGCATATCGTATTCAATCAAGCGGGACATCACGATGATGGTTTGCCGCATGAAATACATGAACACGCCCATGACCAGTGCTAGGAGCAATACTAATCCGCCGAAGAATAATAGTTGCTGGCCCAGCATACCAAAATATTCATTTTGTAGACTACTTCCCTGGAAGGTGCTATAAAGACCAATATTGGCGATGACCAAATCCAGTGCTTCCCGAATCATCTGGGGCTGTAGCACCCGGAAATAATTCGACAAGGAGACGAAGAGGATACCAAATAGGAAGTGCCACTTATATTTTACAAAAAATCGATTAAGTACAGCGAGGTCCTTCATGTACGTATAATAATTGAATACCAAATAAAACCGCTGGAATAGGTATTAAGTTTCAAGAACAAAGATAGAAATTTCCCTTTTCCAAATCGTTTTTTACACTTCTATACCGTTCGTTCATCGTAATTTGGTAAAGATGCTGCGGCAATTGCCTATTCTTGGCATTTGAAAATTCTAGGTTTAAGGTTTATAGAGTTGGAAAAGCTTACTCTTCCGCCATGTTCCTACGCTGAGGCTAAAGCCTAAGCCTAGGTAGACAACATTAAAATATGCAAAGATTACTATTACTCTTCACACTCGTCTTGTGCTTATGCACCGAAACTTTTGCACAAAGCGAATCGGTGGTTAAAGCAGATTATCGCACAGCTTCCCGTTTTTCATCTACTCAGGTTAGAAAGATGGTCCACTCCACAACGGTCAATCCACATTGGCTGAAAGAAAGCAACCGCTTTTGGTATACCTATGAAACTTCGGAGGGAAAGTTCTACTATATCGTGGATCCGATCAGAAAGACTAAAAAAGTACTTTTTGATAATGCAAAAATGGCAGCAGATATGTCTCGCTTGACGGGCGATCCATTCGATGCCAAGCATATGTTCATCAGTAATTTGAAGTTTATCAAAGACGAAACGGCTTTACAATTTGAAGTCAAAAGTAAGCTCGTTTGGGAAGAAGAAGAGGAGGAGGAAGAAATGGAAGGCGATAGCCAAGAGGAGAAAAAAGCGCCCAAAAAGAAAGCAAAAAAAGAGCGTAAAATCTGGCATTTCGAATACGATTTGAATACCCAGACCTTGCGATTACTTGAAGATTACGAAAAGCCCAAAAAGCGCCCCTCTTGGGCCAATATTGCTCCCGATAGTTCCTACATTCTTTTTGCTAAAAACCATAACCTCTATTGGATGGATAAGGAGAATTTTCTCAAAGCCTTAGAGGATGAGAAAGATTCTACCATTGTTGAAAATCAATGGACAACGGATGGCGAAGCGTATTTTACCTACGCTGCAAATAGTTCTGGACTAGGCAAAACAAATGTTGACAAAAAGAAGGACAAAGATAAAAGAGAACGAGCCTACGTGCTTTGGAGCCCAGACTCCAAACGTTTTATTATGACTCGCGCAGATCAGAGACATGTAAAAGAGCTTTGGGTTATCAATTCTGTAGCTAATCCAAGACCTACTTTGGAGACCTACAAATATCATATGCCAGGTGAAAAAGAAGCACCTCAATATGATCTATTGATCTTCAATTTTGATGATAAAAGCCAAATGGAAGTAGCCGTAGATACCTTCAAAGATCAAACATTGGCCACCTTCCGAAAACGGACACTCAAAAGTGACCAAGACAATGATTTTAGACCCAACTTTTGGTTGGGAGATGACAATAGCTTCCACCTCGCTAGGACTAGCCGTGATCTTAAACGGGTAGACTTATTGGAGGTAGATGCCAAGACTGGAGAGGTCAGTATTCGAGTAGAAGAAAGATTGAATACCTATGTAGAATATCGGAATCCCGAACTGGTGAATGGGGGCAAAGAGTTGATCCATCAGTCAGAAAGAGATGGTTGGTCTCACTTGTATCTTTATGATGATCAGGGGAAAATGAAAAATCAAATCACCTCTGGACCTTGGCATGTTAATGGCATTGAGAAAGTAGATGAGAAAAATCGACAAGTTTACTTCTGGGCCAATGCAAGAGAAAAAGGCGAAGATCCTTACTATAATCATATGTACCGGATTAATTTTGATGGCTCTGGCCTGAAACTGCTCAATCCTGGCAACTATAACCACAGTCCTAATATGAATGATCAAATGACCCACTTTGTGGACAATTATTCTAGGGTAGATGCCACACCAAAGTCGGTATTGATCGATAATCAAGGGAATACCGTCATGGATCTAGAGACAGCAGATCTTTCCAAATTAATGGAGACGGGCTACCAATTCCCAGAGCCCTACACTGTTAAAGCTGATGATGGTGTCACCGATCTTTATGGAGTGATGTATAAGCCTTTCAACTTTGATTCCACCAAATCGTATCCTGTTTTATTATATGTCTATCCTGGGCCACAAACGGAGGCGGTGAATAAGGGTTTTTCTTCTAGAATGGATCGATTGGATCGTATGGCGCAGTTGGGCTTCATCGTGTTGACAGTGGGTAATCGGGGCGGTCACCCCATACGCTCGAAGTGGTACCATAACTATGGCTATGGAAACCTCAGAGACTATGGACTAGCAGATAAGAAGGTAACCGTAGAACAGATGGCAGATCGCTATTCTTTTATCGATATTGATCGGGTGGGTATACACGGGCACTCTGGAGGTGGCTTTATGTCTACTGCGGCTATGCTTGTTTATCCGGATTTCTTCAAGGTAGCGGTTTCTTCTTCTGGTAACCATGATAATGCAGTCTACAATAGATGGTGGTCTGAAAAACACCACGGAGTAGAAGAAATCAAGGATGACAAAGGGAATATATCTTTTAAATATGATATTGATAAGAATCCCAATCTAGCCAAAAATTTAAAGGGTAAACTCTTGATCACTACGGGTGATATCGATAATAATGTGCATCCCGCTGGTACGATTCGTATGGCCAATGCTCTAATCAAAGCCAATAAACGGTTCGACTTTTTCATTTTTCCTGGACAACGACATGGCTATGGAAATATGAATGAGTACTTCTTTTGGTTACGTGCCGATTATTTTGTGGAGCATTTAATGGGAGATAGAGAATCGAGCTCCTCTACCGACCTGATAGAGATGAATAGAGATAAAGCAATGAATAAATAGATCTTTTCAATGGGTGAATGGGCATAATGACTCATTCCCCCATTGCTCAACCCAACATAGTCCCAAATCAAGCTTGTTCTTTGATGCCAGGGTTTTACAAAGTATCTTACTCATACATTTGCTGTCTTTACCTATAACAAAGGCAGGCAGGATATCAACAAACCACAACTTCAAAACTTCATATTGTCTACTTTTGCACTTATATATGGTATTCACCTTGCGTTTGGATTAGTCCAGGGGTGGAGACATACCTTGAAGAATTACATCGCAGTGAATAACTTCTTATTAGCTATTTCGTCCCTTTACTTTGTTGTGGAGTTAGTAGCTAATCATCTCAGCAAATGGTCAGAAGGACTATTGTTTGAAGCCTATTTAATGCTTGATCGATTGTATGGTGTTTGGACTTTCCCATATATTCTACTATATATTTTGGCGATCCTTCTGCCTGTGCTTTATTGGTTTCGGCGCTGGCGGACGCGACTTCCCTTTATCTTGGTTGTAGCAAGTCTCCTGGTACTTTTCCTAGTGGTAGAATGGACTTTGATCGATGAGAATATGGTGAATTATAGAAGCATTTGGTCTTTTGGTTGGAAAACAGTAATTCTACCCAAATGGAACTTTGGGCAACATCTTTTTGCTTTTATTGTTTGGACAGCATTGATTTTTGGCTTTCAAAAATGGAAGCTTTTACCTGAACTGAGAAAATGACCCATTGGCCAGCCTTAGCATCCTTGCGATTGGAGACCCAACGCCTTCAGCTGAGGCCTATTACTATAGATGATATTCCGCTGATTTATTTCTTGCGTAGCGACAAGCTTGTCAATCAATACCTGAAAAGAGATTTGATGATCGATCGAGGTATGGCTAAAATTTTAGTTAAGGATTTTCTGAGACTGTATCAGGAGCAAAAACTCTTGTACTGGGTACTGGATCATCCGGCGGACCAGCAGTCCATCGGCACTATTTGTCTTTGGAATTTTACTGCTGATCGTTTACAAGCTGAAGTAGGCTACGAAATGGATCCTGCCTATCATGGACAAGGCTTAATGGGGGAGGCACTATATTGTGTACTAGACTATGGAAAAGAAGGTTTAGACTTGAACAAAATAGTGGCTTACACCCAGGGGAATAATGCCTCCTCCATTCGTATGCTAGAGCGCTCAGGGTTCTGCTTTGAACCCGATATACATGATCAAAATAACCAACTCAATAAGGTCTTTTCTATCGATCTTTGAACCGCAGTAGGGGCATAGATTTATGCCTCTAGCTTATTCAATTTTGAAGATTGGTTTTATTTTGTTTTCTAAACAAATAGGTTTTGGCAGTTGGTTTGGTTGATTAAAGAAGTCATTCGCGGCTTGCATGGCACAATTATCTCCCCAGTTAGTAGTAAGAGTATGGCCCCAAGTCGGGAAAATGATATGGTGGCTATTGCTTAAATTTTTTGTCATAGCTTCGGCCCATTTAGCTGGAGTCAAATAATCGTAGCCGCCACTAATGAGTAAAACGGGCAGGTCGCTTATGACCGCTTGATTTTCTATATCGGCTACTTTTTGTACATTCCAAATGTTACAAATTTGCTCGTCAATAGTGCTAGGTGAAAGCCCAATAACTTCTGGATATTTTGTGGTTTCATTAGTGATAATCTCTTGATTATTGAAAGGGGTTTCCTCTGCACACCAAACCGAAAGGCGCATTCCCCGTCCATCCCCTTTACTAGGTTGCTGAAATAATTTGGACAAGTACAGTTTGACGGAAGTCAGGTCTCCTTTAAGAAGTTTATTGATTTCAAAAGGAACATTCATGAGCTCATTGGTCGAAGCAGAAGTAAAGACAGTAATTAGGTCACGGCCCTTTAGATAAAAAGTTGCTGGCTGCTGGGTGGTTGGATGCTCCACAGTAACTTTCAAAGGAGATTTAGTCTTGGCTGTTAAATAAGTGAGAAAACGCTCCTTAATGTTGGGGTAGGCCATAGCGCAGGCTGGATCGGCTAAACAATCATCGAGTAGTTTTCCTAATTTTTCTAGGAGGTTTTGTACACTTTCTTCATCATATTGGACCTCAAGGGGTAAAGGGGAGTCCATTACTACACTCCGGATACGTTCAGGATAGTCTCTCATCAATACCTGGGCTATTTTAGTGCTATAGGAAATGGTTAAGAGATTGTATTGCTCGATTTCTAATATCTTAACTAAATCATTAATATCAGCGGCAATTTCGTTAGTATTATAGCCATTAAGATCAATCCCTTTTTTTACCAATCTATCTCGACAAGTCTGCACCGCTTTTTTGAAAAGCGCATCTGTTTTGGCAGGATCAAAGTCTGGAAGATTAGATTGATATACGGCCTCTTCCCATTCGGGACAAACCAAATGTGGTTTTGCATAATAGTTTCCACGTTGTTCGATGAGGATAAAGTCTCGGTCATCTAAATACTGATAATAATTCATATACTGAGCAGAAGGCATAGTGGTCGAACCTGGGCCACCAACAGTATAAATGATAGGGTCAGGTTTAGGGTTTTTGCCTCTGCTTTTGAAGATGTAAACTGGTAGCTCAATCATTTTGCTATTAGGGTTTTGCCTGTTTTCAGGCACCTTTAAATAGCCAAAGCTGTAAGTTTGATCCTTCTTAATCTTGTGTGTAGTTTTCTTAGTCAGGGAGAAAGTAGGCTTGTAGTTTTGTGCCGAAATAGTAGTGCTTGAATGCAGACTCAAAAAGAGCAAGAGTAAAAAGTAGAAAATATAATTTTTCATAAGCCGGATGCTTGGTTGTTTAATTCGAAGCAAACCTAGGAATTTAGAGGAGGATAAAGGTTTCAAATAGCTAATTGAAACCTTCTTTTGGAAAGGAAGAAGGAGCATTTGGAGAATTGAAACGCCAAATGACAGTTATTTCAGTTGATTAGGAGTGATTCCAAGGTGTTTTTTGACTGCACGATTAAAAGAAGACTTTGAGTTGAAGCCCGCATCCATCGCTAAACTTAATAGGGTATACCGAGCATTGGAAGGGTCTTGCAATAGGGTCTGTACTTCTTTGACTCTATATTCATTGATGTAATCATTGAAACGTTTTCCGTAAACTTCGCTGAGACTTTTGGAAATTAAATAGGGCTTGATACCTAAGTGATTAGCCAGGCTATTTAAAGAAAGATTGGGGTTTTTATACAGCTTTTCTTCCTCCATTGCCAGCTTTAGTTGGGTAGAAATAGACCGAAGTTTTTCTAAGTCTTGGGCGATACTTGGCTGAGGAGTAGAAATTGTTGGTTCATTTCGCCTGGAAAAACCCTCCAACCCAATCCAATAAGTAAGCCCCGCAATCCCAACGAAAAATGGATAATAATAGAATCGCGTAAAGTAATAATAAGAGGATCCAGTAGCTAATTGGTGAATCAGCAAGTCTGCAATCAGGATCAACAGGACAAAGGAGAAATAAAGCAAAAATGATCGAATGATGCGCTTTACCCATACCAACTTTAGCATCTGTGCTCTAGTTAATCGCGGAGATTTAAATAATTGTAGGGCTCGATAGGTATAAAGAATGATCAGCATACTTGCGATTACATAAATCGTAGAGTTATTCATCCAAATCACGTATCCATAATATCCCAACCAGGAGAGGCTGTCCCGAGTACCATCCCAATACAAGTTTTGGAGTCGCACAAAAACACTAAAACAAACCTGAATCGCTACTGGTATGAAGTGGAGCCAATCTTGCTTCGTAAATTTGAAATTTGCCTGGGTTTTCGATTTAGCATAAAAATAAATCAAGGCACCGTAGGCCCAGTTCATCTCCACCATAAAGTAATACCAAGTGTCATAATAACCCAAGCCAAAAAGCCGCATGATCTGCACCAAGAGGCGATAGGAAAGTAGCAATAAAATGATACCCAAAATCCGATTAGAAACCTGATTAGGACTCTTCGATTTAAATAGGACGATACCAAAAATAAGGCCCTGCACCAACCCAATCGACAAGATCAGCACAATTAGAACGCTGCTTATTTCCATAGCAACTATAATGTATTACCTCCGCAAAAAATTATCTTAGACTTTTTATGTGCCAGGTGTCAGGTGCCAAGTGTCAAGTGCTATGTGTCAGGTGCCTAAACTCCACAGTGCTTCTCCGTCTCCCAACTCTCCAAGTCCCAGGTCACCAGGTCTCCAAGTCCCCAGTCTCCCTCTCCCACAGTCCCCAGTCCCCCAGGTCTCCCAGTCTTCCGAAGTCTCCCAGTCTCCCCCTCTCCAAGTCCCCAAGTCACAAAGTCCCCAGGTCTACCCCTCTCCCTGTCTTCTCCAAGTCACAAAGTCTCCCCCTCTTCCAGTCTTCTCCAAGTCACAAAGTCTCCAAGTCACAAAGTCCCCAGGTCTCTCCCTCTCCCATGTCTCCCAGTCTCCCCCTCTCCCTGTCTCCCTGTCTCCCAGTCCCCAAGTCCCCAAGTCCCCAAGTCTCCGAAGTCCCCAAGTCCCCAAAACTCACCCCTCATTCTTCTTTTTCTTCTTCTTAAAAGGATTGAACTTCTCTAATTCTTTCTTTACCTTTTCAACTTCGGTCTTTTTCAGTAGGGTGTCTAGGACTTTATTGGCTTCTTTCGTGAGTACGGTATCTACCTTGCCTTTCAGGATAGAATCTACTTTCGAAGTGGTCTTTTTGGTGATGTCCTCCACCTTCTTATTGACTTCTGCCTTGGCAGAGTCGATGATCGCATTGCCTTTTTCTTCGAGCTTACCAGATTCTTGGGCTAAGGTAGAATCGGCCTTATCCCCTAATTTTTCCTTAATGATGTCTTTAGCGGTATTGGTCACCACCTCTTCTACCGAACGCTTCCCATCTGCTCCCATAAACTTGAATCCAAGTTTAGGATTGTTGAGTTGACCTGTGAGGTGAATAATTACTTCGACGGTCTCGGCCTGATTCCAATTGACTCCTAGTTTGGCCGCCTCTTGTTGTATGGTGTTGAGGCCTGTTCCTAAGGCCGCTCCTATGGCGTTATTTTCTAACTTGGCGCGCGGTATATGAGCATCAATATTATAATCCATTGGCCCTAAGATGCCATGTTTGCCCGCAATGGTCATTTCGATGTCTTCTATATTCCAGTCAAAAGGTTTGATTTCAACCATACCGTTTTTGATCTCTAACCAGTTTTTAGAATTTTCGATTGTAATGCTTTTCTTCAATTCTAATATTCTAAGTTTATCCCCGATTTCCTCCAAGAAAGGTAGGTTTTTAATATTACCATCCAAAGTTTCAAAGAAGCCTGCAACATTAAGGGTGTTAAGGTCTGGCATCATTCCATTTGTTAAAGTTCCTTCAACACTTAGAGCAGTATTGTAAACACCTTCTATGAATTTACCAATAGGAGCAAGCGCTTTGAAGGTGTTCATTGTTTCAAACGACTTTCTGAAATCGAGCCGATCCAAATTCAAACGCATCCCATAACTTGGGGCTGTTTTATCTTCTGTACTGTATAGCCCTTCGAAGCGCAACCGCCCGCCAAGTGTATTTGCACCAATATCTCTCAATTCGACGGTTTCCTCAGCTACTTTTAGGTTGCCAGAGAAATTATTGATTTCCATATTGGTGTAAATCAACTCTTTTACTTTTGCGACCAATTCTAGATTGAGGTTGTCTGGCACAAGTAAGACTCCGTACTCTTTGATGGTTGGTGAGGCCGGAGCAGTTAAAACACTATCCTCAGGTGCCGTCTCAATCATAGTCATGAAAGGATTAAGGTTTAATCGATCAGAAGTAACCTCAAGATTTCCATATAGTTCTTCACCTTCGAAAACGTAATCCAATACATTAAAAATTTCTCCATAGGCAAATACGTCGCTATCTTCTATTTGGGTGCTAGCTTGGCTTAAGGCAAACCGCTCGGGGCTAAAACGACCAATCGCTACCGTATTTTGAAGTTGATAATCGGCATAATCAATTTGCTTGATCTGAGCATCGACTTTGAAATCGTAGCGATCAAACAAGTCATCTGAGGGCGCTTGGAGAGTGTCTATTTGGCCCGCAGTAGGCTCAGCTTCCTCGCTGGAAGAGGGGAGCCATTCGTCCACTAAAAAATAATCAGATGTTAAGCGTACTTCTCCTTTCATAGTGGCCTCTGGTGAAAAATAGGCAAGTACATTCTCTATTTTCGCACTTCCTTTTAAATCACTTTTACCTAATTGGCCTTCAAAAGCAGGAATCTCCACAGATTCAGGCGAAAAACTTGCCTGGATATGATCTACTTTGACCACTGGGTAAGCCTCTGATTCATATTCCAAACCCGAAGCCGCTAGGACACCACTCATATCTACCTGCTGGTAGTTTCCTTGGTCAATCTGCGACATACGCGCTTGGGCTTTGAGGTCTGCATCAATGGTGCCTTTTAGGGTTTTTATACCTTCCATTGGAAAAGCCTGTGCTAGTTCTTCCAAGATGAGTTTACCTTCTAATTCAGTATCAATATTTGGATCAGAAAGTGGCGTAGCTAAGGCAAATCGCCCCTGAATCGGATTGTTTCCAATGCTTAAATTAAAGGTCGGGATATTGATCTTCATTTGATCCAAATTACTAATTGGACTGATTAAACTGGCTTGTGCATTGATGTTGTCGATGCCTAAAGGTAAGTCAGGATATTGGAGATCTGCATTGCTTACCTCCAGATCGAAATCTAGTGCTGGCATCAGATTTTTTGCACCATTATAAATCCCTTTTACCGTTCCATTTAATGCAAATTGACCATTGGCCTTTACCTCTTCATAGCCTTCTAAATAAGCACCAGGAATCATCGAAAGGAGGTTCTTAAATTCGTTTTGAGGGGCACGTACCGCTAGATCAAGTTGGATATCTTCATTGCCAGCCAATTGAATAGCTCCATCGCCAATTAGGCGCAGAGCGTTGACGATAATATCATTATCCTTGAGGGTATAGGTCTTGCTATTTTGGTCGATATTGAAAATAGCCTCAATTTTGGCCGTCGCTTTTTTAAGGTAAGCAATGCCTCCATAATCGACACTTAATGATTCAACTTCTGTGTCTGTATCGAGGTCATAAACGGTGGTGGTGAAAGCACCGCTACCTTCATGGTTGATCCCCGAGGCTTCTACAAAAGTGTTTAAAGAGGCGTCATCGTAAACAAATTGACCATCTTTGATGGCATAATTTTGGAGGGCCATTACAAAGCCTTCGCTGTCGGTATTGCTGGAGGCGGACTCTTCGGTATCGCTAGCTTTGGCAATATTGTAGTTGGCAGTCCCATCTTTTAATACTAGAATATGTACATCGGGTTGGTCTAAGTCTATGTTTTTGACTGTCAAGGTATTGCCACTCAAAACAGCATATAAATCAACACTGATGGCCAGCTCCTCTGCACTAGCTAAACGCAAGCCCTCAAAACGATCTTTTCCTACGATACTGAAGTCTTCTAGACCCAAAGTCAATTGTGGAAAATGGCGAAATACACTTAGAGATACATCGCTAAAGTCAACGGAAGCATTGATAGATTCATTTATCATTGCTTTGGTCTCCTCCACTAGCCGATCCTTAAAAAAGAATGGAATAGCGGCAAGTGCACCAATGGCCAAAACCACAATGATTCCGAGGACTAATACAATTCTTTTTATCGCTTTCATAAGCTAATGTTTTTTGTAAAGGATGCTCCTTTAGCTACAAATACACAACAATTTAGACGAATCAAAGCTGCGGTGGTATTTAAATTTTTGTTAATATCTATAAAAAATCAATGTGATCTTTGGTATAAAAGCGTCTTGCTTTAAGTTTTTATTCATCTCCATATTGGTGTAAAGATGCTTTTCGTTCAGATTCATTCGTCGAAAAGGTAGCCATCTTGACGGAAAGGGATCGTTCTCCAACTTATCTTTGTTTGTCGATTGACCCCAAGGCAAACGATTCACCAAAACAAAACGATGGAATATAGTTTATTCTTTTATGCGCTACTTGGTTTCTTGGGTAGCTTTTTCGGGACAATTCCTTTTGGACCGATTAACCTATCAGTAGTAGATACGACCCTGAAAGATGGAATGCGTTCGGCAATGATCTTTGCCTTAGCAGCAGCGATTATTGAGTTTTTATATTCCTACCTCTCCCTAAGCTGCTATTGGGTGCTCAATGAACAGATTGAAGGCAATCCTTATGTGCCAGGAATTGTGGCTATCGTTTTTATTTTTGGCGGAATTTTCTTTTTCCTAAAAAGGAGTAAACGAAAAGGAGCGCAGGAAGAGCCCAAACGCTCCGCAAGTTTTGTCAAAGGTTTAGTCATTTCTACCTTAAATCCTCAAGCGGTTCCCTATTGGATATTTGTGATTAGCTTTTATAAAATGCAGCATTATATCGATATGAGCACCACTGAAAATATTCAGCTTATCCTATGTTTTGTACTAGGAGCAGCCTTAGGTAAAGTGGCTTGTTTGTGGGTCTTTGCTGCCTTGAGCAAGCGTATCGCCCATCGCTTGACTACCATCAGTTTGTATATGAACAAAATAATTGGTGTAGTACTGATTTTAATCGGTTTGTCGCAGGTGCTTAAAGTGATTTAAATAATCATGGCGTAATCAAGTTGTTGAGAAATGATGCGGGCTTCGTGCGGGAAAATACCTGGGCAGTTATTAGAGGCCGCAAAGAGCAAACTACCCTTAGAAGTCTCAATTTCAACGGCAAACAAATTGATACTATGCTGGCTTTTGCCAAAAATTGGAGGAATATTGGGTTCTATTTTGGGAGCTTCACCCAATACTATTTTTAATAATTCTGCTCCAATAAAATCTTCCATGTCTAGTTCTCCAACTAGTTGAAAGTCGCAAAATTCGAACGCGATTGGCCGCGCTTGAAAAAGTAATTTGATATGTTGCTCAGTAGTGGTAATGACAAAGCCACTGTAGGATTCAAATCCTGGAACGCCATCAGTGAACTCATCCTCTGGTAGACTACCGATTTCTTTGATACGAAGTATGATTTCCATGCCTTTCTAAAAAGATGTTTACGAATTAAAAAGTGGGATATTGGTGTTTAAGTAGGAATAGAAAGGAGTAGTGAACTATTTTTGTCCGGCAAATGTAGATAAAATTATTTTACCAAGTATACCGAACGAATGGTCCAAGCATTTATTGAGAATCCAATCTTATTACTTTTTATCGTTGTCGGTATCGGTTACGGTATTGGTAGTATCAAGCTAAGAGGCACTGGGCTAGGTGTCGCGGCGGTATTATTTGTCGGACTTTTCTTTGGGAGTTTGGACCAAGAACTACATATCCCTGAGGAGATTATTTTTTTGGGTTTAAGCATATTTATATACAGTGTGGGCCTAAGTAGTGGACCAAGCTTTTTTCAATTGTTTCGCCAGCGCGGGTCGAGAGATTTAGTCTTTATTTTTGGAATGCTGAGCTTTTCGGCATTGATTACTGTTGGTTTTCACTATCTCTTTTTATTTGAGCCTGCAACAAGTGCTGGGTTATTTGCAGGGAGTACCACCAATACGCCCGCTCTAGCAGGTGTGTTAGATCAAATCAGTAATAGCATCCAAGATGCAACTATACAAAGAACCTTAAGCGAATGGAGTGTGATTGCCTACTCTCTCTCGTATCCGATGGGAGTGATCGCTCCGATGTTGGCAATACAATGGATGCAGCGACTATTTAAGATTGATTATCGAGAGGAGGAGCGTCAATTGAGAAAAACCTATCCCGTGCGCCAAGATATTGCGAGCTATACTATTATTGTTAAAAAGGAGTCTGTTGTAGGGAAAACGATCCGTGACTTGAAGCAAGACCGCCACTGGACCGTGATTTTTGGCCGTTTAGATCGAGATGGAACGGAGACCTTAAGCAACTGGGATACCATCTTTCAATTGGATGATAAAGTGGCCGTAGTTGGCGATCGAGAGGAAGTTGATGCCGTAGCGGCAGAAATGGGAGAGATGTTGCCGTATAAATTATCCTACGACCAATCTGAATATGCAACAGAGCAAATCTTTGTCTCGAATGATAAAATTGCGGGTAAGAAACTAGCCGGATTGAATTTGAGTGAAAAATTCTCTGTATTGATCTCAAGAGTTACCCGTGGCGATATTGACCTACTGGCTAATTCGGATACTGTACTTGAAATGGGAGACCGGGTACGCCTAGTTACGCGTAGAAAGGATATGCCACAACTCAAGAAACTACTAGGCAATTCCTTTGAACAATTGAGCAAGATAGACTTATTATCCTTTGGATTCGGCTTAGCCTTAGGCTTGATGCTGGGTATGGTCAATATTGAAATTCCTGGTGGGATTAACTTCCGTTTGGGATATGCTGGAGGCCCTATTATTGTAGGTTTAGTTCTGGGAGGTCTGCGTCGTACGGGGCCCATTAATTGGCAGCTTCCCTACGGTGCCAATGTACTCCTCAGGCAATTAGGGCTCATCCTATTGCTAGCGGGCATAGGTGTCAATTCTGGTCATCAGTTTGTACAAACCATTGCCAGGGGAGAAGGTGGTTGGATATTTCTAGCAGCCGCCATTATTAGTCTAGCCACTGCACTGTCTACTTTAATAATCGGTTACAAGGTGTTAAAAATACCATTTAGTTTTCTGATCGGGATGGTCTCTAGCCAACCCGCCACATTAGAGTTTGCCTTGAGTAAGGCGAATAACAAATTACCTAATTTAGGTTTTACAATAATGATGCCAATCTCCATTATCACCAAGATTATATTTGCACAATTCCTCTTCGCTATGTTGACTTAAGTATTTATTAATCAGGTTTTTATTATAAAATGAGGAGGCTTTTTTTAAGCCAGATTGAAGACCAAAATATTGGAAAGTTAATCTACAGTTAACCAGTTTTTGAGCACTCAAAAACTTAACATTGGATTAGGGCCAGTATTTTTGTTTACCCGCCTTTGATTTGTTATTTTAGCAGTCTATAAAAATAAGACCATTTAGTGCCTCCACGAAAGGCCAGTTTTTCTCAAGACCGACTACGACACTATAAAGATTAATAACAAATTATCATATACTCATGAATTGGAGATTTACACCATTCCTATCATTAGGTTTTTTGCTGTTTCTGGCAAATATTCTTTCTAATCATACTATTCAGAAAAAGGCAGCTGAAGCTGCTTTTGAAGAAGTTATGATGCTTCCTACCTGTACTGCTTTTTATACAGAAAGCTTTGAGACAGATGGGAATGGGACACGCTACACCACTAGCACGGCGGAGTTTACCGACGGAAGTGAAGATTACTTCACTCGCACAGATGGAACTAATATCAATGGTGGCAACAACCAT
>JBELML010000092.1:19540-25071 GCA_042095835.1 Saprospiraceae bacterium
CAATGCTGTTCCGGCACTTGATACGGATTTTGATGGTAATGGAGATGGTACGGAGCTAACCGAAGATTTTTCAGAATTTATTGCTTCTATAGCAGGTACAGGTACTAGTCTAGATGTGCGAATTACATTCGATCTTGATGGAGGCGATGAAGATATTGCTGTAGATTATATTCAGATTTGTGGTACTGATGCGGTTGTTGTAGATCCTTGTGTTTTGACAGAAAGCTTTGAGACGGATGGGAATGGGACACGCTACACCACCAGCACGGCGGAGTTTACTGACGGAAGTGAAGATTACTTCACTCGCACGGATGGAACTAATATCAATGGTGGCAACAACCATAATAATCCTGACGGTAGTTTCTATTTTGCAGCGCATGACATAGACGGTGAAGGAGCGTCTCCGCTCCAGACTTTAGAAATAATAGGGATAGATATTAGTGGGAAAGAAAATCTGGAATTTAAGGCACTCTTCGCTGAAGATGATGATGGCAGTAATGAAGACTGGGATTTAGAAGACTCTGTTATTGTTGCTGTGCAAATAGACGGAGGAGGTTTTGTCAATATTCTTCGATTTGAGTCGGTACCTGATGGAGATGCTTTCAATGCTGTTCCGGCACTTGATACGGATTTTGATGGTAATGGAGATGGTACGGAGTTAACTGAGGATTTTTCCGAATTTATTGCCGCTATTCCTGGTACTGGTAATACACTGGATATACGCATTACATTTGATCTCGATGGAGGCGACGAAGACATAGCAATTGATAATATCCAAGTTTGCGAAAGCGATGTGACAACCGATACCGACCCGCCTACCCTTCTAGCGCTCAGCCCAATGGACGATGCAACAGATGTACCAGTAGACACTAGTTTAGTCATCCAATTCTCAGAGCCGATTGATACTGGTATGTGCGGAGCGAGTTCTATTCAATTATTTGATACAAGCAGTACCACTCCGATTGAAGAATTCGATATTTGTACCAGTACTCAACTGACTATTTCGGGTGATTCTTTAATTATCGAACCAAGTAGAGATTTAGATTCTGGAACGATCTATTATGTATTAATCGCGGATGATGCAATTGTAGATACCGCTGGTAATGCTTTCGTAGGAATTAGTGATACAACAACCTGGAGTTTCTCCACTCCAATTAAGTTTGATCCAATCGTTCCTCCTTATATGCAAATGGTGGAGGATGAAAACCAATTACAAGAAGAAGGTTGGAGGTTTGTTTCTGTTGATGCTGATCAAGCAGAGACTTGGTATGTAAGAACCATTGATGATAATTCGTTTTTTGAGGCAAGTGCATTTGAAGGAACTGCCCCAGGAGAAGATTGGTTAATCTCACCACCCTTCGATTTAGAGCAAACTACAGATGAAGTACTGTCTTTTGAATTTGCTTCAGGGTTTGATGACCTTGGAGTAGACAGCTTACTTTCCGTATTTTACACTTTGGATTACACTGGAGACCCTTCTACCACAGATTGGATAGTTCTTGAAGGTTTTGAATTATCAGAAATCCGTGACAATGTATTTAGACCATCGGGATTCGCAGACATCAATGACATCGTTGGAACTAATGTTGTTTTTGCTTGGCGCTATAAATCCTCTGGCACAACTAATGGCTCCACTACTCGGGTTCGTGTAGATAATATTTCAATCAAGACATTTGATGCATTTGCAAAAACGGATCCACTTATATGTATTGGTGATGAGGTGAAAATAGTTGTTGGAATCGCCGGGGGGCAAGCCCCTTATACTGTTAGGATTGCTACTGAAATAAACGGCGATACAACTACATTTACAACATCGGAGTCAGTAGATACCTTTAGTTTATTTTTGGCAACCTCTAATGATCCAGACCTTGAGGCTGCTTATACTTTAGTCGACGTAAGCGATGTGAATGGATCTACTATCATAAAAAACCAAACGATAGCTGCCACTACAGTCAATTGTACTGGCTTAATCAATGACTTTTTTCCAGAGGACCCCTGTAGCTGTATCGATGATCAATCCGCTAATGGAGCACAAGATGGCGGTTTCCTGGAAACCGTATCTATCAGGGTGCAAAGCTCCGGCTCACTGACCTTTACTATCACAGACATGAGTCCCGTAGGCGGGCCAGGTACAACTCCTTCTGAAATTCCTTCGCTCCCGACCATTGCCATTACTGAATTCATTGCAGATGCTACTGGATCAGATGCTGATGGAGAGTTTATCGAGTTATTCAATTTTGGACCAGTACCAGTCAGTCTGGATGGTTGGACGATTAGCGATGAGGATTCTGATGCCTTTACGATTGCCGGTGTAGTCATCCCATCTGGGGGATATGCCGTCTTTACACAGAATAAAGCAAGGTTTGATACCATTTGGTTTGGAGGAGAGTCCCAACCGTTTGTATACGAGTATGATGGTATCGCTATTGGAAATTCTAGCGATGAATTGGTTTTAAGTGACGAAACGAATACAGTAGTCTGGTCGCTAGCTTACGCGAATGATGAAACGACGGGATTTTCGACATATCTCACTGCTGAAGATCCTTCCTCGATCCCTAGCGTATTTGGTAGTAAAGGCAGTCCTGGAGTTGATCGCGATGGTGACGATCTCGCTATGGGTGGGTTTCTAGGGTATGAGAAAAATAATGCTACCCCTGATACTTTAGCTACAAACGGTACCAATGGAGATCTTGCCAGTCCAGGTACGGGACCTTATATTATAGATAATACAGTTGTTGTTCCTCCAACTACTGATGTATCAATGGGGACAACGCTGTCTTTCGACGATTCTAATGATCGTTATGTTTACTCCTTCATCCATTATGATGATAGCGGATACGAAGTCACTATTGAGGGGCCAAATCCTGTCCCTAGCTTAAACAACCGTACTTTTGTAATTAGCAATGTCTGTCAATATCCAGTAGTAGCTTTCGATCCAGAAATACTACCAAGCTTACCGAAAAACGCTGCTGATATCGTTTTAGGGCTAGAAGAAGAAAACGGTTTACCTGCTGATCCGATGGAGCCATCGGTATTTACCATCAATGGTGCAGAAGGGCCTAATTTTCCGGTCATTGATTCGATGCCTTTACAAAATTACACGATCACTGGTTCCTATAAGGCACTTTTCGAAACGAACGAAGGCGGTACCCTAGCGAGCCCAGCGAACCCTGGATGTCGTACCAACATCGATACGATGACCTTTATACGAGATTCAGAAATAACAAATGATTCTTGTATCTGCTCTGATAATGTCATTGTGACCATGGAAAGAGATTGCTCTTTCGAAGTGCCATTGAACTTGCTAGTAGGGGATGACTGTGTAGGTATGGGCGTACTCGTAGACGATATGAATCCTTCAAATGGCAATACTATCGACTGTCCTGGTACCTATAACTATGCCATATTTGATGGAAACCAATCTGCCTTGTGTTGGGGGACCATTACTGCTGAAGATAAAACGGGACCTACCATTACACTGGTACTACCAGATACTGTCATTAACGAATTTGATTGTGCCCAAACGGAGACTTTGGTTAATAATGAAGAAACCACCATGCCGATCATCACGAACTTCTTCGGTCAATCGGAGAATGATCGTTTCTTAGGCTATGCTATTGCTACCGATGCTTGTGGTTCTTGTGGTTGTGGTACGACCATTGATTTCAGCGATGTGGTAGAATACTACGATTGTGATTCTACCATCCTAACAGGAACAACTGGACGGATGATCCGTACCTGGACTGCTAGAGATTGTAATGGATACTCTAGTCAGCTACAGCAGATTTTTAGAATTTTTAGACCTTCTCTCGATGATTTAACCTCGCGTAGAGACCAAACCGTACAGGCTTGTGATCTTGACTCTGTTGGTCGGATTAGCGTTTCTGTTCCTGCTTGGGAAAATGCCTTTAATAGCTCTACTTCTCTAAGTGATGTTTGTGGCTATGGCTTGTCTATCAATGATGGTCCTATAGCAGAAGTTTGTAATGGTACTGGCTATAAGTTTGAGCGAATTTATACCGTTATCGATTGGTGTACCGGTGAATTACGCAATTTAGATACGATCATTGTTAAAGTGGGTGACTTTGAGGCCCCTGTATTTGGGGACTGTGCTTTTACGCAAGAACAATCCGATAGTATTGGAGGCATCGCTTCTCAATTCTTTGCCGGTTTAACTATAGATCAGCTAGTAGATTCTCTTAACGATGGCAACTTCACCGTAGATACGGTATTGAATATGCCTTTTGAGGTGACCGAAAAAGAAGTATCCTCTGGGCCAATGGATTGTACAGCTGCACTCGACCTTTCGATTGAAGGGCTGCGGGCTACTTTTGGAAATGATCTTGTGAGTGATTGTGAAGATCCTACAGTCACGGTATCTATTATTTCTTATGTTCCTGTTTTAGTAGGAAAAGTGCCAACCGGTGACTACGAATGGGTAGTGGGAGATTATGGTACACAAGGAGAGATGGCTGTTGGTATGCCAGCAGGACGTCATGCTGCAATTATTAATGCCAATGATGCCTGTTATAATGCCTCTAAAGCTGTAGTCTTCTTTGAAGTGAAAGACCTCTCTAAACCAGTGATGAAGTGTGATGATGAACTAAGAATCACGCTAGTCGATGGAGATGCCAAATTGGGCATCAATGGTTATGCCCAAGCAAGCTACGAAGATGTAGACGAAGGCAGCTGGGATAACTGTGAGCTAGTCGACCTACAAGTCAGACGTCTAGTCGACAACACCAGTGGAGCAGCTGATGATTATGAGAAAAAATACGGAGCGGATTACCGCGAAGATTATATCGAAGAAACAGGTTATTCCAAATGGGATGACATCGTAGAATTCTTCTGTGCAGATCTCAATGCACCGGTAGAAGTGCAACTACGAGGTACCGATGCTAGTGGAAATGTCAGTACCTGCTGGTTGAATATAGATCTCGAAAACGGTTTGAACTACCAAGTACTACTCGATGGTGGTGGTTGGATTACTTGTCAAGAAGCAGTGACGCAGGAGAATGTCTATGACTTCATTACCATCGATCAGTTGGGTATCCAATGTGCTGGCCCAGAAGTGGGCGTTACGATTACCCCACAGTTGGATCAGTGTGGAGTTGGTCGCTATGCGATTGCTCTAGATGTAAGTGGAGGAGATAACAAGAATAACAACTATGTTGATCCTGATCCAGTATATGTAGAGGTCTATGCAGTCCACGACTACTGGGTGAAATTCCCAGCAGATGAAGCTTACGACTGTGGAGAAGATACGGACATTTCTGGAGTAGAAGTGAGTGAAGATGTAGCCTGTGATCTATTAGCGGTCTCGAGTACAGATGAGCGTTTCAATGCTACGGATGATCCAGATGCTTGTTACAAAATCTTCCGTACTTACCGAGTGATCAACTGGTGTGAGTATGACAGCGAAGCCCTACCAGTGATTGTATCTCGTGATTGGGATGCGCACAACCCAAATAACTTTTGTGACTTGAATGATGACGATGACGAAGAAGATGTAGGAGAGTACTTCCTAAATC
>JBELML010000093.1:0-25057 GCA_042095835.1 Saprospiraceae bacterium
CGAATGACAAAAATGAAGATGCTAGAGCGGTTTTGAATTGGAGTTTCAGTAGGAAATATAAAAAATTACACTGTAATTTTTTGGTGCGTTTGCCCTAAATCGATGATTCTCACTTAGAGAAAGTCAAAATGATGCCAGCAGGCAACGGGAAACTATTTTTCTCCGTAAAGGCAAGTATTCGTAAAGCAATTGGTAAAAAGGCAGGGGATACCGTAAAACTTGTTTTGTTCCATGACCCTGATCCACAGGAACTCCCAACTGAAATTGTGGACTGCCTAGCCGATGCGCCACCAGCTTTAGAGAATTTTTATAGCTTTGCTCCTCAAGAGCAGCAAGCTTATATCACCTGGATTTATAATGAAAAAGACCCAGAAAAACAGGTTGATAGAATTGCTGAAATGGTATCTAGGGTGGAACAAGGCTTCAAGCTAAGATCGTAAGGATACATAACATAGCTCTAGATGTCACTATATCTCTATATCAAAACTTCACAAGATTGCCAATGCAACATCTAGCTACTATGGTCATCATTGTACGAGATTACGATGAAGCCATCAATTACTACAAGGATAAATTAGGGTTTGAGCTCCTAGAAGATACCAAGCGTAGCCCAAGCAAACGTTGGGTCATCATGGCGCCCAAGGGAGGACAAGGTACTCGCTTCTTATTGGCTAAAGCTAAAAATGAAGAGCAATTGACACGAGTAGGTAACCAAACTGGAGGGCGGGTGTTCTGTTTCTTATATACTGATGATTTTTGGACAGACTATAATGCGATGGTGGCAGCGGGTGTTGAAATTGCCCGCGCAGCGAGTGAAGAAGATTTTGGTACAGTCTGTCTGTTTAAGGATTTATATGGTAACTTATGGGACTTCATACAGCCTAAAAAAGTGTAGTTAAAAGATGATTAATAAACAAGAGATTACAGGATACTTCCAATCCCTACAAGATAATATCTGTCAAGCTTTAGAAATAGCAGATGGCCAAGGTAAATTTCAAGAAGACCATTGGCAGCGACCTGGCGGTGGTGGTGGTCGATCTCGTGCCATCAATGGCCAACACATTGAAAAGGGTGGTGTGAATTTTTCGGCAGTAGAAGGTGTATTGAGTGATAAAGCAGGTAAAGCTCTTGGTATTGCGCCTGGAGCCTTTTATGCTACTGGAGTTTCAATCGTATTGCATCCACGCAGCCCAATGGTTCCTATTATCCACATGAATGTGCGCTACTTTGAAATGGATGATCAGCTGTGGTGGTTTGGTGGAGGTATAGACCTGACCCCACATTATGTCGATCCAGAACAAGCGCAGTTATTTCACCAAACTTTAAAGGCGACAAGCGATCGATTCCATCCTGAATATTATCCAAAATTCAAAACTTGGGCAGATGATTATTTCTACATCCGGCATCGAAAAGAGACCAGAGGAATTGGTGGGATATTTTATGATAGGCTTTCTGGAAACGAAGGGTTCACCAAGGAGGATCGATTCAATTTTACCAAAGCAGTAGGGGAGACCTTTGCTCCTTTGTATAGCCAACTATTGGATTTAAATAAAGATAAACCTTATACAGACCAGCACAAAGCTTGGCAATATCTGCGTAGAGGACGTTATGTAGAATTCAATCTCGTCTGGGATAGAGGAACTAAATTTGGTCTAGAAACAGATGGGCGCACCGAATCTATTTTGATGAGTATGCCTCCAACCGCACAATGGGCTTACAATCATCAAGTCACAGCTGATAGTCCGGAGCAAGCCACCCTAGACTTGCTTAAAAAAGGCATCAATTGGGTATAGCCCTATTGGCATAATATCTGGAAGGTCTCTGTGCGGATAGCATTACTAAAATTTCCGGCTCTATCTTTTACACGAATGCTATAAGACATCGTATCGAAAGGGAATTCTGTACTAGGAATACAAGTCACCCTAGTATTCGGAAAGGTACAGCAGAAATACTTAGTGGCTGGATTGTTGTTTAATTTAATCGCAATCTCGCCAGAAATACCATCACCAGAACCTAGCATCGGTATTTCATTGATTTTAAAAATATGCTCAAAACCATCTCGACTATCCGTTAGAAAAATATTGACACTATCTCTATCTCCTAAGTCTCCATCACCGTCTGTAAAACCAATGCGGATGATCATGGTATCTAGCAAAGTACTAGTGCCACTACTTTGTGGGATCGCCCCACGGCTCAAGCCTTCGTAGGTGATAACCGGCTCCAAGGGATATTCCGGTGGTGTGCTACAGGCAGCTAGAATTAGTACTCCGATTATAGTCCAAAAGGCGTATTTTCGCATATCTTTTTTATTTCAGAAGCTTTTTGAAAGGTACATTTTTTTGAAAACAAATAAAACAACATTTGAGTCGGCTAGGTGCAAATTAATGGACAAAATCCAAACTTTGCCCTTTAACGATTTTGAGGAGCTTGCTCTTGAGGTATTCCATTTTCAAGCCTCTTACAATCCTCTTTATAAACGCTATCTAGAACTTTTAGATTGTCATACCGAAAACATCAACTCAAGCGATCAAATCCCTTTTCTACCTATCCAATTTTTTAAAACACATACTATTCAAACAGGTGCATGGTCTCCAGCTGTGTATTTCTCAAGCAGCGGCACTACCGGTAGTGCTACTAGTAAGCATTTGTTGCGTTCCAAAGATTGGTATCGGCAGATAACCCAAAAAGGCTTTGAACACTTTTATGGACCCATTGCAGATTACTGCGTATTGGGGCTTTTGCCTTCCTATTTAGAACGCAATAATTCCTCCCTGGTTTTTATGGTAGATCATTTTATCCAATTGAGTAAGGTTTCCGACAGTGGTTTCTTTTTGTATGAGAAAGATGAACTCCTTGCTAGGATTAGGAAATGCCAACAAAACAAAGTTCCCGTTTTGTTGATTGGTGTAAGTTTTGCCCTTTGGGATTTAGCAGAGACCCATCCCATCGAATATCAAGAAATGATCATCATGGAAACTGGTGGAATGAAGGGGCGGCGCAAAGAAATTACCAGAGCAGAACTCCATCGGCTCTATAAGCAAGCTTTCTCTATTAAAGAGATTCATTCGGAGTATGGGATGACCGAATTACTCTCTCAGGGCTATTCCAAAGGAAATGGTATCTTTGCTCCCATTCCAAGCATGCGTGTCCTCCCCAGAGCAATTACCGATCCATTATCAAAGGCGGCTTACGGTAAAACTGCTGCCCTCAATATTATTGATTTAGCCAATTTGGATACCATCAGTTTTATTGCAACAGATGATCTTGGGAAGGTCTACTCAGATGGTGCTTTTGAGGTGCTCGGCCGCTTGGATAATAGCGATTTAAGAGGATGTAATTTATTGATTGACAAATATTAAAGGAATGCGTTTTTTATTATACGGAGCCTATGGCTATACTGGGAAATTGATGGTGAAAATGGCCAAAGACTTTGGTTTGACACCTGTTTTAGCTGGACGAAATGAAGCAAAATTAAAAGAGGTAGCTGATGAAGCTGGCTATGAATATATTGTTTTAGATTTAACGGATACCGCTAAGCTAGAGGACACCTTGCAAGATTTTACAGTGGTGCTCCATGCTGCAGGTCCATTTAAATTTACAGCCAAGCCGATGATGGATGCCTGCCTAAAAACAAAAACGCATTATCTAGATATTACTGGCGAAATAGCCGTTTTTGAGTTAGGTGCAAGCAAGGATGAAAATGCCCAATCGGCTGGCATTATGGTGATGCCTGGTGTAGGTTTTGATGTGGTTCCAACGGACTGTACTGCGGCTTATTTAAAGAACAAAATGCCGGATGCGGTAGATTTAAAATTGGCCTTTGCTCCGATGGGTGGCGGTGTCTCTCACGGTACCGCCTTGACGATGGCAGAAGGGCTTGGGGAGCCGAGTGCCCGTAGGATTGATGGTGAAATCATAGCTGTGCCTTTAGGTGAACATGCAATGACAGTCCCTTTTATGGGCAAAGATATCTTTGTGATGAGTATTCCCTGGGGAGATGTCTCTACCGCCTACCATACAACGGGAATACTAAATATTGAGACTTTTACCAGAGCCAATCCCAAGACCCACAAAGGCTTGAAATACCAGAAGTATTTTGGATGGATTCTGCGCTCCAATTTTGTAAAAGATCGGATGAGAAAAAAGATAAAAAGCAGGCCAGCTGGTCCTTCCGATGAGCGTAGGGCTAGTGGAAGAATGGTGATTTGGGGCCAAGCGACCAATGCAGCTGGGGAGCAAACCATAGCTAGATTGACTACGCCAGAAGGATATACCTTGACGGCCTTCATGGGACTCAATATCACCAAAAAAGTACTGGAAGGTAACTTCAAGCCTGGCTTCCAGACACCTGCAGGTTGCTACGGCGCAGATCTAGTTTTTGAGATGGATGGAGTCACGCGTGATGATGGAGAGTAGGCACTGTGAGTGTATAAATAGCTATTTCCTAGGCTCAAAACCCAAGTGCTGGTTAGAATATCATGGGTATAAACCAAGTCAATAGTCTTGTTTGCGGCAACTGGAAGTTACACCTAACAAGTCCTTACAAATTTCTAAATTAAACTATAACTTGTATGGCAAAACTTCAAAAATGCGCTTCACAGTCTTCCTTTTAGCTTTTGTTATTTCAATACCTAGCCAAGCACAACAGCTCCAATCTTTCCAAGAACAAACCATCTTCGAAAATGGGAAATGGGGATACGCTTGTTTCAGAATACCAGCGATCGTAGCGGCTCCTAACGGTGATTTATTAGCTTTCGCAGAGGGAAGAAAAAAGAATTGCTGGGATTTTGGCGATGTAGATATTGTTTTGCGTAGGAGTGAGGACAATGGCAACAGTTGGTCCAATCTAGAGCTTGTACTTGATTATGATACGCTCCAAGCAGGTAATGCCGCTCCCGTTTTTGACTTGACTGATCCCCGATATCCAGAGGGAAGGCTATTCTTGTTGTATAATACAGGAAATAATCACGAAGGAGAAGTCCGCAAGGGGAGAGGTGTGCGAGAAGTATGGTATATCACGAGTGAAGACAAGGGCGAAACCTGGTCAATACCAGTCAATATTACATCTTCTGTACATAAACCCCTGCAACCAGATTTTAATCCTAAATATAACAATCCAGCTGATTGGCGCTCCTATGCCCTTACACCTGGCCACGCCATCCAGCTAAAACAAGCACCTTATCGAGGAAGACTATTTGTACCCGCTAATCACTCAGAAGGCGCCCCCCTTGAAGGATTTGACGAATACCGTGCCCATGCATTTTATAGTGATGATCACGGTCAGACTTGGCAGTTGAGTGAATCAGTAGCCGTTGAAAGTAGTAACGAATCGATTGCAGTAGAGCTACCTAATGGGCAAGTCATGCAAAATATTAGGCATCAAAGTGGCCGAATGAAACAGCGGCTCGTAGCCTTGAGTAAGGATGGCGGCGAATCCTGGGATACCACTTATTTTGATCATCAATTACTATCTCCAGTTTGCCAAGCTAGCATTATTGATTTTAAAACGCCTAAAGATGAACAGGTGCTCCTTTTTTCTAATCCTAATAGTACGGAGAAAAGAGAAAAAATGAGCCTTAAAGTGAGTTTTGACGAAGGGAAAACCTGGTCAAAATCAAGAAGAATACGATCCGGAGCTAGTGCTTATTCTGATTTAGTGATCCTGAAAAATGAAGACATTGGACTATTATATGAACATGGTAATGATGGAGGCATCCATTTTGCTCAATTCAATTGGGTTTGGTTAATTGGAGATGATTAGGGACCAGTATTGGGTAAGGTGAAAAAAAACGGCGCCAGAAAGTCCGGCGCCGCTGTAATGGTCATGGGTTTAATAAAATCGATTCACGGGATTATATGGAGTTTATTTTTTGAATAATTTCTTGTGGATGAGGTGTCCACCCATATCTACTCGGATAATGTATAGACCATCTGGTAGGGTACTGAGATCTAATTGATTCGTATTTCTTTCCATAGGCCTGATGACTCTACCATCGGCACTTAGGATTTGCAATCCATCTACTGGCACCTCGAAGATATTACGCACAAATACACGATCTGAGGCCGGATTCGGATAAATACGCATTCCAGCTTTTAAATCAATCAAACCATAGCTTGGTACCGTTTCAGGAAATTCCACTTTAGAGCTTAATCCTTTTATTGGGATTAGGGAACCATCATTGTGAACACCCATGCTATGATTGATCTTCACATCCATTTGTGATCTACCGATGATGTCATCTCTAATGCCCCGGAAGTAGGCTACCGGACCAAATCCTGAAACTTCATTTTGATCGGTTCGCGTCAAGGCTACTTCAATGACACCATCTGAGCTAAAGGTATAATCAATCGTTGCCAAGTTTACTCCTTCCTCGCCCAACCAACTAGTAGGGTAGCTCAGTTCAATAGAACTTGGATCAATCACTTTAGGATCAAACTCTATGGTGAAGGCGACCCCATAAAGGTTATTCAATGGCTGATCTTCTGTACCTAATACGATTGGTAAACGGAAAGCTCCAGAGTCTGGCAAGGTTTCCTTTGGTGGTACCTCAAAAAATACAGGAGGATCAAAGTCCGTATTAGGTAGCTCAATAGCGTCTATGAGTGCACCGTGGGTCAATCCATAGTTGGCCTCAATGACGGCTATATCTTTCTCATCTATGATACCGTCTCCGTTACAGTCTGCGTGTTTGACATCGGGTCCGCCTGTATAGAATCGAGCGCCCCAAGCATCTGCTGCTACGGCAGTCCAATCTTCTGTACTTAGCATTCGCTGTGGGCCTTCTTTGCCCCAAGCAAAACCAAGGCTCAAGAGATCCAAGTGATTGGCAATGTTGTCAAGGTTGGCATCACCAGGCCATACATCATCAGAAACTGTGCAAGGGAAAGGTCCTACTTCTAAGCCCACTTCACAACCTGTTTCGGCGTCTGTTATTAGAAGCTTTTCAGGTTCATTATTATTACCTAATGGACCAATGATCACTAGGCCGCTAGCTGTAACCTCTAAAAATGGATAGGCGATATCTCCTTGAGTAATAATATAAGAATCAAGGCGATTCAAGTCCCAATCGGCTTTGATACCTACAAAGGCTCTGCCAAAGGTGTCACACTCAATGAAACGGGCCTCTGCTTCTGAAATGCCGCATGGAGGACAAGCAGGTATAGCCAGGAAGACTCTTTTGCAGCACTCCGTTCCTGCTACACATACACCAAAGTAATCTCCGTCAATGTTTACATTGTCTACTTCAAGTGGCAAGTCCAATAAACCGAACTCTTTAATAACTTGTCCATTGCTGTTGAATAAGGAAAAGACGGTATTGCTATCTCCTTCATATTTTAGATCGAGGTAGAGGTCAAAGCTACCATTAGGGTTGCAATCAACCACCTCAATTTTTAAATCTTCAATGCCACAGTCCTGCTCACAATCCACAACGCCAATCTCCAGTTTGGAAGGACAATCTCTCCAAACATCGATCACTGTGATCGTATAAGCCTCTCCCGATTTGAATGGTCCAATCTCAATATCCCTGCCGCCGATGTGGGTGCTGTCATAGAATTCACCATTCACTTCGATCAGAATAGGATAAATAACGGTCAAGTCAAAATCGAACTTCAAATCAAAGTAGAACAATCCATTCGAATCACAAGCAGAGGGCGAAGCTGTAAATCTTAGCGGCTCACATGTTGGTTCACAAGGAGGTAGTTTGAATTCGGTTCTTGCACAGCAATCGGGCGTATCATTGATGCATACTGCCAAATGCTGAATTTCCAAATCTTCAGGGAAATTGAGTGCGACCTCAATAGGGAGTTCGTCAACTCGATAGGTCCCTAAAATCATGCCACTTGCCGTGAAAATATCAAAGAATTCATTCTCTGCATTCTTAGCATCGAAATCAATAAACACCTGATAACTCCCATCTTCATTACAGAATAAAGGATCTACAACTAGGTTTTCGATGAGGCAAGTTTCTTCACAATCAATAGGCCCAATCTCCTGGTAGGCAAAGCAACTAGGATCACCTTGATCTACAAATAGAAAGTCATAGGTGCTGATGCCATCAGCATCAAAAGGTCCTAAAATGATGCGCTCTCTGGAATAGTAAGAATAAGGGCCATAAAGCTCCCCTTCTGCAAATATCAAGTAGCCATCTCCGAATGGGTTGCTTGCATTGACTATGACCTCTGTATAAAATTGCCCATCCTCACATTCAATTGGATTGACTTTCACAGATTCAAAATTGCAGCCTTGATAATCACAAGCGCGTACAATCGTAGAAGCTTTACAATCTTCATTCCAGTCTTTTACGGTAACCTCATAAAACTCTACCGGCACAATCCCAGGGAAAATAGGGCCGATTTTAACTGGCAATTCTGAATATCGGAAAGTGTCTCTGAGCGAGCCATTCAGATAGACGCTGAACCCGCCAGAAGTGTTTTTATGTTCAAAATCTAATTCTATGTAGAAGACTCCTCTTTCATCACAAGGCGTTGCGGCTGCCTTAAGTTCTCCAATTTTACACTCTTCATTGAGGTCACAAGGAATATCATAAGCTAATTCAAAGCAGCAGTTAGCAAAGTTTGGATCACAAACCTGGAAGGCGTCTTCTCCGCGGCCCCAATTCGGAATACCTTCTAAATATACATAGTTGGTATCTACTTGGAACCTGGTTTCATAGCCACTTTTTGTAACAAAGGTGAGAAAGTCCGTTGATGCTACTGTGCGGTCATCGAAGTAGAGCAATAGGCTGTAAAGGCTATCATCTGCGCTACAACGAATGTCTTTGATAAGCACATCTTTGAGTGCACAGGGCTCATTGTAACAAGGGATTTCATAGGCTAATTCAATACAACAATTAGGTAGCTTGGTATCACATATCTGGAAGGCGTCCTCTCCCCAACCAAAATTTGGAATACCATCAATAACTATATAATTGGTGTCTAATTGAAACCTGGTTTCATAGCCGCTTTTTGTAACAAAGGTGAGGATATCCGTTGATGCTACCGTGCGATCATCGAAATACAATAATAAGGAGTAAAGGCTATCCCCAGCTGTACATCGAAT
Source organism: Saprospiraceae bacterium (assembly GCA_042095835.1). Taxonomy (GTDB): domain Bacteria; phylum Bacteroidota; class Bacteroidia; order Chitinophagales; family Saprospiraceae; genus DATFKA01. Next base: position 9,062 of record JBELML010000093.1, read on the forward strand.
ATCTTTAATCTGTACTTCTTTTAGTGTGCAAGGATTATCAAAGCAAGGTATTTCAAACTTGGTTTCAAGGCAGCAGCTATCTTCACCAATTGGACAGATAGTCAAACCTTCATAATACGCCCCGGCAGGTAGCGGTACATTATTCACTCTAAAAGAAGGACCAACGTCGTCTAATTTGATCTCAAATCCGCTGTTGGTACGTAGATAATAACTGTTGATAGAGTCAAATTGTGGATCTACAAGTACCGTAAAGCTATAGGTACTATCCTCGGAGCATTCCACATCGACTACTTTGACTTCTGTAATGGGGCACTCTAGCTCACAAGGTAGTTCGTAGCTGACATCGATACAGCACTCGAAAGCATCATTCGGCTGAAGCCCTCCACAAAGCGTAAACCCATCGTATCCTTGGTTGGTGAGTGGGATGTTGCGAATCCGTACGGCTTCTCCCTCGTAGGTGAAGCGATATAAGAAGCCACTTTTTGTACTCAAACTTAAAAAGTCACCAAAGTTACTTCCATCAATTTTGATAGACATATGATAAACACCAGCGCTACGATCGCATTCAATATCAAAGACTTTGACCTCTTCAATTGTACAAATAGGTTTGCAAGGAATGTCATACTCAATAGACTTACAGCAACTTGCACTGGAATCAGCTTGAATACCACCACAGACCTCCAAGCCATCGTAATAGCGATCCGTAAGTGGAATATCTGTAAGCCGTATGGCTTCTCCGCTGTATCTAAAATCTCTGAAATAACCGCTTTTCGTTTGTACTGTGATAAGGTCGCCAATTTCTTGCCCTTCAATTTTCAGTGTGGCGTTGTAGGTGTAGTCGCTCAGGTTGCATTCAATATCTCCAATAGTTGCTGACCAGATATCACATTCAGGAATACAGAAATAGGGGCCAAAGGTGGCTATCTGCTCACAACCTTTTTCCGAGTCATAAACGGTGAATACAGCGCCTGCTTCGTAGGGAGTACGGAAAGGGCCAAGCTTGACAGGCAATTCCTCATAAGCATATCTACTTAATGAATTGCCATTTTCCGTAACAATGAAATAGTCACTGGTGTTTTCGTATTTAAAATCTAAATTAATGTAGAAGCTACCATCATCCTGGCATGGGCTGGCAGTAAGGTGGAGTTCTCCAAGTTCACAGCGTTTTTCTTCTGGATTGATACATAAATTATCGATAGCCAAGAATTCACCTCCAAGCAGTAGCGCTTGAATATTTCCACCAGAGAAGGTCATTTTGCCCATTCCTCCACTGCTGTTGGTAATGTCTATTTTTACCGAAACCCCATTTCCTAAATCATAATCTCCAGGTGCTAAAAATGGAATGATATGTATTTGACCACCGTTTGCGCCTAGATTGAGGTGACCTCTTTCATAGTAGAAATCAATACTGACTTCTTCTACTGCTTGATCATAGTTTTGGAAACCAATAATACTAGAGATTCCTTGGTGGAGTAGGACTTGCTCATCGGCAGTGCTGAAGTTAGGAATCGATGCTTGAGGTACTACGCTTAATTTTTCGTAGCTCGTACTCCAATCCAGGTTTTGTAGAGGATTTAGCTTAAAACTAATATCCTGAATGCTAAATATTTCCGAACCTGGGGGATTTTGATCACCTCCATAAGATTCTTGGGGGAGAGACTCAAAACCAATACAGTCGGTTTCTACCGGCTCGCAATCATCTTTATATAAGGTTTTGCTGACGCAACAATTATAGTTCAAAATGGAGTCCGTTGTAATAGAAGCAGGACATACGACAACTGTGAAGTCTAAAGCATCTGTGTAAACTGGCACATCTTCTAAAACAATGGGAGCAAGATCTCCTTGAAATACGCCGAGGTTATTCCCGTCTACCAAGACCTGGAAAGGGCTGCCAAAACTGCTATCTGTATAATTGACACTGATTGCTATGTCAAAATTTCCGTTAGGTAAACAGGCTAATATTTTAGCGTCTACACCCTCAAAAGGGCAGACAGTTGGACATTGGAATTTATTAAGGACTATACTTTTACAGCACTCCACTCCTGGACCAACATTGAATAAAGGACAAACTTTTACCTCAAAAGTCGTAGCTTCTGTAAAGACAGGTATATTCTCTAACTGAATCGGGAAGCTCCCACTTCGAAAAGTGCCAACAGATTGATTGTCAACGTAAATTTCAACAGGAGCATCGCGGTAGATTTCGGCGAAATCCGCTTTTACTAGAATATCATAATTTCCATTGGGTAGACATTGGGTAATGGTCGCATTCGCACTGCTGATAGGGCAAAGATTATTGCACTCATAGGTGAATTGAGTTTCAACAAAACAAAATCTTTTTTCAGCATCATAAATCTGCACGAAAAAGATAGAATCACCGAAGCTTTGAATGGGGCCAAGGGGAGGGAAAGTATCCTGTACAAAAGGGAAAGGACCAAAGTTTTGGTTATTGACCAGAACAAAGTATTCTTTTGAATGATCACCGTCAAACTCAAATTTGTAATCCAAATAGAAAACATCATTTGGGGTGCAACCATAGGGCTCTACCTTTAGATTTTTGATGGAACATACAGGATCAGCATCTTCATAGGTCACACAAAGGTTGTCAATGAATAACTCCTGACCGCCGATAACTAATTGAGAGAGTTGACCTTTCAGACAAATGGTGCCTCTTGGTACATTGGTAGAGTCTATATTGATACTAAAAAATACACCAGGTACAATCTCTGTATCATCGTAGAAGCGCAGTTCTTCAAGATTGTCTACTACAATCAAGAATCCATCATTAACGCTAAAGTTGATGTCTCCACCTCCATAGGCAAAATCAAAACATAGTTGATTGCTGACTAGATTGGTGTCAAGGAGATCGACTTTAAGGTTGATGTTGGAAGGCCAAAGGCCAATATTACCTGTAGTGTCTAATCCTAGCATGTCTTCACGAGTCACTAAGACATCATCGAAACCAGTCGTTCCGTCAGGATAAACAAAGGCTTCGAGACCGAAACGAAAAGTCTCGTCTTGGAGGACTGTTGAGCCAGGCTCTAGGTTAGTAGACCGGCCAAATCGTAGACCGGGCGTTAAGGACTCGAAGTCCTCACAAAAGCTTAAAACTTGGGCATCTAAGCCCAGTGGCATCATCAAGATGCCGATTAGAAGGAGTTGGATAAATGTGGATAGTCTGCTCATTTCTTGGGATTAAATTGGTTTGTAGTGTTGTTCGCAAAAGTGTCAGGTCGGCTATGCCTTTCTTCGACAATACAAAAGTGTCTTAATAGCTACAAAATTTAAAATATTCTTTGGGGCTTTTTTTGGAGAAAAAATTTATTTATTTTGCATAGTGTTATTTTTAAAATATTGATTATCAGTAGATAAAGATTTTATTTTTTTGAATTGTAAATGTATTTTTTGTGATAAAAAATAAATTAATACAAAGTGTCCAACATTTTTCCCGCAAGGAAATGACCCGTTTTGTTGCCTTTTGTCATTCTCCTTATTTCAATAAACACGATCAGGTCAAGGATTTAGTATCTTATTTAAGTCTTATTTATCCTCAATTTGATCCTAAAAAGTGCGATCGAAAACAGCTTTTTAAAAAGGTTTTCGGAAGTATTCCATTCGATTATGGCAAGCTAGCATTGGTGTTTACCTATACGCAGCGCTGCTTAAATCATTTTATTGCCCAAGAGCAGTTTGAAGGCCATCCCAAGTTAAAAGATTTACTTTTACTAGAGGGTCTCAAGGATCTATCTCAATATACAGCTTTTGAAAAAGCTTTAGGAAAATTAGAGCTGGAACAGTCCAATCCCCAAAGTCTTAATGCGGAGCACTATTATATTAATTATCGATTAGCTAAAAATGCCGATGACTATTACATACTGCTAGACAGGCGACAGATGGATAAGAGTTTGGAAAAAAAGCAACTTTCTTTAGATTATTTCTACATTCTCGAAAAATTGAAAGATGCTTGTGAAGCAAAAGTCAGAGAGAAAATATTGAAAGTTAACTATGTTCCTGATTTGTTGCCGGAGGTTTTATCCTACGTTGAAACCAGTCAGGAGCAATTAGAGACTGCTCCCATTATTTTGGTGTACTATAGGATTTATGAGATGCTGTCCAAAGTTGATCAGGTAAAGCATTACTACCAAGCCGTAAGCTACCTGACCACCAAAACTGATTGGATCGAAAAGGGCGATTTAGAGCAGATTTATATTTACCTGATGAATTACTGTATCGCCAAGATCAATAAGGGAGAAAATGAATTTCTCAAAGAGATTTTTGAACTCTACAAGGCGCAATTAGATCAAGGACTACTCCTGGAGGATAATGAATTATCAGAATGGGATTATAAAAATATTGTGACCACGGCCATCCGCTTGGGTGAAATGGATTGGGTGTTCGATTTTATAGAAAGTTATAAGGATCGGCTCAGTCATAAAGCCAAAGAAAATGCCTACCGCTTTAATTTGGCTTCTTTTCATTATGCAAAAGGCAACTACGGAGAGGTATTAGGTCTTTTGACCAAAGTAGAGTATAGTGATCTGCGCTACAATATGGGTGCCAAGGCATTGCTCCTGCGCACTTATTATGACCTAGGAGAATATGATTTATTGCATTCCCTGACCGAATCTACTAGACAATACCTATTGCGCAACAAGCTTCTATCAGAGACTAGGAGAGAGCGCTATAATAATCTTTTCCGCTTGACCAGGAAAGCGGCCAGCCTGAGGGCAAAAAAGGCCTACCTGCCTAAAAGCAAAGCTCAACAAGAATTAAAAAAACTCACCAAAGAAGTAAAGAATACGCCTCTAATGGGGAATAGAGAATGGCTAATGGAAAAAATCGAACAACTGGAAGGATAGCTACCAGAATTTTAAACATAACTAAGTAACGGACAAAGAATAAGTCCCGCATTTTGATCGAGAAGATTTTGAGCCAAGACAAGGCAAAAAACGTAGGCAATGCAGGGCATAGACGAGGCTTTTTAACGCCGTATTGGGGCAAAAGGTTCCATCAAAATCGGTAAGTTGTTTTTTGGCTGTTACTAAACCTGTTTTAGCTACCCAAAACTTCGTAACTTTGCCCTCCACATAATTGTTGATGTATGACTTTTGCCGATTTAAACTTGAATCGATCTTTACTGAATGCCTTGGATGACTTGGGTATTCAAGAGCCTACTAGTATTCAGGCAAAAGTCTATGCACCCATCATGGCTGGAAGGGATGTGGTAGGCATTGCCCAAACAGGGACCGGTAAAACCTTTGCTTACCTGCTTCCCGCTATTCGCAATTGGAAATTCACCAAATCTCCCTACCCACAAATTTTGGTGATTGTACCTACCCGCGAATTGGTAAAACAGGTGGTGGAAGCCGTTGAGCAACTCGTGACCTATATCAACTTTGAGGTGGTTGGAGTCTACGGTGGAGCCAATATTAAGGTTCAAAAAGCGGAGGTGGAAGTTGGAGTTGACCTATTAGTCGGTACACCAGGACGGCTCTCAGATTTACTAAAAGATGGCGTTCTGCGGACTAAAAACCTGAAAAAAATAGTCATCGACGAGGTAGACGAAATGCTCAATTTAGGTTTTCGAACTCAACTCAAAGAAATTGCCGATTTTCTACCAAAGAAAAGACAGCATCTGCTTTTTTCAGCTACGATGACAGCAGAAGTGGAAGCCGTGATCGAGGAGTTTACAGATTATTATGAGAAAATAGAGGCAGCGCCTTCAGGTGCGCCATTAGAAAATATCGAACAAGCGGCTTATCCGGTGCCAAACTTCAATACAAAAGCCAACCTACTGGAAAAACTCTTGCACGAAAAAGAAGACATGTCAAGGGTTTTGGTATTTGTTAAATCCAAAAAGATGGCTGATGCCCTTTTTGAAAGATTGGATCCTGCTTTTCAAGAGAGCCTAGGGATTATTCATTCTTCTAAATCTCAAAATAATCGTTTCAAGACTGTCCAGAAGTTCGCGGATGGTATTTGTCGTTGTTTGATAGCTACAGATATCATCGCACGTGGTTTGGATGTGAGCGGCGTGACTCATGTGATTAATTTTGATCTGCCAGATACTCCCGAAAAGTACATTCACCGAATAGGAAGAACAGGTAGAGCAGAAAATCGAGGTATTGCTCTGGCATTTATTTCTGAGCAAGATCAAGACTTCCAAATCGCCATCGAAATATTAATGGAGAAGGAAATCCCTATGCTTACTGTGCCAGAAGGTTTAGAGTATTCAGAAGAGTTGATACAGCTAGAAAAGCCCAATCCCTATGTGCCTTATAATGAGCACAAGCAAAAGCAGTACGTGCCAACAGGACCCGCCTTTCATGAGAAAAAGGCTAAGAACCTAAAGACCAATAAGAGAAGGCCCAAGCGTAAGAAAAAGTAAGGAAAGCTAGGTTATAAAAACAATTGGGCAAGACCGAAGTAGTCGATCTTGCCCAATTGTTAAGCAGTAATGTAGGAGGTTTTATCCTCCAAATACTCGTCCAATCGCTCGAATTACATCCAGCCCGTTAGCAACTAGTACTAGGCCGATGACAATCACAAAGCCTACAATAGTGGCAATCTCCATAAAGCGATCACTTGGCTTTTGTCCTGTGACCATTTCATACAAGAGGAACATGACATGTCCACCATCTAAAGCAGGTATGGGCAACAAGTTCATAAAGGCAAGAATTAAAGATAAGATAGCGGTCATTTCCCAGAATCGCTCCCATATCCATTCGCTGCCGTACATACCTGCGATGGTACCAAAACCACCAAGGCTGTCCTGTACTTTTATTTTTCCGCTAAACATCTTCCCAAATGCCTTGATTTGATCTACCAGGAAGCTTGATCCTTTTCTCACACCTGCGGGAAGGGCCTCCGTTAGGGTATAGTCTTGTCGCTCGGAGCCTAATAACTCAAATGGCGTATAGGCACCAATTCCAATTTTAGCATTTTCATTGGTGGTGATATTTAATACAACGGTATCTGTTTTATTTCGAAGAACACTCACTTGTACCTCCTCTTCGGCTTTACCATCAATGGCTCTCACAAAATCTATAGAGTAGGGAGTTGGCTGTCCATTAAGGGCAATCAGCTCATCATCTTTTTGCATTCCGCCTTTCTCAGCTGGAGAATCTTTACCAAATTGTTTAATCTTGAAGATGTAGCGAGGGCCAAATAAGCTATAGTCTTTGTATTTATAGCTGGCCAACATTCCTGTGAATTTCTCATCAATCGGAACAGTTAGCGTTTTACCTGCTCTCTCAACGGTCACATCGGGCACACCATTAATGACGATTTGACGAATCAATTGACGATTGTTGAATTTCTCAAAATCGTCCTCTCCAATCTTCAGTACCTTATCTCCTTCGCGTAGGCCCATATCTGCACCCAAAGAGTCGACATAAATACCGGCGGTCACATTTTCACTTGGCAGATACTCTTCTCCCCAAGTCCAAAGTACCATGGCATACAAAAAGAAACCTAAGATGAAGTTGACGGTCACACCTCCCAGCATAATGATCAGACGCTGCCAAGCAGGTTTGGTACGAAATTCCCAAGGCTGCGGCTCACCAGCCATTTGCTCTTTATCAAAACTCTCATCAATCATTCCGGAAATTTTCACATAGCCACCTAGCGGAAGCCATCCAATACCGTACTCTGTGTCTCCTTTTTGATATTTAAAAAGTTTCCCTCCCCAGGCGTCGAAAAATAGATAGAATTTTTCAACACGGGTGCCGAATAGGCGAGCGGGAATGAAGTGACCTAATTCATGCAGCACAATTAGAATGGATAGGCTCAAGAAAAGCTGTCCCACCATAATCAATATACCCATAGATGATGCTGTTTATTTATATAGATGTAGAAACTAATGATAAAGTTTATTTCTTTGTGTAACTAAACAGCAGTTTTATCTGCAATGTTGTTTAGTGCTCACAAATGTAGTGGTTATTCACGACAATTTGGACAATGGCAGGTATTAAGCGACTAAGTCCGCTAATTTATCGATTTAGATTATGATTGTTTTTTATACTACTGAGGTAAATGATGCTTGGGCCAGCTTTCAAAAGGAGGAAGCCACCCACATTGCAAAGGTTTTGCGTAAAAAAGAAGGCGCAGTGATCCATTTTATTGATGGAGTAGGTGGTAAGTATCAAGGTGAAATATTTTCCATCGATAAAAAAGAAGTGAAAGTCAGGATTATTGAGCGGGAATTTCTACCGATTATTACACCAAAGCTGCACTTAGCCATAGCGCCCACTAAAAACATTAGCCGCTTCGAGTGGTTCCTGGAGAAAGCTACCGAAATTGGTGTTTCAGAAATCACGCCCATAATCACGGCCCATTCTGAGCGCAAGCATATCCGATTGGACCGACTTCAGAAAGTATTGGTTGCAGCTGTAAAACAATCCTTGCAAGCTTCTATCCCGAAATTGAATCCGCTAGTAAAATTATCGACCTTCCTGGAGAATCAATCGATTTTAGGGACTAATCAATCCAAATTTATCGCTTATATTTCGCCAGAGGTTAATGAACCTTTAAAAAATAACTATTCTCAAGGGAAAGACGTTGTAATGTTAATTGGCCCTGAGGGCGGATTCGCTCCTGAGGAAGCTGAAAAAGCTAATCAGTTTGGGTTCCAATCTATTAACTTAGGACCGAATCGATTAAGGACCGAAACTGCCGGTATCGTTGCCGTTTCTACCCTCCGAATTTTAAATAGTTAGAAAGCGAAGCGGTTGCAGATGTTTACCATTTTTGCAATAGTTTAGCTTTCAAGTAATTGCAAAAATGGTAAACAGATGAAATATTCTATCTTATTTTTCTTTATTCTATTGGGTACTGTAGCGATGACGGTACTTCCAGAGGCTGATCAAGCCAAAATGAAATTGGCTTTACTAAAATATAGCGGTGGCGGCGATTGGTATTCCAATCCCACAGCTCTACCAAATCTTGCTCGCTTTTGTAATCAAAACTTAGGTACTGATTTTGCGACCGATTATGCAGTGGTAGAGGTCGGTAGTGCTGACCTTTATAATTATCCCTTTGTCCATATGACTGGTCATGGTAACGTGGTTTTTAGTGATGCTGATGCTGAGAACTTGAGAAATTACCTAGTAGGTGGTGGATTCCTGCACATAGACGACAACTACGGTATGGATCGATACGTGCGGATCGCCATGAAAAAAGTATTTCCCGATCAGGATTTTATTGAATTACCTTTCCAACATGAGGTGTACGATCAAAAATATCCTTTTAAAAAGGGATTACCAAAGGTCCACAAACACGATGAAAAACCACCCAAAGGCTTTGGCCTTTTCTGGGAGGGTCGATTGGTCTGCTTTTACTCCTACGAGTGTGACCTTGGAGATGGTTGGGAAGACCAAGCGGTTCACAATGATCCACAAGAAGTACGTAGACAAGCGCTACAAATGGGAGCGAATTTGATACAGTATGCTTTTCAGCAGTGACGTGTCAGGGAGCTGTTAGGGAGTGTGTGAATGTTTAAATGTGTGAATAATCTCAGCCTTCTTTTAATTCCACACGATGTTTCGCTTGGTTTTAATATACTTTCGGATATTGATCCAGAAGATAAAAAACAAGTAAAATAGGATAGAACTGCCTAGAGTTCCACAAGACAAATAAATGAAATAAAGGCGAACACGGGAGGAGGCAATCCCCATTTTGTTGCCCAAATATTCACAAACACCAAAGGCCGATTTCTCTAATATACTCTTCATCACAATAATATTTGCCAAATAATTGAAGTTCAAAAACGGGTTCGTAACAAATTAAAACTTGTTTTGGTTTAACGTATTACCTGAATAATCTCGAATCTGTACAAAAATAAGAATTCTCTAGTATGTATAGTATGGTCTTGCAGTAAAATGCCTGATTTCAGCTTAATTCATTACGAATTCTCCCGTTTTTGAAGTGGCCTCGTTAATTTGAATTTGGGTGGTGTATAGTATTTTTCCTTCGTTTTTCACACTCAATCGATAGCTACCTTTCTGCTGGTATGCAAAAGTGAAGGTGCTATCTGTTAAAGTCCTTCTGGTTCCATTTCCGAAATCGATGATTACAGACTTGTTTTCGAAGGAGGTTTTTGTAAAAGTAAAGCGGATCGGATCACCAGCAATAAAGCTACCTCGTATATCAATTGGTTGGTCTGCATAAGTTAAGATTTGCTTGGCCATCGTATGATAAGAAGCGATATTGATATCGACTTTTGAGCCATCTCCTTGATAGGCTCTGGAAATTCCAAAGAATCCTATCCCGATAACCATAAGTAAAAGCAATTTGTCTGTTCTGATACTGCGTTTGTTGTGTAAAGTCTGCTCCATATTTTTTTCACTTTGCACTGCTATCCCAGGCTTAGCGTAGTCGCTAAACGGAAAAGAGTAGGTCCGATTATGATTTGTTTAATGAATCAGCGTCTTCAAATTGATCTATACAGACCATTTGATCGCGCCATACAATGGAGTACTGTTTGTTAGAATGGGTCCTAAAACCCTCTAAAGGTTATTATATGAAAATCATTTACGGTAGAAAACCGCTTGGTAGGATAGCCGTGAATGTGTTATAAAGCTCGTCGTTTTTTCTTGAGTACGACACAAATATATAGAAAATTTATAATATGTAAAATTTTAATGCAATTTTATATAAAAAAAATTCATAATATGTTTTTGCCTCTAAGAATTAGACAGGATAGCACAAAGAATACCAGTAGCCACACCGGCATTCAAAGACTCCGCGCCTCCTTGTTTTCCTTGAGGTATGCTTAGAAAAGTTTCAATATGAGGAAGAATGGGCCCTCGAATCCCTTGACCTTCGTTGCCGATCACTAGTACACCTGCTTGAATGTTTGGAGCTTGAAATACATTTTGACCATCCATACTCGTACCGTAAATAGGGGTACTAGGGTTTTCTTCTAAAACCTGATCCAGCTCGATTTTGTGTAATTGCACTCTAAGGAAGGCACCCATAGATGCTTGGATGACTTTGGAATTATAAAGATCGGCTGTATCTTTTGAACAGAATAAGGTATTCCAGCCAAACCAATCTGCGATCCGGAGAATCGTGCCTAAGTTCCCGGGGTCTTGAATACCATCCAAGTATAAATACCAATCTCTGGGCGACAATTGTGTTGGGGCGCTGTAAGCTAATTTATCGGCTACGATCATTACTTCAGGTACATTACTCAAATTGCTGATAGAGGCTTGTAGCTTAGCAGGGAGAACATAAGTCTGAAAGGAAGCCTGATCCAATAGATTTTGGTTCTTAGTAAGCCAATCTTGATTGGCCACCAAATATTCTATTTGTACCTTGTGGTTTCTTAACATTTCGAGACATATCTTGTTGCCTTCTGCTAGGAATTTGTTAAACTTATCCCGATACTTTTTTAAGTGTAAGGAACGGATATATTTTGCGTTGTTTTTAGATAATTCCATACTCTAAAATTGGTTTACTGCATGGGTGGCAGAAAGATGGTCTTGTTGGTTTCGAGTTTACTACTGTTGTTATGCAGTGGCTGTAATACTACTAAATACCTTGGCCAAGATGAATATTTTCTCAAAAAAAATGAAATCATTCTAAAGCCAACGGAGAAAATAGAAAATAAACCCAACTTTACTTACGAGCTTTCTACCTTATATCGCCAAAAACCAAATGGAAAATTCTTTTTCTTTGTTCCTCGGGAGTGGTTTTACTACAAAACTCAGCCTCCCAAAGATCAAAAAGCGATTAGGCGTTGGATTCGTAAAGCCATTGCCCAGCCTCCCGTAATCTATGATGATGAAATAGCGACTACCACAGCTGATGAGCTAGAAAGATACCTCAATGATAAAGGATATTATAATGCTGAAGTATTTCACGAAAGAGAGCTTTCTGGAAAGCACAAAGTCAAGGTGAAGTATTACGTCTATCCCAATGCCAAAGCCCGCATTGATACCATTACCTTCCAATCTCCAGATCAATCGGTAGATAGCATCCTCCAATCGATCAAGGATCAGACCTTATTAACCAAAGAGGAAGGCCTCACCAAAAGTATTGTTGAGGCAGAACGACTGCGGATCACCAATCACCTCAGAAACAATGGCTACGCTAGGTTTTTGCCTAATTATGTCCCGAGACCCGATGGTGATACCACCAATGGGCCACAGCAGACCAAGGTCTTCATGGATGTAAGTCTTCCCTACCAAGATAGTCTACATCGAGTCTATACTACTGGCGAAATTACGGTGCTACCCGAATACTTTATCACTGTTCCTGAAGATAGCTTGATCGAAATGCGCTATGGGGTTTTCCGTTTTTTAGTACCCGATTCTAATCATTTGGTCAAGCCAGAGGTCATCATGAAGGCCATCAAGCTTTGGCCTGGTTCTGTATATAGTCAGCGCGATTACGACCAGACAACCCAGCGGCTGAACAGCTTCAGTATTTACCGTTTTGTACGGATTGAAGAAGTGCCAGATACCATTAATCCCTACAAGATTAATTTTAGGATTGAGCTTACGCCCAAAAAATTAAATGAATTTGGTTTTGATTTCGAGCTTGATTATACCAATAGACCTTCAACCCCAGGTGCAGGTAACCTCATTGGTATTGGAGCCTCTCCTTCGCTACGTAATCGAAATTTCTTTGGTGGGGCAGAGGTGTTTATTAGCAACTTACGGGCTGGTGTAGAGATTAATCCTGAGGATAATCGTTTTTGGAATACCATCGATTTAGGCACACAGATGGATATTTACCTACCTCGATTTAAAGACTATTTTGGTTTTTGGAAGTTGATCAGTAAACTCTCCTTTAAAAAAGAGGACGATCAAGACTTTTCCTCGTATTACAATACACTCAGAGAGCAAGGAGCAACGCGTATCCGCACGAGTTATGACTATGTATTATTATTGGATTTCTATCGATACAATCTACTTACGGCCTCTTATGGATATGACTATTTAAAGGATCAGAATAACAGATATATCCTCAACAATCTGGCCATTGATTATTTCGATCCAACGACACAGCCTGCTTTTGATTCGATTTTAAATGTGAACCCTTTTTTAGATCGTAGTTTTGGAGATCAGTTATTTGTGAGTCTGCTCTTTCGAGAGTTTAACTACGTTTTTAATGGTCCAACCAGTCGATTGGGACGAAACAAATACCTGAGTTTAAATGTGGAAACGGCAGGTGCCGAAATCTGGTTGGCTAACGGAATCTACAATGGCTTTGCTTCTCAGGCAGATACATTTAGAATAGGAGATACCGAATTTTCCCAATACCTGCGCTTGGAAGGGGATTTGCGATTTATTCGAAATTACAGCGGAAGGAATGCCTTGGCCACCCGTCTATCTATGGGGATAGCCAGGCCTTTTGGTTCTTCACAGGATGTGCCTTATGTCAAACAATTTTTCATAGGTGGTCCAAATAGTATTCGAGCCTGGCCAGCGAGGAGTTTAGGGCCAGGGGCTTTTATTGACTCCCTTACCCTTGACCTCAATAATCCATTATTGTTTTATCAAGCAGGAGATTTTAAGCTGGAATTTAACCTAGAATATCGCTTCAATATTTTTTGGCGACTCAACGGTGCTGTTTTTCTCGATGCCGGAAATACCTGGACAGTGCGAGAGGATAGGTCAAGGCCAGAGTCTCAATTTGTGATACGACCAACAGAAGTTACCGATTTGGAGGGCAATACTTTTATAGTGGATCCATTCTACAAACAGATAGCTATTGGCACAGGACTTGGATTTCGTTTTGATTTTACCTATTTTATTTTCCGATTAGACCTGGGCTTGAGGTTGAAATACCCTTACAAATGGCGAGAAGATCGGTATTGGGTAAAACCAGATGAATGGCTGGATGATATCAATTTTAATTTCAGCTTGGGTTATCCGTTCTAAAACCACAACTCAACATGCACCACTTTAACATCAACCGCCGTAAGTTTTTACATACAGCTTCTGCTGCTCTAGCCCTCTCGTATTTAGGTATTCCCGGTCTAGATATAATTTATCCAACGCGAAAACGCAAAGTAGCGCTGATCGGTACGGGCTGGTATGGTAAAAATGACATCTTGAGGTTGATACAAGTGGCAGATATCGATGTGGTTGCACTATGTGATGTTGACCAAAAACAATTAGAAGATGCCGCCAAGTTGATCATGCAACGCCTGAAGACCGATAAGCAACCCCAACTATACAGCGACTATCGGGAGTTATTGAATAAGCATGAATTAGATATTGTCATCATTGGTACACCTGACCACTGGCATGCACTACAGGCAATTGCGGCCATTGAAGCGGGCGCGGATGTTTATTTACAAAAACCAACAAGTGTTGATATCCAAGAAAGTGAAGCCATTTTAGCCGCAGCTAGAAAGCATAGCCGAGTAGTGCAAGTTGGAACCCAACGCAGGTCAACGCCCCACTTGATTGAAGCCAAAAATCGTTTCGTAGATGCTGGAATGCTGGGAAAAGTAGCGCACGTAGAATTGAGTTGTTATTATCATATGCGGGGCCGTACCAGCCCGCCAGTACAGCCTATTCCAGCTTATTTTGATTACGAGAATTGGGCCGGGCCTGCACCAAAACGACCCTTTGACGGGATGCCGCATGGCCGTTGGCGACACTTTATGGAATACAGCAATGGGATCATGGGAGATATGTGTGTCCATATGCTCGATTCTGCGCGATGGATGCTGGACTTAGGCTACCCGAAGCGCGTAAGTTCAACAGGGGGGATTTATGTGGATAAAAAGAGTAGCCCCAATATTGCGGACACCCAAAATGCGCTATTCGAATTTGAAGATTTAAACTGCGTTTGGCAGCATCGTACCTGGGGCAAAGCTGCGGATACAGATTATCCCTGGTCTTTTATCATCTATGGAGATCAAGGAACCTTAAAAGCCGATGTTCGGAAATATGAATTTATACCACAGGGCAAAGGGGAATCTATAAAAGGGGAAGCCTTGTATGAGAAAGAACAATTCCCAGAGGATGTTGGTGAGCAACGTATTGAGTTGCATACTGCGCCAGCTACCCGAAGGCATTTTCTAGATTTTCTGAAAGCAATAGACGAGCGGAGCAAACCTGTTGCAGATATTGAGCAGGGACATATATCTACAGTAAGTTGTATCGCCGCTAATATTTCCATGGAACTTGGTGGCCGTTCCTTAGAATATGATCCAAACAAAAAGCAATTTCATAAAGATCGAGAGGCTAATAAGCACTTGGCTCGTCCTTATCGCAGGGGCTGGGTCCATCCTTAGTACCCAATTTATACCTAATTCTAGGTAGTTTTTTGAGTATCATTTTTCCTTAGTTTCGCAGTGTAATTTTATTTAGACTAATTACAATTAAGAAAATGAGTGCGAAGACTGCTTATGCAATGCGCGTTTACCACCGTTATTTAGGTTTCTTTCTGGCTGGAGTCATGTTCATGTATGCTCTAAGTGGTATTGTTCTGGTTTTCAGAAGAACCGATACCTTCAAAGTGGAAAAACATTACGAAAAGCAATTAGCCGAGCAATTAAACATTGCCCAGGTAGGAGAGGCCCTAAAACTAAAAAACCTCCAATTGGATCGAAATGAAGGAGATGTACTTTTCTTCAAGGATGGCCAGTATAATACTCAAACAGGAGTAGCTAATTATACCAAACTCGAACTGCCTTTTATTATAGGTAAGATGACAAAGATTCATAAGGCTACCACTAAGGATCCACTCTATTATTTGAATATATTCTTTGGATTTGCTTTGTTGTTTTACGTAGTCTCAGCCTTCTTTATGTATTTACCCAAAACCAAAACATTTAAGCAAGGTGCCCTTTTGGCGCTAGGTGGTGCGGTATTAGTTTTGATCATGATGTTTGTATGATTATAGGACAAATACATTAAAATAAAAACTTAAAAAGAAATGCTTATTACTCGAAATTAAGAGTGAAAAAGGTAATAAGCGAAGTGTGGGATGCCGCCTAGGCACTGTTCGAGTGGAACGAGTTTGGCTAGGCAAGAT
>JBELML010000094.1:0-24760 GCA_042095835.1 Saprospiraceae bacterium
ATGCTACTTATATAGGTTCTGGTACTACTGGTACTGCTAAGAATGAGCACGCTCTATTGTTCCGTGATGGTACAAGAGGTCGCTACTCTAACTCTATCTTTACTGACTTTGCTAACTTCGCTATCCAAGTTGAAGACCGTGCTTCTGGTACAGATTCTCGCTCTTACATGGAAGCAGGTGAATTAGTTCTTTCTGATAATGTTTGGTTCGGTTTCGGTGAAGGAAACGAATTGAATGCAGGTGACAACGGTTTCATCCAAGCTACTGATGATGCGGAAGACCCAACTGCTCAGTTCTTGATCGATCACTTGGCTAACAACCGTAACTCAGTTGCTGATCCACAACTAGGTGGTATCTCTCGTACAAGCGATGGTGGATACGACCCTGTACCATCTCGCTTCGGCCCTGCTTATTCAGTAAGTGGTGCTTCTGTTCCTGCTGATGATTTCTATACGTCTGTACGATTCAAAGGTGCTTTCTGTTCTGATGGTGCTTGGATTGCTGATTGGACAGCTCTTGATGCATATGGTATCCTTGCATCTGATGTAGTTTATGCTGATGCAGAAGGTGATGATGCATGTGATGTTGTTGTTGCGGAAGTTAGAAAAGTAGTAAGAGATGCTGACCTAGGAACAGGCACTTATACTTGGTCTGCTGATACAACTTATGTTTTAGATGGTTTCGTCTTCTTAGAAGACGGTGGTTCTTTGACTATCGAAGCTGGTACAGTAGTTAAAGGTGCTGCTATTCCATCTACGGATGATTTAGCTTCTACTTTAATCATCGCTCGTGGTGCTACCATCGAAGCATGTGGTACTGTTGATGCTCCAATTATCTTCACTGCTGAAGATGATGATGTAAATGATCCTTCTGATGTTGATTTCGAAGAGCGTGGCCTATGGGGTGGTTTAATCATCCTCGGTAATGCAACTATCACTGACGAAGCAACTACTGAAGCTGTAGAAGGTTTGGATGCTAACGATCCTCGTTCTGAGTACGGTGGTGACGACGATGGTGACAGTTCTGGTAACCTTTGCTACGTTTCTATCCGCCATGGTGGTGCTGAATTAGCGCCTGGTGATGAAATCAACGGTTTGACACTTGGTGCAGTTGGTTCTGGTACTGGATTAAACTACATCGAAGTTATCTCTAACTCTGATGATGGTATCGAGTTCTTCGGTGGTACAGCTTCTATCAAGAACTTCTCTATTGCCTTCTGTGGTGATGACGCTCTTGACTGGGATACCGGTTGGAGAGGTAACGCACAGTTTGGTTTCGTACTTCAGTCTGATGACGCAGGTGATAATGCTGCTGAAATGGATGGTGCTAAGCCGGATGCTAATACTCCATCTTCTAACCCACAAGTTTACAATGTAACTTACGTTGGTTCAGGAACTGATGGTGTTGCTAAAAACGAGCACGCCCTATTGTTCCGTGATGGTACAAGAGGTCGCTACTCTAACTCAATCTTCACTGACTTCGCTAACTTCGCTATCCAAGTTGAAGACCGTGCTTCAGGTGTAGATTCTCGTTCTTACATGGAAGCGGGTGAGTTAGTAATTTCTAATAACATCTGGTTTGGATTTGGTGAAGGTTCTGAATTGAATGCCGGTGACAATGGTATTATCCAAGCAACTGATGATGCTGAAGACCCAACTGCTCAGTTCTTGATCGACCACTTAGCTGCCAATGGTAACTCAATCGAAGATCCTCAATTAGGAGGTATTTCTCGTGACAACGATCTTGGATTAGATCCTCGTCCATCTGCTGATGGTCCTGCCTATGTTCAAGATGCACGTGAGCTATATCCACTTGATGATGATTTCTTCACTCCTGTATTATTCCGTGGTGCATTCTGTGCATCTGGTGTATGGATTGCTGATTGGACTGCATTAGCTCAATATGGTATCCTAGGTGAAGACATTCCATTCGTAGGAACTGGTGATATGATGGGTTGTGATTTAGCAACGAGCACTGAATCTTTAGTAAAGTCTGAAAACGGCTACAACTTGATCCAGAATGCGCCAAACCCAGCTACTAATATTACTCAGATTTCATTCGAAATACCACGTACTGCTACAATTGACTTAGTCGTTTATGACATCAATGGTAAAGTAGTGGCTAACTTGATTTCAAGAGAGCAAAGAGCTGCTGGTACATACAATGTAAACTATGATGTTTCTAATCTACAAAGCGGAATCTACTTCTATACTTTAACAAGTGAAGATGTACGTATTTCAAAACCAATGGTAGTGAAGAGATAATGTACTGAATTTATGGATAATAGAGGGCTAATTTACAGCCTTCTATTATTCAAAATTTAACGTACAGTTATTATACGAAATAGACTGAGCCGAAGAGACTTCAATATATTTGTGGTCTCTTTTGCTTTTTTACAAACATTAGATTTATGAAATGAGCATGAACTTTTTTGATCAACTTCTAACCAACTATCAAGATTAAAAAGTTTTTGCAAACCTACTGGCCGTAATAAAGCAGGCGTGAGCAGAGCAGTTGCAACTTGGTAAATTTTGCGATTGCTTTCAGGAATCATTACAATTTTTAAAATAAGGAAAATGCTTAAAAATCTACTTTTAACTGTTGTACTACTCTCCATCGGATTAGTGGTTTCCGCTCAGGACAATGGTACTATCCGCGGAAAATTGACAGAATCCACCTATGGTGAAGCAGTTATGTATGCCAACGTAACCCTACAAAGTGACCCTAGTACAGGGTCTGAAACGGATTTGGATGGTAATTATGAGATTTCTCTACCAGCAGGAACTTACACCATCGTCGCTTCTTATGTAGGATTAGCAGACAAAATTATAACTGATGTCATTGTTTCTTCAGGTGAAGTAATAGTGATTGACATTTTAATGGAAGAAGTAGTAGAGGTCATTGGCGGCGAAGATGGACCAATCACTATTACGGCAGAAGCGCTTAATAATACCGAGAATGCCATTCTAAGTATTCAAAGAAAAGCAACAACGATCCAGGATGGTATTTCTGCCAAAGAAATCAGTCGATTTAGCGCAGGGAACGCCGCAGATGCCATGAAAAGAGTAACTGGTGCTTCAGTAGTAGATGGAAAGTACGTATTCGTGCGTGGTTTAGGTGACCGCTATTCCTCAGCTCAATTAAATGGGCAACAATTACCAAGTACGGACCCTTACCGAAACTCTATGCAATTAGATTTAATACCTGCTAATTTGCTGGATAATGTAATTGCTTCCAAGACCTTTACACCAGATCAGCCTGGTAATTTTACTGGGGGTAATGTCAATTTAGTCACCAAGTCTTTCCCTGAGCAGTTTACCATTTCTGCTTCTATTTCTTTAGGTTATAATACCCAAAGTTCCTTACAGGATGATTTCCTAACCCACCGTGGTGGAGATACAGATTGGTTGGGATATGATGATGGAACCCGTGACTTGCCTGCAGCATTAATGTCTGAAACTTATTTAACAGGCGTGAGTGCCGCTTCTGCAAGTAGAGCAAGGGGCGATGAAGAATTGGCCAACCTACTCGATGATGCTGCTCGCTCTTTAAGTCAACAGCATGAGCCCAATTTTATGACCTCCCAATTAAACCAAAATTACTCCTTATCAATAGGTAACCAATATTCTCTAGGTGGAGCGAAACTTGGTGTTATTTTCGGAGGTAATTTCAGAAGAAATTTTCAATTGTATAATGATGGTGTATTTTCTTACTGGGAAAATACCGATTCAGAGGCCCCTAGTTTAAATATTGATCGGAATCTGGCAGATAGAAGAGGTACTGAATCTCCTCAATTAGGTGGATTTGGTAGTGTATCGTTAAAATTTGGTGATCGCATTCAATCTAAAGTAAGTCTAATTGGTATCTACAATCACATAGCAGATAAGGACTCCCGTCTCCTTGAAGGAAGCTTCCCTGCAATTATTTCAGGCAACGGTATCTTCCAAACACGTACCCTACGTTTTAGAGAACGTGAATTTCAAGACTACCAAATCAGCGGAGAGCACGTATTTGGTGATGGTGGCATCAAATTTGAATGGGGAGGAAGTTATGTACAGACTACTCAGGATGATCCTGATTTCCGCCAATTTTCGAATACTTTCCGAATCAGAAACAATACGGATACGCTATATTTTATTTCACCTGCTGAATTTGACCTCCCTTTCCACTTCTACCGTGATTTAAAAGATGAGCAATATAGTTACAAAGCGGATTTAACGATTCCATTCGCTCAGAACGATAGTACTGGAAGTCGATTTAATGAATTCAAATTTGGATTCTTCTATTCTGATAAAGATCGGGTCTTCAACGATAACGTCAATCAAATCCAGTTGGGTCGGTCTGAGAACTATGCTGGCGATGCTGACATCTTCTTCGGAGATGACAACCTTGGTATCATTGACTTTGATCCAGAAGCTCGTTTACCTTATACGATTGGTCTTTTCCCAATCAACTTTGCAAAAGCTACAGATGAAAACTCCTATACTGGTTTTGAAACTGTTACCTCTTTCTACGGTATGGTCAACTATGATTTCAAACTCTTTAAATTGATCCTTGGAGCAAGAGTGGAGCAAACAGATATCGCCTTGAGAAACAAAGCGGATGATGAAGCAAGTATCGAGGAAACCGATTTCTTACCTTCTGTAAATGTAATCTATCCGTTGACGAAGGATATGAACTTGAGAGCTTCTTTCACGCAAACCTTGGCTCGTCCAAATATGCGGGAGCTAGCACCATTTGAGTCTTTCGATTTTGGGGGTGACTTCCGTATTCAGGGTAATGTCGATTTAGATCGTACCTTGATTCAGAACTATGATTTGCGTTGGGAATTGTATCCAAGACCAGGTGAATTATTTGCTGTATCTGCTTACTACAAAAACTTTAACAATCCTATCGTAACCGCTTTTGTTCCTGAAGCAGCTAACCCACTAATTAGGTACGAGAATGTGGATAATGCAACTGTTTACGGTATTGAGTTAGAAGCGCGTAAGAAGCTTGATTTCATCAGTCCAGCTTTAGAGAAATTTAAGTTCTCTGCCAACTTCTCTTTAATTGAATCAGAAGTTGATATAGCAGAGACGGAGCAAGCCATCATTGATCAATTCATTCCAGAAAAAGGAAATACTAGACCATTCCAAGGTCAATCTCCTTTCTTACTTAATGTAGCCTTAGGCTATAACGATTTTGATAAAGGATGGGATGCAATTCTGGCCTTAAATGTATTTGGTGAGCGTCTAGACGCTATTTCTGAAGGTCGTAACCCTGACGTATATGAGCAACCTCGCCCTCAGCTAGATTTTGCAGTATCTAAAAAATTGACAGATCGATGGTCAATCAAGGTTACTGCTCAAAACTTATTAAACCCTGAGACTCGTACGACCATGACCTTCAAAGATCAGGATTATGACATTACTAGTTTCAGACGTGGCCAGACTTTTGGATTGAAACTTGCTTATACGATGTAAAGCTAGTTGAGCTATTTGCTGGAAAAGAAATGAGTCATCTCGAATAATTCGAGATGACTCATTTCTTTTTTGACATTTCAGGTCCTATTGGCTCCTAGTTTGCAATATTAATATTTTGCAGGTTGACCTTTAGAATCAGTTTGCTGAATGAATTCTCTGATATGCTCATTCGCCAATTCTAAATCAGCTCTTCGAAGATACATCATATGCCCGCTACGATAGCCCTCAAAACGCATGCGATCTTTCATACGGCCACTTGGATCAAGATGCCACATAGTATATTTGGCATTGAAATAAGTAGTAGCACCATCAAAATAACCTGATTGAACCATCACTTTGAGATAGGGATTCTGAGCCATAGCCTGACGTAGATTTTCACCCGTCTGATCACCACTACGATCCCAAGGACGAACCGGGCCAAACATATTATACTTCACATCAGTATGATAGTTCAATTCATTTTTAAAATAATAGTTAATCGCAGGTGTAAAAGAGTGTAGCCAAGAAGTCAATTCTGAATTAAAATCGGGGCGCTCCCCTCCTAGCATACGATCAATGCCTTTATAGCGAGAATCTAAGCGACCGATGGTATAACCACCCTTTTCGCGTAGAAGGTCCTTCCAAAAGAAGGCATAGCTAACATCAAGATTATGCTGCAATATCGTTTTCTTACTAAGTCCTGAGTAATAGGCCATTTTCTCTGCCATTGCATCGCGTTTCTCCGCGTCAATAAAACCACCCATCGCCATAGCTGGTAGCAAGTCATTAATGGTAAAAGATTCTACCTCCGACAATAACTCCTCTAAATCTTTAGCTTGAAGCTCTGGTACCAAAGCCTTCTGATACCAGGCAGCTGCCGCAAAATAAGGTAGGCGATTAGCTGCTGCTACGGGGCCATCTCTTTCAACACCTAAGCCCGTAGGTGAGACTAGAATCACCCCATTAAGGTACATCCATTGTCTATTTTGTAATTCTAGTGCCAGGCCCGAAACTCTAGTAGTTCCATAGCTCTCCCCGATCAAATATTTAGGAGAGGCCCATCTGTTTTTGCGCGTGACAAAAGTATTAATCCAGTCTGCTAAATATTTAATATCCTGGTTGACTCCAAAAAAGGTCTTTTTATCCGTTTCCTTGTCTAGTATTCTGGAGTAGCCTGTATTAACAGGATTGACAAATACAATATCTGCTACATCTAATACAGAAAAAGGATTTTCCCTCACTCCATAAGGCTGGATAGGATAACCCTCATCATCAATTTTGAGGATTCTGGGGCCTGTATAAGCTAAATGCATCCAGACAGAGGCCGAACCAGGTCCTCCATTAAAGGAAATAAGTAATGGCCGACTGTCGCGATCTTGGACTCCGTCCCGCTCATAATAGGTATAAAAAAGAGCCGCAGTAGCTTTCCCGTCTTCATTCCAGACTGGTTGGGTACCAGTAGTAGCGGTGTAGCTAATACGCTGTCCTTTAATGGTCGCTTGGTGCTTACTGACCACAACTGAATCTGCGGGCAGGATAGGTTGGGCAGCTAATAAAACTGCACAAAGGCAAAAAATCAGTGTTGATAATATAGATTTCATAAATCCGATTTGGTTTTGTTTATTAGGCATAATGTACAAAAAGGTGGCGCTAGAGTAAGAAAGCTTAGACAGAATGCCTTAAATTAATCGGATAAAACCTAATCAAGAATGCTAAATAAAAATATTCTCTTCCTGGGACTTACCATTTTATTGGGTCTGAGCTGTCAAACTCAACAAGAAGAAACCCTTGAAAAAGCTCCTCCCAATGTGGTCATTATCTTTTTGGATGACTCCGGATATAGCGATTTTGAGCCTTTCGGCCAAGAAACATTTAAGACACCAGGCGTGACTGAACTAGCTGCTGAAGGCTGCACCTATACCAACTTTTATGTCCCACAAGCCATCTGCTCTGCTAGTAGAGCTGCTTTACTAACGGGTTCCTATCCGGGCAGGACAAAGGTATTTAGTGCTCATCCACCTAAGGCTCGTGGGCTGGATACCATCTACCCCACCATGGGTGAAATTTTCCAAGCAGGAGGCTACAGCACCGCTGTCTTCGGAAAATGGCATTGTGGCGACCAGGAAGATACCCGGCCTCATAATCGGGGGTTTGATGAAAGTTGCGGCTTGATGTACTCTAACGATATGTGGAAGTACCATCCTGAGAATCCTGAATACTGGGGGCAATACCCTTTACAATTCTGGGAGAACGGGCAGGTAACCATTGAAGATGTGACCGATAAAGAGCAAGCCTACCTCACCAAATGGTATACCGAGCATGCTGTAGATTTTATCCAGAGAAACAAAGACAATCCTTTCTTATTATATGTACCTCACTCCATGCCCCATGTGCCTATATTTGCAAGTGAGGAATTTCAGGGTAAATCTGGCTTGGGCCTTTACGCTGATGTGATGCTTGAGATAGACTGGTCGGTTCAACAAATCAATCAGGCATTAAAAGATAATGGCTTGGAAGACAATACAGTAGTAATCTTGACCTCAGATAATGGTCCTTGGGTTTCCTATGGGAACCATGCAGGCACAACTCCTTTTAGAGAAGCAAAAGGCACCTCCTTTGATGGTGGCATCCGCTCAGCTTGTATCATAAAGTATCCGCCTAATATTAAGGCGGGCAGTACTTCAGATCGAACATTCTTCACCATTGATTTATTACCTAGTCTTGCTCACCTAGCAGGAATCGAACTCCCTGAGCAAGCCATTGATGGACACAACCTTTGGAATTATATTTGGGGAGACCCTAGGGCAAAAAATACCCATGAATATTATGCCTTTTCTAATAATCGCAATTTTGAAGGTGTCATGAGTGGCGATGGTCACTGGAAAATGCACCTCCCGCATAACTATCGGACCTTAGATACGGATGGAGGCGATGGTATTCCAGGCAAATATCGACAAGAAAAAACAGATACTGTACTCTACCATCTGCATGTTGATCCCATGGAGTCAGCCAATCTTTGGAAAAAAGTTCCTACCATGAGTCAACAAATGCTGTCTTATGCAATTGAACATAAAGAAAAGTTTTACAAGAAAGAATAAGTAAAACTAAAAAAATAACTTTTCGATTTTGATGGCATTTTTTGCACTCCCGAAAGCATTCGGGATTAAAAAGCCTCGCTAATGCGCTGCATTATCTACGTTTTTTGCCTCACCTTGGCACAAATTTATCCCGACCTTGCGTCGGGAACCTGCTCGATCAAAATACGATTCCTATTCTTTAAGTTTTACTAATACCATTCAAAATCAAATAAATGATCAAAAGATTCACCTACGCATTATTATGCTTAAGCTTACTTGCTGCTATCCCAGCTCTTGCTCAAAAGTCGGAGACAGCACAATCAGATACCACAAAAACAGAAAAGAAGAAGAAAAGTCCTTTTAAGGACTATAATAAGATCATTACAGAAGACGCCAAGTCTGATGAGGGCTTATTTACCATCCATATGGTAGATGACAAACTCTTCTACGAAATTCCGAATGATCATCTAGGAAAAGAAATGCTGTGGATCAGTAGGATTGTACAATTACCATCTGGCTACGGAGGTGGTTATACCAACGCTGGCTCCAAAACCCAGCAACAGGTGGTCCGCTGGCAGCGGAAAGGAAAAAAAGTATTACTACGTATCGTTTCCTACAATGCCATTGCTGATGAAGAAGACCCTATTGCTCAGTCGGTACGCTATAATAATTTCGAGCCTATCATGTACGGTTTTGACATCAAAGCTATTGGCCCGGATTCTAGTAGTATCGTGGTTGATGTGACGAGCTTGTTTACCAGCGACGTAAAAGGCATAACGGGCTTGAGTGCCAACAACCGCCGGATTTACAAAGTAAGTCGCTTGGATAGTAAGCTGACCATGATTGACACTGCTAAGTCTTTTCCTATTAATATCGAGGTCAAACATACCCTAACCTACAGTGCCTCTCAGCCTCCATCAAATGCACAGAGCGGCAATCTCAGTATGCAGATGAATCAATCTATGATTCTTTTGCCAGAAGATAAAATGATGCCCAGGCTCTTCGACGAACGCGTGGGTTGGTTCACTACTAGTCAAATTGATTATAGCTCCGACAAGCTAAAGTCTGATCAAAAAACCTATATCCGCAGATGGCGTTTAGAGCCTAAAGACCCCGCTGCATATGCCCGTGGAGAACTAGTCGAACCAGTGAAGCCAATCGTATACTACCTCGATCCTGCGACACCAATGAAGTTCAGAAAATATTTCAAGCAAGGAATAGAAGACTGGAACGAAGCTTTCGAAACCGCTGGTTTTAAGAATGCTATTATCGCTAAAGATCCACCAAGTAAGGAAGAAGATCCTGATTTTAGCCCTGAAGATGCTCGGTATTCTGTGGTTCGATATGTGGCGAGTACCACTCGAAATGCCGTAGGACCATCTGTTTCTGATCCAAGAACTGGAGAGATTTTAGAGAGTGATATTATCTGGTATCATAACCATCTGCGTTCTTATCGAAATAGGTATTTACTGGAAACCGGTGCGGCAAATCCAAAAGCTCGTACACTGGATACACCTGAAGAGGAAATAGGAGAAATGATGCGTCGCGTAATCTCCCATGAAGTAGGTCATGCTTTGGGGCTACCCCATAATATGAAAGCAAGTGCCGCCTATCCAGTAGACTCTATGCGCTCAAGTGCTTATACCCAAAAATATGGAATTGCGACCACCATTATGGATTACGCCCGATATAATTATGTTGCCCAACCTGGAGATGAAAATATCCGTTTTATCCGACAAATTGGGCCTTATGATTTGTATTCTATTGAATGGGGATACCGCTTTATTCCTGGCACAGATAGCCCAGAAGAAGAAAAAAACACTACTAATAGCTGGATCAAACAACACGAAGGAGACCCTATGTATATGTTTGGTAGCGGCCGAGGTGGCCTAGACCCCACCGCCCAAACCGAGTGTATAGGTGACAATAATATGCAAGCCAGCGAATATGGGATCGCCAACTTGAAAAAAGTCGTACCCAATCTCATCGATTGGACTACAAAGGATGGTGAAAACTACGATGAACTAGAAGAACTTTACGGTGAGCTATTGGGTGTTTGGCGACGCTATATCAATCATACTATACCCAACATTGGTGGAGTTTATGAAACCTTAAGCACTGCTGATCAGGGAGCGGTCTACGAGCGTGTACCTAAGGCTACTCAGGTAGAGGCACTACGTTTTTTACAAAAACATGCTTTCCAAACTCCTTATTGGTTGATGGACGAGGGTATCCTTTCCAGAATCAATAATACAGGAGTATTAGATCGAATGAGAGCGTATCAAGTCTCTTATCTGAACAGCGTATTAGATATGGGTAGACTACAACGTCTGGTTGAAGCAGAAGCCTTTGCAGGTAAACAAGCTTATGGGCTACCAGAATTATTAGAAGACCTCAGAAAAGGCCTTTTCGCTGAAGCTTATGCAGGCTCTAAAACGGATGTGGGAAGAAGAAACTTGCAAAGAGCCTATATCGAGCGTATGGAATACCTCATGTCGGAGGAACAATCAAGCATCCCTCGAGCGTTTAGATCGAGAGTTGTTCGAACTAATGTAGATGTCAGTCAATCAGATTTACGACCTATTGTAAAAATGGAACTCAAGCAATTACATAAAGATTTAGCAAAGGTGGCCAAGAAAAGTGCTGATATAATGCAGAAAGCCCATCTAGAAGACTGTGTAGACCGGATAGAAGCTATTTTGGAATAACTGCCTTAATCTTCTAGCTCCGATTGGGCCATTTCCCACTCTTCCATAGCCAATTCCAAGTCTGCTTGGAGTTGGCTGTGTTTTTTCATTACATCAGCGGCCTCCGGCTTTTGATAAAAATCTGGTTCGGCCATTTCCTTTTCTACCTTTTCTATCGCAAGCTCAAGGCGTTCTACCTTTTTCTCGGCACGATCGATAGCTTTGAGTATTTTGCGCCGCTCCTCATAGCTCAGCGTAGGTTTCTTCTCAGATTTGGTCTGCGTTTTTGAACGAAGCTCTACTTCTCGCATATTATCCAACTGCCGCTTTTCTAAGAAAGCATTGACATCGCCGATATGGTTGTGTAATTGTTGATCCCGGAACTCTATAGTACGATTGGTTAAATCTGCAAGGAAATCCCGATCGTGGGAGACCACAATCATCGTTCCATCATACTCTATAAGTGCTTTTTTGAGCACCTGCTTAGAAAGGATATCCAAGTGGTTGGTAGGCTCATCGAGCACCAGGAGATTAAACGGCCGCAACAACAAACAAGCCAAAGCTAAGCGTGCTCTTTCTCCTCCAGAAAGTACCGAAACTTTTTTCTCTGCATCTTCACCTGAAAACATGAATGCGCCTAGTATATTCCTCAGTTTAGTTCGCATTTCAGGTGGAGAATGCTCTTCCATGGTTTCTAATAGAGTCATCTTAGGAGACATCGACTCGGATTGATTCTGAGCATAGTAGCCAATTGATACATTATGCCCCAATTGTATAGAACCATCTGTAATCGAAAGCTCATCGACAATCATCTTGGCCAAGGTAGTTTTCCCCTGACCATTTTGACCAACAAAGGCTACTCGATCTCCTCTATCCAATTTAAGATCTACCCCATTTAGCACCGTAAGACTGCCATACTTTTTGGTCACCTTTTTCCCATCTACCACAACCTGACCAGACCTTGGAGCGGCAGGGAATCGTAAATCCATAACCGAGGAATCGGTGGTATCTATTTCGACACGTTCCATTTTATCCAGTTGCTTCTGCATCGATTGAGCCATCTTCGTTTTGGTGGCTTTCGCCATAAAACGATTGATAGTTCGTTCTCGATCAGCAATGACGCGTTGTTGATTTTCGTAGGCAGCTAATTGTTTTTCGCGTCTATCTTTTCTGAGTTCAAGGTATTTGGTATAGTTCGCTTTATAATCGTATAATTTTCCTAGCTCTACTTCTACGGTTCGTTCGGTTATATTATCCAAAAATTCTTTATCGTGCGAGATCAAAATCACTGCCGAAGGATAGGTTTTTAGAAAGGATTCTAACCAAAGGATAGATTCAATATCCAGGTGGTTTGTCGGCTCATCGAGTAGCAGATAATCCGGGCGACTCAGCAGCATCTTTGCTAAAATGATTCGCATTTGCCAACCACCCGAAAACTCATCGACCAAGCGAGTAAAATCGGTTTGTTTAAAACCCAGACCTTTTAAAACTTTCTCAGCATTGGCTTCCATAGAACCGCCATCTAAATAGCCAAAACGATCTGTTAATTCTGCGTATTCATTCAGCAGATCCATATATTCCGCACTTTCGTAATCGGTGCGGGTACTGATTTCTTGGTTGATTTCTTCAATTCGTTTTTCTAACTCCTTGGTCTTCGCAAAAGCTGTTAAGGTTTCGTCCATTACGGTTTTTCCTTTCGGAATATCCATTTCCTGATGCAGGAAACCAATCGTTGCATTAGAAGGTAAGGCGACGTTGCCCTCATGTGGGGAGACCTCACCAGCAATTATTTTGAGCATGGTCGATTTGCCCGCGCCATTTCTTCCAACTAGGCCAACTTTCTCCCGCTCATTGATCACTAAGTTTACCCGATTGAGTAAGCGGCGATCTCCATATTGTACATATACACCATTGACGTTGATCATAGCTCTTTGCGAATTTTGGGCAAAGATAGGATTTCAAATGGATTGATGCTAACCCATAATTGATCTACTATTATGGTCTTTTTAAATAAATATTCAGTTCTTACAGAAAATACACAACACTTATGAAAATACAAGGATTCAGCCTTTACCTTCTCCTTATTGCCTTGTGCTTGCAGTGCGCAGAACCCAACAACACGGATACTTCTACTACAAGTCCGCAAGAGGAGACGACGGCAACTGACAATTCCACAACGGCCAATGATGAAAATAAAGGAACCTCTTCTACTGTAGATTATCCTCAGTTAAACCTCCTAGACTTAGACAAAATGGAGGTAATAGGTACTTATCAGCCACAAGATGAGGAAGGAGACTGTTCAAGTTCCGCAAAAAAATATGCATATGGTGATCAACTATTGGTCGTAGATCATACCAACTGTTATGACTACGGGAAAAGTTCAAGCTATTACTTATTGGACCAACAAGAGCGCCTAACCGCTTTCCAAGAGATTGACTTAAGTAACCAAGTCAATGCAGCTGGTGATGGCATTGACGTAGTAGTCAGAGAGACTATTTTAGTTTTTCAAAATGAGAAAAGCTATAAAAAGGAACGCGTGGATACCTTAGTTAATGGCTATCCAGATATCCCTAAGGGCGCCTGGCTTGAATTTAATGAACGGTCTACAACTTATCTTTTCGGTAAAGCACTCAACACAAGCGGTGATTGGCAGGCTGAAATCCAATCAAAGGTAAAAGCTACTTTAAACCAAATGGAGGACTTACCCTCTGAGGTTCCCGTACAATTCAATGGGACCATTGGAATGGGAACAAGAGGAGATGTACGTAATTTATTATCAGAGGTGCTAAATGAGGTCAAAGCTGCCCGCCAAAATGGAGCAGTACCCGTCTTTAGTCCTTTAAGCACTTCTGAAAAACAACTAAAAGTCGCCGTTAAAAATGGATGGGAAAATTTAGAAGACTACCAAAAAAGATATAGCTACTATAAGTGGGATTAATCAATAATTTTTAAGGTAAAAACTAAGCTCTTTTAAACAATGCTCCTTGCAAAACAATGAAGTATTAAAAGCTTGATTAACTATCATAGTTATGTAAAAAACATCTATAAGTCTAGTCAGTTTTTCAAATATCAGGAGTCAAAGAGGATAGTAAAAATATTTTATTTATATTTAAAAAATTTACTTGCTATATATTTCCCCGCAATAAAATTATTTTTCATCATTAACTTCTTATTCATGAAACAACTCGCTCAAAAATTTAACACACTAAAAATTAATTCCCCCTTACTAATCGGTCTTCTACTCGTTCCATTGTTCATTACTTCTTGTACAGAAGATACGCAAGTAATGAGTGCAGCAGAAATTGTTCTCCCTCAAGATCAAACTATTGAACTAGCACCTGCTCCTGAAAGATGGCTCAATATTGAGGGATCATCAACTGTAGAGACAAGAACTACAACAGCACCCGGTAATGATAGGGGAAGATTCAACATCAGCCTCAAATATGTAGTGCCTGTCACAGAAAGACAGCAAGAAGTATTTGAAGCAGCAGCAGCCCGCTGGGAGCGTATTATTATAAAAGATGTTCCTTCTTTCACAGGGACGATTCCATCAGCTTTTGGTGGCTTTCCTCCAGCTGTAGATGGCACCCTCGACGATATTGTTATCGAGGTAGCCCTGGCACCAATTGATGGTCCAGGAAGCATACTTGGTCAAGCAGGACCTAGATTTGTTAGATCAGAGGATTTTTTAACCTTGTCCGGGGTTATGTTTTTTGATATTGCAGACCTAGGTTTCCTGGAGCAGCTTGACTTGTTTGAGGAGGTTATTGTCCATGAAATGGGACACGTCTTAGGAGTAGGTACACTATGGAATGTGGCGCAATTTGGTTTTGACAGGACACTTCTTCAAGACCCATCAGGCAATCCTTATTTCTCTGGTAAAAGAGCTAACGTGCACTGGAATGCAGAAGGTGGGGAAGGAGAACTTCCTATTGAAAATATCGGCGGACCAGGTACTGCCTTAGGTCACTGGAGAGAATCTGTTCTAAGTAACGAATTGATGACAGGTTTCTTGAACTTGGGCGAAAACCCATTAAGTCGAATTACAGCAGCCTCTATGCGAGACCTTGGCTACGGTACAGCTGTGGTTGGCGATCAATACGACTTACCCAAAGGTGCAGCAGGTGTAGACATAAGCGAAGCCTCTGCACAAGGCGAAGGACTAAACATTGCTGAAATGGAGGTCACTTTGGCCCCAATTGGCTCTGTTTCAATCAAATAGATATATTTGGAAAATTGGATATATAGCTAAACAGGAGTCATTCCGAGCACTTTGGAATGACTCCTTCTGTTTGAGACATCAGACCGACTTCTCGGCATCTCTATTCTCCGCTGTAGTTATTCTTCCTCTTTTAAAGGCACCTCTCCTGTAAAAGGTGGGATTCCTAAGCATGAAACAGAAAGCGGCGCAACACTAAGGCTTCACCACATTTTTCATCTTTTTCAATTTGATACGCCCCAACTTCCTATTTTCACTAAAATAGTGTTCGGTACGTTCTTGCCAGAATCCTTCCATTTTGGTATTCCAAATGGAAGGCATGTATTGGAGTTGGTATTTGCGCTCGTAGGGAGCCTCGTCCTTTTCTCCGGGAAAAGGAATAAACTCGGTATCCTTTAGGTAGATAGAGAAATCACCATATAAAGTGCCTTCTACTTCCATTTCGATGATTTCTTGATTGGCTTGATAAATGTAAGACTTGCCTATCAAGCGACCATCGCCCTCTTTTTTAAGGTAAAGTTCGAAGGGTATTTCCTCGGTAGATTCGAGCCCGCCAAAGGTAATCGTTCCGGCCCAGTTTCCTTCTAAACGACCACTTTGAGCCGTCACAGAGGTGCTAAGTGTAAATGCAGAATAGCATAACAATTGGAGTAACAATAAATTTTTCATAGCTTATCGGATGTAAATAACTGCGTAAAAAAATCAAATATAATATTTATAGGCTAAATATCAGAATGAATTATATGAGGTCTAGAAACCGTCTTAACACAACAATAGCACTAAACATTCAATATTTAGTGCTATCGCTTTAGAGAACAAAGCCGTATAATCTACTTATACGTTTCCAATGCGGGCACCATCTTCTATATAAGCACCTTTCTTTACTACAATGATTCCATCTCTAATTACATAAGTGTCGGTTTCATCATCTTTCAGGGTAGGGCTTCCTTTGATGACTACATTATTTCCAATACGTACATTTTTATCCAAGATAGCTCGCTCGATGAAGCAGTCTTTACCTACACCCATTGCCGCTCCTAATAATGGATCTTCTACATCTTCTAGCTCTTCGTAGAAATCAGCTCCCATCATAATGGTGTCTGTCAACTCGGTCCCCTCTCCTATTCTGGAGCGAATCCCGATGACTGCACGGTCAATTTTTTTGCCATGCAAGATGCAGCCTTCTGCAACAATTGCTCGATTAATAAAAGTCCCATAAACTTTAGATGGAGCCAGTAAACGAGGTCTTGTATATATGTACTTTTCGTTGTCGAATAAATTAAAGTCTGGAACAGGATCGGTTAATGCAATATTGGCCTCAAAAAAGGAATGAATAGTACCAATATCGGTCCAGTAACCATCAAAGGCATAGCTAGCTACTTTATAGCCACCGTTGATGGCGTCAGGGATAATCTCTTTCCCAAAATCCATGGCCTTTTCATTGTCATTAAATAGCTTATGGAGTACTTTTTTACTAAACATATAAATACCCATAGAAGCCAAATAGTGCTTCCCTCGTTTGGTATATTTCTCCTCTAATGGGGATTTCCAATCTTCTAGTATGCCTTTTTTGGGTTTTTCAATAAAACTGCCAATCATACCTTTCTCATCAACCTTCATAATTCCAAAACCTGGAGCATCGCGATCATTTACCGGAATCGTGGCTAAAGTAACATCTGCTTTTTGTTTGATATGATATTTGGTAAGCGCCTCGAAATCCATCTGGTAAAGCTGATCTCCAGATAACACTAGGATGTAATCAAAATTGTGATTGGCTAAATGGTGCATGGATTGCCGAACAGCATCGGCCGTACCCTGGAACCAATCTCCACTAGAATGAGTCTGCTCAGCAGCCAATATATCGACAAATCCTCTACTAAAACTATCGAAGTGAAAGGTATTCTTGATATGGGTATTTAAAGATGCCGAATTGAATTGCGTCAAAACGAACATTCTCTTCAAACCGGAGTTCAAACAATTCGAAATCGGAATATCGATTAAGCGGTATTTTCCTGCAATTGGTACGGCAGGCTTAGATCTTTGGCTGGTCAATGGGTAAAGGCGAGATCCAACTCCACCTCCTAAGATTAGACTAATAATTTTGACATCCATGTTTGTAGAATGTTATAAGGTTAATGTTGTATTTATGTTTTTTAAGCAGCTCTGCTTTCTTTGTCTTTCCTGTTGAAAATGGTGTATGGCGCTAGGGCAAATGCACCAAAAAATCACACTACATTTTTTTATAATTCCTACTGAAACTCCAATTCAAAACCGCTCTGGCATCTTCATTTTTGTCATTCGATACAAAAACGAAGCAAAAAAATCTTGCCTAGCCAAACTCGCTCCGCTCAAACAATGCCTAGGCGGCCTCCCGCACTTCTCAAATAACCTATTTTATACTTAATTTTCAGTAATAATTATTTCTTTTTAAATTAGTATTTTAATGTGTTTGCCCTAACATGGCCTACCTAGCTTCAGTGCTCTAAACTTCATCTATAGCATACTCTGATACATTTCAATATACTGCTGTGCAGAATTATTCCAGGAGAAATCTACCTCCATTATTCTGGCGCGCACGGTATCCAAACTGGCATTATCTTTATAGAAAGCCTCCACTCTTCGCAAAGCTATTCCAGAGTCTGTAAGATTAAAATCATCAAAGCGAATACCTCTGCCCTCCTCTGCCGATTCGTCAAGATCGATGACCGTATCTTTCAGACCACCAATCGAACGAACTATCGGAACTGTTCCATAGCGCATGGAATACATTTGATTGAGTCCACAGGGCTCTACTCGAGAGGGCATAATCAAGAAATCTGATCCAGCGTATAGCTGATGTGCTAAACCTTCATTATACTCTAGGGCCACATCAAATCTACCTGGAAAATCTGCTTTTAGTTGCGTAAAAGCGCGATGGAGATGAGGTTCGCCGGTACCTAACACTACAAAACCTATTTGTAGTCCAAAATTTAAGGCACTCCTATATAAATCAGGTAAGAGGTCAGCCCCTTTTTCTTTCACTAGTCTTCCAATAAAGGTAACCAAGGGTAGCTCTAAATCTACATCAAAACGACCGGCCAAAGCAGCTTTATTAGCGACCTTAAAAGCACTAATATCTCCCGTATATTTTTCTGCAATAAATGGATCAGTCGCAGGATCCCAAACCAAATTGTCGATTCCATTTAAGATGCCACTCGATTTGTCTAATTCTCCCCTCACCAAACCTTCCAGGCCATTAAAATCTTCCGCTAATTCTTCCATATAAGACGGCGAAACCGTTGTCAATTGCCAACCGGTCTTTATACCAGTAGCCAAAGGATTGATTCGACCTTCCCACTCTAATAAACCTTTAGAGTTGGCATGAAATTGAGGTAGCATCCCGACTTTATCCCAAGGAAAACTACCACTGTATTCGCCGTTGTGGATAGTGAAAACGGTGGGCGTTTTGGCTATTTTTTTATACGCTAGTCCATGCTGTAAAAAGAATGGGATTAATCCAGAATGGTAGTCATGACAATGCACAACTTCAGGCGCTTGATCCATTTCAAGGAGCCATTGCAAAACCGCAATTTGATAATGAAGGAACCGTTCTTCATTATCACTATACCAGCCTGCGATAGGATCACCGTAGATACCTGGTCGATCAAACTGCCCCAAAATATTGACCACATATAATGGAAAACCAAGGTCTGCACTTATGCATTCTTCGATCGAGAAAGGAATGAAATCATTATACATGGGATAGGCGCTCCCAAAGACAGGTTTAAACTGTTGGGCTTTCACCCACTTCGTCCGATATTTAGGTATAACGACGGCTGCGGGGAAGCCAGCATTGTTTTGATATTTTGGTAATGCCCCTACGACATCACCCAAGCCACCTGCTTTAGCTGCGGGATAGCATTCTGCACTTATGTGAAGTACTTTCATTAGGTATCAGTATCTTAGGTTTCGATACCTGAATGTAAAAAGAAAATGGCAGAACCAAAGGGTTCTGCCATTACTTATTCTATTTTTTTGAATTTGTCTTCTTTAGGCCTTCTTTGCATCGCCTTTTGAAGATTTACTCTTGCTGGATTTCTTTGGACGACTATTACCAAATGAACCTCTGAAAATTTTTCCTTTCTTAGATCTTTTATCTCCTTTACCCATGGTATTTGTATTTATTGATTTTCAAATTGGAGGACAAAGATAGCTATTTCAAACCAACTTTAGTAACGATCAAAAATTAACTTTTCGATTTTGATGGAATCTTCCCGACCTAAAGCCGGGACAGGCTTGCACCAATGCGGCGTTAAAAAGCCTCGCTGATGCTCTGCATCATCTACTTTTTTTGCCTTGCCTTGGCACGAATTTATCCCGACCTTGCGTCGGGAATCTTTTCGATCAAAATGCGATACTTATTCTTTGTCCGTTACTTAGAAGTACTATTTACTTCTACAATAAGAATTTTTGCAACTGATCCGCAATCTTACGATCATTTGAAAGTCTAGGCACCTTATTTTGGCCACCTAATTTACCCTGTGATTTCATGTAGGCTCGGAAAGCATCTTTTTGCATTGGCCTTATCTTTAGTGGTTGGAGTATGCCCCCTGTGATCAAATCCTCGTAGTAAATATTCTGCTCTACCATTGCTTGATCAACCTTAGTCGCAAAGCTGGACATGTCCGCTGGTAAATTATCAAAGGCAATGAACCACTCGTGATAAGGCAGGCCGCCTTCTGGAGGATTTACTTGCGGAGCAACGGTAAATTCTACAATACGATTCCCAGTTGCGTTGGAGACAGACAAAAGGGCTTCTTCTACTTCTTTGCCGATCACATGTTCTCCAAAGGCTGAAATAAAATGCTTTATTCTACCACTTACTACCAAACGATAAGGATCTTTGGACACAAACTGCACGGTATCGCCAATGTTATAGCCCCAAAGTCCAGCATTACTATTGATAATGAGAGCGTAATTCACCCCAATTTCAACCTCTGATAAACTTAAACGAGTAGGCTGTTCATTAAATATTTCTTCAGCAGGAACGAACTCAAAAAAGATACCTGAAGCGGCATTCAATAGCAGCCCTGGCTCCGTTTGGCTATCCTGGAAAGCAATGAATCCCTCCGAAGCCGGATACGTCTCTACGCTATCGATTCGTTTGCCGACGAGTTCCTCCAATTTGGCTCGGTAAGGTTCGAAGTTTACCCCACCATAAACAAATACATCAAAGTCGGGGAAAATAGATTGCACATCTGGCTTACCCGTCACTTCTAACAGGCGCTCATAATACATTTGTACCCAAGGTGGTATCCCACTAATCAGCGCCATGCGCTGGGGAAGCGTTTCTGCTACGATTTTCTCCAGCTTTTCCTCCCATTCTTCGATACAATTGGTGGTATAAGTTGGCATTTGATTAGTTCTAAGCCAAGCAGGCACCATATGGTTAACAATCCCTGAAAGTCTTCCTGTTGGGATTCCAGCAATTTCATCTAATTCTGGACTACCAGATAGAAATATCATTTTCCCATCTAACCATTTTCCCTTTCCTGTTTCCGCATAATAGTTAAACAAGGCATTGCGGGCGGTACCGAAATGATTGGGGATGCTTTCTGTGGTTAGTGGAATATACTTCACCCCAGAAGTGGTACCTGAGGTTTTCGCAAAATATCTTGGTTTACCTTTCCAAAGGACATCAGACGCTCCTGCTTTGATTTTATCTACATAAGGACGTAGTCCCTCATAATCTCTGATCGGCACTTGTTGTATAAAATCAGCGTGTGTCTGAATCTGCTCAAAGCCATGATCCTTGCCAAAAGTAGTCCGTCTTCCTACCCGGATGAGTTCCTGGAAAATTTTCTCTTGCTCCTGGACCGCATTTGCGGACCATCTTTTGATATCTCTTGCGATATATTTCGCAAATGGTTTAATGATGGTAGCTCTAAATCCCATGCTTTACTTTAAAATTTCCGCAAAGATAGAAAAGTATGTGGTGATATGCTGATGTATAGAGCAGGAGATCGTATGATCTGCTGATAGCTTCGGTATTCATTTATTGTTCTTCTCAAAAACGATTATGGCCTATAAGCAAAACACCTATATATTCAGATCGGACACTTCTTCATCCAATCGAAATAGGAATAGTAGAAGAGTAAATTTGCCACCATAACATCATAGACATCATGAACAAATATTTACTACTTATTACTTTCTTATTATGTGGTTCAAACCTTATCGGACAATGTCTCTTTGAAGGAGATTACGGCAATACAGCTGCCTGGAGTACTGTTGGTACTGGGGTGACTATAGCCAATGGCCAAGTCGAGTTTGATAATGCTACTGGCAGCCAGCAACGCCGGGTTTACCAAACCTTAAGTAGCTCTTTTGATAGTAGCGATACCTGGACAGTTGAGTTTGAGTTTACACCTACTGCTTTTGGAGGATCTACAAATAGTCCTTTGACAGGTGCTTCTCTATTTGCATTGACAGCTGGCACCAAGGCGCCTTTTAGTGATTGTACACCAAGCGAAAGTTGCTCGAGCTTTCCTTCAGCAGTACAAGATGCCGCCATTCTGACGGTTTTAACGCCACTTTCAGGCAATCGGGAGGTTTACTTTCAGATGATAATTATAAATGATGGTGCAGAAGTCAGGTCAGACTCACTGGTCTTCATTAATCCTAATGCGCCACATTATATTTCTTTTTCTCGTACAGGACCAAGTACTTATGAACTTCGTCTTTTCACTAATGCCAACCGTACTAATGAAGTAGCTGGTTCGCCGATACTTTTCGATACCCAGGGAGAAGTCGTGACTGGACTCAACACTGTACAACATGGGGTCATTACGCGTGGAAGTCCTAATCGCCTACTATCTGGTTCTATTGACAACTTATGTGTATCAGATTTGATCATTCGTCAAAACGTTGAGGCCGCGCCCTTACCAGCAATACCTAGAAATGCAAAGCTTGCCTTTATTCTATTTAGCCTTTTAATGGGAAGTTTGATGATTAGAAAATTGGGCTAAAAAATAATGCGTTCAACTCGAATCTCTTGAGTTGAACGCATTATTTATTTACTGGAATTCCAAAGGGATACTTTTCCTTTTAATACCTTAAGTCTTCTACATGATAGTCCGGAAAATCAGCTTTAGAAAATTTAAACAGTCCATCTGCTAAAGTCTTATTGGGTGAGATGCTATTGGCTGAAACAGTGAATCGGGAGCCATCTTTGCTAAAGGCTTTTACACGTACGAAATCATTGCTCCCTTTTACCAGAGTTAAGCGCATCTTGGAGTAATCCGAATCTTCATCTAAAGGTTTGAATTCAATTTTCTGAACTACTTTCCCATTTTCTGTTACTTGCCCTGCTAAATAATAGGCAAATCCTTCGTTTTTATACAATTGAAATAAAGACTGTGGAGAAAGAATGCCATCATCCTCACTTACCTCGGGCACATCATTGATCTGGACCTCCTGAATACGATCTAGTACCATCCACATGGTATTCCCATCTGAAATGACGGTTCTACCAGGCATAGTTACTCGAAAGCTTTCGCCCTTCTTCTTGAAATTGATGTTTTGCTTTTGAGTTTCTTCCTCTGGGAAAGCAATCTCTAGGCTAAAGTCTACTTCTAAAGTATTGAAGCCTTCGTACTTATTCGCCATTTTTTCTAAAACGGATCTAGCCTCAGGGTCAGAATCTGCATTAGAGGAAAAAGTATTCTGGGCATGGATTGCTACAGAGATAGCCAGCAATAGTAGTGTGAACAAATTTTTCATATCAATATTTTCTTACGTCTACAAATAAACGTTGATTTTATGCTTTTGCACAAGGGATAAAGGAGCAATTGGCGTTAAAGTTTGTTTAAAAAACAAATTGAAAGTTAAGGATTAGTTTGCTTTTGAAAAATCCCGGCGTTTTTGCAAGTCACCTACAGAACTGTAGCTCAAATTTCTCTACCGTACACTTTTAAGAAGTGTTGGTAAAATAGTTCTTTGAAGATTTGAAAAACAAAAAAAGGGTCGCTTCCTTTGACAGAAAACAACCCACAAAAATGTTTCTGTACAAAAGTATAAAAAAGCACTCATATCTGCCTACTCAAATCCGCAAGGAAATCAATTACGCAGATTAAATACGCTAACCGCCATGGTCTGCGGAGCAATCAGAACGAGCAAAAGCTATTTGCATTCTTTGGGCGACGGCATCTTACAAGACATTGATTCGGAGAGTCGGATCAAGGTTGTAAAACGTTGGCTGCTAAGTGAATATAATAATTACGATGTTTCCTTTTTGCCGCATATAGAGCCAATTTTAACCGCATATATCTCACAAAATAAGGAAATGGTTTTCTCCATAGATGGCTCGGAAGCAGGACGGGGCTGTACTGTGCTAATGATTAGTTTAACCATTAGTAACCGAGCTATTCCTATTTGTTGGTTAGTCAAAAAATGTAAAAAAGGACACTTGCCTGCTCGTATGCACTTGGACGTTTTCACCCTTTTACATAAAGTGCTCAAGGGGTACAAAAACGTAGTTGTTTTAGGTGACGGAGAGTTCGATAACGGTGAAGTCATCGCCGCTTGTGCTGATTGGGAATGGCATTTTGTCTTTCGAACGGCGAAAAATACCGTGATTTTCGACGGTGACGAAGAATACGCCATCAAATACCTTGAACCTCCAGGCAACGAATTATTCTTTATAGC
The DNA here is from genome assembly GCA_042095835.1 of Saprospiraceae bacterium. GTDB lineage: Bacteria > Bacteroidota > Bacteroidia > Chitinophagales > Saprospiraceae > DATFKA01. Next base: position 24,113 of record JBELML010000094.1, read on the forward strand.
ACCTGATGTGCTGTACACCAAAAAACGATATGGCCCCGTCAATGCTGTAGTTTGGTCAAACCGAAGGCAAAAAGAACCCATCTATTTACTGAGTAACTTTGAGTTGACTTATCAACTAGCTTGTTATTACAAAAAACGATGGAGTATCGAAACTATGTTCAGTGATATAAAGTCTCGCGGGTTCAATATCCACAAGTCTAAAATAACTGATAATCAACGAATTGCAAAGCTATTGATCGTCATTTGCCTAGCTTACATATTAGTATTCAGGCTTGGTCAGCAAGAATACGGAGGTGCTTATAAAGCAAAAATAACTGCCAAGCACAAGGATGATTTATCTATTTTCACCTACGGTAAAAAATTGATTGAATATTGCTTGAAGCACTCAATTCAAATTTGTTTTTCATTTTCAAAGAACTGTGTCGTCGGCACTTTATAAAAAGTGTACGGTAGTGAATATTCTATATTGTTTTATTTATTGAGGAAGGACATGGCTATCATACAGTTGATTTTACCGATTTCAAATGTTCAAGAGGAACATTGATTACTATACGAAAAGACCAAATCCATAAATTTTTTAGAAGCAATAACCTGAAAGGAAGCCTACTACTTTTTACTGATGAATTTTTAGTGAGTTACCTTGAAGAA
>JBELML010000095.1:0-24673 GCA_042095835.1 Saprospiraceae bacterium
CTCGTTGATGCGCTGCATCGCCTGCGTTTTTTGCCTCACTGAACAGCAAAATACCAGCATAAATCTTGTATACTTTATTAATGCCCCATTCCTAAACATCGACTCTCCGGGTATTTTTTTTAGAAGAAAAGGTCATACAAATCTTGCTACCAACACTAGTAGTTGAAAGCAATATTCATTCTAAAACACTATGACCATGAAAACGCTACATTTCAGCCAGATTTTTACCACTGCTTTAGTATTCCTTTTTATTACTTCAGCGAATGCTCAAAGCCGAAAACCTGTACGGACGAATGTTCCCTCAACCACGATCAAACCAGTTCAGGCAGAGCCAGCTGCCGAAACCTTTGATCCTTCGATTTTTTATAGGCCAATGCCAAAACGGATGCTTGATACACCAATTGGTCCTGATGGCGACCACGAGCATGATCATGACCGAGAATCCCATCGGATGAGGCCCATAGCTTTGCGCTCAGGTGTCGCCACTCCTAGAAGCACAACGATCTGGAGTAACACCGCTTTCAAAAAAGCCAATTCAACAGTTAGTTCAGAGGCTCCAGCAACGCGAGCTTATGCCGCCAATAACTTTTGCTCTGCACCAATAGTAGATGCAAGTTTGGCACCTGTCTATGCGAGTGCCAAAGCACATATGCCTTTGTATATTCCCTATCGCCATTCGAAGGCGACCGTATGGCAAGGTTTCTACTACAATAAAGGAACGCTTCATGGTTCAATTGACTATGGAAAAACCAATATCAGCAGAGGGGAAGATCCTGGTTTTGGGGTTTATTCGATTGCAGCAGGACGTGTGACTGACGTGGGTTGGACAGATGGTGGAGGAAATTTCGTCACGATCGAGCACACGGCCCCCAACGGCTATAAATATTTATCGAAATACATCCATCTTAGAAATGGATATACCCACGATCGCAACAAAACCAAAGCTATTCCCAATAAGAATGCAGATTATATTAAAGTAAAGAAGTACGCGAATAAAAATACCAACAAATTGAGCTGGGGGAAAGAATCACAGAAGGTAAAAGTTAGGAAAGGTCAATATGTAAAAGCGGGACAATTCTTGGCTTATGCAGGAAACACAGGTGTTGGAGGTATTCGGGTAGCCCTAAAAAGTAATGGTGATTTTTCGAATGCAAATACGCGTAGCTATAATGTCCATCTTCACTTTTCGCTTTATATTAAAGATGTACGACCAGGCAAATCTGGTTGGATCAAAGTAGATCCTTATGGTGCCTACACCAAAGATAAGGGCAATGATTGTTATGACCTCGGTTCTAATACGGCGTACAATCGTTTGTTTGCACCATTTTACCCAAGTTTTCACAATGTACCACTGAGTACCATTAATGACTATTGGGGATACTACACAGGTATGGGCATGGCCCTTCAAACGATTGCAGTAACCAGAAATAGCCAAGGTAAATTGATGGCCGCTGGTTCTTTCCAACGCAAGCTATCCAAATCATGGTACGCTAGATTCTATATGACAGGCAGCTCTTTTCAAAACTATTTTAATCAATATAATAAAAAGGGTTTTCGTCCAAGACAAATCAATACGACCAAGGACAGTAGAGGCAAGCTCCGCTATTCTGTAATTTGGGAGAAAAAACCAGCAGGGGAGAAATATTACTGTTTCTTTGGACGCTCTTCTTCAAACTTCTCGACGCTTTGGGATAAATATGTCAAGCAACAGAAATACCATTTGGCAGAGCACAATACCTTCACTTTGAATGGCAAGAAGTACCACGCTGGTGTGTTTGTGAAAAGTAGCAATAATGCCTTCTATGCTTACCACGGGATGAGCTCCACGGCCTTCAATAAGAAATTTAAGGACTTGAGTTCAAAGTGGCAGATTACTTCGATCCACGTTGATGGTAGTAAAGTGGGAGGTGTATGGAGACCTAAAAAGCAGGGCTATTATGCTTATTATGGCATGACATCCTCTGGCTACCAATCTAGGTTCAACCAAATGTCTAGCAAAGGTTATCGATTGTACAAAGTCCAAAATTATGCCAACAATACCAAGTTTGCAGCCATTTGGGTCAAGTAGAGTTGGAAGAAATGTTGTGATGTGATAATGTGCTAATGTTGTAATGATGAAGTAATTCCATCATTACAACATTTCAACATTACATCAGTAAAATTAGGTAATCGCAATCAAGCCGATCGCAATCAGGGCACAGGCGAGACCGATGGTATTGATCCTTGAAAATTTTTCTTTAAAAATCCAGAGTGCTAGTAGAGATGATAAAACAATGATACTCACATTGTTGATCGGAAAGACGACGGAGCCATCCCACTTTTGGCCAATGGTCTCCATAAGAAAATAGATAGAACCAAAATTGACCACTCCTAATACGGTACCCACCGCAATTTCTTTGTAAGAAAATCGAATTTTCCCTATCAATAAGCCTCCAATAAGAACTACATTGCCCAGCAAACCCGCGATTCCAAAAATCAGGGCCACAAAACCTAGATTGGCCCCATTTCCTGTCATCCTTTCTACCTTGAAAAGTAAAATATCAACCAAGGCACTGGAGAGTAGGGTATAGAGCGGGAATAAGTATAAATACCATTGTTTAGTTTTGAGACCACCTGCTTCCTTTTCGGGCCAATTGATTAATAAGATGGCGGTCAAGGCGAGAACAATGCCTAAAATCTTTAATAGCGTGACCTCTTCCTGAAAGGCAAGTATAGTATACAATACCGTAAGGACTAAGGACATCTTCTGCATAACCGCAGCAATGGTCACGCTGAAATAACCAACGGTCATAGCCGTAATATTGAAGCCGGTGATAAAGATGAAGCCTAAAAAGAGGGCATAAGGGAACCAGGCTTCGCCAACCATTTCCATGGAAAAGGGGAAACTTCCTTGACTCAACCAAGCCGTGAGGACGCATGCCAGGTAATTTATACAAATGGTAGGAAAGATTTGAATATTAAAAACACCTAAGCTTTTAAAGATCAAAACAATCGCGGTAGAACAAAGAATGGAAAGTATTAAAAAGATCATTCATCAAGATTAACGAGCTATTCACAAAGATCAGGGTTTGAAACCAAAATAGAAGTTCTATCTTTGCCAAAAATAATACGCTTTTGGAAAAAACACTCCAACAGTACGATACGGCTTTAAACAGTTGCAAAGATATCTTTCTTAAGAAAACCAAAGATTATGGTACCGCCTGGAGAATTCTACGGCCATCTTCTTTGACAGATCAGATCATGATTAAAGCCAAACGTATCCGTACTATAGAAGAGCTGAAGACTCAAAAAGTGGGCGATTCTACAACTACCGAGTTTATAGGTATCGTCAACTATAGTATTATGGCACTTTTACAGTTGGAGATGCCCGCGACTGAGGATTTAGAACTAGATTTGGATTCTGCCCAGCAGCTATATGAAGACAAAGCTTCTTTGACCAGAGATTTGATGATTCGTAAGAATCACGATTATGGAGAAGCTTGGCGAGATATGCGCATCAGTTCTTTGACGGATTTAATCCTTATGAAGCTTTTGCGTGTTAAACAAATCGAAGATCAGGATGGAAAGACTTTGATCTCCGAAGGATTAGATGCGAACTATCAGGACATTATGAATTATGCCCTATTCGCATTGATAAAAATAGAAGAAGATACCTTAGGGTAGTACATTTGTCTGTACCATTTTTAGCGTCAGACAACCATTACAAAATATATTATTTGATTACGCATGACACTTGGAGTACTAATCGTTTATATAGCCATTGCCGCCATCCTTATAACCGGAATTGTAGGTTTCGTTTTTAAAAAGGTGGATAATTGGCTCGTGAGTTTACTGCAAAATTTTGCCGGAGCCTTATTTATTTTCTCTGGTTGGGTCAAAGCTGTTGATCCTTTAGGTACAGCCTATAAAATGGAGCAATACTTCGCAGAATTTGAAGCGACCTTTGAGGTGACAGCCCTCAATTTTATTGCGCCTTTATTTCCCTGGTTGATGAATTATGTCAACAGCTTTTCAGTATTTATGATCGTTCTGGAAATTGTACTTGGCGTAATGCTACTACTGGGTTCACAACGCAAACTGACTGCCTGGCTTTTCTTCCTGATTGTAGGCTTCTTTACCTTCCTGACGGGTTTTACCTATTTGACGGGATACGTTCCACAAGAAAAGGTGGTGGTATTAGAGAAAGATGGGGCAAGCACCAAGTCTTTAATCTCAGAAACTGCTGATCTGTTGACTGATGGCTACGTCGGTAAAGATACCTTAGAAGGGAATTTTTTCAAATTTGGAACCTGGATGCCTTATCAGGAGACCAATATGCGGGTGACAGATTGTGGCTGTTTTGGTGACTTTATCAAGCTGAAGCCGAAGACTTCTTTTTTCAAAGATATATTATTGCTAATTCCAGCGCTGATTTTCTTATTGGGTTGGAAAAAAATGCATCAGCTTTTCAGTAAGAGTACCAGGAATGCGGTTGTTTTGCTAACCTTGGGTGGTATTCTGGTCTATTGTTTCAGTAATTATGTTTGGGATATTCCACATGCCGATTTCCGACCTTTCCGCAAAGGCGTAAATGTCTACGAGCAGAAACAGGCAGAATACGAAGCTGAAATTAATAAAGAGGTTATTTATGTCGTAAAAGAACTCGCTACGGGCAATGTATTAGAGCTGTCTTATGATCAGTATATGGGCAACGCCTACAAATACCTAAATACTGATAATTACGAGCAAATTGATCAAATTGAAGGCGAACCAGCTATCCCGCATACCAAAATTAGTGAGTTTGATGCTATCGACTTTGAAGGAAATGAGATGGGAGATGAATTATTACAAAAAACGGGCTATGTCTTCATGATTGTGGCTTATGATCTGCACGATGAAGTAAGTAGAAAAAATATCACTATTCAGGATACCAGCTATGTGAGAGATACTATTGAGGCAGGAGATAGCATCCGTGTAGAATTGAAAATAGATGATATCAAGGAGAAGGTGGTGACCCAAGATGTTTACAACTGGGACTTGGATTATAACAAGCGCTGGTCAGAGGTGGTGAACCCTGTTCTAGATGAAGCTATGAAGGCGGGTGTTGATGTGTACGCTTTGACCGCTTTCGCCTCTGAGGAGATGATCGAGGACTTTAAACACAATACTCAGAGTGCCTATCCATTTTACCTGGCAGATGATATCCTATTGAAAACCATTGTACGATCCAATCCAGGCGTCGTTTTGATGAAAGATGGGACCATTATTAAGAAATGGCATTTTACGAAATTTCCTGACTTTGCTACTTTGCAAGCTGCCTATTTGCAGTAAGAAATTGTTTAATATTAGCTTATTTTAAAATAGGCTAAGGGATTTGTTCGATAAAGATTGAATAAAATAATATATTTGAAATCATGTTAAGTAGACGCAATGTACGGGTGAAGATTATGCAAGTCTTATATGCCATGGGGCGCGATAGCGAACTTCAATTGGACCAAGCCCTGCATAGTTACCGACAAAGGATTGCGCAATCCTACGAGCTTTACTTATTTACGCTTCGTTATGTCTTGACTATTAGCCAATATGCCCGTCAAGATGAAGTGAAGAAGAAGGCTAAATTAAGGCCTACTGAACAAGATAAATCATTCACTGCTCGTTTGGCGGATCATCCTATTATGGAATCTATCCATACCAACGAGGGTTTGTTGCGTCTTTTTCGACTTCACCAGCTAGAAAAGAAGTTGGATGAAGATACGGTAAGGCTTGTTTATAGTGAGTTTGCTCAAAAAGAAGAATACAAAACCTATGCTTCGAAGAAGGTCGTTTCTGATGAGGAGCAAATACAAATGCTGCTAGATTTATTCAAAAGCTGCATCAATAACGAATCTTTTACAGAAGCGCTTGAGGATCATTATCCCAACTGGTTGGATGATAAATCACTCGTTATTGGGGTCATCAAAAAGAATATAAAAGCGCTACCTGTTGAAAGTGACTTTCATGAAGAATATCGTCCAAGTAAAGAAGCTACAAGTGAATTCGGAGAAGCATTGGTCGAGAAAGTTTGTAGCCAAGATGAGGCACTGCTAGCCATTATTGAGCCAACACTTAATAACTGGGATGTAGAGCGGGTAGCTATCATTGACATGATTTTAATCAAAATGGCGGTGGTGGAATTCATGGATTTTGCTTCCATACCAACGAAAGTGACCTTGAACGAATTCGTGGAAATATCCAAATCGTATAGCACCGACAAGAGTAAGGACTTTATCAACGGTATTCTAGATCGCTTGCTTAAAAAATTGACAAAAGAAGGTAAAATAGTTAAAAAAGGAAGAGGCTTAATTGAATAAGCTATTCCCAAAAACCGACGAGAAAAAATTGATCTATTAATAGATGGAGCTACCAACTGCAAAGTAGGTATCTCGTTGGCTTTAACTAATATACCAAGCATGAAAAATGTACTGATCAGCCTAGTGTTACTTGTAATACTTGGTTGTACCCCACAATTCGTACAAGCTCAATACAGCACTAATCAGGAGGCTGTATCGATTCGAGCAGCTTTTCCGAATTATCAATTTCAATTCGCAAATGATTTTCGTTCAGCGGACTTCACCTTTGGTCTTCAACTAGAATATACCAAGCATTTAAGCGAAGCATTTAATCTAGCTATCCCACTAACGCTAGGTGCCGCAGATTATCCCTTGAATGGAGATCGGAATAATGTCAAGAGAGACTTATTTATGAGTTTGGATGCTCTTTTGCAATTGAAGTTATTTAAGCCAGACCAGTTCCTCAATCCTGCCCTTTATTTTGGAGTTGGAGGTAACCTTGAAAGCACTGATCACTTTAATTTTGCAATACCACTTGGTATCGTATTGGATATGCGCCTCAGCGAATTCATCTACCTTTCCCCTAAAATAGAGTACCGCGTTGGATTTGAGGATGATAGAGATAATTTTATGCCAGCCATTGGTCTAAAGGTATTAATGGGTGAAGGTGGGCCTCAAGAGCCAAGTATACAAGATAGAGATGGCGATGGTATTGCAGATGACCAGGATTTATGCCCGGATCAAGCAGGTACCGCTGCCTTGAATGGCTGTCCAGACCAAGACGGAGATGGCATTGCAGATGGAGAAGATAATTGCCCCACAGAAGCTGGACCTAGAGCGACTAATGGTTGTCCAGATAATGATAGTGACGGTATTCCAAATGCGGAGGATCAGTGTCCAGACCAAGCTGGTCCAGCATCTAATAATGGATGTCCGGTACAAGATCAAGATAATGATGGAATTGCCGATGATCAAGACCAATGCCCGACTCAGCCTGGTAGTGCCGCTCTAAACGGTTGCCCAGATCAGGATGGAGATGGCATCGCAGATAATGAAGACCAGTGTCCAACCGTACCAGGACCTCGATTGACCAATGGTTGTCCAGATAATGACAGTGACGGTGTGCCAGATGCCAGCGATCGCTGTCCGAATACACCTGGTACGATCAACAATAACGGCTGCCCAGAATTGGCAGAAGAGGATAAGCAAACGCTAGAGTTTGCCGCTCAAAATATTCAATTCGAAACGGCAAGTTCCTTTTTGAAAAGTGTTTCTAGGCCTATTCTAGAGCAGGTGGCTGATATTATGCGCCGTTATCCTGGTTTTAGACTATCTATCGATGGTCATACGGATAGTATAGGTAGTGCACTCAATAATCAACGGCTTTCGGAGCGCCGTGCCAAGACTTGTTATGACTATTTGGTAGCGCAGGGAATCAGTGCAGAGCGCATGAGTTTCCAGGGACTTGGAGAAGCCGAACCAATCGCTGATAATCGTACCAAGGAAGGACGAGAGCTGAACCGGCGGGTGGAGTTCAACATCATTCAGAATTAATTAGACGATCAAATATCATTATGATATTCTACTAAAATATCGTAATTTAAGAGGTGGGGTAGCTAAGACTATCCCATTTTCTTTTTGTCTTGGACGAAAGCGGCATGGAGGCTTGTAATGTGACTTTCTTTAATATAACCGTCCAAGCATATAGAGGAATGAAATCCGGCAATGGAAACGAGGTTGCTGTTTGAAGAGGGTCGGTTAAAGTGGGATTTACTAGGCGTGATTTTTTTAAACCAACATATTTTCCAATGAAACGAATTACTAATTTTTTGAGCCTTTGCCTTTTGCTCATCGCCTTTTCCCCTGCCTTACAAGCCCAATATAGCGGAAACGAAGAAGCTATTTCTGTAAGAGGAGCCTTTCCAAACTATCAATTCCAATTTGACAATGACTTGGCATTGAGCGATTTTTCTCCAGGTGTGCAAATTGAATATGCTAAACATTTAAATGATGCACTTAATCTAGCTTTTCCAATGACATTTGCTTCTGCCAAATATCCTGTTGACGGGAATGCAAATATTATTGATGAAAGCCTATACATCGGATTAGATGCTTTATTACAATTAAAGTTATTTAAAGCAGGTCAAATTTTTAATCCTTCCATTTATGCCGGTTTGGGTACCAACTTTGAGAACTTAGACCAATTCAACCTCAGTCTACCATTAGGCGTTCAGCTGGATACTCGCTTAACGAATTGGCTTTACCTATCTCCCAAAATAGAATACCGAGTCGGCTTTGAAGATGATAGAGATAATCTAATGCCAGCTCTAGGATTGAAAATCCTTTTAGGCGATGGAGATGGTTTACCTGTAAAGAGAAATGATCAAGATGGTGATGGTATTCCCGATGATGAAGACCTTTGCCCTAGTATAGCAGGTGTTTTAGCACTCAATGGCTGCCCTGATCAAGACCAAGATGGTATTGCTGATGGAGAGGATCAATGTCCCACTGAAGCAGGCCCTAAAGCGACCAATGGTTGTCCAGATAATGACGGAGATGGTATTGCTAATGCCCAAGATCAGTGCCCAGATGAAGCAGGCCCTGCTGCAACCAATGGTTGCCCAGATAACGATGGAGATGGTATTGCCAATGCTCAGGATCAATGCCCAGATGAGGCTGGATCTGCCGCTACTGCTGGCTGCCCAGATAACGATGGAGATGGTATTGCCAACGCTCAGGATGAATGTCCAGATGTAGCTGGTATTGCCGCATTTGCCGGTTGTCCTGATCAAGATGGAGATGGTATTGCCGATAAAAATGACGATTGCCCAACTGTTGCGGGTTCTAAAGCTACCAATGGCTGTCCTGATGACGATAATGATGGCGTAGCAAATGCTGATGACAAATGCCCCAACTCGGCGGGAACAATAGCCAACAACGGTTGTCCTGAATTGACAGTAGAAGACAAGGAAACCTTGGATTTTGCTGCTCAAAATATCCAGTTTGAAACAGCAAGTGCCAATTTGAAAGCAGTCTCGCTTCCTATCCTTACCCAGATCGCTGATATCCTACGCAGATATCCTGATTTTAGATTGTCAATTGATGGACATACGGATAGCATTGGTAGTTCTGCCAACAACCAAAGCCTCTCAGAAAGAAGAGCCAAGTCTTGTTTTGACTACCTCGTCAACCAAGGAATTAGTGGTGATCGGATGCAGCACCAAGGATTTGGAGAGTCAATACCTAAAGCAGATAACACAACTAGAGCAGGACGGGAGATGAATAGGAGAGTGGAGTTCAACATCATTCAGAATTAGAACCTCCCCACGGTGTCCTAAATTTCAGATGTTTAGACTAGAGTGATTGGAGTTCATCCTGAATTTTTCGGGGTGAACTCCATAGTTTTTGGAAGACTTCCCTGTGAGGGCTGCTGTACGGCCACGCAAGTGATGGGGAAAAGAATATATTACTTGTTCCCCCTGTGTTTATTCTAACTTGTTAGACAAAAAATACTTTCAACCTATGCAGGAATTGCAGAAAGTGACCATTCCTCGAAATCGCTCGTGTAGCTGGCCAGTTAATGAACTTTGGTAATCTACCTTTGCGGTACCGTCGGCAGCTAGTTTAATGTTTACTTTTATGGTCTCTGAATTCTGATTTTTATCCTGCTTTGGCGTATGATGAATACGACCACCGTCTTCAGTTATCAATAAAACCGGATGATTATAATTGCCACTACCAATGTAGTTGGGAGGTAGCGTACTACTCGTACACTCCAGCCAGGAATCTTGATCAGGGAGGTATAAAATGACGTGATTAAAGGCTGGATGCCAATCTGGATAAATAGTATTTTCAATCCCGCCTACGACTTTGGAGTATTTCTACTCTATGGTATTAGGATAGTCAGAATGATTCAAAATTATACCTACCTAGCGCAAGCCTCGCTTTTTTAGATTCGCTACGTAGGTAGCAGCATTTATGTTATGCTGTTCTAGCGATTTGGCAAAATTGTGATAGCCCGATCCATCACCTTTAGCGCAGAAATAGACATAATCGTGGTTTTCTACGTTTAATACCGCATCAATACTTGAAATAGAGGTCATGGTTATGGGGCCAGGAGGGAGGCCTTTATATTTATAGGTATTAAAGGGAGAGTCGAAGTTGATGTGTTTGTTGAGTACCCTTGGGGTATCAAAATCTCTGGTAGCGAACACTGCGGTTGGGTCTGCTTGCAAGCGCATTCCTTGCTGTAGGCGATTGTAATAAACGCCTGCCATTCGCCGCTTTTCATCATTTCGTAGGGTCTCTTTTTCGACGATGGAGGCCAAGGTATAGACCTCTTTTGTACTCAAGCCCAGCTTTTTAGCTTTTGTCAATCTATTTTTAGCTTTCCAAAATTGATCGTGTTCTTTAACCATACGTTGGAGGAAACCTTCAGGGGAGGTGTTCCAAAAGAAGTTATAAGTATTGGGTATAAAAAGAGACATCAGATTATCTCTGGTGTAGCCAACCTCCGCAATTTCGATATCATTGTGCAGCATATTGATGATGGCTAAAGAATCCGATTCGATAAAGCGAGCAACCTTGGCGGCTACATCTTCAAGAAGGCGTTCGTTGGTCAATACTACATTGATCGTGGCTTGTTTGCCACTTTGGAGGCCTTTTACCAACTTGGTCAGGCTAATGCCAGGTTCTATTTTGAAGCGACCGGGGCGCATCGGATTTTCTCGATACTCAAGATAATCCGCTAGTTGGCTGAAGATGACCGGATCTTCTACGATGCCTTTTTGTGTTAAGATTTGGAGCACTTCTTCGAAAGTACTGCCCGTGGGGATTTGGATAATCTGTGAGGCTTCGGGCAGATCTATTGGTACACGCCCTCCTTGATTATATTTTTTATAGAAATAAGTAGCGGCGACTAAACCCACAGCTACAATTGCCCCTAAAATGATTAACAGCCTCTTCTTCATAGGCATTAATATTGTTCTTTTTCATTAGGAAAATCAAGCGCTTTCACATCAGTTACATAACGACTAATCGCATCCTGAATCGTATCAAACAACTCCAGATAACGCCGCAGAAAACGAGGATGAAAATCTTTGGTGATGCCCAGTAAGTCATGTAGCACTAAAACTTGTCCATCACAACCAGCTCCTGCTCCAATCCCAATCGTGGGGATTTGGATAGATTGCGAAACTTCTGTAGCTAATTTGGCGGGTATTTTCTCTAAAACAATACCAAAACAACCTAAGTCTTGCAATAGCTGGGCATCCGATATCAGCTTTTCGGCCTCTTCTTTTTCTTTAGCTCGTACCGTATAGGTCCCAAATTTATAGATGGACTGTGGAATAAGCCCGAGGTGCCCCATCACTGGTACTCCCGCACTCAAGATTCTTTTAATGGATTCCGCAACTTCGGCTCCTCCTTCTAGTTTGACGGCATGTGCGCCAGATTCTTTCATAATTCGGATAGCAGACTCTAATGCTAGTTTGCTGTTGCCTTGATAGGAACCAAATGGTAGATCTACCACCACTAGGGAGCGCTTCACTGCACGGACTACAGAAGAGGCATGGTAGATCATTTGATCTAAAGTAATCGGGAGAGTTGTTTCATGGCCTGCCATGACATTTGAAGCGGAATCGCCTACTAAAATGACATCAATACCTGCGGCATCTACTATGCGTGCCAGCGAATAATCGTAAGCCGTCAGCATAGCTATTTTTTCATTCTGGCGCTTCATTGCTTGTAAAACGTGGGTTGTTACTCTTTTAACTTCCTTTTTTTGTACAGACATGTTTTCAATTTAGAGGCCTAATATAGCAAAAGGTGGGCAACTTGGATAAGAATGTAGGATGACTGACAAGCAATTCTCTACAAATGATTTACATTTGGGTTGTCAAATTTGATCTATGCGCTATCTGCTTTTTCTTTTCTTATTATCCGTAGTCTGTTCTTCTTGTGAAACTGATTTTGAACTAGAGGCACCCTGGCAGGATATTCCGGTTGTTTATGGGTTCCTGTCGAGGCAGGACACCGCTCACTATATTAGAGTGGAGAAGGCCTTCTTAGAACCAGGAGGAGATGCCACGCAAATAGCTCTAATCCCTGATTCCATTTATTATAATGAAGATGTTGTAGTAGAACTAGAAAGGATTAATTCGGGGCAGCGCTTCTCTTTAAATCGGGTTGATGGCAATTTGGAAGGCTACCCTAGAGAGGAAGGCCCTTTTACGACGAGTCCCAATATTTTATACAAAATTAAGGCCAGTACTATCAATTTAAGAGAGGGAGAACCTATCCAGTTAAGGATTAATCGGGGAGGAGACCTACCAATAGTCACTGCTGAAACAACCGTTTTGGCAGATTTAATTATTAGAGAAAATAACCCGGTTAGTCCCATCAATATGGCTTATGATCGCAACGTCACTTTTGTATTTAATGCGGGTGATGCCGCCCAGCTTTTTGATGTTCGATTACGGATCAGGTATAGAGAGCGCAACGCCAACGAACCTAGTACAGACAAGGAGTTGATATGGGTTTTAGAGGATCAATTAGAGCGCTCTTCTAGTGAGGGGCGGGTATCCGTGACCGTGATGGGGGAGCAATTTTATCGTTTTATTGGCGGAAGTCTAGAGGCCAACCCTGCCCTAAGTAGAGACTTTATCGCTTTGGATGTCCTGCTGACGGCTGGAGGTCAGGAAATGGTCGATTTTATCAAAGTATCCGAGGCGAATACGGGGATTACCTCTTCTCAATTGGTGCCTACTTTTACAAACATTTCAGAAGGCAGGGGCATCTTTACCTCTCGATCAGTAGCCCTTCGGCCCAACCTCAGTTTGACTGGATTATCGATTGATTCGCTACGGAATGGAATTTATACTAAAGATTTAAATTTCTAAAAGAATTGCGGATCGCTGAATTGTAATACTTACAACTTTATGTAGTTGGAGGGAAGAATTTGGTTGTTCACCGAGCGCTGCTTTTTTGGTGATTGCAATTCGTCCTCAAAAACTCACCCTTTAGGTTTTTTTAAAAACAAAACTGTCCAAACTCGGTTATTTTCGTGTCGGAACATTAAATATAAAACACTCCACATGAACAGGTATTTGTTCTATTTCCTATGCATTTCTTTTTTAGGTTTCCAGGGTACTATCTATGGTCAAGCAGAGGCAGCTTCCATTGTCGGAAAAGTAGTAGACTCTGACAGTAAAGTACCTTTAGAGTTTGCAACAGTGACTCTGCTTTCACCCAAAGATTCTAGTTTGGTAGATGGTATCGTAACTGATCAAACAGGAAACTTTAAATTGACTGCCCAAGCGGGCCAATACTTAGTCAAAATTGAGTTTATCGCTTATCAATCTAAATGGCTTGACCAGATTGTTGTCAATAAAGACCAATTGATGGACTTAGGGGCCATTACACTATCCACTGAGGCGCAGGTAATGGAGGCGGTAGAGGTCATGGCAGAGAAAAGTACCCTTCAGATGGCATTGGATAAAAAGATATTTAATGTAGGGAAAGATTTAGCGAGTACGAGTGGTTCAGCTGCTGATATATTGGATAATATTCCTTCAGTTCAGGTAGATATTGAAGGGCAAGTTAGTCTACGGGGCAATAGCGGCGTTAGAATCTTGGTTGATGGAAAACCCTCTGGTTTGGTAGGTGTAAGAGGAACCGATGGTTTACGCTCATTACCAGCCAATTTGATTGAACGAGTAGAAATTATCACCAACCCTTCTTCTAAATATGAAGCAGAAGGGATGACTGGAATAATCAATATCATTCTCAAGAAAGATCGCAAAAAAGGCTTTAATGGCTCCTTTGATTTATCGGCTGGTACACCAGAATCCTACGGGGCAGCATTCAATCTCAATTTCCGTCAGAATAAATTAAATTTCTTTACGAACTATGGGTTCCGGTATCGTCAGAGCCCCCGTTTTGATGAAAGATATCAAGAGTTTTACAGAGATCAAGGCACCTTTATTGTAGATCAGCGAAGAGATCGTACACGTGGAGGTTTATCGCATAATTTTCGCTTTGGGGCTGATTATTTTATCAATAGTAAAAATACCCTGACGACAGCTTTTTCTTACAGAATTAGTGATAATGATAATACCTCAGATATCGTTTACAGAAACTATGTCGATGATTTTCCATCCAATCTTGTCAGTATTAATACCCGAACAGAAGATTCAGAGGAGATGGAACCTAATCTAGAGTTTTCGCTTAATCACAAGAAAACCTACGAACGTAAGGGGCACTCCTGGGAAAATTCAGTCCAATACCGCTCTAGTACAGAAGACCAGTTTTCTCTTTTTGAGGAGGCATTTTACGATGCAGATTTTGAATTGACAGGGGAGGCACTTTTAGAGCAAAGAGCTGGAAATACAGAAGCAGAGACAAGCTTACTTTTTCAATCTGATTATGTTTATCCTTTTGCTGAAGAAGGGAAACTGGAAGCAGGACTACGGAGTTCGTTTCGCAGGATTGACAATGATTACCTTGTCGAAGAATTCTTCGATGCAACCTGGAATACCTTGACCAACCTCAGCAATGATTTTAATTATGATGAAGACATCCATGCGCTATATTTAAATGTGGGGAATAAGATGGGTAAGTTTTCTTATCAACTTGGGATGAGAATAGAGCACTCCAGGGTGCTGACCGAATTACTACAAACGGGAGAGGAAAACGACCGTACTTATACCAATCTTTTCCCATCTGCTTTTGCGACCTATGAGATGGTCAATGATAATAGTCTACAACTTAGTTATAGTAGAAGATTGCGTAGGCCCCGATTTTGGGATTTGAATCCGTTTTTTACCTTTTCAGATTCTAGAAATATTTTTAGAGGAAATCCCAATCTAGATCCAGAATTTACGAATTCTTTCGAGTTGAGTCATATTAAATATTGGGACAAAGGAAGTATCAGCAGTAGTGTTTATTATCGAGCTTCTACAGGTGTAATCGAGCGTATTATCAGTTTTCAGGAAGAAGACGGCGAACTCTTGACGATTCGTCAACCAGAAAACTTGGCTACGGAAGATGCTTATGGATTTGAGTTTATCTACTCCTATGATCCTTATAAATGGTGGAGAATTAATGGTAGTGCCAATTTCTTCAGATCGATTGTTGATGGCCGGAACTTTAGTGAAGAGCTATACCAAGATGCAATTACTTGGTTCACTAGAATTAACTCTAGGTTTACCATTAAGAAAGAATATGATTTCCAATTCAGAGCTAACTATCGAGCGCCTCAAAATACCACCCAAGGCACTCGCAAATCTATCACTACGATCGATTTGGGCTTAAGTAAAGATGTCTTCCAGAAAAAAGGAACCCTTACAGTGAGCGTCCGTGACTTGTTCAATTCTGCTCGTTATCGTTCAGAGACCTTTGGGCCTTCTTTCTATTCAGAGTCTAATTACCAAAGACGTCCTAGACAAGTGACAGCTACCCTTAATTATAGACTCAATCAAAATAAGCGTAGAGGCGGAAACCGTGGCGGACGTGGTGATGGCGATTTTGAAGGTGGCGAATTCTAGCCCGCCAGCGCTTGCTGAAAATCTGCCTTTAAATCATCAATTTGCTCTAAGCCTACACTGATACGTACCATACCAGGTTCGATCCCAACGGCTAGTCTTTCTTCTTCACTAAGCTTCGAATGCGTGGTGGAACTAGGATGCGTGACGATGGTTCGGGAGTCCCCTAAATTAGAGGACAGAGAGCAGAGTTGAATGCGATTGAGCATTTGTATGGCTTTTTCAGCACCGCCTTTTAATATAATGGATACTAGCCCTCCGCCGTGACGCATTTGCTTCTTAGCTAGGTCAAACTGTGGATGAGTAGCTAGAAATGGATAGCGAACCTCTGCCACCTGAGGATGATCTTGTAAAAAATGAGCTAATGCTAGGGCATTCTCACAATGCCGTTCCATGCGCACCGCTAAAGTTTCAAGGCTTTTAGAAAGTACCCAAGCATTAAAAGGAGATAGGGCTGGGCCAGTGTGTCTACAAAAGGCCCGAACCTGGTCGATTAATTCAGCGCGACCAACTACAACGCCTGCTAGCACTCTACCTTGCCCATCCATCCATTTGGTACCAGAGTGTACGATTAAATCTGCTCCATACTTGGCGGGTTGTTGTAGATAAGGAGAGGCAAAACAATTGTCAATATTAAAAAGGAGCTTGTGCTTTTTGGCAAATTGGCCAGCAGCTTCTAAATCTACTAAGGTTAAACCAGGATTGGAGGGAGACTCTAAGACCAGCATTTTGGTGTTGTCTTGCAGCGCTGCTTCCCAGCTATCTACATCGATTGGATCAACGTAGGTATGGGTGATGCCCCACTTACATAAAATCTTGGTTAACAATTGATGGGTCGAGCCAAAGACTGCTCTGGACGCAATAAGATGGTCTCCTGTTTCTAAGAAAGCAGCCATACTGGCAAAAACTGCCGCCATTCCAGATGCAGTAGCAAATCCAGCTTCTACGCCTTCCATGCGGCATACCTTCTGAATAAACTCATCTGTATTCGGATTGCTATACCTTGAATAGATGATACCATCTTCGGTGCCAGCAAAGGTATCTCGCATCACTTCAGCAGATGGAAAGACAAAACTTGAGGTCAAATACATCGGTACGCTATGCTCCCGATGTTGACTACGCTCGAATTGAGTACGGATGGCTTCCGTCTCTATGTGTTTTTTGTTGTTCATAGTTGTACCAATGTTAGGGTTTTAAATACCTACCATCCCATTGGTTGCAAATCTACACCATCTTGGAACAATTGCCAAGCTGGACTAGAAGCTCTTACTTTTTCTACTGCCTTTCTGACGATTTCGATCGTTTCTAGTATATGATCTGTTGTTGTGAATCTGCCAAGACTGAACCGAAGAGCTGCTTCAGCCATATTATGGCCAAGGCCCATGCTCAGCAGGACATGTGAGGGGTCTGGATTAGCAGAGGTACAAGCAGAACCGGAGGAGACCGCCAATTCTTCTTTAAATGCCATCATCAAAGCTTCTCCTTTGATATATTTAAAGGAAAGGTTAGTCACATTGGGGAGCCGTGGACTTTCGAGACTATTGCGATAGACCTGATCTATTTGTAATAATGCGGTCTCGAGTTGATCGCGTAGTTGGCTGAGTCGCTGCGCTTCCTCAAGCATTCCGTTTTGTGCAATTTCAGCGGCTTTACCGAATCCTACGATCCCAGGTACATTGAGTGTTCCAGAACGCATACCGCGTTCATGTCCGCCACCATCGATTTGAGAGCCTAGTTTAATGCGTGGCTGTCGGCTACTGACATAAATAGCGCCCACACCCTTGGGGCCATACAATTTATGAGCTGAACAAGCAAGGATGCCAACGCCAGCTTTTTTAGGATGGACTTCTATTTTTCCTACTGCTTGAGTGGCGTCACTCATCAGGAGCGTGCCCTTTTCAGCACAAATGCGACCTATTTCATCCATCGCTTGGATCACACCAGTCTCATTATTAGCCCACATTATACTCACCAGTATAGTATCTGGTCGAATAGCTTGAGCAAGGACTTCCAGGTCTACTAGGCCATTGGGGAGTACATCGAGGTAGCTAACCTCACCTCCCATTTTTTCTATAGCATGGCAGGAATCTAATACGGCTTTATGTTCTGTTTTTAAGGTGATAATGTGTTTTCCTTTCCGCTGATAAAGGGAAAAAATACCCTTGAGTCCAAGGTTGTCTGATTCTGTAGCACCCGAGGTAAAGATGATTTCTTTATCCTCTACCTCAAGCAAGGTTGCCAACTGCTTTCTTGCTTGGTCAACCGCATCTTCGGCCACCCAACCATAGGCATGATGATGGCTAGCCGCGTTGCCAGGAAGGTCATAAAAGTAGGGGAGCATAGCTTCTACCACGCTAGGGTCAGTAGGAGTAGTCGCATTATAATCTAAGTAGATGAGATTTTGCTGATTCCGCATACTTAAGTTGAATCTTTTTTAGTGTCAACAATTATTACCAACAAATGGATCACTTGGAGGACTAATGATGAAAGCCTCCTTCCCACACCTCAAATATCCATTAATTCTACGGACGAAGAAATCGGAGATTTCTTATTAGCATGCTTACAACAGTACATCATTGCAGCATTAGGCCTAATCAAAACACCCACATATCGAGGTGTTTAATAAAAATTTTGGCAAGATTCTCTGCATCAGATATTCCGCGATGATGGATGCCAGTGAATTCAAAGCCTTCTTTTTCTACGGCTCTTTTAAGGCCTCTGGGGCGGTTTAGTCTTTTAAATTCTTGGTACTGCCTTTTTAGATTAATATGGTGGCCTTCGATCCAGTCGTATTCCATGTCGTGCAATTGGGAATCTTGGATGAGCATTTTTCGATCAAAATTTCCCCAGGAACAGAGCAGGTAGTCCTCTTCAAAAACTTCTGCCCAATCTTGAAAGATTTCGATCACTGAGGGGAATTCATCAGCTCGATCAATTTGGTATTGTTCGATGGAGGTGAGCTCTTGACAAAAGGAAGATAGGCGTGGATTAAGAATAGGATGTACAAATTTTTCAAAAGTACCTTCTACTTCTCCGTAGCCATTGAGACGCACCGCACCAATCTCAATGATTTCCTGAGTTTTTGAAGGCGGACGCCCCTCCCAGCAGGTAGCCTCTAAATCATATATGATAAAGTTCATATTATTATTTTTGACCGGGGTTTTGAGAATCTAGAACCAGTGTTTTTAATTCGGCGATCTGGTTTTGTAGCTCATCTATTTTATCTTCTAAAACGGCATTATTATCAATAGTCATTTCATCTACAAATACGGCATTGGCTAAGGACATTCCAAAAATACCACCGATGAGTACGATAAAACCAAAGTACAGCCGCGTAAGCCACACTAAGAGAGGCATCGACACTGGTAGCCGCTCAATGATATCCTCAGAAATTTCATTCCAACCTTCAATCGTAAACAGTTGAAAGATATGATAGGCAGAAATTAAAGGATTGCCGAAGGTCTCGGGTGCTGTTTTTGCAAAAAAATGACAAGTGATGATTGCCAGCAAGAAATTCAAAAAGAATAATGCTGCCAACACAAACACAGAAGCTCTCAAAGCTCTACCCAGGCCCGACAAGACATGTCCTAGATTGGGAATGAATCGGACAAAACGAACCAAACGTGCAATTCTAAATAACCTTAAAATCAAGAACAAAGAGGTGTCAGGAATAGCAATGAGGTGCGTGAGTAGAGAGGGAAGCGTCAATAGGACTATCGCAAAATCGAAGCGATTCCAACCCTGACGGATATAGCCTTTCCAGCCATCAGTTGAAATTTTGACGATAGCTTCAAGGATGAAAAAAACAATAAAAAACTGATCTATTTCCTCCAAATAATAGCCTTCTTGGAAGTTGGGGAAATAAATGAGGAAGATGACAATTGCATTTAAGGTAATAGCAATCATCATGTTACGTTCGGTTTGAAAAAAGCGCCGTACCATCTACTCCTTTTGTTAATCACGTATTATAAGAAATCCCCATGAAAAGTTTAGGAAATGCCAAAGATTTAATCAAAAATTTCTATTTTATTCCAGTACAATTCTTTCCAATTTCTATTTTTGAGCGCAGTTGTACGTATATTTTAGCCTATAAATATTAACATTTTGTTTAGTGACGCTGTAAGATTTTGGCGTCTCAACAACAAACTATAAAATCACAATCATGAGACAGTTTTTGATCCTCTGTTTAGCACTTACCCTTACGATTAGCCTACAAGCCCAAGATGTTCAAGAAGTTAGAAAAGGGATGAGCATGGGTGTACAAGAAGCTTTTGAAGTAGATGTAGTCAACCTCGATGCAAAAGAAGTAGAGAAGGTGTTGATGAGCTATTTGAAAGAGTATAAAGGCAAAAAAGGTCCTAAAAAAGACCGTAAATCAAAAGAAATTCTTGTCGATGATGCGGAGATTCCTGCATTGAGTGGCAATAGTATTGACCTTTATGCCACGGTAGCTGGTAAAGGAGAAGAGGCTACCGTCAACTTCTGGTTTGATCTAGGTGGTGCCTTTCTTTCTCAAGAAGGCCATCCTGAAAAAATGGAAGCACTAAGCGATTGGCTGTATAACTTCGCAAAAGCAACTCGTACGCGTACTATAGAGCTTGAGTTGGACAACGAAGAAAAGCTCCTCAAAACAATGAATAAAGACTATGACAAGCTGAAAAAGGAGCAAGAAAAATTGGAGGCGGCTATTGAAAAGGCCAAAGAAACCATTGCACAAGCTGAAAAAGACTTAGAAACTAATGCCAGCGAGCAGAAAAATAGCCAAGAGTCTATTGTGGATCAGCAAAAGATAGTAGAAGAAGTAAAAGACAAACTAAAAAAGGTCAACTAGACCTGCTAGATATTTAAGTCAAAATAAGCCCTCAAAGGAATATCCATTTCCTTTGAGGGCTTTTCGTTTATAAAAACGATCCTTACCAACACCTTTTGTGGATAACTGGCACACATTCTATATTAATTCCAAGTTAACTTTATTTATTTTTGCCAGCTATGAGATTGAAAAGTCTAGAAATAAAGGGATTTAAAAGTTTTGCCAATCAAACGGTAGTGAACTTTCAGGAAGATGTGATCGGCATCGTTGGGCCCAATGGTTCGGGTAAATCCAACATTGTCGATGCTATTCGTTGGGTATTAGGAGAGCAGAAGAGTAGAGAGCTGCGACTAGATTCTATGTCCTCGGTTCTTTTTAATGGTACTAAAAAGAGAAAACCAGCCGGAGTAGCTTCGGTCACCCTCACTTTTGAGAATACCCGCAATATTCTACCGACCGAATACCAAAATGTGGCGATTACTCGTATGCTCTACCGTACTGGCGAGAGCGAATACCGGCTCAATGGAGTGACCTGCCGCCTTAAAGATATTACCTCCCTCTTTTTAGATACGGGTATAGGCTCCAATTCTTATGCGATTATCGCTCTTGGAATGGTAGACGATATTCTGGCAGATAAAGATAACTCCCGCCGCCGCATGTTCGAACAAGCTGCTGGTGTCAGTAAATATAAGGTTCGGAAAAGAGAAGCACTTAATAAACTGAAAAACACGGCTGCTGACCTGGAAAGGGTAGAGGATTTATTGCACGAAATTGCGGGCAACCTCAAAACGCTTGAAAAACAAGCCCGTCGCGCAAAACGCTATTTTGAACTTAAAGAAGAGTACAAAACCTTAAGTGTGGAGCTGGCCCTACTACAAATGGAGGGACTCAAAGTAGAGCAGAAACGCGTGAGCCAGCAGCTAGAGCGGGAGCAGGATAGCTATCGGGAAATGGATGTACAAATCCGACAAAAGGAAGCCCAACTCGAAATGGGGCGCAAAAATAATCTTGATAAAGAAAAAGCGCTTTCGACTCGACAGCGAGAGCTGAATACGCTGGTTGGAAAAATCCGCGGGATGGAGAACGATCGGCGGATGAAAGAGCAGAAACAACAGTTTATCACGAATAACAAAAGTACACTAGACCAGGAAATAAAAACGGCCCAACTTAGAGTCAACCAGCTGCTACAGGATATCACACAATATCGAGAAGACCTTAACTTTGAGAAAAGAATTGAAGCGAGATTGGAACAGGAGTTAATCGCTGCTGAAGAAGAGCTAGACAAGGTCAAAGTGAGCCATGGCAACGTTAAGGAAGACTTGGATAAGGTCATGGCAACCCAACAGTTAAAAGAAAAAGAACTTTTTGAGCTTGAGAAGAAGAAAGCCATCAACCTCAATCAGATCGAGAGTAATCGTCAAGAAAAACGTAGAGCAGAGGAGGAGCGGGAAAATAGGCAAGCCGAGGTAAAAGGATTGCAAGAAAAAATGCAGCTTTTACTGCAAAATGAGCAAACAGAAGCCAAAAGATTAGAAGAACTCGAAGCCCAGGAGGAAAAACGCAAGACCCAACTCACCAAAGTGGAGGAGGAAGCTGAAAAAGCTAATCGCGAAATTGCCAAAGTCCGTAGAGAACTCGATGCCAAGCGCAATGAGTTCAAGTTGACCAAAAGTATGGTAGAAAATCTGGAAGGTTTTCCGGAGTCCATCAAATTTTTAAATAGTAGTAAAGATTGGAAAAAAGAAACGCCTCTCCTTTCAGATTTAATCTATGTAAATGAGGCCTATCGAGTAGCCATTGAAAACTATTTGGAGCCTTATCTGAATTATTATGTAGTCGATACCTTGCAGGACGCCTACCACGCCATCCAATTATTAGGTCGTAGCCAAAAAGGGAAAGCCAATTTTTTCGTTTTAGAAGCTTTTCAGGATTATACTGCACCAATGACACTTTTTCCTGAAATGCATCGAGCTATTGACTTGATTCAAACGGAACCTAAGTATTTCAATTTGGTCAGTCACCTTTTGGAGAAAGTATTGATATCAGATAAAGAAGATTTTCAAGGGAAACTACCCGAATCGGAAGTAGTCGTACTGTCTCAAAGTGGACGCCTTATCCAAAAACGATTTAGTGTATCGGGCGGCTCTATTGGTCTATTCGAAGGAAAACGTATTGGACGCAAAAAGAATTTGGAAGTACTTGATGAGTCTATCCAAAAATCAGAGGTAGTAGAAAACCGGCTATCCACCAACTTTTATAACCTCAAAAAGAAAATTGAAGAGCTCAAAGGTGCTAAAATTGAAAATCAGATTCGGCAACAAAAAGCACAACTAGATAAGCTCGTTCAGGAGCGGGTTTCTTTTTCTACCCGATTAGAAAACTTTGAAGCATTTATTGCAGAAGTCGTAGAAAAAGAAACAAAAATAGACCAGCGGATAGGGGAATTAGAAAAGGAAATTGAGCTGATTGCACAAGACATTTTAGCAAAAGAAAAGGAAGTAGCAGAAGCTAAAGAAACCATTTCTAATACCGATGGAAGCTATAAGCAATTAGCGGAGCAGTTGAGTCTTTTCACTACATCTTTTAATGAAAAGAATATCCAATTTATTCGTCAACAAAACAAAGTGACGACTTTCCAAAGAGAACTAGGTTTTCGTGAGAAAGAGTTGGAATCCACCAAGGCGAAATTGGAAAAAGATGCCCAGCAATTAGGATCAGCAGATAAAGAAATAGAGGAAATTGCCAATCAAATCGTACAAATGCAAGAGCGCCTGGAAGTGCTTTATGCGCAGCGCAAAGAAAAAGAGGGGCTACTTACCGAAGCTGAGCAAACCTATTTCCAGGCGAGAGGGAGCATCAGTGAATTGGAAGACGAAATCAGAAAGCAGAACCGCAAGCAGCAGGATCTCCAAATTCTCATCAATAAGCTCAAAGAGCAAGTCAACGATGTGAAGTACCAGATCTCTACCATTGCCCAGCGTTTTCGGATTGAGTTCAACATCAGTATCAATGAAATCATCAACCAGGAGCCTAAACGCGACAAACCTAAGGAAGAGTTATTGGAAAAAGTAGAGCGTTTAGGAAAACGCTTGGGGAACTACGGAGAGATTAACCCAATGGCAGTGGAGGCCTTTGATGAGATGAAGGAGCGGCACGAAAGTATCACCCAGCAAAGAGATGATATCGTAGAGGCCAAAGAAAGCCTAGAAGAGACCATCAAAGAAATAGAAGAAACAGCTACGGTACAATTCTTAGAGGCTTTTGATAAAGCTAGGACCTACTTTATTGAGGTCTTTCGCAGTCTATTTACAGAGGATGATAATTGCGATCTTATCTTACTAGATCCAGAAAATCCACTAGAATCCAAAATTGAGATCGTGGCCAAACCTAAAGGGAAACGCCCACAATCTATTAGCCAGTTGTCTGGTGGAGAAAAGACGCTAACAGCAACAGCTTTACTCTTTGCGCTATACCTATTGAAGCCAGCACCTTTCTGTATATTTGATGAGGTTGATGCTCCATTAGATGATGCCAATATCCTGAAGTTTAATAAGATCATTAAGCGCTTCTCTAAGGAATCGCAATTCATCATTGTGACGCATAACAAGTTGACAATGGCAGCTGTAGATACGATCTATGGGGTGTTTATGGGGGAGCAAGGTGTGTCAGGTGTATTGCCCGTTGACTTTAGAGATTATGACCACAAGATTAGTTTTGAGGCAGCAGCGGGGTAGGTGGTTTAGGGTTTGATTGTTTAGGGGTTAAGAGGGTTTAGGGGGTTATGAGTTTATAAGTTTATGAGGTTAAGAGCTAGGTGAGAGCAACGAAAAGGTCTCATTAATATAACACATAACACCTAGCACATAATTCATAGCAAAGCATCCCGACATCCGCTGCGCTACGCCGGGATTAATTCGACCAGATTGTAGTGCTACGCACTACAAAGGTCTCATTAACATAGCACAGCATCCCGACATCCGCTGCGCTACGCCGGGATTAATTCGACCAGATTG
>JBELML010000096.1:0-24647 GCA_042095835.1 Saprospiraceae bacterium
CTTGTGCTTCTGCGCCAGTATTACCGGTTAAGATAACAGTGTTATTAATTGCCATAATTCATTCTCCTTAGTTTTTTATGGGTTTATCAGAGTCTTATTAAAGATTAGTAAAGAGTAAAGACTTAATACTCAGAGGGCAGCATCAATGTTTTATTGACGCACCACAGGGTAAATTCCTCCAGGGGAAAATCCGTAAATGGAATTTGAAAGATCTTTACCTTTTGTTGATTACCATCCTCTAGGACCAGATCCGCGCTATCATCTTCATTGACCTTTAGCTTCCAGACCTGGAATGCCTCTTCTGCAACCAATTTTTGCTGTTGGTAAATAAAGATCATATCCAATAGCCAATAAGCCTCTAGCTTTTCTGCCATGAACTGAACGCCTTCAGTATAAATTCCCTGACCATAGCAATGACGATAGAACTGATCGCTGCCGGTGTAATATCTTAATTCCTGTTTGAATTGATTGAGCTGCTGCTTATCCATTCTGTTGTTCCTTCCTATTAGAGTTAAAGGGTAAAGCACTGCTGCGCTTTATCCTTCTGCCCTTTGGCGAAAATGGGGGTACAACGGGCAAGGAGGCTCCGACTGAGGGATCCCTTTGGGAGACGGTTGGATGCCTTGACCGGCGTCGGGGGCGACGCCCTAAGAAAAGACCAGTAAAACCTTTTTTACTTAAATACTGCAAAACGTTTTGCAGTATTTAAGTATTTGAAGATCAGGCTTTATTGCGTGACATAACAGCTTTACGCTTTCTCTCTCCACGCTTACGACAACGAGAAGAACAGTAAGCAAGGCTAGAACGCTGGTCAGGGCGATAGGAAAGGTCACGACCGCAACCACCACACGTAACCTGTCTATTCGTGAGAACTATGTCACCAGCTCTTGTGCTGCTTCCTCTTTCTTGACCAGATTGGGTTCCGATGCCGATGCCCCTGGCTGGTTCCCGTTTCCCACATTGATATAGTGGGATTCTTCTACCTTGCCATCATTGAGAGCTTCCATAAAATTTTCAAACTGCTCCTTGGCAATGTAGAATTCTTTAAGCTGCGCCCACTGTGCCTTATTCTGGTAAAGCTCTAGATTGGTAGCAAACATGGTTTCCCGCAAAATCATGATTTCGATAATATAACCTATAAGCATGAGCGTGTTGACCGATACGATCCAACCAAGGCCATAAGGCTCAAAAACGATGTAAGCATTCCACATGGAAAGAATCAGTAAAAGGGTAGCAGCAATTAGAGCCATTGAAAAACGACTCTGATAACGTGCTGGATTAAGCTGAAAGAAAAAAACTAATGTTCCTCGTCCTGCCTGGATAGCCAAATGAATGAGAATGGAACCGATTACCATAAGCATTCCCTCTCTGGATTTAACGTGAGGGATTACCATGATTCCTGCAGAAATCAGATAGGTTGCAATGAGTAACCCAAAAGCAAGCTTGGGAAGAATACGACGTAAGACCTTTACGGCTCTGGTAAAATCTTTGTTTACCAATGTGTTTTTTACTTTTGTCATTGTAGTAAAATTGATTTGACAATTGTTGAATCAATCCGAGTCAATAGGGTAGCCGCCCTATGGCTCGGTTTCTTTATCGAGAATAAAATTATCAATTTACTGCAAAACTGCAAAACTTATTTAAGTAAAACCTTTTTGCAGTAACAAAGTATTTACGTATTTACTGTAAAACTGTTTTCAGTATCATTCAAAAGGGTTATCTTAGAGTCAAACTAAAGGAATTGTGAATGATCATAGCAATCACCAATCTAAAGGGTGGAGTAGGTAAATCAACCATTACCCAAAACCTTGCCGTGTGCCTGGCACACATGGATTACAAAGTTTGTATCGTAGATACGGATGAAAATCAAAACTCCATGAGTTGGAATGGGGTAAGAGATGAAGACTTACCCAATATTACTGTCGTAGGAGCTACAGAGCAAAAGGGCTTTAGTAAGGCTGTAAAAAGCTTGCATAAGGACTATGAAATCGTTCTGGTAGATGGTACGCCATCTCTATCAGCAATGACAACAAGTATTATTATCAATGCTGATCTCATCATTATTCCATTACGTCCATCTGCCCAAGACTTCCGAACAATGGATAAATTTCTGGCTCGCTACAATGATGCTTCTGGAATCAAAGGAGAAATTCCAGCTTATTTCATGCTGAATGAATATGATGAAAGAAAGGTAATCCATCGGGGCATAAAAGAAACTCTGGAGCAGACCTATGATATTCCGTTCATGACAACGCATATAGGCTCCAGGACCATTTACAATGAAGCTAGCGTAGAAGGGTTAGGGGTTTACGAAACCGAAGGGGAAAGCACAAATAAGGCAAAAAAAGAAATGATTAATCTAACCAATGAGGTTTTAGAAAAAGCCTCTATTCTAAATCTAGTAGGGTAGGAGATGGCAAAGAAAAATTTAAACCTGGGAAAGCTGGGATCAAAAAGAGAAGTCATTAAGCAAAATGATGAAAGTGAGAAAGTGAACGAAGAAGAAATCATTAATAAAATACACAAGTCCAGGGAAGAGAAAACAGATGATCTGACTCGGATCACGGTTGATGTCCCTGGTGGTCTTCACACTCGGATGAAGATGCGTGTCTTTTCTAAAAGAACAACCATCCGTAAATACATTCTGGAGCTTGTCGAAAAAGATCTAGATAGTCAGTAAAAAAGTAAAACCTTTTTGCAGTATTGCAGTATTCCTTCACTTTAAAGCACTACTCGTAGCTTGATATGTAATGTCCAAAAAAATCGAGCCGCTGCGCGGCTATACCTAAACGCTCAGCAGCTTTTCCAACTAAAAGCTCTGACCCCCATAAAAAGTAATTCTAAGGCCCTACGTGCCTTAGAATTACTTTGGGGGTTTTATGAGGCATAGACCAAACCAGAGCAGTTTATGTTTTCTTCTTGGTGTTATTCACAAAAAGCAGTATATTCGTAATGCATCGTGAAGCAGAGACTGGCTCTGCTGGGGAGCAACCAGATCGAGGAATAGCGGTGTCCATATACGGAGCAGAAATGCTATGTTAAGGTTTGGCAACTACCGTAAATAAGTTGTAGGAGGGATTATCCTGATGGGTGATCCCTTTTCTCTTTCTAGCAAAAAAAGAGTTTTGATATGAGCGATGAATCCAACAAATTGATAGTCTTTGAAGATAAAACCATCCGTCGAGTATGGCATAATGAGGAATGGTGGTTTGTCATTGTTGATGTGGTTGGCGTACTGAGCGAAAGTAAAAATCCAAGCAATTACGTTAGGGATATGCGCCGACGTGACCCAGAACTTAGCAAAGGGTGGGGGCAAATTGCCCACCCCCTTTCAGTAGAGACGAAAGGAGGGAAACAACGCGTAAATTGTGCAAATACGGAAGGTATCTTTCGTATCATCCAATCCATTCCATCACCAAAAGCAGAACCCTTTAAGCAATGGTTAGCCAAAGTTGGGTATGAGCGTATCCAGGAGATTGAAAATCCCGAACTTGCCGCACAACGTGCAAGGAAATATTATAAAGACTTAGGCTATGATGATGAATGGATTGATAAACGCTTACAATCCATTGCCATTCGTGGACAGCTTACCGATGAATGGAAAGAACGTGGCGTAAAAGAGGGTAGGGAATATGCTATTCTAACCGCAGAGATCAGTCGTGCTACTTTTGGCATCACACCATCACAATATAAACATCATAAAGGTTTAAAGCGTGAAAATCTACGTGATCACATGAGTAATCTTGAATTGATTTTTACGATGCTTGGCGAAGAACAGACACGTATTGAAGCAATTAAAGAAGATGCACAAGGCTTCATCGAAAATAAAGATGCTGCACAAAAAGGAGGGGCTGCAGCAGGAAAAGCTCTTGATGCTTTTGAAGATGAAACAGGTAACAAGGTTGTGACAGATGCTAACTTTAAAGATCAAATCAAAGCAGCAAAAACACAGAAAAAACTGAAAAACAAAAAGAAAGATTTAGAGGAATAATAGACCACCATCAGGGTACTAGCAATATCACATCAAAACATATTAATTATTTTAAAATATGTCCGCGCAGAAAATCTTCCTTTTACTGCTCTGGTTTGGTCTATGCCTCATAAAACCCCTCATATAATATTCGTGAGCGTTAGCGAACTCCTTTTACGTGCGCCCTTGTGGCGCACC
Organism: Saprospiraceae bacterium; assembly: GCA_042095835.1. GTDB lineage: Bacteria > Bacteroidota > Bacteroidia > Chitinophagales > Saprospiraceae > DATFKA01. The sequence continues at coordinate 4,169 of JBELML010000096.1, forward strand.
AGATTTTATCTGTGAGCATTAGCGAACTCGTTATCCACAAAGAGTTTGTGCTATATCTGATTAAGAATATTTTATCTTATCTGTTTGCACGACCGTTTGCACCCCGTATACCGACTCTTTACACCCCCTATTGCGACTCTTTACACCCCCAATAGAACGACCGTTTACACCCCCTGGGAAGTATTTGCACACAATAAAATGTGGATAAACAAGGGGTTATTTCTGTATTTTGATGATAAATAAGGAAGTGCTTAGCAGTTATCCACAGCAGAAAATCCATATTGGTGATAACTGAATTTGCCGGTGAAATATGATGCCAAGAACAACGACCGTTTACACCCCTTTGTAACGACCGTTCACACCCCCTGAACTCTGAAAGGCTTGCTGACAGCCAAAAATAACGACTCTTTACACCTCTGTAACGACCGTTTACACCCCCTGGGAATACAGGTATGACTATTAAAAAAGAGTAGGAACTGTATGAGTAGAGGAAATCACAGGTGTTGGCGAATTAGCCAAATAGAACCCTTTATCTTTCTCTTCCAATATTTTCGCTTCTGGATACTCTCTAAGAACTAACTTAAGAGCCTTGCGAAACTTCACCTTAAAATCATAAATACGACCATATTCCTCACCGAACTGATCGTAAAGATTTTTCCAACTGATAAATTGCCTCTTACCAAAAGGGATATGATGTAAACGATAAGCTAACCAGCAGTAAATATCCATAGCCAGAGGTGATTTACTGAGAGCATAAAGAGATTTTTTATCTAGCGGTACCGAGTGAGCCTTTAGATTTTGAAAATACTCATAACCAAGCTTTACAAATGAAGGAAAAAGAAACTGTTGGCTTTCATCCTTCGAGTACCAAAGATCATACTGAGAGATAATATCAAAACTCGCCCCTGCGATGCGTGTGGCATTACCATATTCCTCAGAAAACCCAAACTTAATGCGACACCCCATAAGGTTATGCAACTGAGCATCAATAGATTTTCTTACACGAGTATCTGCTCCATTTTTATCAATAGCTGCAGCTAACTCCCGTATATTTTTACCTAAAGGAATAATCCCTTCTTTTTGAGTAGCACTATCAAGGGAAGTCATAGCCTCTGTATTGAGGTGCGTAAGTAAAAGGCGAGCAATAGAACCGTAAGGCAAGTTTGCCTTTTTCTGTTTGCCTGTATGCCGATCCATCACACGGCCTGCTTCGATTAAGAGCGAAGCTCGTCCTTGTCTTTTTTCCCAAAATTCACGATCATTTTTATTTTCATCTAAAGGACGACGATAGGGGATAAAGGTTTGACAGAGAATCGAGTGAACAAAAACCAGCTCCTGCTGCTGCTTGATTGTATCAAGCTTTGTTGGTTCAACCAGTTCAAGCTGGCTCTTTTGCTTTTGTTCTTTTGTCATTAGATGCTCTAATTTCTTAGATATTTTGCTCACTCTATGTCAGTTTAAAAGATTCGTAAATAAATATCATTCAGTTACATAGTATGGAAATCAAGGAAGAACCCGATCAACCACTATTCCTCCTCTACATCTCCTTCAAGTTCGACAATGAAATATTCAACTTTCTTGGATAACTCACGATGTCGCTCGTAAATAGCATTCTCTTCTTCCGCGGCCCGTTCCATTGTTCTCAAAATGAGACCCTGCAAAACTTTAAGCTCACAAAGAGCAAAAGTAATATCTACTTTCTTATCGGCATCACCTGGCCAGACAAAACGATACTTTGGTTTTAAGCTCATAATCTATTAAATTCTATCGTCCTTAAAAACAGCTTCTTGATATAGAACAGGCAAAGAACCTCCTTGATCTAACTCGATATAAAACTGCATCTCATCGTTAATCTCGCCAAAACGTAAGGTTCCATAATGACGAATAGAATTATCATCAAGATAATAGACTCTATTAGAGGGAACAAATATCGATTGGGTTCCTATCAGAGCTACATCGCTGTCGTCAGTAGGAGGGCTTACAGGGATTCCATCATATTTATCTAAATGAATATCTCGCATATCATAAGACTTTACCAAACATTAGAAACTAGCTTACGGCGATCCTCACCAGCAATATGCATATAAATCAGAGTATTCTGTACCGCTTTATGGCCAAGCACATCCGCAATAATATTGATAGGTACTTTATCAAGTGCCAACATAACCCCCATCGAATGGCGTAAACCTCGACTCGTCGCTTTCTTCCCTGTAATATTTGCTGCTTCCATTGCTTGTTTAATATATTTCTGCCCTGTACGATCGGTAAAGCTCCAAAGCGGTTTCTTACCCGTACTCTTTCCCTTGCGAGACTTTGCAGAATAGGAACTCTCCAAAGAAGCCAAATAATCTTCTGGTAACTCTATCGCACGATAACGGTCAGCTTTATCGGCTCTCTGCTTCAATGTCCTGAAAATCACCTTTTGCTCGTCGAATAAAAGACGATCTGGCGACACCTCTAACGCTTCACTAAGACGGCAGCCTGTATAATAAAGCATCAAGCAGTAGGTTTTAGCATCAGGCTTTAGATATTGTACTGCATGCTTGAACGCTTGCCGTTCATCTCGATTGAGGTACCGTCGTTCCCCTGTAATAGGATCAATTAGTTCAGAAAGCTGCATAGTCAATTAAGTTCGTATTTATCATACATAATACGAACAATTTTGAAAAAGACCAAGCTGAAAAGGGTCATTTATTGGAAAAAATGGCTGGAAATAGGGGAGGGGGGTTCGCCTTCTGTACAACGGAAAGCGAAATTACAATCGTGTGGCTTGCTCGTTGCTACTACTGTGTGCCATAACATGGCATGGATGACGCATATATAAAAGACTTTGACGGATGGCATCCTGTCAAAAAACAGATAGAACAGGATGGTAAAATCCCAACCATACGACAAAGGGAAATATGGTGGGGTTCTATTGGTATTAATATCGGGGTTGAACAAGATGGGAAAAACAGGCTTTACGAACGCCCTGTATTGGTTGTGCGTAAATTCAACCATCGGCATTTCATAGGAATACCTCTGACGACACAGTTAAAAGATTTTCCATTCAGACATACGGTTTACTACCGAAACAAGGAAGAGGGGCGAGTTAGAGAAGGCCAAGCATTACTGTCGCAAATGCGATCCTACGATGCAATGCGATTAACCAGATATGTAGCAAAGCTCGGAACCACGCAGTTCAACTCTCTTATGAAAGATTTACATGAAATGCTGAAATAAAAAAGCTCCTTTGAATCGGAGCTTTTCAGTCACCAGAAGGTGACAATGTGCCATCAAGGGCAAGTTATAAATCTATTATACTGCATCTGATTCAATATTGCAAGATAGCGTGTTGTTCTACTTCTGTAGAACAGAAAACGAACTAGCGCACTTACTCAAAATTTCTTCCGTATTCACTAAAAAATGGTCTTTTCCCAGATGATGGAACTTTGCGGGAGATTAAACTGTTTTGTTTTAAGTAGGATAAATATTAAAACTATTTCAACATGAAATTAAAAAAATACCACATCACCAAAACCCAAAGCGGCTGGCAAGGCAAAGCTCAAGGAGGGGAACGCGCTTCCAAAACTGCGCCAACCAAAAAAGAGATTATCGACCAAATGCGGGATATGGCCAAACGTCAAGGTGGCGTTTCACTCATCATTCATAAAGAAGACGGCACAATTCAGGAAGAGCGGACTTACCCGCGTTCCGCAGACCCTAGAACCAGTAAAGGATAAGATTATGCCAAGATGTACAGCACCGGTGAATGGTCACCGAACAGCGAGTGGAGCGGCAAACTGTCCTGCTTGTAGAGGGCGTTATAGAGGTTACGGCTCTTACGATTATACCCCATCTTACTCATACAGTTCTTCGTCACAAAATAGTGGGAGAAGTACTGGTGGTTCCGGTCGCGGACGATCCGGACGGACAAGGAAAGCGAGTTGGTCCCCTGCGGGTTCTACAGTATACTACACCCCCTATGAAATACAGACGCTCACGCCGATTCGTGAAAATATCGTTGAGCGAGTTTCTATCCCTGACATTAAAGACGTATTCCTATGCCATGCGTGGGATGATCGGAAAGGCGCAGCCAAAGAGTTGTGTGATCATCTGGAGTCGAACGGTGTATCCGTCTGGTTTAGCGAAAAAGACATCCTTCTCGGTCAACCCTTTCTTCGTGAGATTGATAAAGGATTGGCAAAATCGAGAGTTGGGATTGTTCTGGTTACTCCATCATTTCTCAAACGTGTTCAAAATGCCGGTGTTGCAGACAAAGAACTTTCTGCATTGCTTGCTCGCGATCTTCTCATCCCGATTATACATGATACGACCTATGATGCTCTTCGGAATGTAAGTCCATTACTTGGTTCCCGGAACGGTTTAGACACATCAGAAGATCCAATGGAACGCGTAGCTGTAAGGCTCGCTGATCTCGTCAAGGTTGAAGAGGACGTATGTAATTAGATTTTTTGAGACTTCTATTCACCTTTTTGGGTTCCTATGACCTAATTTAAATTATTAAACGGAATAATTTTGGCTAAGTCATCTTCAACATCGAGTCCATATCCTCCTGCTATTTCAGCAATACACCTACCATATTTATCTCGTAATTTAAATAACTCCCTTTCAAGAATGGAAGTTTGAATAACATTATCAAACTGAAGAAAAACCTGACTTCCCACATTATCTATAAACTTCCTCGCAGCTTCTCTCATTTTCCTAAGCTGCTTCCCCAATGGTGAGTTAATGTTACTTAGTTTATTCATATTATCTGTAAGTTCTTGTCTGATCGTTTGAATTGACTGAACACAGTGACCGGCATTTTCCATTTCTGCTGGACTATAAAGCACTCTTCTATCCTCCAAAAATGTAATTACATCTTGAGCAATCGTTATATCATAAGTAGGTGGATTCCATTGGATTCCAAAAATAGGCGTACTAAAGCCTGTTATGTGCCTAACTATTTTTTTGTGCTTCATCTTTATTTCAGGATTTACAAGTTAAATTAAAATTCCCGCACCTCATCAATCTCCTTCATTAACCTGTCCGTCTCTATCAGGACTGTGATGATCTTCATATAATGCTTCACATCATTATAATCTAAAGTTCGGCCTTTGCGGTCTTTGAGCCATTTTTGTGCCGGTTGGTAACCTCCGATGTAGAAGTCCCAGGCGAGCTGTGGCACTCCTTCGAAATAGACATCCTTATTGATATAGACACGCTGTGAGTCTGGATCATAAGATTTCTTGCCGATCTTATCAATGGTGAGATCATCGCCACCATCGAGGCGGATGGAACTTCTACCTAATAAGGGTGATTCCATCAAATGCAATCCACGCAATTGCCGACCTAACCCCACAAGTTGCCAGAAAATCTGCTGATCATCTGGATAGGGAATGCGAGGAAAATCAATCTTTAGAAACTCTTTGTATTTCTCCCGGTAGTTAGGAGAATGTAGCACAGCATAGATATAATCCAGAAGATCGAGCGGGGTAAAGGTGCCTTCTTCCTCAGCCTCTGGCATCTCATGATCCGGAACGAAACGCAAAGACAGCTTATCAGCAATCTCTGCAACCATTTTAGGATCTAGGTTAGGCTTACGCTCCACATCCTGATCAATACTAAGCTGAGTGGTTTCAGGATAGAGGTACAAAGGAAAAACCATCCCTCCTCCTCTATAATAAAGATTAAAGTCTGTAATAACATTCGTAGTGAAAATGAGGTTCCATTGCATAGAACCAACGACTTGTCCCTGTCTTCCAATAACTAAATTAAAGTTCTCATCCTCGGTTATAAGATGATCCATCACATTACCTCTTGGCATACAGTGGAAACCTTTGGATTTACCCGTATAATATGTCCAACGAGTATCAAAAGGGCGGTATGATATTGGCACTAATTTACCGTTCCCTTTTTTAACATCTTCTTGTGCAAGATGTACTTTCCAATCTCTTACATCCTTACCCAGAGAATACTTAGACCTCGCTTCCTCTGGATCGACTTCAACAAACTCAGCAATCCTTTTCTGTATGACGTTGACATCATGAGCAATCGTAAAAGAATCACGAGCAGTAACAATGCCAACACTATTCATTTTGAATAAGGTTTGTGGTCCAAAACCTTTCATATAGGCTTCTTCCGTAGCATAATCTTTTGGCACGAAGAAAAAGAATGGAGACTTATTTTCTAACGAAATCCAATTGATTGTCTTCAGATTATTATCAAAAAGGAATTGATATTTATTTTCTCTACTACCCCAAAGATCACAGTAATTTACTTGAGCTGTTTTTTGTGCTGACTTTTCTGAAAATTTTATTGCAATTATTATGCTTACTCCTTGCTGAATATCAAAAACATTGCTATCTGCCGAACCATCAGGGGCTACTTCCTTCTTTTTTGCATTACCATGCAGATCAATGATATAAATCTTTGAAAAGGTTTTTAAAAGATGCCAACGCATTCCCCTAAAAGTAGGGTTATCCAAATAGCTATGGTTCGTAATAAACCCTAGAATACCCTCTCCATTCTTCTCGATATAACTTTCTGCTAATCGGATAAATTTAACATAGTCGTCATTGATCCATTTAGAATTGCGCTCTTTTAGCTTTTCTTTGCCCCCTGGCTCTTTTTTATAAGCCTCCATTTCCGACATAATCCAATCCCCTTTGTTGGATGATTCGCCGCTATAAGGCGGATTCCCGATCACGCACATGATGGGCATATCTCGCTTAATGTAATTTGCCTGGTTACTCTCCTCACTAAGCCAACGAGCAAAAAGAGTTCCGGTGTCCGGGTGCGCTTCCTCCAGACTGTTGGTGAGAAAAACATTAAAGCGACGCTGCGGATCGGCTCCCATTTCACGAAGGACTAGATCCAGCTTTAAATGCGCCATGGCATAGGATGCCATCAGTATTTCAAAGCCGTGGATGCGGGGGAGGAGGTCTTTATCAACATAGCCCTTCCAGAGAGCAGGCATATTCTCAAAATGGCTATAAATCTGCTGCAGGACACGTGCCAGGAAGGTGCCAGTACCGGTAGCAGGATCAAGCACCTGTACGCGATGTACATTCAACTTCATACGCTTTTTATTATCCGCATAGCGTTTATCCGTTCCTTGCCCCGCCACCTCAATCTCAGTGCGGCTGGTATCGGCCAAACCGTCAGCCAAGCCAAACTCTGTTTTCAGCACTTCATCAACGGCACGAACAATAAAATCAACGACCGGCTCCGGCGTGTACCACACGCCCCGGCTCTTACGCAGGGCGCTATCATACTCGGCCAGAAAATCTTCATAGAAGTGGACGATTGGATCGTTGCGCTGGGTCACCTTGCCATAATCCTCCAATATCTCGCGCACATTGCAGGCTTTGAACAGCTCTACCAAGTCATCCACAATCCATTGCAAGCGGGTATCGAGATTGAGGGCACCGATCTGGCCAAAGAGCTGACGCAAAAAAGGGTTGGTGCGTGGAAGAAGCTCTGCTGCTTCCATCCGACTGAAGGTTTGTAAAGTAGGGTCATGCAGGCGAGCCGCAAAGAGGCCATAAGTGATCGTTTGCGCATACATATCGGCGAACTGCTTCTCCTCCATGTCATGCATCAAAATATTCTGAAAGGCTTCAAACTGGTTACGTAGATCTCCTCCACCATCTTCTTCGTCCTGGAGGGCATTGAAGATGACTGTCTGGATCATGCGGGCTTTGGCCGCCATCATTTCCGCCAGCTTGCGCGAGGAAGTGATAGTCTGGCCATGATATTGGCAGAAATTCTGTAAGAGATTCTGTAGATGTTGGTGCTGATCAGCATGTACGATCAATGAGCTGCCATTAGGCTCAGCCAGCGTTACTATTTCGACCAGCTCTTCCTCCCGGTAGAACCGGAACTCCAGATAATCAGTCAGGATGAAGTTATAGCCCAGGCCACCATTAAAGTATTTTTTAACCTGAGCCTTTGTTTCCTTCTTATCAAGAATGCCAGGAATAACATCTTTCGCCTCGATATAACCGAGCGGGATCTCTCCTTTTGTGAGGATATAGTCCGGGGCACCGCATTTGACGCGCTTTGGCTCATTCGTAACCGTGACGCTGTTATCAGCGCTCTCTAATAAACGCTGAAGTGAAGCACGATAGCTATGCTCGGTTGCAGCACCGGAAAAATAGAGTTTTTCAACTTCCTGGAGATAGTTTGATATGGTCATAGGGTATGATTTAGGTTTACGGGGATTTAGTAAATAAAAATTTCATTCAATTGAGCCAGCGATTGATATTGATTTAACGATCCTTCGCCTTAATCACCTCCTGCAAAACATCCTCATGATAGGTGCGCACCTTACCAAACCGTTCATCATGTGCGGTGCCAGTGGGGATCTCTTTCTCTCGGCTTAGAGACGTGGCGGTCTTGCCCCAGGCTTTAGCCTGGTGGAGAGGGCAGGGAATTTTGTGTAAGCTGCAATATCCGGCGATCGTGTAATAATGATCATCGACGCTCACAATTTTTGCCTCCAGCTCGTCGAGGCGGTCGCTGATGGTATCAACATCCTCGCGGATCTCGAAATTAAAGTTTTGTTGCTGCTCGAGTTGCTCGACGATCAACCGCAGGCCTTTGATAATGCCGGACGGGCTATATTCCCGAATTTCAGTTTTACCGGTGGTCAGAAGTTCTTGAATCCGATCATAAACCCATAGTTCAAAAGCCGGGCTTAGCCAGGCGGCAAATTTCAAGGCGAGTTTTTCATCCATCCAGGTTCCCTGGAGGCCATCAGAGGCGTCGCCGCCTTTGATGACGCGCAGCACTTCCTTAGCGATATTCACATCTGAATATCGCTCCTCCAGGAGCTGGATATATTCTTTGGTTTCTTTCAGGCGTAGGAAATTCCCGACCGGCTTACCAAAAGGTTTGGCCATTTGCGTGGCATTCACCATCTTATTGCCATCAGCAAACTCAAAGCTGATATTCTGGCCGTCATAATCAAATTTTGTGATATCACTCATGGGTTAAAAATAGCGATTCTCTGGTAAATAACCTGCGATAGAAACTATTTAAGAGCTAAAAAAGCCGAAAGCCGTAAGGGCTCCTTTTAATAGGAACAACCCTTACGGCTTTTCATTAATGAGAGGCAATTTTATATTGCCCGTTTTTGAATACAAATTTCGCCCCCTCGAGATCTCCATCATGCTCTCCCGCATGGACATAAACCTCTACCCTGAACTGATGTCCTGGATGGACACGGTAATGGAAGTGAAATTCTATTTCACTTCCCTCTGTAACGAGGGCTTCACCTTCCTGATCCACATGACCGGCACTGCCGTTTTCGTGAACTTCGGTGAACGTAATCAATACCTCCTCCGCTCCCTTTGGGAACTTTAGGAGACGGGCAAAACCCCGTACTTTTTCGCCTTTTGAGGCAACTGTAATGAGCACCCCGTTTTTTACTGTTTGTGGCATAATCTGTTTTTAAGTACAGGAGGTAATAAACTCGAATAAATAGAGGCTTATTAAATCAACCTGTACGTGGTGAAAAAAATGAGCTTCTATCGTAGCAGATCACCCCGATTAGGTCATGTTACGATTAGATGACAATCCGATCTATTAAGGATGAGCGCGGCCAATAACCACAGAAGAACCGCGCAGGTTTTTCTGTCAGAGACTCCAGTATTTCTGCCGCTTTTGCCCGCCCACCGGGCGGGCCGCGTGCATCCGGCTACACCTTGTTAGGTAGAACCCACAAAAAAGCCCCTCCAGCATGGGAGAGGCTTATCAGATGGCACGATCTGTTTATGAGTCGTGACGGGCACCCAGAATATAATCCGCGGCTTTCTGCGCTTCTGCGGCGGCATGGAAGATAAAGCGATTATCTTCTTTCAGCACTTTAAGCCATCCGGCCAGATAGGACGCGCTGTTATCCATGAGCGGTTCCACATCAATATTGACTTTGGCACAAACAAAGGCGGCGGCCATTTCGGCGATGAGTTCCTCCTGTGAATAGGATTTGCTACCGAATCCGGTCGGGTTGGTAATGCCTTCACGGTTCAAGCGGGACGGGTGGCCGGTGCTGTGTGCCAGCTCATGAAAGCAGGTGGCATAATAATCCTGCGAGCTTTCAAACTGTTTGATGCTCGGCATATTAACCACATCCCGATCAGGAGAATAAAAAGGCCGGTCGGCGTCAATGGTCACGAAGTCCGGGCAATGGGGCATTTCTGCGATGATCTGCTCACAGGCGTTGATTTGTTCATTATCACGTAACTCCACCTCCGGCACCTCAAATTCGATCCCTTCCACATCAGCAATATTAAACACGTTATAATATTTGATGAACTTCAAGACCTGTATTTCCTGCCATTGCTGCTGGGCGTTGATGGCCTGCTCACGGCTTAGGGTGCGGTCGTTCTCATCCTTATAATAGAAGTTATAATAAATCACCTGTTCGGCCTTGGATCCCTTGCGAATCTTGCCGCCTTCCTGCTTGATTTGATTGAAGGTCATAAAATAGGGGATGGGGTGCTCGGTCATATTCATCAGCACCCTATTAATACCGGTGTAAATATGCTTACTGGCATAATTACGGGCGAGACCGTAACGGCTCCAGGTACGCCGCCACGGGGCGACGCCCTGCTCTAATTTCTCAATGATACGATCGGTAACGGATTGGTATAGATTGACCTTGGACTTACTTTGCTTTGTCATGATATTCCTTTTTTGAAGTGATTAAATGCAACCGGAAAAACCCGTCTTTTTCCGGTCTGCCTTTCTGGCGAAGAATGGGGGTTAGCAACTGCCACCGGTGGGGAATCACCCGTATGCACAAACAGCGTGCGGAAGACGGGGAAACCGGTTGCAGGCGCGAGGGGCAAACGCCCCTTAGCAGGCAAGCCCTAAAGCTTGCCCTCATCCGCAAAACTGGTGTAACGCCCGTCCGGCGTTAAAATCAGATGGTCTAAAAGCTGGATGTCGAGCGCCTTACCGGCATTCTTTAGCTTGGCGGTCAGCTCCTCGTCGGCATCGCTCGGGCGCAAATTGCCGGAAGGGTGGTTATGTGCCACAATAATCGAGCTGGCCATGGCCTTAACAGCGGCACCATAAATGATTTTACTATCGACTACCGTACCGGCTACGCCGCCGCGTGAAGCCTGAAACAGGCCTTTCACCTTGTTGGCACGGTTTAAGAAAAGGACGTTGAAGCATTCTAAAAGCTCCAGATCATCCGTCCAATGATTGTAGAAGATCTCCCAGGCATCGCGGGAATTAGTAATGGTTGGGCTGTCTGCCAATTTGATGCGCTGCTCATAGCGCAGGCTGATTTCTGACACTTGCCAGATTTTTGCTGTCTTTCTCATTGTATAAGAATTTTGAACTGGTTTAATAAGGAAACTCCCTTACCGGAAGCGGAGGTGATACCTCGTGGAGCGGACTCGTTTGCCCCCTCTGACTGTCGCTTAATTGAGGTGTCCTCCCTTTTCGAAGGCAGCGTCACCCTGGCCGGGGCGAATCCGGCAAGGGTGGAGAGGAGAATTTTTGAGCAGCAAAAAATCTACTCGGAAAGGCATGCCGCCCCTTGTCCGGTTCGATCCCGGTTAGGGTAGCTTAGACGTAGAATAAGGTGAGGATAGCGCAATTAAACGAGCTGACAGGCAGACGGTGCCAATCAGCTCCACCGATTAAGCATCACCACCAAAGCGACCTTTCCCCGGATAATTATTCCCCTGGTACCTGGGCTGGCATGACGGTTTGATTCAAACCGCATGACAGATTAGGGGGAATATGCAGACGGGGAACGATACAGCCAGGCATGAGGGGAGGGAGAACCACGCTGCTGCTGGAATGTGTGAAGGGCGAGCTGGTTAAAAGAAAAATGAGGGATGGAGGGAGCGACTATGCGGGAGAAAAATGGCTTAAGGATGGGAGTCAGCCGCCCCCTAGGAGGCATCCGGTAGGATCAACCAAAGGGCAGTGACGGACAGCCTGACCCGCTAGGGGAAGCTCCTGAATAAATAAATCTTTATTTCTTTACTGAGTCTTTTGAATAGCGAACTTCGTGAAGATAAATTTCTACTGCTTTTATCCAGTCTTTATTCATAAAGGTTTATAGGTTTTATATCATATTATCCATAGCGATCAAAACTCGGCATATCCTTTGGATTCACAAAAGCAATAACAAGACGGAAGGCAATATAAACAGGACCGATAACGAAGTTTAAGAAAAATACGATAATCGTAAAAATTAAAAACTTCACTATCTGCACAATAATTTTTTTTATAAAGTTGGGAAGAAAGCCCAGGGTAAAAAATATTACTGCATTCGTAACTTTAGTAATAGGTTTATCAACGAACTTAACTTCATATAACGCAACATAAGAAGCAAAAGTCATAGAAAATAAAAGAGCCGTCAGAATCATGCCTAATGGCTCAGAGAAAAAAGAACCCGAAATAACACTAACAAGCAAAACAAATAGGATAAAAAGAAAATAAGAGACCATGAAACTGGCACTCTTTTGGCGTACAGGCGATAAAGCTTTATAATATTCTCTAGCCTTATTAAGCTTTGTATAAAAGAAATTTGAACCAATTTTACTGCTATTCTTGGTTAAGAATATGTCTATATGCTCACCACAAAAAGCATAGAACATACCAACGAATGAAGGTTTATCCTCTGGCTTCTGCCCCTCTGCCGCTTGATCGTCTTTGGCTTTACTTGAGTTGAATAAACTACCTATCGATTCTAAATCTCCCTCTGCGAGTTTAGCAGCTGTCATAAGCATATTCGGCTTTTCCTTTTTCTTTGGTTCTTGTTGCGGGATTGAAGGAGTAGAAACCTCATCATTGATAATGAGCTCTATTGAAGGAACCTCTTGAACCGCATCTTTTGCCTGTTTCCATTCTGGCCAGCCTTCTTTCCAAATTAGTGTTTCAGGCAATACCGTTTCATGTTTTAAATCTTTAAGAGAGAATGGACCTTTTTTTTCATCATTCTGAGCGATATAATATTCTTTCATCTTAGGGTGGTTTATGGATTATTCTTTTGATTCATTTTTACGATTCAGCCGCTCAAGGGCTTCCATTGGAGAAATATCCTCCTGAGTAGAATTAGGTAATGGAATAGGAGGCGGAGCTGGAGCCGTTCTTCGAGGAATGGCCGGAGGTGTACTACTATCGGTAATATCTTGTTGCTGGAAAGTAGTGGCATTAATGTGTTCAGATACAATCATACCATCTTGCCTATTCATTTCCTCGTTCCTGAGTCTGCGAATAAGTCGATAATTTTGATACCATAGCTGAATGGCTGCGATAACCGAACCAATTGCCAATAAGAGCGAATAAGAGAAAATAACAACCGCAAGAAGCAAGAGAGCCAATGGCTCTACATAAAGCAATGCAAAGTAATTTGGCTCCCTGGAATTAAAGAATCTTCCTACAAAACGAAAATTACTGCTTCCAACATACCAGCTATGTTCTACAACGCCTCTGGCGCTCAATCGTCTTTGAGAATAAAGATGATATAATCCCAATAGGATGTAACTGAATGTAAATAAGTCAAACCAATCCAACTGAAAATAAAAGGGAACCATCCAGTAACGAATAAGGCCAATCCCCACCAATCCAGCGAAAAAAAGCTGAAAGGTAAAATAGCGTTTTCCCATATTGGTACGGAAGAAAACCTCTACTATGGCAACAATTAAAACATAACGGTTGGTCCTAAAACCTCTACCGGTCCTTACCTCAGCTGCAATTTGCTGTTGTTCTTGTGGTGTCATATCTAACTATTTCTTTGATCAAAAACTGCTCTTATAAAAGTTTTTCCTCCATTCCAGATTCTGCCATTCTGAAAGACGACTGCATCCACCTCGTAATAATTCAACTCCCCACCTTTACGAAGCTTGGTAAACTCCTGGGGAATGACATCAAAATCGTAGCTTTCACTTATTGACTGGCCTGCGCTATAATCATTTACCCCTGCATTAGCTGAAATACTCTTTCTTTTATGCCAGCTTCTACCGATTGTTTCAGCTGCATGATTGTTTGTTTCAGGATCAGAATTAGCATGCCATATTTTCGTTTGTAAGTTGCCTACTAAACTGTCTACTCGGTACTTACTGTGTGCGCCGCCCATTTCTGCATAGTAGTTTGGAAGGTTTTGGGTTAAATACACCGTACAAGCTCGAGAGCTTCGAGCCGTTGCCTGAAACTGCATATCATATTCGGTAGCAAAATTCTGTGCCTCATCGACCCATAAAAATATCGGTAGCGGATTCTCCTTCACATTTCTTCTCTCAGCAGCTTGCTGCCACATATATTTATAGATGACCTGGGCAGCTCTGCCAGCATCACCAAATTCCTTCACCGGAAGATTCATGACAATGACAATACCCTGGTGAGTCAATTCTGGCAGAGCATCCTGCCCTTCTGGGGAACGCTCAGAAAACAGCATCCGGAATGGGCGGCGCAGAAAATTATCAGCCATCGTGGTGAACATCGAGACCACTCCGCTGCGGGTTTTCGGTGCCAGATTACAAAACTCTTCACACCAAAAAGAGACAGTACTTTGGAAATCATGAATCTCCCAATGATCTAGTTGCTTTCCATTACCTTCCATCAGTAATTGCCAGCAAAGGCTCTTTTTCTGCCAGTCTGCGCTATTGCGTTCTTCCGGGGTTCTGGGAGATGACGCGACAACATCATATAATAGTGGTACCGAAACTTCCCCTCTGGCAATCATACAAAGATCGATAGCATTCCTGATTAGCTGTTGCATGGCTCTGGTCCAATAAGGATCTGCACCGCCTCCACCCTTTCCTCGCTCCATCGCCTCATAAACGGTCGTGAAGAGACGAACCAAGTTTTCCGTATAACCAGCACCTTCTCCTTCTCTATCCACTTCATACTGAAGAAAAGGGAACCGCCATTCACCGGAAGCATCAAAAACAAGAAGACGCTTGCTCCTGCCTGTTTCTGCGGCATATCGTTTCCACGTATCCACTTCATCCTTTTTGGCACATAAGACCAACCCACCAAAACCAGCTCGTAAATATGATTTTGCTAATGCAGCACCACTACCCGAGGTTTTACCACTCCCGATCCCACCAAAAATTTGTACTCCTTCGCATGCCTGGCGAATGGTAAAATCTTCACCACCATTAAAGTGGTATAAGACTGTATCGAGAGAATAATCTACGGCCATTTCATTTAATTGAGATTAAATCTTTAGATTTATGGCAGATTACAACGATCAATTAAGATCAATTCTCACTCAATAATTAATTGACAGACGTGAATAACCTAAGTCCCGAACGGCAAAGAATGATTGAACTGCTAGAGCAGTTATATGGCCCCCTAAAAGACAGTACCCGGATTGAATTTGAAGATATTGACATTAAATCCAAAGATATTGCCAAACAGATAGGGGCGGATACAGCCTATGTGAGTAGAATATTAAACCCTACTGTTGATAAACCCAATACAAAGGTCAGTATTCAAAGATTCAACCATAGGCTTTCCATCCTACTTGATCTCAGAGATAAAGAAGAGCGCATCAAAGAATTAGAAACCAAGAAGACAGCACAGCCTGTTGGCAACGGGCTTTTTTCTTATCCATTACAGTCAGCTCTACCTTTCATCGCTATTCTATTAGCAGCTACTATTGGAATAACACATTGGCTAACCAGAAACGCAACCAAAGACAAAGCCGCCGTCACAGAAACAAAAACCGTGCTCGTTCACGACCCAATACTCAGCCGAGAAGAAAGCAGAGATATATTTGATATTTACGGAAAACATATCCAGTATCGCATGGCCATTGAAGCCCTCAGATTTCATGAAATGTATAAAACGGGGCGCTATGATAATCAGCTTGATTACCAAACCCAAGAACTGGCCACTCGCATTAATATCATTTTAGAAGAAGGCAGGCGTACCATGAGAGGCACCAATATACGATACCAAGATGGAACCCTCCTTGGTGATCTTTACGAACAATATTCTGACAATAACATTGATGGAAATATTACTCAACTCATGCCCTTACTAACTAATGAAGAAGCATATTATGAAGATATTATCCATGCTGTCACTGAGAGAGTGGAAAGTGAACAAATAGAAAATGAAAGGGCATGGGAGGGCAATACAAGGGCTGACAATAAGAGTTGCTGTTTTGTTTTATCAACTGAAGAACAGGTTGATAATTTTTTAGAAATTACTGCAGATCTAAGCGGCTATGAAATGCTCTATCAAGGCTTATTATTAAAAGCAGTTATGGACAATCTCAGTAAAAAAAATCAAGAAAACCAGTATAGAATTGCCCAAGAAAGAATGGTAGATATTGTTGTCGAGACGATTAAGAAAAATCGAAATCGTATTCGTAACATGGGTTATCTGTCTGTTAAGGGTCGCAATGTAGTTGATATTATAGATGAACTCCAACCAATGGAGATCAACAGAAAATATGCTAAAGAGGTCGTTCCCTTTATCATTGATCCTACTATAACCCTACCCGAAATTGAGGAACTGTTTTTAAGTAAAATTGCTGAAGTACATAGCAATGGTTTTGATAAAATCAAACAAGCTATTCTTGCTAATTAGTCCAAATGCCTCCAGCTAAATATGATTCAATCCTGGTAAATACCTGCACCAAATTAGAGGCATTCATGTACCATTAAAACTATTTCTCCCTTTTTCCCGATCCTTTTTTTCTTTGTTTTTGGCAACAAAAATGTGCCGAGTTACGTTCTTTAGATAAGTAACTCTTATACGCGCACTTATAGATATTTAGCAAAAGGGAGAAATTACGAATTCAGACACACCGGTGCGATCAATGAAACCACCTGGTCACCGGTGTACCGCTGGCACTGCCGATAAACTTTTTGAATCATGCATGCAAACCTTCATATTCAAACCATCAGCCGGGGCGCTCGTAAGAGCACAGTAGCCGCTTCCGCTTATCGCTCCGGCAGTTCCGTTGTTGCCTGTGCAGCCTATCGCGCTTGCGATAAGTTGAAAGATGATCGCTATGATAAAACCCATGATTACAGCCGTAAAGAAAATGTGCTTCATGCCGAAATCATCACCCCTGATCATGCGCCAGAATGGATGCAGGATCGACAAGCCTTATGGAATGCTGTGGAGGATGGAGAGAAGCGAAAGGATGCACAGCTGGCCAAAGAAGTGATCCTGGTATTACCTCGCAACCTAGATCACGAACAGCATAAGGAAGTGGTGCGAGGCTGGGTGACCGATAACGTCACTCGGCGCGATCTGATCGCCGATTTTGCGATCCATGAACCAGACGCTTCCGATGGTGGAAAAAACCCTCACGCGCACGTCATGTTCACACTGAGACCCGTCGAGCAAGATGGCAGTTTTGGCAAGAAACTGACCGGCTATCAAAATGGCGGCCTTGATGGCAAGGCCGTATTGAAAGAAATGCGCTTTTCCTATGAGGATCATTTGAATCGAGCGTCAGCGGCCAATGATGATAACCAAGTGGTGTTTGATCTGCGAAGCTACCGGGAAAAAGGTATTGATAAAACCCCGCAACCTAAACAGGGGCAGAAGGTGACTCACCTTGAAAAACGAGGATACGATACCGAATGGAATAAGGAAGTTGAAAAGGTCAAACAGATTAACCAGGCCAAAGCTGGCCATCGCAAATATATACGCACCTATTCAGGATTAGGAGGGAATAACCAAAAACACGCAACCTTATCGGAAGCGATCAGGCAGGATGTGGGTAGCCAATATTATGACATCATGTATGGCGACGGTACTGAAGGAAGCTATGAAAGAGAAAATTCAGATTGGTATGGAAGATAAGAAAGATTTTATTAGTAAGTATAAAAACGAGCCTTATCCACCTTTAGAAAAAAAGGCAAATAAGCCTGTTCCCAAGCTGGTAACGGAAGATGAGTATAAGGCGTTTGAAGAATTTAAAAGCAGAAAATCTGCCCGCTTCCGCATCGTAGATACGGATAGAAAAAGCTATGGCTGTTCTTACGCTCATTTACTCGATTGGGTTTACTCACCCCCTACCCTATTGACCCTTACCACTGCGACTCGAATATTTACCTTTCAGGGAAAAAATCTTGGTCGATTAGAACAATTACTGATGGAAGATAAAATCAAAGAAATCTTTGTCTTTGATAAAAACCGACACAAGCAGCCAGCTAGTAACATGCCCATTATTGAAGAACTAACCATTACCGAACAAAGCTAACGTTCAGGCTCATCCTGTTGCATACCTCCAGCGACACTATCATTACCCAAGGTGTTTTCATGAACTTGCTGATTCTCCTGATCGTTGGCTTGTTGTTGCCATTGATTGAGGCGGTTATCATTCTCTGGCTGTTTGTCTGCTTCTACCCCACTATTTTGTAACGTTTCTCCGACATCCTGAACGGTTTTGTCTTGCCCTGGTTTATCTTGTTTCCCTGCATCCCTAGGGTCAGGAGTATATTGTCTTTCCGTATTACCAGGACTTTGGTCTTTTGAGATACCTTGACCACCCACTTGCTGCGCTTTGGCCTCATACTCCTTTTTAAAAGTCTCGTGCTCTGCTTCCTTAGCTTTCAGGGATTGAGTTACGCCTTGCCGCTCATCAAATACTTGCTGCGATTGGTTCCGAAGGTCATGATATTTAGCCTGATCCTTTTGAGGGTCATCTATTCCTTTCAGTTCTCCAGTAAGACTATCATACTCCTGAGTTAAATCAGATTCTTGATTGCGTAGATTATCAATATCCTGTGTGTATTGATTATCTTTTTCGATAAATTCTTTAGCAGCCTGATCAAGATTGGCTTGATTTTGATACTGGTTTAATCTTTCGTCATTCATTAGCGAAAATTTGAGTTATAAACTTCACTAAGATACAGAAAAACTAAAAAAGTTCGGGAAACATTTCTTTCACTTCATCACCTAGACCATTGATATCATCTCTTACATATTCCCTAATAATTCTCTTTCCTGTATCATCGATAGGTTTTTCTTTGGATGCCCTATGAATAGATACTATCAATCGAATAGCATAAAACTTTGGAGTGAAGTTTTGAACACCTTCACGAGAATTTTCATGCATCTCATCTTTCCAATCAGCTATACACTGAGGCTCAAAATAAAGAATTTTAGCTTCACTCATAGATAAATTATAGCAGATACCCTCCTGTTTTATATGACGATTCGATGAAGAAAAAGCAGAGGAAATAAAGGAAGCTAAGGCCCTCCATCATCTTCCCAGCGATCAATATCTTGTTGATATTCTTTATTCTGTTTTATTGGTAATTCATTATTTAGATAACGATCCAGTAAATGGTGATCCACTTGTTTCCTTACATTTTTGTTTAAGGGCTGTTCACCTAGTTGCTGATTATAACCTGACACACTGGTATCTAGTGGTCGTCCTTCTCGCTCCAGATAGTCTTTTTGTACTGTTTGAGCGTTAGCAGATTTAGCTTCTTGTATATCTTCCTGCGCTGCTTTTAAATTCTGTTTATCCTGATCGGACAAACTACTGAGATATTTATCAAATTCTTTTGGCATGGTTTGAGAGATTTGGGTCTCTCAAAGTTAAATCAAAAATCAATATCAATCGTCTGATAGCCACATTTACGATAAATAGCGTTAACTATTTCGATACGCATCCTAATCTTATCAGTTAATACAGCTTCTCCGCGAGCTACTTCATTAAGATATTGAGTAAGCATCACCCTACTAGCAGTCATAAGATCACCGCCATCCAGATCGGCTAATCCTTTACCTGCTTGGATAGGGAAAGCTATAAGGTTAGTCTCATTATCATTCATAGAATTATTATAGCACAGCCAGCACTATTATTATTTGACAATTGAGTAAAGAAAAGGGGGAAAACTCCCCCTCCCCTACTTTTCGATGACGACTCCATCTTCGTCATGCTTAACCTGGCTCTTAGGTTTCTTTGCCAATGGAGCCATTTCAACCTTCTTGGCAATGATCGAAGCTTCTTTCTTCTGAATCTTCTTATCCTCGATCATCACCTCATAAGGCCGGTAAGAAAGTGAGCCGGTCACTTTGATGCGGGATCCTGTTTTCAGGCTTTTGAGCACCTGAATGATTTTCGGATTAAACGTAATCACATCATGCCAGATCGTTTCCAGATCCTTCCAGTTACCCTCCTCATCATGGTAGCTATCAGTCGTTGCCAGACCTACCGCTGCGAAGGTGGTAGCATCGGTTTCAATCACTTGTGCCTCAGCTCCAGTATTGCCGGTTAGGATAACAGTGTTATTAATTGCCATAATTCATTCTCCTTGGTTTTTATGGGTTTATCAGAGTGTTATTAAAGAATAGTAAATAAGGAATACTTAATATTCTGAGGGCAGCATCAATGTTTTATTAACACACCACAAGGTAAATTCCTCCAGAGGGAAATCCGTAAACGGAATTTGAAAGATCTTTACCTTCTGGTGATTGCCATCCTCCAGGACCAGATCCGCGCTATCATCTTCATTGACCTTTAGCTTCCAGACCTGGAATG
>JBELML010000097.1:0-24587 GCA_042095835.1 Saprospiraceae bacterium
CGGAAGCCTACACGACAGCAGATGAAGACCTAGCAGTAGCACTATTGATTGGAGATGGAACAAAAGCAGCAGAGAATGCCTTGTACCAGAACCGTCCGAATCCATTTAGAGCAGAGTCGGTGATCAGCTTCAAGCTAGCAGAAGCTAGAGAGGGCATCATCGAGATCAAGGACATCAGAGGTAGAACGATTCTCTTGAAAGAGGGCGACTTTGCCCAAGGCTACAACGAATTGCGATTAAGAGCGAATGAGTTACCCGCATCAGGCGTATACTTCTACACCTTGAGTGCAGGCGACTTTACAGCTACGAAGAAAATGATACTACAGCGATAGCAAAAGATATAGAGTAGGGAGCTAGTCTTCCTACTCTTTTTTGGTCGTCTTTTTTATGTTAATAAGGAAGCCAGGTAATTTTAGATTATCTGGCTCTTTTCATTTTTAAGTATCTTCTCTATCCAGCAAATGCTTAGGATATTTTTTAGTGGGCTACAACAATTTAAAGTATAGACCATTTTATGCTAAAACGAACTATGCTCAAGCGCTCGATTCTGATCGGTAATTTTCTATTTTTTAGCCTATTCTGTACTGCACAATCCGTTTCACTAGTAGATTTTAATCAACAACGTTTGCAGAAACAAAAAACCGGTATGCTTGTGCTAGGTGGTTGGGCATTGGCAAACATTGCAGGCGGAATAGCTTTATCAAGCTCAACAAATGGAAGATCGAAGTATTTTCATCAAATGAATGCTGGTTGGAACACCGTTAATTTGGCTATTGCTGGATTTGGATATTATGCGACGATAAAGACCGATCCGGCCTCTTTTGATTTTTATCAATCTATGCATGAACAACACAAGTTTCAAAAAATACTGCTGTTTAATGCCGGGCTTGATGTTGGTTACATGCTAGGAGGTCTATATCTAATGGAGAGAAGTAAAAATACTGCTAACAAACCCGAGAGGTTAGAAGGGTTTGGGCGATCGATCATCCTACAAGGGGCGTTCTTATTTGTTTTTGATCTGGTTAATTACGCTATTCACGCTAAGCAAAATAGCGTCATCCAAGACCTTTTGGGTAGTCTTCAGTTTACTGGAGACCAGATAGGTTTAGTCTATATCTTTTAAAAATAGCTCATATCAATCCTTATTTATGGTCTTAACTGACTGGCGTAAAATACGCAAAAAATCCTTACTTATACTTTTTTGTATAAATCTTAAAAAAACCTAAAATTTTGCTAAACCTTATTTATACTTTTTTGTATAAGTTTGTAAGTTTGCATTCATTATGTAGACACAGTCTAAATAATGAATGCGACTCAAGTAAGCAAATACTTAATAGATAAATACACGAAAGCAATATGAGTGATTCAATGCAGGTCTTGGAACAACAGACCTCAAGTGAGTACAAATTTGGTTTTACTAGTGAGGTAGAATCAGAAAAGATCCCCAAAGGATTAAATGAGGATACTGTACGCATGATCTCGGCCAAAAAAAATGAACCAGAATTTCTGCTGGAGTGGCGTCTTAAGGCTTTCCGCCAATGGCAGGAGATGAAAGAGCCCACTTGGCCTAATGTAGATTATCCAGCTATTGACTATCAAGACATTTACTACTACTCCGCTCCTAAAAACTTGCCAAAGTTGAATTCTTTGGATGAGGCCGATCCTGAGTTGATTAGAACTTTTGAGCGTCTAGGTATTCCATTGGAGGAACAGAAAATGCTTGCTGGTGTGGCTGTCGATGCCGTCTTCGATTCGGTATCTGTCAAAACGACCTACAAGGAGAAGCTAGGAGAGCTTGGGATTATTTTTTCTTCTTTTAGTGAGGCTGTACACGATTACCCGGACTTGATTAAAAAATATTTAGGTACGGTGGTGCCACCCACAGATAATTACTTCGCAGCACTGAATAGTGCGGTATTTAGTGATGGCTCTTTTGTCTATATCCCTAAAGGTGTCCGCTGTCCAATGGAGTTGTCTACGTATTTTCGAATTAACGAAAGAAATACTGGACAATTTGAGCGTACGCTCATTGTCGCCGAAGAAGGCAGCCACGTTAGTTACCTCGAAGGTTGTACCGCTCCGCAACGTGACGAAAATCAATTGCACGCTGCTGTAGTAGAATTAGTCGCTTTAGATGACGCAACGATTAAGTATTCTACTGTCCAAAACTGGTATCCTGGTGATAAAGATGGTAAAGGTGGTATCTACAACTTCGTGACTAAGAGAGGTATCGCAGCTGGGAAAAATTCCAAAATCACCTGGACTCAGGTCGAAACAGGATCAGCAATCACTTGGAAATATCCTTCTTGTGTACTGAAAGGAGATAACTCCGTCGGGGAGTTCTACTCTGTAGCAGTCACCAATAATCGCCAACAAGCAGATACCGGCACAAAGATGATCCACTTGGGTAAAAATACCAGAAGTACGATTATCTCAAAAGGTATCTCAGCAGGCTATAGCGACAACTCTTATCGAGGCCTAGTCAAGATTGGTAAAAAGGCCGAAAATGCCCACAACTTCTCCGTTTGTGATTCTTTGCTCATGGGCGATAAATGTGGTGCGCATACTTTTCCCTATTTAGAAGTAGAAAACAATAGTGCTCAGGTAGAGCACGAAGCAACCACCTCTAAAATTGGAGAAGATCAACTCTTTTTCTTACAGCAAAGAGGCTTAAGTGAAGAAGATGCCATCAACATGATTGTGAATGGCTACTGCAAAGAAGTCTTCAACGAATTACCAATGGAGTTTGCAGTAGAGGCACAAAAATTATTAGCCATTACACTGGAAGGAAGCGTAGGTTAATAGTGATGATCTTGATAAAAAATGATCAAATTTTTCGTCAAGGAATTAGCAACACAATTACTGCAGTATTCATCTACCGAAGCTTTAGTGCAGGTAGACAACATTAAACCATTAAATAACTACTCTAATGTTATCTATAAAAGATTTAAAAGTATCCATCGAGGAGAAAGATATATTAAATGGCATCAATCTAGATGTAAAACCAGGCGAAGTACACGCTATTATGGGACCAAACGGTTCTGGTAAAAGTACGCTGGCTAATGTTTTAGCCGGAAGAGAAGAGTATGAAGTGAATAGCGGTAGTATAGATTTTCTAGGACAAGACCTACTAGAAATGGAAGTGGACGAGCGTGCACAAGCCGGCATCTTTTTAGCTTTCCAATACCCAGTAGAAATTCCTGGAGTAAATACAGCTACTTTTCTAAAGCAGGTGATCAACTCTGTCAGAGCAGCTAGAGGTCAGGAAGAATTGAGCCCACAAGAAATGCTCAAGTTGATTCGGGAGAAAACCAAAATGATTGGTATGGATCAATCTTTCCTACGCCGCTCACTTAACGAAGGTTTTTCTGGTGGTGAAAAGAAACGCAACGAAATGCTACAAATGGCCTTATTAGAGCCTAAGTTGGCTGTACTTGATGAAACAGATTCTGGACTTGATATCGATGCTTTAAGAATTGTTTCTGATGCTGTAAATCAAATGCGTGCCGAAGATCGCAGTTTCATTATTGTTACGCACTATCAACGTCTTTTGAACTACATCACTCCTGACTTTGTGCATGTACTCTACAATGGTAGAATTGTGAAATCAGGAGATAAGAACCTGGCATTAGAGTTGGAAGAAAAAGGGTACGATTGGATTAAAGAAGAGGTAGAAGCAGCGGCGGTTTAACTATTAATACTTTTTATTTAAAAGATCATGGTAAGCACAGATATTCAAGATAAAAATATAGTCCGGTTCAAAACCCTGTTTGATCATTTCGAGCAGCAACTAAACGGACAACGCAAACATCCTATCCATACCATCAGAAGAGTTGCGGCGAATCAATTAGGAAACCTTAGGTTCCCGACTCGTCGAGATGAGGATTATAAGTACACCAGCTTTGCGCGTTTGCTGAACCAAGAGTACAGTTTTCCGCAAAAGGTGGAAGTGTCTCAGGATAAAATAAAGGCTTTACAGCTAGCAGATTTAGACGCCTATTTGCTCGTCTTTGTGAATGGTATTCTCGACGAATCTCTCTCTCAAATGGGAGATTTAGCGCCAGGACTCTCTGTGAAAACAATCGATAATGCAATTACCGATGGAGCAAGTCAAGCTTTTATTGAAGCCCAACTTGCTGATAATGCCAAAACCGAGAATCCATTTGTAGCGATCAATACCGCTTTTGCAGAAGGTGGTGTATTCATCCACTTAGCCAAGAATACCATCATTGATAAACCAATCCACTTTATCCACTACAACACGGTATCGGATAAGGCATTTATTTTCCATCCACAGCGTGTGGTGAAAGTAGAGCAAGGTGCAGCGTTGAATATCATTGATAGCCATTTTGGAGAAGAGGGGAGTACCTACTTTTCTAATGTCGTGAATGTGTTTGATGTAGGCGCTAATGCTCATGTAAAGCATTTCAAGTTTCAAACAGAAAGTGAATCGGCTTTTCAAGTGAACAATACGACTGCCTACCAAGCTCAGGATAGTACCTATACTAACCTAGCCTTGGATTTGGGAGGACGTATTGTCAGAAATAACTTGAGCACCATTCACCAAGGACAGAATGTGACTTCTAACCTATATGGTGCGCAACTCATTGATGGAGATCAGCACGTCGACAATCAGACTTTTATTGATCATGCTATCCCTCATTGTCAAAGTAACGAGTTGTATAAAGCTGTTTTGGACGGTAAATCAACAGGCGTATTCAATGGCAAGGTGATGGTCCGTAAGGATGCTCAAAAGACCAATGCCTACCAGCAAAATGCCGCATTGGTACTATCTGAGAAAGCCACTATGGATAGCAAACCACAATTGGAGATATATGCCGATGATGTCAAGTGTAGCCACGGTGCTACGATTGGACAATTGGATCAGACCTCTATGTTTTATCTGAAATCTCGTGGTATGTCTGAGGCGATGGCAAAGCAGACTTTGCAGTATGCCTTTTTGATTGATGTCTTAGAGGAGATTGATAATGAGGCGATTACTGATAAAGCAGAGGCACTCATTTATCAGAAATTTAGTAAATAATTTTTTTTGACCTCGGTCAAAGAATATCAAAATATCAGTCCCCATGGACGTAGTGAATGTTTCTAAAAAGCCGCTTTCAATGGAAGATGTGCGTAAAGATTTTCCGCTGCTCAATCGGGATATGAATGGAAAGCCAATCGTATTCCTAGATAGTGCCGCCTCTAGTCAAAAGCCACAAGAGGTACTAGATGCACTGGATTATTACTACAAGCAGCAGAATGCTAATGTGCATAGAGGTGTCTACAAATTGAGTCAGGAAGCCACAGATGCTTATGAGCAGGGACGCATGGCTTCGCAGCGCTTTCTAAATGCTGAGCACGAGCACGAGATCATCTTAGTACGCGGTACGACGGAGGGAATCAATCTAGTGGCATCTTCCTATGGAAGAAAGTTTTTGAAAGAAGGTGATGAGATCATCATTTCTGCAATGGAGCACCACTCGAATATTGTGCCCTGGCAGATGGTAGCGGAGCAAACTGGCGCTGTTTTGAAGGTGATTCCTGTGACAGATGCTGGTGAGTTGATCATGGAGGAGTATGATCGATTGCTATCAGAGAAAACTAAGATGGTGGCGGTAGTGCATGTTTCTAATTCTCTAGGGACCATCAATCCGGTAAAGGAAATTATTGAGAAAGCACACGCCTACGGTGTACCCGTGCTAGTGGACGGAGCGCAGGCGGTACCTCACATGAAAGTGGATGTTCAGGAATTAGATGCTGATTTTTACGTCTTTTCGGCGCACAAAATCTTTGGACCAACGGGTATTGGTATCCTTTATGGAAAAGAAGAATACCTCAATGCGATGCCTCCCTATCAAGGAGGTGGTGAAATGATTGATCGGGTGACTTTTGAGAAAACCACTTACAACCATTTACCACATAAGTTTGAGGCAGGAACTCCAGATATCTCTGGAAGTGTAGGTCTGGGAGCGGCGATTGAATATATGGAGAAAGTAGGGCACGTAGCCATCGCTCAACACGAACAGAACTTACTCAACTATGGTACGCAGGAACTCAAGAAGATTGAGGGACTCAGGATTATTGGCGAGGCTGAGCATAAAGCAAGTGTGATTTCTTTCCTAATCGACGGTACCCATCCCTATGATGTAGGTACCATTCTCGATAAGTTAGGAGTAGCGGTTAGAACAGGTCATCATTGTACGCAACCCTTGATGGATCGGTATGGAATACCTGGTACTATTAGAGCTTCTTTTGCTTTGTATAATAATAAAGAAGATATCGACCGCCTTGTAGCAGGAGTAAGGAAAGCAGCACAAATGCTGAGGTAAATGGACAAAATGGAAATCATTCACCCATTCACTCATTATTAATGACAATCAACGAAATACAAGACGAAATCATCGACGAGTTTGCTTTCTTCGGAGATGATTGGATGGAAAAATATGAATACATCATTGATTTAGGGAAAAAATTGCCTTTGATCGATGAGCACTTTAAAGATGAAGATCACCTCATCAGAGGTTGCCAGAGTAAAGTTTGGTTAGAAGCGGAAGCAAAACCAGATGGGATTATTGAATTCACAGCGGATAGCGATGCAATCATCACCAAAGGTTTGATCGCTTTATTAATCAGAACGCTTTCGAATCAAAAACCTAGGGATATTGCTCAAGCAGATCTTTATTTTATCGATCAAATAGGTTTGCAAGAGCACTTGTCGCCCACTAGATCGAATGGTTTGAGGAGTATGGTGAAACAAATGAAAGTATATGGCTTGGCTTATGCCGCCAAATAGTTAATAAACTCAAGGAACAACAATGGATAGGGAAGTTTTAAAAGAAAAAATCATCGAGCAGGTCAAAACGGTATTTGATCCGGAGATACCAGTTGATATCTACGAATTAGGTCTAATCTACAGCATCGATATTGATGATGGTGGACTGGCTAAAGTGAAAATGACATTGACTACGCCTATGTGTCCAGTAGCCGACTCGCTGCCAATGGAAGTCCAAGAGAAAATTATCATGGTCGATGGGGTCAATGATGTCGATTTGCAGGTGGTTTTTGATCCGCCGTGGGATAAAAAAATGATGAGCGAAGAAGCCCAGTTTGCTCTAGATATGTTCTAGATAACTAAAACCAAAGAAGTGAAAATATCTGCCAAAGAAGAATACGGACTGCGTTTACTACTACGCATCGCAAAGAACAGGGACGATGATGGCTTAAGTATTGCTCAATTGAGTGAGGCTGAGGGGCTGTCTGCTTCCTATGCTGCTAAGATCACTAGAGTTCTTAGAATGCAAGGTTTTATCAAAAGTACCAAAGGGCCTAAGGGTGGCTATGTATTGGCTATGCAGCCAGATGAAATACATATTTTAGCGCTACTGAAATCCCTGGATGGACCATTGTTTGATGCCAGCTTTTGCGAAAGTCATACGGGTATGGAAAAAATGTGCACCAACTCTGTAGATTGCTCTACGCGATCATTATGGAGAATTGTACAGTATGCCATCGATAAAATTTTGGCTAACGTAACGCTTACCCACCTCATGGGCGATGAGTACGATGCTGACCATTTTCTGCAAAAACTTCTAGAAAAACAAATCGTCACTTCCGGTATTCAATTATAATACTATTACTGACACAAGCCACAATGCCTCTAAGGAGTTTCTCCTACGCACACCAGAAAACCTCAGCTCCAAAACTCCAACACCCCAGAACACCCCTACTCCAAAACACCCCTCCGGCCTATCTCAATGACTTCCAAATCTTGAATCTTAGCATCTTCCACTCTGAAGCGCACGAGGGTCTTTACTTGATGGAATCCGTGATTTCCAGCAGCTCCTGGATTGATATGGAGAAGCCCTCTGACTTTATCGGGTATGATCTTTAGTATATGAGAGTGACCACATATATACAATCCTGGCTTTTCCTCATTCAGAATTTTCTTTACACGTGAATTATAGCGACCTGGATAACCTCCAATATGTGTCATGAAGACTTTCAGGCCATTGCAATCCCAGATGAGGTTTTCAGGACAGGAGGCACGAATCTCTGCATTGTCAATGTTTCCATAGACGGCCCGTAAGGGTTTGAAAGCTTCTAATTCTTTTACCAAGGCCATACTACCTAGATCGCCTGCATGCCAAATTTCATCACAATCTTCAAAGTAATGCAACACTTTAGGATCTAGAAAGCTGTGAGTATCAGATAGTAAGCCAATATGCATTTAACGATTTATTTACTTCATTCTATAATAGGATGCGTAAAGATGCTATTATCTTTCGGGTATGGAAGCTAAAAATAGGATTAGTATATGGTTAGAGAAACAAAAAGACCTGGTCTTTATCCTATGGTGTATTGCGGGAGCTTTTATTACCTATTTCAGTATGTACGCGTTTCGGAAACCGTTCAGCGCAGCTTTATATGAAGGTATCCTGCTATGGGGTATGCCCTATAAGGTTGTTTTGATTATCAGTCAGGTGATGGGCTATACTTGTTCCAAATTTTTGGGGATAAAGGTGGTTTCTGAAATGCCACCTGAGAGGAGAGCTCGATACATTCTTTTATTGATTGGCTTGAGTTGGTTAGCCCTTTTGTGCCTAGGTATTGTGCCTGCTCCCTATAATTTCCTGTTCTTATTCCTGAATGGACTGCCTTTGGGCATGATTTGGGGCCTTGTTTTTGCCTTTATAGAGGGTAGGAAAAATACGGAACTCTTGGCAGCTGGCTTGGCATCAAGTTTTATTGTAGCATCGGGTGTGGTGAAAAGTATTGGCTTGAGCTTTGTTTTAAATGGAGTATCGGAGTTCTGGATGCCTTTTTTGACGGGTTTTTGTTTTATTCCTAGTCTATTATTAGGCGTGTGGATGCTTACAAAAATACCGCCACCTACTCAACTAGATGAGGCTCTGCGTACAAAAAGAACACCCATGAATGCGCAAGAGCGTTGGGCTTTTTTTAGAACCTTTGCTCCTGGTATTATTTTGATGACCCTTGTTTATATCGCTCTGAATGCCTACCGAGATTTTAGGGACAACTTCGCGGTTGAAATTTGGAAAGACTTGGGCTATGCGGAGCAGCCAGAGATGTTGACCTACTCAGAAGTGCCGATTGCCATAGTGGTTTTAATCATTATTGCAGCTATGATTTTTGTCCAAAACCATCGTCTTGTCTTTTATACTAATCTGGTGGTGATTGGTCTCGGCGGACTCACCGTTTTATTGACCACCTACTTCTTTGTAAATGGCTATCTCCATCCGGCAATTTGGATGATTAGTGTGGGCTTTGGAATGTATTTAGCCTATATCTCCTATAATGTTGTCCTCTTTGAGCGATGGATTGCCTTGTTCAAATACGTGAGTAATATTGGCTTTCTGATGTACATCAGTGATTCTTTTGGTTACCTGGGAAGTGTAGCCGTGATGCTTTATCAACATTTCTTCCAATCTACTTTAAGTTGGCTCGACTTTTTTGTGGAAATTTCCTATGCCATGGGCATCATTTCCCTTGTTTTGAGTGCCGTAGCGCTGATCTATTTCTATAAAAAAGAACTCCGCCACACCAAAACACCAATGAACTAGCTACTAAGGCCCAAAGCCACTAATGAGTTTTTCCTAGAAACCAGAGCTGCTGTCTCACACCCAAACTCCAGAACCCCCACACACCAGAACACAAAAACCTACCTCCTCAACTTTAATACATTAATCAAGCAGCTACGGTGATCTCCAATAGTCAGAGCGAATCTTTGGGAGGTTGTAGTACCGTCAGCATAGGAAGCTGGTGTCCAATTAGGCATTTTGCAGATGATATCTAACAATAGATTATCGATTTCCTTATTTGCAGAAGATTGCTCGATCATACCCTCGATGGCTTCGCCCTTTTCGTTGATAGTGAAAGTCACCGCGCTGAGGCTGTGAGCCCGGAAATCAGATTTAGAGATATACTTCAGCAGATTTTTTTCGATAAATTGGTTCATTTGATCGCTGCCGCCAGGAAACTCGGCCTCCTGGAGAGGGTCTACCTTGAAAGTAAATGGAAAGTCTTTTACCTCATTATTCCGGAGATTATTATTGGGCAGGTAGTTGATGTTGACCGCAATTTCGGTACCGTAATCAGCTTGTTTGATCTGGCGTTTTTGCTCTTTGGATAAAACTCCGGAAGTACTCACACTGGTTTGGATTTGCCCATCCTTATAGCACTGCACTTCGACCGACTTATATTCTTTTACCCATTTTTCTTTAAATAACCTATAAAGATCGGTCAGCGAATCAGCCTTTTCCAATTGTTGAACAGAAATGGATACCGGATCATACACCTGATTTACTTCATAACTAAGGTCAAAATCTTCTTCTTCCTGAGCCAAAGATAGCTGCGCAGTACCTAAACTCAATAATACCAGAACGACTATTGTATAATAACTTCTCATTTTTTGCAGTAGTTGTTTGTCTAAAGATAAAAGCGTAAACAGAGCCTAGCCCCATTTACGCTTGCTTTTAACAGGCAAATAACATGTTTTTTAAGACCAGGTGCCAGGTGCCAGGTGTCAAGTGTCAGGTGCCATGTGTCCACATCACAATATCTCCACATCACTATATCAAAACATCTTCATGTCAAAACATCAAAACATCTCCATGTCAAAACATCACAATATCTCCATGTCAAAACATCACAATATCTTCCCATCACTCCTTAATAACTAACTTACTATTATCAAAGCTACCACGATGAGACTGTCTTCCACCCGTTTTTTTTAAGTTTTGATTATCTGTTTTTCCAGAGATAAATAAGTCTCCTCCATTCATGTAGATATTCACGGTGCCAGTGGCTACCTCCAACCAGGCAGAGCCAACATCATCGACTTGGATGCGGAGGTCCTCACTCTCAATTGGGCCACGGCTATAGAGCTCACTAGCCCCACCAACGATTATACTTTTTAATGTTTTGGCAGATATATTCACCTTGATACTTTCGCCATTGTGTTGGCCTCGAGTCATGATTTTAAGTACACCCTCTTTTACTTCGGTAATCAAATCCTCCATGGGCATTCCTGATACCTCTAACTCTGCTACATCAGAGTCTCCAGGACTAAGGTAGACCACGGCTAGGCCATTGGTCTCCAAAGAATGAAATGCACCAAGTTGACGGGTTTCTTTTTGTAGTGGGCCTGATTGTGGTCTCAAGTCAGTAATTGGCATTTTACCGATCAAGTCCAAGTCTGCTCTTCCGGTCATATGCCCTTTGAATCCATCGGCAGTGATGTCACCTGCTGCAATGTATGCATCTGTGATCTCAACAATACGCACATCGCAGGGAAAGATTTGGTAGTCATTAAGAATCTTGCTAATCCGCACTTCCTGTTTACTACTTAGCGCCTTTCTATTCAACAAGATTTGCTGACTCGTGAAGCTGATACGATGTACGCTGAGGTTTGGATTAAATAAATTTTGTCTGCGTAGCTCCCCTTTTAATTTGCTTTTGAGTGATCTTAAGTCATCGTGTTTGGGGAAGGGGGCATCACATTTGAGTTGATAATTGCGTCGGGTGATTTTTTTGGATTTTTTGTTTTTATCCAAAACTGAAGTTCCACGATTTGGCGATTTGACCTTTGTTTTATTTTTCTTCGGTGGACTGGTTTTTACTTTTTTAGTCTTGCCCCTCTTGTTTTTTTGTTTGCCCTTTTTAAGGATGACTGGACTGGTAATGGGACTAATAACTGGTGCGCTAATACTTGCTTCTGATTGAGCTGCTAGTGTTTGCGCTCCCTCTAAAACAGAGATACTTTCAAAGCTTGGTTGGCTTTCACTGAGAGCAGATTCTGGTAAATCTACCGACGGGCTAGTTGCTGTATTGGTATTCAAATCTACTTGCCCTGTTTTCAGGTTTTTAGACTCCATTATTGGAGCACTTTCTACTTGGTCGGCAAATTGAGGCGAGACGATGGTTTCGAGCGGTGTTTCAGCCTTCTCAGCAACTGTAGCACCAAGTGCGGTAGCCTCTATTGTATTCTCAGGCAATTCCGGTACTGGAGATGCCACTTGACTTAATTGGTCTGAAGTTGCTTCTGTTTCTACAGTCTTATTGGCTGGTGTAAAAAGCACAAAGGTGCCCACGATAACCAAAAGGGTGATTGAATTCATAATAATTGGATTAAATGATAAATTAGAAAACCAGTTCGACTTTGGTGCAGGTAGCGCTGGTAGACCTTTGATCATGTCCAGCACCTGCTGCTCCGAAAGCTCGGGTGGTAATTGTTTCAGTTGAGCGAAAGTTTGGTCCAGCTTGTTCATAGTGTAATGGTTTTAACAGTGGCCAATATGCCTACGATAGAGTGGGAGGTAGGCTTTTCTTTCATAATGTTGCGCAATCGCGTACGTGCTCGACTGAGTCTGGTTTTTGTAGCAGAAAGGCTGCTCCCTTGCAGCTCTGCTAGCTCTTTTATCGAAAATCCGTTGATCTCAAAAAGAATAATCGCTTCTTTATCTTTTGCATTAAGTTGGTTCAATGCCCAATACAAAGCTTGGATATCTAAGACCATATCTGCCGAGAGACCTTGCGCGCGCAGCCGTTGGGCCTGCAAGTCGGTCAATTCAGCCTGCGGCTTCTGTTTACGACGTATACTGATGGCTCGGTTTCTGGCTGCTCGAATCAAGTAATGAAGCATTTGTCCCTTATTCCGGATCTTCTCGAAATGAGTATAGGTCGACAAAAGCACATCTTGGACCAAGTCTTCGGTGTCGCAAAGCCCAGAAGCTAGCGCAGAGCAGTAGCGGACAAAGGAATCATGACAAGGCTGATAGGCCTGCATGAAAGCTTGTTGTTTGGAATTGGATGTTGACATATAAAGCGATTATTCTTTTGTAGTCACACGTAAAATACGCGATTTACATAAGGAAAGTCGCAAGAGGAAGGAAAAGGTTACTACTGCCGAAAATTCTTTTTGATTTTTTATTAGTAGGAGCTCCTAGATATAGCTTCGGTGGCCGAAGTATGAAGGATTAATGGAGTTGAAAAGTAGAGAAACCCCGAAGGAAAAGATTGTCGTTCCTTCGGGATAGTAGTGTGCTGCTGCTGCGCTTAATTTCTAGAAGGGAAAATACCTTGCATAGCAATCAAATAATTGACAGCAATAAAAGGCTGAATATTCGTATGCGCTTGGTTACCTCCCATGTTCGTCACTGTACTTGGGTCTAAGGCATTGCTCCCAGAGGCATCCGAAGTGAAAATATTATCACCTTGAGTTACCGAGGCCAAAAAATTACCTGAGCCCATATTCGTAGAGCCTGTACCTCCCATAGCGATTTTATGATTGTGAGCAGGTATTTGATTTATTGTTAAGGCAACCTGTTCCATGCCACCTTTTTGTCCGATTGAGTAACTTCTTAAGCCTGGGCCATTGCCGAATCCAACAGCAACCCTTCCCCGCATGTCAGGCAGTGCGAAGGTGGTCCTTCCATCACCTCCGTAGATGGTGCCAAGCAGAGAGAAAAGAGCGGTGTTTTGAGAAACAGCTATAAGTTGGCCACGGCAAAATGCCCAGTTACGCATCTCGAAATTAAAGCCAACAATAGTGATTTGTCCAATAAATGCATCCATAAATATAGATTTAGATGTTAAGAAAAAATTACAATCAAAGGTGCTTGGTCTTAGTACACTGTGTACTTAACCTGTTCTGACAATAAGCCCAATGCTATTTTGAAATTTAATGACATCTCTGTCTCGAATATCTCCATTGGGCAAGCCATAAAACATATCTATTGTATCAGCGTGGTGCTCTTGCAGGCCATCGAAATTTTTGAGTTTGTTATTAGAGGCATAAACTGTTTTTAGCTTTTTTAAACCTTTTAGGGGTTTCAAATCTGGAATATGATTATGATGGAAATAGAGACTCTCCAGGTTTTTCATGCCTTCAATACCCTTTAGAGAGGTCAGTTGATTCTCATAGACAAAAAGGTGTTCCAAATTGGTATGATTGCGAAGTTCCCACAGAGAGGTGATGGCCATATTGGTAATGGACAAATAAGTCATCCTATACAAAGGAACCAAACCAGATAAATTGGTGAGGCGCGTACTCATATTAGGATTATGGGCACCAGGACCTGCAAACCGAAAAGTATCGGCTCCTAATAGCATCATCATCAATTTATCATCATGTGGAGGCTCCATAGTGGGACCCACTCCAAAGCAGGTTTCATTGTAAGCGAATTTCCATTGAACTTCCAAGTCATTCCACCATTTTTTGGCGCGTAATACTTCTTCTGGTGTGGTTTTAATATGTATATGCATGATGAATATGGATTAAGTATTAAATTAATTAAATATACCGAATCATTTGCTTTCTATATAGATTTCGTCTTTTCTCGATACAGGCTAGGGTCAACAATTTGAGCCATCTTCTCAAGAAATAAGCTACCGCCTAAGAAATCATTAACAAGCATAGCCTGATACATAGGGTTTTTTAAAGCATCCTGATGAGAAACAAATAGGACTTCCACATTTGGTTGGTTGTCTGCCCAATCTTTTACTTCCTTCAATGTTTTTTCATAAGATTTTAGGAGGTTTAGTGGAAGGGTATCTGTTTTCATCCTTTTTTGATTACGGACTAGCATGCTTTGTTGTGATTGCACAATCTCAATGAGATCTCGTTCCATGAATATGACTTTATATCTAAAGTTCATGGGCAAGTATTTGAGCAATTGAGCAATTACTTTTACTCCTTTATCCTTAGCTTTAGGAATCCATTTTTTATCTTTTGCCAAATTTTTCACGGCCTCATGTTCGTAGTAGCCTTTTGGATTGTTCTCATCTGGTCCTCGTTCTTTATCTGTAAAAATTTCTAGACCACCTGCTTCTAGCATTTGCATCATCATGGAGGTGCCTGATCGAGGTAAGCCCGAAACAATGATTAATTCTCCCTTGAGATTGTTGAGAAAACCTCTCCTATATTTTATCGCTTTGCCAGGCTGCTCTAAATAATGCTCATATAGAGATATAATCTTTTCCCTGGCTATATTGAAGCCAGGAACCAATTGTAGAGCGGTGTCAAATGCTTGGGTTGCTTCCTCATATTTCTCAAGAGCCATGAGTGATTCTCCTAGGTAATAGTGAGCTGTTGGAAAATAATACATTAGGCCGATACCTTCAAGTAATGCATCACAAGCCTCCTCATAACGCATCATTTGGTAATAAGTAATACCAAGTGTTTGCCACGCATGCACGTTCTCAGGGTCTGATTTTAATGCATTACGTAAAGCCTTTTCTGCTTCCTCAAGTCGATTGAGCTGTAGATAAGTGTTGGCTATTCTTAATTGAAGGTGATGAACATTTCCTGCTTCCACTTCTACTTTTTTTAGAAGCTCGAGTGCTTTTTTGAAGCGTCTTTCAGATAATAATAATGTAGCTTCTAAAATATCTATTTGTACACTATCTCGATCAAAAATATGACGGATATGGTCTACAGTTTTTCTGGCACTTTTAAGTTGGCTAGTCGCTTGATAGGCATTTGCCAATCTAACAGCATAGCGAATGATCTCAGGGTTTTCTTCATGTAGTTGCTCCAATAATGCAATACCTTTTTCCCATTCTCCACCATTGATATAAGACCTAGAAAGGTAGTAGTTATTCTCCTCCGTAGTTTGTTTAATAGCTTTTGCTGCGTCGGGTCCTGGATCTTTGATATATCCAAGATCGATAAGTTGTTGTAGCTCAGCCTCCATTTCTTCTTGTGAAAGTTGAACTTCATTTACCTCATTTTTTGGATTAAACTCAGGTCTACCAGGGTTTATATTTTCCCAGCTTTTGATGGTTTCAATTTCAACCTTGCTATCCAAAGCTTGAACCAAGACTTTTCCATCCATATCTTCTGCTACAGGTAGGCCAAAGAGTGTTAATAGTGTAGGAGTAATATCTAATAAGCTAGCTCCAAAAATTAACTCATCTTTCTTAATACCTGGGCCATTCATGACAATGATCCCATAAGGGCTATGCTCGTCGGCAGGGCCACTGGGTTCATTAGGAATGTAATCTGGCCGATTATGATCAGGATGAAAACCATGATCACTGATTAATATAATGGTGGTTTCATCATCTACCATCTCCATCAATCTACCGAGCATGAGATCATGATAGCGACAACCTCCATTAACTACATTTTTGTAGAGTTCAAAGTCTTTTTGAGGGATTTGCTGCCTACGAGGAGGGTGATATTTCATGAATCCATGGCAATAATGATCTATGGCATCCAAATAGACGGCCATAAAATCCCACTCCTGATGATCCATGAGGTAGGTGGTTGCTGCGTGTAAAGAGCTACAGTCTGCTGTAATCTTAGCAATTGAATTTAAGCGCTTATCTTTTCTTTGATCAACTTTCCAAGCATCAGGTACAAATGGTAATATATGTGCCTCCGTTAATTCTTGGGGATGTACCCTTAAAGCAGCAAGAGGTTCACTCATTTCTAATGGAGTAATAGTACCTTTTGCCAATGGCCAGGATTGATCTAAGGCTGCTGAGGCCCTTTGGTAAAAATTAGAAATCATTACTCCGTTAATCGTCTCGGCAGGGTGCGATGGCCACCAACCGACAACATGAGTTTTGAAATCATGTTGACTTAAGATATTCCATATCGCTTTTACTTTTCTATTAGTCCGATAGATTGGCCTGATGCCTTTTCCACTCGGATCAGGTTCTGTAAAACCATGAATACCGTGTTTATAGGGTCGTTTTCCAGTGGCTATGGAGGTCCAAAGTGTGGGGGAGAGGGGAGGGTCAAGAGTTGCTAATCTTCCCTTTGCTCCTCCTTCGACTAGTTTACTTAAATTGGGCATTAATCCTTGCTCCATCAAAGGGCTAAGAAATTTCCAATCTGCTGCATCCCAACCAATAAATAAAACTTTCTTTGCTAATCTCTTCATCTGCTTTTAAATCCTTTTTGTTGCTAAGAGGTTTTTGTGGAATCTTCTGAATCAATCTTTTCGTTTGTAAAGGAAGTCGTTGTTCCTATTTTTTTTCGAGCTTCTCTCCAAGCCAATAATCCTAGGTAGCCATAGGCGAGTAGTCCTAATGAACCTTCTGGGTTGATTTTAAAAGGTTTCCCGTCCTTAGTTACAAAATTTATATTTGATAACTCTAATTTAGGTTCCATATCAATTGGTTTTATTATTAATCTTTCCTAGAGTTCGTTTGTGAATTATGTCATTGTTCACAGAAAAAGAGGCATGGTTACTTTTGAAGCATTGGGTTCTAGGATATATTGATCGTCAAGTAGGATTCGGTTTTGAATAAATGGGTTTTCTTCTTTAGGAATAGGATGATCTTCTTTTAGGTAACCTCGCTTGAGCGCTGCTGTTAAGGTATCAAAGGCTTGTACTTGGTTGGTAAGACCTGTACCTGCAAGTATCTCAATTTCCTTCGGTATAAAAGTTGCCTTTGGTAATTGTTTATATAGATTTTGGTATATGGGGAAAGTGTCTTCTCGGCGCAGACCAGCATCTGGGGTTTCACAGAGTACGGTCTCATAAGGTCGATCTGCCTCCCAAATAGTAGCATCTGCCTCTATTATATCTAAAACATATTTGTCTAGATCGAAATAGCTGACTACTTTTTTTAAAATATCTAAAGAATACGTATTAATTTCTAAAAGTGTGAACTTCGCTTCGATCCCAAGTAGCAATGGAAAAATAGCATAAGGGGCAAAAGGCCCTGTACCGATGTATAATACATGGTTAGGATTTTGTTTAAGTCGTTTGATGGTCGCTAATAGATTGAGACGCGTCCTAGTAGGATAGACAATACAATATCCAGAATCATAGGCATTTAATGCAGTAGAATACTGCGTAGGTATATTTTCTCGCTGGTCGATATCTAAGCCAAAAGTATCAGACCATACCTTAAATAATTCTTTCCCTAGTTGCTTACCAGTTTTTCGATCTTGATTCTCAAGAATCTTATGTAATAAATTAATAGTAGTTTCTTTTACGGACATGGTGTTTTTAGGTAAAAATAAAAAACCTTTTGAATGATTCATTCAAAAGGCTTAATTGCTCATTCTTTGAGATGATTTCTTTAATTAATCACAAGCTTTTGATAGAGATTTTGTGCTTGACCCTCTATTTTTACAAAGTAACTGCCTTTAGCCAGCATAGAAAAATCAAAATCTAGCAGGTTACTCCCGGCTTGAATACTTTTATTAATTTGTAACATTTGTTGTCCTGTGATATCAAATACTTTCACCGTTAGGGTCTCATTAAGACTGGAGGTGTAGTTTAATTTACTCAAGCCATCGCTAGGATTAGGAAAGAAATCCCCAATCACCTTACTACCCGTACCAACTAACTCTGCTGTAGCAATAGGACTGAATTCATAATCACCATTGTAATCAATTTGCTTGAGGCGATAGTAATATAATTGCCCTGCAATGATCCCATCATCGACGAAGGTATACGACTGCTGGTCAGAAGTTGTACCATTTCCCTCAACAAAATCCAAAGCTACAAAACGCTGACCATCTGTACTTCTTTGTATTTCGAATCCAGCGTTATTGAGTTCATTGACTGTTGACCATTCTAATGAAATACTGGTAGAAACATTTTCAGCAGTAAAACGTAGCAGCTCTACCGGTGTAGGTGCTAAAGCCAAATCTCCACATTGGCCTGGCGTAATGGCACCATTTTGACCCGGATCGGCAAGACCAGAGCTAGTTGGATCTACAGCCATAGCATTAGCATTTGTAGATATTGGATTGCCTATAGACAATGCTATGAAACCATAAGAATATACACCTGGGGAAATTTCTTTCCGTATACCAATGAAACCACTATCTCCTTCATCCCAATTTCCAGCGACTGTAGCAGTTGTAATATCGAGTATTTCGACAAAACGGTTACCTAAATATAAACCACCTGGTGTCCAATTAAGGTTAGAATCTATATCTGTAGTTGTACCTATTTGAGCTGCAAATGGGTAATCTCCACTACCCATATAAGCTATAGAGAACCCAGTAGGTACTTTTAAAAATGCATCAATTACACCTCCTGGATTAATATTATAAGCATCAAAAGAAAAGCTTGCACCGCCAACGCCAATTAGTGGTGCGGAATTTTGCCCTCCTGTAGGGGTTACTGCACCAGCCGTCTCACAAGCTCCCTGTGCAAAACTCATCACAGGTGTTAGGATAGGAAGAGAACCAGCTAAAAGGCTGTAGCCTATAACTTTAGAAGCTTTATTAGATAAGCTTTTTGAGGCTCCTAAAGCTTGTGACGTTTTAAGATATTGCTCTAATTTATTTTTCATGGTTTATGATTCTATCATGGGTTGATTTGTTAAACGATCAAATATAGGTAATTCCAAAGAATAATGAGATTTTAAGGTATTATTTTTAAAGTGGTTAATTGATTTTTTTGGCACACACAGTCTTGACTTTTCCTACTTTGGAAAAAAAACTAACTCCACATGCGTCGAAGGGGCCGTCAAATCCCTGCAATGCCTAAGGGCGGCAGCATTATTCTGGCTTGGATCGGCCAAGCCAGAGTCAGTAGGGGCAATTGTTAGTGCATTAGCACCGCTCATAATCGTATCCGCAATGACTTTCCCAATAAAACTATTAAATAAAAATAATCTACTCTTAATATCCTGTGAACACCGATATAATCAGTAGATTCTGTAGGCCAGTTCGTAAAACTTAGGGATAAATCAACTCCAGGTTAAGCAATGTATTTATTTTTTCTTTCAGATCGTTCCATGCATTACCGAATAGCATATATAAAGACAAGGCTCATTGCCGATAATCGGTAATGAGCCTTGTTTTTATGTATACTCCTAGTCTCTTAGCTCCGACTTGGATAAGTACCCTGCAATGCAATGATAAAGTTGATAGCTATCCAGGGTTGCATATTGGTGTGGGATTGCCCACCGCCAGTATTGCCTATAGTCCCTACATTTAAGTTGCCACCCCCAGCAGCAGCATCAAACTCATTGGTGTCTGCTAAAAAACCACCATTTGCGGTACCCCCGGCTTTGCCAGTTCCCGCCTGAAATGAATGATGATGTGCAGGGATTTGATTTGCAGTAAGTGTTACCGTCTCGGCACCACCTTTCTCACCTAAACTCCTTGAAGACAAGCCAGGGCCAGTACTACCGTTACCAGAATGCACTGGTACACGTCCGCGCATTTCAGGGAGGCCAAAGGTCGTTCTGCCATCACCTCCAAAAGTGGTTCCTAAAATAGAAAATAAGGCAGAATTACTACTAATAGCTAATAACTGACCGTCACATAAAGCCCAGTCCCGAGGAGCAAAATTACCGCCAAATTGGACAATCATACCGATAAATGGTTCCATAATTATAGATTTTAGAAGTTAATTTAACTTGAATAATAATTTTTAATTTTGATGATATCTTTTGAGATAAGACTTCTCTTATCGATAGTGTTTTTCTAATTTCTTGATGGAAAAACACCCTGCAATGCAATGATAAAGTTGATAGCTATCCAGGGTTGCATATTGGTGTGGGATTGCCCACCGCCAGTATTGCCTATAGTCCCTACATTTAAGTTGCCACCCCCAGCAGCAGCATCAAACTCATTGGTGTCTGCTAAGTAACCATTACTGGCGTTAGATCCGGCTTTGCCAGTTCCTGCCTGCAATGAATGATGATGTGCAGGGATTTGACTTACAGTAAGGGTCACCGTCTCAGTACCACCTTTCGCACCAAGTCTACGGTTAGAAAGACCTGGACCATCGCCTGCGTGCACGGGTACCCGCCCCCTCATCCCAGGGAGGCCAAAGGTCGTTCTGCCATCACCTCCAAAAGTGGTTCCTAAAATAGAAAATAAGGCAGAATTACTACTAATAGCTAATAACTGACCGTCACATAAAGCCCAGTCCCGAGGAGCAAAATTACCGCCAAATTGGACAATCATACCGATAAATGGTTCCATAATTATAGATTTTAGAAGTTTAAAAAAATATGATTAAAAATTAAATGATTGCATGTTGCCCAGTAGGGTGCGTGAGAAGGTCAAATCTGGGCATGCCAAACAGATAGGATTCTGATACACGATAATGGGTTTTAAAAGTGTTATTAGCCTCAAAATAATTCTTTTATTGCAAGTTCAAAAGATTTACCCTGATTTTTTGCTCAGAGCTTTAACGGAACATTACTGCAAAATATTTTGGAAGTTTTCTTTTAGACCAATTATTCAGTAGTATCTTTGGCCTATATCCCACATTTCATGTTTCGATTCTTCCTGCTATTCTGCTACCTTTTTCTTGCTTTCCATTTGAAGGCCCAAAAGGCAGATATAGAATCCATCCCTCCCGAAGCACTAGAAGCCTTAGAAGATTTCTTCCAAAATACCGAAGAAGAAGGCGACTTCGACTTCAATGCTTTCTTTGATCAATTGGAGTTTTACCTTGACCGACCCCTCAATCTGAATAAGGTCGACGAAGCGGGCTTGCGCGATTTAGGTCTCTTGACGGATGTTCAAATCATTAACTTTCTCAATCATCGACAAAGGACTGGTGACTTATTGGCTATCTATGAGTTGCAGGCAGTTCAGGGCTTCGATCAAGCTACGATCCGGCGTATTTTGCCCTTCGTAGCCGTCAATAGCGATCTAGATGATTTCAATCTGCCCATAGGGCAAATGCTGCGAGAAGGTAGAAATGAAATCCTCACTCGTTGGAACCGCATCATCGAGGAGCAGGAAGGCTATCTCAGAGCTGAGGATCCAGAAAGAGATGGCTATTTGGGATCACCCGATCAATTGTACTTTCGGTATCGGCACACCTTCTACAATAAAATGAGCTATGGAGTGACTATGGAAAAGGATAGGGGAGAGGAGTTCTTCCAAGGTTCTAATCCCAATGGTTTTGATTTCTATTCGGCTCATTTTTACTTGAGAGATTATAAGAAATGGCTCAAGGCCGTGGCCATTGGGGATTATCGAGTCAGTTTAGGGCAGGGACTGATCCTCTTCTCTGGCTTTGGTTTTGGTAAAAGCGCGCAGGTCACCAATGTCAAGCGTACTGGGCGGATCATCTTGCCCTATGCCTCGGTCAACGAAGCGCTCTTTATGCGCGGGGCTGCAGTAGAGTTAGCGCCTAAACCCAATTGGAACCTAGCCCTTTTTGCAAGCTCTCGGGAGCGGGATGGCAACATTATTTCAGCAATAGATTCTCTGGGTAATGAAGAATTCCTGGCCTCCATCTCTTCTTTCAATACCTTCGGTCTGCACCGTAATGCTCGCGAAATTGAGGATGAAGATGCCATTCGCCAAAATACAGTGGGCGGCAGCCTGCGATTCAAGAAAAAAGATAATCATATTGCCCTGAATGTGCTCTATGATCAACTCGATAAAGACCTCGTCCTAACACCAAGACCCTATAATCGCTTCTACTTCAACGGCGATCGACTCCTCAATGCGAGCTTGGATTATTCCTATCTCTACAAAAACTTCAACTTTTTCGGAGAGACCGCTATCAGTGATAATGGTGGTTGGGCGTCTGTAAACGGATTGTTGCTGGGTTTAAACCGCTATACTGACCTGACTTTAGTGTATCGCAATTTTCAGCGCGATTACCAAGCCCTCAATGCCAACCCTTTCTCCGAAGGGACCAATGCGCGTAATGAACAAGCGATCTATTTGGGTTTATTGCTGCGCCCTGCACCCAAATGGCAGTTTGCTGCCTATTTCGATCAGTTTCGCTTCCCATGGCTGCGATTTCAGGTAGATGCTCCTTCGGGAGGGTATGAGTATCGCGCAAGATTGACCTACGAGGAGCGTAGAAGGCTTCGTATATTTATAGAGGTCCGAAATGAAACCAAAGACATCAATGCGCCTGACAATGAGACCGCCTTCAACTTTGTCATTCCAAGGCAGCTATTCCAAACGCGCCTCCATATCGGCAATAAGATCAACGCCAACCTAGAGTTGCGCACACG
Organism: Saprospiraceae bacterium; assembly: GCA_042095835.1. Taxonomy (GTDB): domain Bacteria; phylum Bacteroidota; class Bacteroidia; order Chitinophagales; family Saprospiraceae; genus DATFKA01. The sequence goes on from JBELML010000097.1 coordinate 22,942, forward strand.
CTTCGACTGGGGCTTCGTCGACGATGAAATAGAAGGCCAACGCAATGGTTTCGTGATCCTACAAGATGTCTTGTGGAATGTAGCCAATACTCCTTTACGTTTGACGGCTCGCTATGCGCTCTACGATACCCACGGCTATACCATCCGCTTCTATCATTATGAAAATAATTTGCTGAATACTTTTGCCGTACCACCCTATTATAATCGGGGTTCTAGATTCTACATCAATGCCCGCTATCGCCCATTTAGAAACCTCACGCTAGAAGCTCGCTTCGCCCAAACTTTTTGGTCCGACCGAGAAACGATAGGCAGCAGCCTGGAAGAAATTGACGGACAAACCAGAACACAGGTGAGTGCGCAGCTGCGGTATACTTGGTGATGGTGTGACTAGGAGACGGAGAGACTTGGAGGCTTGGAGGCTGTGTGATCGTGGGGGATACATCTTGTCATCTATGGATTTACCTAGTCACAGACGCTCAAGGTCTCGCAGTCAGAAAGTCATAAGATGACCAACCTTCCTCCACAGCTATCTCTTCGCGCACCTGTCACAGAAGCCAAGCAATTCGGCTCGCCAAGGATGCGCTTCAATCCTAGATAAGCAAAAACCATCGCCTCTTTGAAGTCGATAAGCTCTTCATCAGGCACGACGACTTTGACTTGAGGTAGGAGCTTCGCACGAAGGTGGGTGATGAGAAAATCATTTTTTGCGCCGCCACCAGTAACGATGAGTTGTTGATCTGCATTGGCAAACTGTAGAATGTCTTTGGCATATAAGTCGGCTAAATGCAGCACCGCAGTGTGCAGTTTATCTTGCGGACTACCCTCTGTAGAATCGACAATAGGCTTTACTTCAGCTAGGAACCATTCGATACCAGTCGATTTGGGGAAGGCCTGTTGGTAGTATTCGAGTTGTGATAAATCCTCTAACATGAAGGGGATCAATGAACCTTCTTGAGCGATTCTCCCACCTTTATCATAAGCAATATTGAGCTCCTGACAAATATAGTTGAGCAGCATATTGGCAGGACCAATATCATAAGCTACGCGCTTTCCTTGGTACTCAAAAGAGACATTGGCAATTCCTCCTAAATTGAGGCAAAAATCGTAGTCACTCAATAAGTCCCTATCCCCAAGGGGTACCAAAGGCGCACCCTGACCGCCCAGCTGCACATCAAGGCTCCTAAAATCGTAAATGGTAGAAATACGGGAGACTTCTGCGATTACTTGGCCATCACCAATTTGTACAGTGACATTGCGTTCGGGTTCATGAAAAACGGTATGCCCATGACTCGCCACATAGTCTGGTTGAACAGGATACTTTTTACAAAAAGCCTTGACCTGCTCCCCCAACCATTCCCCATACAAGTAGTCTAAATGGTATAAATCGGGAGCAGAAAGAAAGATGGAGTCCTTTAATTTCTGCCTTTGTTCGGCCGTATAATCAATAGAGGCCGTGTGCAGAATCTGTTGTTTCCAAGTCCCTTTCTCAGATTGCTTAAATTCCACGAGTGCCATATCCAGACCATCTACAGAGGTACCAGACATAAGGCCAAGAATAGTATATTTTGTATTAATTGCCAACGTGTAAGTTTCTTAGGAATGAGTCAATAATAAATTAAACATCTTTACTTGTTCTTTTGCCGCCC
>JBELML010000098.1:0-24505 GCA_042095835.1 Saprospiraceae bacterium
GCCTCAAAATACTGTTTTCTCGCCTGCAACAGAAAACCTTAGACAACTTCATTAAAATTAGACTAGAAAAACTACCAATCGTGACAAAAAAAAATACCATTATTTTTGCGACCAGCAATCCTAATAAAATCAGAGAAGTTAAGGAAATGCTGCCAGCGCATTTCGAAATCAAAAGCTTAGCAGATATTGGCTGCACAGAAGAGATTCCCGAAACCAGCCCCATCATCGAGGGAAATGCCATCCAAAAAGCACAATACGTTGTAGCGCATTATGGCTTGGATTGTTTTGCTGAAGATACTGGCCTAGAAGTAACCGCTCTCGATGGTGCCCCTGGCGTCTATACCGCTCGATACGCCGGGCCGGAGAGAAATGCGTCCGATAACATGAATTTATTACTAGATAATTTACGGGAGAAAGCAGACCGCAGTGCCCGTTTTAAAACGGTGATCGCTTTAATTCAAAATGGAGAAACGCATACTTTTGAAGGGATCGTTAATGGTACCATTGCCCAGCAAATAGCAGGCGCTGGTGGCTTTGGCTATGATCCGGTCTTTATCCCTGAAAATCATAACATTACATTTGCTGAAATGGCAAAAGAAGCCAAAAATGCGATTAGCCATCGAGGTAGAGCCCTTAGCAAGCTACTCCACTTTCTGGCCGACACCAAGTGATTTTAGTTGAAGCAAGCTTTCTTTTTTTCCTTTTTTTAATTAACTTTAAAAGCTCGGAGAAAAAATGAAAGTGAAATAGAAGGATCACCAAATATGAATGCAGAAAGCTTCATTCAATACTTAAATGAATTGTCTAGACTTTATCAACTTCCATATCAAGAGTTGAAAAGCCTCTCTATGGAGCATCCCTATTTCCAGAATGCACATCTACTTTTAGCCTTAAAGAGTAAATTGGAAGACCATCCAGATTACTCTAAAAACCTAGCTAGAGCCTCTACCTATAGTAGTGATCGCGCTCAGCTGTACCGCACTTTAACGAGGTTAGAAAAATTGGTGATCGACAATGACCCCATCTTCCAGGAGGAAGTACTTGAGTTGGAAGATTTGAAAGCCGTGGAGCATAAGTTGAAAGATTTGGAGTTGATTGAAAAAGAGGACGATCCGCTACCCGTCAAATCACTCCATACACCCGTAGCCCCAGATACCAAGGAATATACTGAACTGATAAATAAGGACACTCCAACAGATGACGAACCGGAGCTAGAGGTTCCCTCGCTAGTGGCCGAGCCAATGCTCGATCAAAACGATGAGGAAAAACCTCAGGCCACCGCCGACTCTGCTTTTCGAATTGATCCGGAGATAATTAGTAGGATAAGTACGATCCTCAAAACATCGGCTCCTTCTAGTAGTTCTCCACCACGGGAGCAAGGCCCCAAAGAGGCACTTCCTCCTCCTTTGCTAGATATCGAAAAGAAGAAACAAGAACTTAAGCAACGCATTAAAACTGTTAAACCAAAAAAACCGAAACCAATGCCAAAGCAGTCCTTTTCCAGTTGGGTAGAGCAGTTCCAGCCCGCCTACGTCAAGCCTCATTTGGGAGAGCTGATGGAAACTAAAAAGAAAGAGATTCTGAATGTACCTGCTCCCATTCAGCCTCCTGAAGATTTGGCAGCTGAGAATTTGCACGTTTTTGCCGAAATCAGCGTCACCGAAAATGAGGAAATGGCTTCTGAAACTTTGGCAGAGTTGCTTGTGGCACAGATGCAATACCAAAAAGCTATAAACGTATACGATCGATTAAGTTTGATTTTTCCTGAAAAAAGTCGTTTCTTTGCGGAGAAAATAGAAAATCTAAAAAAACTGGTTTCATGACTGCAATTACCATCATGATCGCGTTGGTCAGCTTGTTGCTTATGGCTGCGGTTCTTATTCAGAACCCAAAAGGTGGCGGGGTAGATAGTACATTCGGTGGCTCACAAGCTAATCAAATGTTTGGAGCAGCAAAGTCTGCTGATTTTATCGAAAAAATAACCTGGTATCTAGCCATTGCCTTATTTGTGCTTTGTATCGTCTCTACTTTCTTCGCAGGAGGTTCTGGACTAGAAAGTACGATCACAGAAGGCGCTGGAAACTAATATTTCAACAATATTCATTTTCCTTGAATAATAGATCAATTGACAAGCTTCAATTGATCTATTCTCATTTATAGTCTCCCCTACAGTCAGCTCCCTCTCCTACTTGTCAGTCCTCCTGACAATATTCCTTACAAAACCGATAAATAGCCATCAAAACGGGCCACAACTGCCAAAAAAACTGTTAAGGCCCGAAAAAAAAGTGTTAAGAGCCGGCAAAACTGCCATCAAACTGCAAAAATGGCACCTTAAGCAGTTTGGCACGACCTATGATAGGATTGGAGTGTAATAATCGATTGTTTAACCAAAACTTTCAAAAAACTTCAACCTATGAAGCCAATCAATGACCGCGTGGTTGTTAAACCTTCCGCAGCTGAAGAGAAAACAGCTGGAGGTATTATTATCCCTGACACTGCTAAAGAAAAACCTCAAAAAGGAGAAGTAATTGCCGTAGGACCAGGTAAAGACGGTAACCTTATGACAGTAGCCGTTGGCGATACTGTTCTTTATGGTAAATACGCTGGCCAGGAGCTTAACTATAAAGGTGAAGATTACCTGATCATGCGCGAGGATGATATCCTTGTGATCCTAGACTAAGCAACGTTTCGCTTAGTTTTTTTATTTATGATTTTCCAAACAATTAAAAACATAATCTGATATGGCTAAAGAAATTAGCTTTGACAGAAATGCACGTGAAAAATTGCGTGCAGGTGTTGACGCCCTCGCCAATGCCGTAAAAGTAACCCTTGGACCTAAGGGCCGTAATGTTGTTATCCAAAAAAGCTTCGGCGCTCCTCAAATCACTAAAGATGGTGTGACCGTAGCCAAAGAAGTTGAACTAGAAGACGCTGTGGAGAACATGGGCGCTCAAATGGTCAAAGAAGTAGCCTCTAAAACAGCCGACATCGCTGGTGATGGTACCACTACTGCTACCGTTTTAGCTCAAGCTATGATCAACGCAGGTTTGAAAAACGTAACCGCAGGTGCTAATCCAATGGATTTGAAGCGCGGTATGGACAAAGCCGTTAAAGAAGTTATCAGCTTCCTAGCAGATCAGTCTGAAATTATCGGCGACGATTTCGAGAAAATCAAACAAGTAGGTTCTATCTCTGCTAATAACGATGAGGAAATCGGTTCTTTGATCGCTGATGCAATGAAAAGAGTATCTAAAGATGGTGTGATCACCGTTGAAGAAGCAAAAGGTACAGAAACCTATGTTGACGAAGTGATCGGTATGCAATTCGACCGTGGCTACCTATCTCCCTACTTCGTTACGAATACAGATGATATGACTGCGGAGTACGAAAATCCGCTAATCCTTATCCACGATAAGAAAATCTCTAACATGAACGATATCGTTCCTATTCTTGAAAAAGCAGTAGGACAAGGCCGTTCATTATTGATCATTGCTGAAGACATTGAGAGCCAGGCACTAGGTGTATTGGTCGTCAACCGTCTACGCGCCAACCTGAAAATCATTGCTGTAAAAGCTCCTGGTTTTGGTGATCGTCGTAAAGCAATGCTAGAAGATATTGCCATTTTGACAGGTGGTACCGTGATCTCTGAAGAAAAAGGTTACAAACTCGAAAATACCGAGTTGGAGCACCTAGGTTCTTGTGAGAAAATCGTTGTTGACAAAGACAATACCACTATCGTGAATGGTGCTGGTAGCCAAGAAATGATCGATGCTCGTATTGGTCAAATCAAGCAACAAATCGAAGCGACTACTTCTGACTACGATAGAGAGAAGCTACAAGAGCGTCTTGCTAAATTAGCAGGTGGTGTTGCAGTATTGTACGTTGGTGCTGCTACTGAGGTAGAAATGAAAGAAAAGAAAGACCGTGTTGATGATGCCCTACACGCTACTAGAGCAGCTGTAGAAGAAGGTACCGTTGCTGGTGGTGGTGTAGCATTGGTTCGCGCAATTGGTGCTATCAAGAATTTGAAGGGTGTGAACGAAGATGAGACCATCGGTGTTCAGATCGTGAAGAAAGCATTAGAATCTCCACTACGTACTATCGCAGATAACGCAGGGGTTGAGGGATCTGTAATCCTACAACGCGTACTGAATAGCCGTGGTAGCTCAGGTTACAACGCTCGTACCGATAAGTTCGAAGATTTGAAAAAAGCTGGTGTAATCGATCCTACTAAGGTGACTCGCATCGCTTTAGAAAATGCCAACTCTATCGCAGGTATGGTATTGACAACAGAGTGTGTGATCAACGACAAGCCAGAGCCAGAAGCTGGTGGACACGGACACGGAGGTGGAATGCCAGGTGGAATGCCAGGCATGATGTAATCCTACCGACATCCATGAAAAATCCCGGCAAAAACTATAGGTTTTTGTCGGGATTTTCTAATTAAGACCTTCGAAATCTTAATACGTCAAAGCCCTCTACTCTACTTTCCCCCTCATAGCTTGTAAGGCTTTCGATACTTCTTGGTCCGTAGTTTGTTAGCCGGCCCATCTCCTTTGAACTTTTCTTTTACAGGATCCCACTCTAAGGTACGTCCAGTTTGATAGGCGATATTAGCCAAGTTACAGACAGAAGCAGATCGGTGTCCCACTTCAGGAGGACAGATGGGCTGTGTCCTTTTCTTGATACAATCGATCCAATCCTGGTAGTGATTTTCGCTATGGTAAACGATTTGCTCTGCCTCAGAAAGTGTCTTCTCTGCTATCCCTTTAGGATTACTATCCAAAAATTGTCTACTCACGTCAAGGCTTCCCTCACTTCCGATAAAGCGAACGGCCCAACCTCTTTCGAAGTCTTCATGGATCATCTCTACACCATCTTCGTAGATCATTTTCAAACCTCTGACAGCACTAGGGTCAGATGGTGGAATAAACTTGACGGGACCAGTATGGTCTTTGTCTAATCCCCATTGAGCGATATCAAACATATGCGCGCCCCAGTCAGATAAGATACCGCCTCCAAACTCACGGTAATGTCTCCACATCGGCCAGCGCTTATCTCCCTCTTGGGGTGACAAGACCTGGTTATAAGGGCGCATAGGAGCTGGACCGATCCAGGCATCCCAATCTAAACCTGCGGGTAGAGGTTCTGCCGGCAAGTCATAATCCTTAGCAGGATCACCTACATTGACCAGCACTTTTTCTACCTTTCCGATATAGCCAGATCGCACCAGATTGACGGCCTTTCTAAAGCCTGCACCTGAGCGTTGCATACTACCTGTCTGTAGGATACGATCGTATTTATCAGCAGCCCTCACCATTGCACGCCCCTCTTTAATGGTATGCGCTAGCGGTTTTTCACAATACACATCTTTACCTGCTTCCATGGCAGCGATGGAGATGATTGCGTGCCAATGATCCGGTGTAGCTACAATCACAGCGTCCAAATCAGGATTTTCAACCAAAGCTTGATAATCGGTATAGGTGGTACAACCTGCATAATTGGCATAGCCTTTCATTTCGGCATATTGCTCATTCGTTTGTTTGACAAAGCGCTGTAGGTTGACTTGGTTGATATCACAAGCCGCAACCATTTGAATGCTTTCTAAAGAACGCAGCCTTTTGCCCAAACCACCACTTTGCTTTCCGGTACCTATAAAACCAAGGTTTATTTTATCACTTGGAGCAATAAAACCCTTGCCGCCTAGCACAAAGCGAGGAACGATCATAATTCCTCCAGTGGCCAATGCGGATTGACTTAGAAATGACCTTCTATTCATATAAATTTGGTTTTGGTTAGGAGTAGGTCTTAAAAATATACCGCCCGCTCGTCTTTCGACTAAAAGCAATAGGTAAACCTACTCTTGTAAATACAATATACTTCGACCTAATTTACAGCTTTAAGATTAGAAATTGGGTGACAAAACCCAGAAATATTGGTGATTATATTCCGCTTGAATTAATCGTCAGGATTAGAAATTTTAAATACCACTGTAGCGACTATCCCGCCCACCACACTGGCCAATAGATAGAGCCAAAAATCACTCCAAGCAAAAAAACCACCAATACTCTGACTGAGCGCAACTGCTGGATTAAAAGCAGCACCAGAGTAGGGACCAAAGATCAAACCACATCCGATCACCGTAAAACCAATGGCCAAGCCATAAAACTGATTATCCCGTAGATTTTTAGCGGTAGCCACGTTCAAAATGACGAATACCAAAGCAAAGGTCCCCAAAGCTTCGGCCAAAAATGCAGGAGGAACTTGTTCAATTAGGCTGCTTCCGTCACCTGAGCTAGAAAAAGCATATTTAGCCGTCAAGGCTGCTAGAAGTGCCGCTAAACATTGAGCAAGGATATAAGGCAAGACTAATTTTAGTGCAAAACGTCCCCTTAGATAGAAAGCAAGGGTAACCGCTGGATTGAAATGAGCCATAGAAATATGTCCGGTAGCATAGATTATAGCGATGAGTAAAGTACCAATAGCGATGAGATTCATACTGCCAGCATTGGCGTTCAGAGCAATAACCATACATAGGAAAAAGGTTCCTATAAATTCATAGATCAAGGCAGGAAGCGTCTTAGTCATTTGAGCAACTTTAGTCCAGCACAAAAATATAATTCCGCTGGACTTAAGCTTTATAAAGGCAAGCCTCTTTGTAGGTAGCTACTCAAAACTTAAAGATGCGTTTACGTTGCCAAAAGATTATGGCCCCTCCAATCAGCAACAAAGGCCAAATTCGTACTAAAAACAACAATAAACCCGAAAATAATTTCATACCTCCACTAAAACTGGCCTTCAGTTTACCTGGAAAGGAATCTTCGTATACAATGGGTTCGGTCCTATACTTGACTTTTTGATATATCTCCAGCTGAATCGAGCTAAATCGTACCTGTTGTTGTAGATATTTTAGTTGTGCTTCTTTAGCTTCGATCTCCTCTTGGATGGCCCGTATCTTTTCTTCTGCTTCTAGCACCTCATGCACTTTTCCGGCTTTATCTCTCAAGATAGAAGCATATCTGTCTCTTACTATTTTTTTGGTGGATAAGCGCGCTTGAATATCGACATATTCGAGGGTGACGTCTTTAGTATTGATCCTTTTAAAATTGGTGAAAATTGATTCCTCAATGATCGTATTGAGAAAATCATCAAACTGACTAGTTGGTAGTTTGATCTCCATAGAATTAGCAATAGAATGACTATCCGCAGACTGGTCCATTTTGGAAATATAGCCACTGAAGGTAGCTACCACATTTTTGATATAATCGGTACTTTTTTCTACATCCTCCACCTGAAATCGATAATCTGCTGTTCGGATGACTTTACGTTTACTACCATTTTCTGCGACCACTGTGAATTCTTTGGAGCCCAAAGTAGCGGTTGTTTGGGGAGTTTCTAATTGGATCTCATCCTCTATAAAGGAATCTTCGTGGTATTGATTATGACAGCTTAGCATCAAGCATGTAAACAAGCAAAGGCAGATGAGCAGGTTTTTCATAGCGTAGTGAATTAGCGAAAGATGGATACCAGGATAGATGCCATTTCTGAAAAGATAGGTGGGGAGCGATTTTGTTAAGTGCCTGTTAATATGGATTTTTATCGGGAAAAGTAGCCTTCTTGCTGGTCTCCTAGGTGAATTGATTGCATCAATACCGGGCATTAGGCAAAATACCTGGACCTGATCATTTAAAAAATACATATCATGAACAAGCCAAATCCAATTTTAATGTTTTTCATCATGGGATTTTTCACTCTATCCCTTTCTGCTCAAAGTGCAACCTTAAGCAGGCAATCGGCCTCTACCCTGGAGTACAACATGGAGGTAGATGGTCTACAACGGGAGTTTATCGTCAAACTTCCTTCAGTGTATAACCCAGCTTCGGACAAAACCTACCCTGTGGTCTTTATGCTACATGGCGGTGGTGGCTCCGGAAAAAAATACTACAATATTTCAGGATGGAAGGAGCTGGGCGAACGAGAAGGTATTATCACCGTATTCCCTACGGGATACAAAGTCTGCATAAAAGACGGCGAAACAGGCCAAGCCAAAACCGGCAACTATTGGTTGACCTCCAATAAATCGAGCCAACTTTGCCAGGGTGGGCAAGCTCATGAAGACGTCAATTTCATCAGAGCTATCGCTGGCTTCTTGGGGCAAAACTACAAAGTAGATGCCTCTAGGTTTTACTTGACGGGCTTCTCCAATGGAATGGGTTTCACCCTAGACCAAGTGATCCCTAAGCTATCAGATATTTTCGCTGCCGTGGGAGGTACTGGAAGCCTTATTTATCAACCTGTAAGGGCTAGCAATCCGATACCATGTCTGATGATGATTGGTGAAAATGATGCAAATATGGTCCGCAGAAGAGGAAACCAAGCTCTACCAATTACTGCTCAGGCCATCCAGCAAGACGAATGGTTGCAAGAGCTACTCGCACTACATACCAATTTATTGCAAGTAGCCAACGATCCAATAATCGAAGAAAAAAGAAAGCACACAAATGTCCTGTATAATCAAGCGACCAATGGAGGAAATCAGATACTCCAATTTGCGGTACTTAAAGGACTCGGCCATGTTTATCCAAGAGGTATTCCAGAGCATAATAACATCCGTGCAGCAGAGATATTCTGGAATTTCTTTCAGGAGTACCAAAAATAAAAAACGCCAGGCTACCGGGTGGACCTGACGTTGTAGGTAAGCCTCTCAAAGCTTAAAAAATAAATCTTTATCGGCCGTAAATGAAATTTATGGCCGATTCATTAGCCTTCTTGGGGTCGAATCTATAATCTCCTGCTTGCTCTGAAATCGCTGAAAAAGATATTTTCATCAAGGAATCTAGACTTGGTGCATTCCTCGTACGATTACCTAATAAAGTAGAGTCATTATAAAAAAAGTGATTCTCTACAATAGTCGAGGACCCAGTACTGGCACTAATCATCTCCTTTAAAAAGACCAGTTTACTTTCTTTTAGATAGTACCACTCCTGTTTATCTGGGTATCTAGCATATACCATAATAGGCTGTGATCCATGCATATATCCTGTGACTTCAATCGAATCGCCACCTCTACTCACAGTGATGGGACCTCGCTGCTGCATGGTATCCTTGGCCTCCTCAACATTGGTAATAAACTCAAAGATGTCTGATTGGTTTCTAGGTATATTCAAACCTGATTGATCAAAACCAGCTTGCTGGCCTTCCTGCACACAACTGACCATACTCACTATACCTAAGATTAAAACACCAGGGATTATCCTTTTCATTCACTACAGTTTTGAGAATTTCGTTTTTACTCAATAGCAAAAGTAATAATTATTTTGATTTCTAAAATAAGTTGTCATTTTATCGGGTCGCTGTGACGACCTCTCCGTACAAAACGGCGGCAGAATAAGGCGGCACTAAAACTGTGTTACTTGAGAATTGATACAAACCTTTTTGATTGACGCGCGTCCCATCCACAACCTGCACATATTTTTTTGGAGAAATCGGTATCACCTGATTGTCGGGGCTACCATTCAGTACCACAATAATAGTGGTCCAATCATCACCATTGGCATAAGGCCCCATTTCATAGGCTACCACCTGATCACTATCGGTGGGTAAAAAAGTTAGTGATTCTCGTATTTGCGAAGCCTTGTCCATTCTAAATGCTGGGTGCGATTTTCTGAGTTGGATTAAACCTTTGACATACTCAAAGACATCATTGTGCTCCTCCTTCCAATTCCAATTGATGCTATTGATAGCGTCTGGTGATTCAAAAGAATTTTCTACTCCATACTTTGTGCGACGCATTTCCGAACCTGCATGCAGGAAACTGATTCCTTGAGAAGTCAGCACAGAAGCTAGGGCTAGTCTGTGCATCTTTTTCCTGGTCTCTTCATCGACATCAGATCTAGAATTAACGAGCCGATCCCAGAGCGTATGATTGTCGTGACAAGAAACATAGGTGACGGTTTGGGTTGGATTTGGGGCCCAAGCCTGGTCGGAGTAATTAACCGCCTCATAATCCAATTGAGGATGGAAGGTAGAGGCAACGACTCCAAATTTCACACTTTCTTTTAGCCCTGTTTTTCCACTTGCAAAACCAGCTGCATCGTGGGTAAATACATGCCCCTTCAAACCATCTCTGATATCATCGCTAAAAGCAGCGACCTTCTTGAGTTGAGGTGTATTGGCTTTAGTGGCTCTTTTCTCTAAGGGCAAGGGACTATCTCCTGCGGTCCAGCCTTCGCCATACAAGATTACATTGGGATCGATAGCGTGGGCAGCTTCGCTGATGGCATTCATGGTTTCGACATCGTGGATGCCCATGAGATCAAATCTAAAACCATCAAGATGGTACTCCTGCATCCAATGCGCTATCGATTCAATCATAAACTTGCGCATCATAGGGCGATCAGATGCAGTTTCATTGCCACACGCCGAGGCATTAGAGAAACCACCATCTGTATTCTGTCGATAATAATAGCCAGGGACAAGCTGGTTGAAATTGGAGTTTTCGGTATCTCCGGTATGGTTATAAACGACATCAAGTATGACCCCGATACCTCTTTCATGAAAACGCTGGACCATCGTTTTGAACTCTCTAATCCGAACGGCAGCATCATAAGGATCACTAGAATAGGAACCTTCAGGGACATTAAAATTCTTGGGATCATATCCCCAATTATATTTATTTTCCTCCGGCTTGCGCTCGTCTAGAGATTTAAAATCATAACTCGGTAATAGATGAACGTGGGTCACGCCCAATTCTTTAATGTGATCAATCCCCGTAGACAGGCCTGCGGGAGATTTACTGCCTTTTTCAACCAAACCCAGAAACTTTCCTTTTGCCTGGATACCAGAGCTTTCGTGCATACTGATGTCCCGTACGTGTAGTTCATAAATAATGGCATCTGTCTTATGCCTCAAGCGAGGTTTAGAATCGATCTCCCATCCGGAAGGGTTGGTGCTGCTAAAGTCAAGCACTTGGCCTCTATCGCCATTAACACCAACCGCCTTGGCATAGGGATCTACGACTTCCTGCTTCCAGGTTTTCCCTACTCTAGCCTGAAAAGCATAATATTTCCCTACTAAATCAGCATCTACCTGATAGCTCCAGACACCTTCTTTAGAAGGGGCCATTTTATAAATATCGATGGGCTGGCCACCTTCTCCATCTTGGTAAATAAGTAGGCGCATCTGATTGGCAATAGGTGACCATACCTTAAATACACTTTTGTTTGTACTATACTGAAGTCCAAGATCATCTCCATCATAGACTGGATAATCGTCATAGCTGGTAGAAAGAGGTATCTGCATTTTTTGGCATGCATTTGAAAGTAGACAGATGATAAAAAGGCCAAGGATTGTTCTCCTACCCATTATTGAAGTATTTATGCAAGAAAGAAAATAATCTTGCCGTTGAATACACTGTGCAAAAAGTTTATTGATGTTTTGAACTACCAGATTTTAAGCTAGATCAAGGCATGGCGCAGTCCCGATTTATATCGGGACGAGTACATAACGCAGAGATTGCTTAAAAGATGGCTTCAAAACGTTAAGTAACTTATTACACAGTGTATTGAATACCGTGTAACATAAATTTCTAAGCATTTTGAAAGTCATCTTTTTAACCAATACTGCGTTGCGCCTTGTCTTGGTCAAAAATCTGAGGTTTCAAAATACCAATTAACTTATGCTACACAGTATTGAAGTGGGGACAAAATAATGAAGAATGTACAATTTTTATATATTGCCTTTGAAAACAACACATTTTGCCATGCGCCCAATCAAATTATACGCTCCCCTACTCTTTTTCGCTCTACTGCTGATCGGACAAAATAAGCTACTCGCCCAATTAGGGGCACCTGCACCACTAGAGCCGTTAGATGTTTTTGACTTAAAATATATTTCTGATCCGCAGATATCTCCTGATGCCCAGCAGATCGCCTATGTTTTAAATACTAAAGACATCATGAACGATGGCAATCGCAGTAGTATTTGGTTGAGCAACCTCGACGGATCCAAGCAGTTTCCACTACACGCTGATGATAATCGAGCATCAAACCCTAGATGGTCGCCCGATGGAAGCAAGTTACTCTACAAATCCAGCAGAACAGGCCGTAATCAAGTTTATGTCCGATGGATGGAAGAGGGCAAAGAGGTCAAGCTTTCCAGGTTTCCGTCTAATCCTAGCAGCATTCAGTGGTCGCCTGATGGAAACCGCATTGCCTTTATCATGGGCGTACCTTATCAAACCGAAAAGTGGGCAAAACTGCCCGCAAAACCCGAAGGTGCCCAATGGACCAAACGGCCCAAAGTCATCGAAAAGCTAAAGTTTCGTGCCGATGGTGCGGGCTTTCTACCAGATGAACACCGACATTTATTTGTAATGGATATAGATGGAGGACAAGCTACTCAAATCACTAGGGGAAATTTTAATGTGAGCAGTGGCCTCAGTTGGGCAGCTGATGGACAATCCATTTATTTCTCTGCCAATCACAGACCAGATTGGGAGTATGCTCCATCCAATACAGAAATCCATCAGGTAAACTTAGAAACCGGCGCTTTGAAAACCTTAACGGATCGCATAGGCCCTGATACTTCGCCTAAAGTCTCTCCCGATGGTAAAAAGGTGGCCTACCTGGGCTACGATGATGAATACCTGGGCTACCAGATCAGTCAGCTTTACGTAATGAATGCTCAAGGCAATGATTCCAAACTAGTAAGTACCGGCTTTGATCGACAGGTTAATAATATCCAATGGGCCGCTGATAATTCTGGGCTATATTTCCAATATGATACCGAAGGCAACACCCGTATTGCTTTCATAGATTTGAATGGAAAAGTAAAAGATTTATGCAAAAACGTTGGTGGGCTTTCTATCGGTAGACCTTATGGTGGTGGTGCCTTTAGCACGAGTAAAAATGGGACTTATGCCTTCACGCATTCTACACCTGACCACCCAGCTGATTTGGCAGTAGGAAAAGGAAGCGATATCAATAGATTAACAGCGGTGAATGCCAGCCTTTTCAAGCGTAAAGCTTTAGGAGAGGTAGAAGAAATATGGTACGAATCTTCTTATGACCAACAGCGAATCCAAGGTTGGATTTGTAAGCCACCTAACTTTGATCCCAATAAGAAATATCCTTTACTGCTAGAAATACACGGAGGTCCATTTGCCAACTACGGTGATCGGTTCTCAATGGAGGTTCAATTGTATGCGGCTGCGGGATATGTAGTGCTTTACACTAACCCTAGAGGAAGTAGTAGCTACGGCAATGATTTTGGTAATCTTATCCACCACAACTATCCCAATCAGGATTATGACGATCTCATCAGTGGTGTTGATGCGGTGATAGAAAAAGGATATATCGATACTGATCAACTGTACGTCACTGGAGGCAGTGGCGGTGGTGTACTGACCGCTTGGATTGTAGGCAAAACAGACCGTTTCCAGGCCGCCGTAGTGGCCAAACCAGTCATTAACTGGTACAGCTTTGTCTTACATGCTGATAATCCAGCTTTCTTCTCCAAATACTGGTTCCCTGATTATCCTTGGAATGCGCCGGAGCACTATATGAAACGCTCTCCTATCTCCCTAGTGGGCAATGTCAAAACGCCAACGATGCTACTTACGGGTGAAAAAGACTACCGCACGCCGATGTCTGAAACCGAGCAGTATTATGCGGCCCTCAAACTACAGAAAGTACCTACTGCTCTAGTGAGAATACAAGATGCGGGGCACGGAATCGCGGCCAGACCTAGTAATTTAATCAACAAAGTGAGCTATGTTTTAGCTTGGTTTGAGAAAAATAAATCCAAATAAAATTAAGAGATTAAAAAAAGACATTATATTTGGAAATTGAACACCCGAAAGAGAAGTTAACAGTTATATTTTATTTTCACCTTCATAAATAATAATATCACGCTATAACTTCCCCTTTTCGTAGGATCTATTTATTTATCTAACGAAAACTGGGACTACCCCCATGATGAGAAAACAATTTCTGCGTTTAGCAGCGCTCTCTGGATTTACTGCTGTAATTCTTGGTGCCTTTGGTGCCCATGCTTTAGAAAACTATATCAGTGCTGAAAGCCTTGAAACCTTCAACACAGGTATTCGTTATCAATTCTACCATACAATTATGTTGGCCGTTATTGGTGTCTTAGGGCACTTTGGCAGAAAAAAATACCTTTGGTATGCCGGCTGGCTTTTCTTTATTGGTATTATTTTATTCAGTGGCTCAATCTACTTGTTGAGTATTAAAGAAATTATTGAATTGGGTTCCTGGCTAGGTCCGATTACACCTATTGGTGGTACCTTGTTCTTGGCAGGGTGGGTTTGCTTTTTCTTAGCTACCTACTCTAGTTTTGATAGAAGTCAGCGACCAGAATAGTAAAGCGAAGCAAAATCAACCGAGCTATGGAGAATCAAGCCTATCAGAATTTTGTCGAGTACGTACAAAAGATTACTGATCTTAATTATGCCACGGCATTACTACATTGGGACAAGGAAGTCAACCTTCCAGAGCAAAGTGTAGCTAGTAGATCAAGGCAGCTTGCCACCCTTACGGGTCTGGTTCATCAAATGTTTACCTCCTCCAAAATGGAAGATCTCCTTGGGGAGCTCGAATCGGGACTAAAAGACCTAAGCGAGGATCAAATGATCAACTTTCGACTGGTAAAGAAAGATTACCTGCGAGCAGTGCGTTTTGATGAGGCATTTGTGATGCGCCGTACCAATGCCATCTCCAAAGCTTATCATGATTGGATTGCCGCCCGCCAAGCAAATGATTTTAAGCTTTTCCAGGCAGCTTTGGAAGATCTTATACAAATCAAAAGAGAAGAAGCTCATATCTTAGGTTTTGAGGAGCATCCTTACGACGCTTTGCTAGATGAATTTGAACCGGGATACTCATCGGCTCAATTAGATCGCTTATTTACCGATGTTAGAAATCAGTTGGTAGATTTTGCAGGCGCAATCCGAGAGCAGCAGCAAGTCGATGATTCTTTCCTATATCAAGCCTATCCGGAAGATACCCAATGGAAATTCAGTCTAGAGCTGCTTGACAAGCTAGGCTATAATTTTAAGAAGGGAAGGCAAGACAAATCTCCGCATCCCTTTACCATCAATTTTGGTCCAGACGATGTACGGGTGACTACCATAATAGATCCTAACAACTTCGCCAATATGTGCTGGAGTTGTATCCATGAATTAGGACATGCACTCTACGAACAAGGTTTACCCATTACCCAATATGGCATGCCTTTGGGTAGAGCCATCTCATTGGGTATTCACGAATCTCAGTCTAGATTGTATGAGAATAATTTAGGAAGAAGTATGGCTTTTTGTAAAGGCTTTTATCCTATGATTGAACAGTATTTCCCGGAGCAATTAAAGGGTGTCGATGAACAGGCTTTTTTCAAAGGCATCAATAAGGTAATCCCCTCTCCTATCCGGATAGAAAGTGATGAGTTGCATTATCATTTCCATATCATGATCCGCTATGAAATCGAAAAAGCCTTGATTGAGGATAGCCTACAGGTGAAAGATATCCCCGAAATTTGGAACAATAAGTACAAGTCTTATTTAGGTTTGGATATTCAGGATGACAACACCGGTTGTCTGCAAGATATTCATTGGTCGCACGGTAGTATTGGCTACTTCCCCACCTATTCACTGGGTTCTTTTTATGCCGCTCAGTTTTATGCGCAAGCAGAAAAGGAAATTGATGGTTTAGAAGACAAAGTCGCTTCAGGAGAGACCAGCTTACTTTTGAAATGGCTGCGGAATCAAATCCATGAGCATGGTCAACGATATACCGCAGATGAGTTGTGTCAAAAAATCACAGGCGAATCTCTCAACTTCTCCTATTTCATGGATTATGCCAAGAAAAAATATACTTTAATTTATAGTTGAAATGGCCATAATTCCGAGGGACTTTATTCCTAGAAAATTGCATTTTTTTTAGGTTTGAGCTAAGGTGTAAAATCTGCCTAAAGTCTAGCTATACAAGGGTTTTCAAGGCTAATCTAGGGCAAGAGAATCGCGGATATTTAGCAAATTTAACGCTATGGATTACTAAAGCTTGAAACATAAAATTAAAAGAGTTATCTTTGTGACGTTTTTTAATCGGATCGAAGGATAATTTGTTGCATTGTTAGTTTCCTGACCTGCGCACAATTTCTCTGTTAGGTCACAAAGCTATTTTATAATGGCAACAAAAATTTATATTGGTAATTTACCATTTTCTGCTACACAAGATGATGTAACAGATCTTTTTGCAGAGTACGGAACAGTTAACTCTGTTAATTTAATCACTGACCGCGATACTGGTCGTCCAAGAGGTTTCGGATTTGTCGAAATGGAAGATGGAGGACAAGATGCTATCGCTAGCCTCAATCAAGTAGAATTCGGAGGAAGAAACCTAGTGGTTAACGAAGCTCGTCCAAGAGAAGATCGCAGACCACCTCGTAGAGATAGATGGTAGTATTTATCTAAAAAGGAAAAAGGGATTAAGTCTTCATTGGCTTGATCCCTTTTCTTTTTGTATTAGTCCTAAAGTCCGGCGTAGGCCTTCAGATCAAGATCAATCTTCAAGCCGCCTTTTGCAATCGATTCATAGATCGCCTCCACTATAATCATATCGCGCAAGCCCATTTCTCCAGGTGCGATATTAGGTGTTCCCTCCAAAACGTGTTTAGAAAAATCATCCATTTGTAAAGCTTGCTGAGAAAAGTGAGGAAAGGTAATCTCCTTAGCATCAGAAGTAAAGCCATGATTAGGTCCATAACCATAGGCTTTGTCAAGCTGAAACCATCCCTTGTCACAAGCAGCATATAGGCGATCTCCTTTGGCATGATGAGAAGTGAAAATATTTGCCATCGCTCCGCCAGGGAACTCTAGTTGGGCCGTTATCGTCTCGTCCGTTTCTTTATATTTCTCAGGCATCGTACTAAACTCTTGAGCCGATACCGAGATCGGCTGCTCTCCTACCGCATAAATCGCTCCCTGAAGGGCATAGACGCCCATATTCATCAATGCTCCTCCACCTGAAAGGGCTTTATTGAAGCGCCATTGATCCCAATTGTTGCCTGATTTATAACCAGCCTCCGCTGAGACATACCTTGTTTTGCCATAAGTCTCCTCCGCTACCATTGTCTTTATTTCTTGGGTATGTGGCTCCGAGTGCAATCGGTATCCCATGCCTAGTGTCACACCCGCTTTCTTACAGGCATCAATGATGGCATTACACTCTTCGACAGATACAGCCATGGGTTTTTCACAGATCACGTGCTTCCCTGCCTTGGCAGCTCTAATGCAAAACTCAGCATGCATGGCATTGGGCAAAACTACGTAGATGGCATCCACAGCCGGATCATTCGCGATATTATCAAAGTTGGAGTAATTATAAATATGCTCCTTGGTTATACCATATTTATCGGCCCAAATTTTTTCTTTTTCTGGTGTTCCTGTTACAATGGCAGCCAGTTCACAGTATTTGGTTTGCTGCAAAGCCGGAGCTAATTGATAGGTACTATAAGAGCCTAAGCCCACTAAAGCAATACCCAATTTCTTGTTTTTACTGGTTTGAGCTAAGCCCGTGGTGCAGCTTGCCGCTAAAGCCGCTCCTCCCATCAAAATGGTCTTATTAAATTGTCTTCGTTGCATTTTTATGTGCTGTATTTTGGTATTATTCTAAAAATACAATTTTCTATAGACATTGGTGGTGTGGGGATATAGTGATGTGGAGATATGGTGGTGTAGTGATGTAGTGATATGGGGATGTGGAGATATAGTGATATGGGGATGTGGAGAAGTAGTGGTGTGGTGATGTAGTGATATGGAGATATCGAGAAGTAGTGATATAGAGATGTTTGTCTACTTAGCTTTTGTGGCCTCTCTTAAATCATTATAATTTTCATAAAAGCCTCATATATTCTTAAGAGCATATTTATTCGTCTTGCTCAGGAAATAATTAAGAGAATTTTGTGTTTATATGATGCCGTCTCTGTGTTAAAAACAATGAACATGTATGTACGAAAAGAGGTGGTTGCGTCCCTATGCTTTATTTTTTTAAGCCTTGGTATTTATGGTCAAGATGCTGACCAGCGATACACTGCCGCGGATTTCTTTACAATGGAATCCAGGCACGAAGTTGCGCGTATTATCCAACAAGCCCCTGACTTTTTTGATCAGACGCGCGGCGACTCCTCCCAAGTCGATTACTATTGGGCGAATTACTACTTCGCCTCTTACCTGGATGATGCTGACCCTGCACTTTGTCATCAACTCGCTCAGCAGGCATTAGGCGGATTTAAACGGTACAAGGAACAGCTAGGCATTATCAAGACGCATTATTGTCTTGGCTTTATTTATGCCTATTATAAAAATGATCTTCCCGGCAGTTCTGACTATTATGAGCAAGGTCTGCGTATCCTGGAGCAGACGCCAAGTGGTGTATTCAACGACAGTTTAAAGAATACGTTGCCTACGCTTTTTTTGATCAACCTTTCTGAGAACAAGGCTAAGCAAGGACAATTTAGAGCCGCTTATGAAGCTTTGATTCAAGCTCGCCCTTTCCTAGACAAGGCCCCTAATCCTCGGCAAGAGATCGCCTACTATAGCCGCTTGGTCATCATTCATTATCGCTTAGAAGAGTACCGAAAAGCACTAAAGTTCTCAAAAAAGCTCCTCCAATTGAGTGAAGAATTTGGAGAAGAGCAATACTACACCATGGCCCTGAATAACTTGTCGATGACCTATGCCAATTTAGAGCAAATAGACAGTGCAATCTACTATTTGCAAAAAGGCTACGATATGGATATCGCACGTGGATCAACCATCTCAAGCATTAAAAAAGCAGGGAACCTCTCCTCCATGTATATCAAGAAACAACAGTATAAAAAAGCGGCAACACTAGCCAAGGAAGCCCTCCAAAATGCTAGGATACATAGACTGGCAGATGCTGAAATTATGGCCCTACTGCGATTGAGTCAAATCAACCTCGCTAAAAACCGAACCTTTCAAGCGCTTGAGCAGGTAAAAAAAGCAGAAATCATTGCGAATACTGGCGATCATAAAACGGATCGTATAGCCATTCTGGACTTATACTATCAAATCTATGCTCAACAGCAAGACTACCAAAACAGCCTCAGGGTTTACCAAGAAATGGTGGCATTAAGAGATAGTATTAAGGATCAGGAAATCCTTGCCGAAATCGAAAACTTAGCCGCTAAAAATCAGGTAGTCATAAAAGAAAAAGAGAATTTACAATTGCGTCAAGATGCTGAAATACAGGACCTCAAGCTACAGCGAAGCCGCCTCTACATTTTTTCTATCCTTGGTCTATCCTTGGTTGTTTTAATGGGTGCTTTCCTGTTCTGGAGGCAGCGTACGCTCCTAGAGCAGCGCAAAGCACTTGCCCATCAAGAACGCTTGAGAAGAGCACAGATGAATCCCCATTTTTTCTTTAATGCCCTAGCTTCGATTCAAAGCTTGGTAGCTAAATCTGAAGACAAAAAAGACCAGCTCCGTTATATAGGGCGTTTTGCTCAATTAATGCGGCAAACCCTGGAGCAAAGCTTTGAGGAATTTATTGATTTGCGATCCGAAATAACAAGCTTAGAAAACTACCTGGCACTCCAGAAATTGCGGTTTAATCAATTATTTAGCTATTCGATTGAAGCTCCAGATTACCTTTTAGATGAGGTAGCCATTCCTAGTCAATTGATTCAGCCTTTAGTAGAAAACGCTATTGAACACGGTTTTAGAGACATCGATTATCCGGGAAAAATCAATATCCACTTCACTTTTCTCCTCAACGATCAAATCCTTAGAATCATTGTAGAAGATAATGGCCTAGGTTTCCAGATGGAACCCGAGGTGCATCGATCCAGATCCACCCAAATCATAAAAGATCGACTGGCCTATTACCGTCCAAGTGGAAAATATCGATTAGAATATCTTACCAAGAGTGGTAGTGGGGTCAAAGTTCAACTCAATGTACCTTATCAAAAGTTTTCCTAAACAACACATCCATCCCTAGTGAGGTGACAATTCTTTATTCAATTCCAGCACTTGTAAAGGGAGTGATTTTGGGGATTGAGGTCGGCTTATTTTGGGGTATTATTTATTTATCCAACCAAAATATCATGTACAAGTACCTTTTTTTAATGAGTTTTTTATTCATTGGCAAGGCCACTACTCAGGCTCAAAAATATTACGATCATGCCCTCAACAGTCTCGATCAATTAGATGGATTGGTCGAAGCTTATCAGAACACTTTAAACAAGGGAGCCTTTACCTCCCTTGAGCATTTGCAATCTGATCTACAACGGCAGGGAGGAAAGATAACTATGATTCTCATGCGCACAAAAAACAAAACCCTCATCCAGGAAGCACAACAGATAGAGGATTTAATCAATGGTCAATTGAAGGTTTACACCAAATATATTACAGAAGCCTATACAAGCAATAACCAAAGGGCCTTACAAAAAGGAATTGTAGGCGCTGGCCAAGTCACCGAAATCATCGAGCGTATAGCCAATGACTGCCTCCGAAGAGAAATTCAGGTAATCAGAAGAAATCTATAAAGTAGGCTTCCATAAAAAAGAGCGTCAACCCAAAGATTTAGGGTTGACGCTTATATTTCGATCAATAAACGCTGAGATTTTTTCGATTTTAAGAACCTCTACGAAATAGGAGGTTAACTTCTGAACCTTGGCGTGTTTTACAATTATTAGCACTATTGCAATCATCATTTTTAGGATTGCTATCTAGCTTAATATCTGGATCATAAGTCACACATAAACGGTAGCTTGGTGGAAACTCATGAGAAGTAGACCAATTTCTATCAAAATATACAGAGGCTGTTCTTCCTGCGGGTATACTTGCGAAGCTTCTTTTGGCTACAACTCTTGGTCTACCGCCAGGATGTACTTCATAAAGGATCACCGACATTTGAGATGGATTGGTATAAAAGTGTTGTTTCCCTACATTTTTAACGATGCCTTTGATCCGTACGCGTCCACTATATTGGCCACCAGACAATTTTTGGAATTGGATTTGATGCGCGGCTAAGTCTGGACAATTTCTCTTTACTTGGAATTGAGTAGGATACTTCAAAACAGGTTTTGTCTTGATTGTTCTCAGTTTTGCATGGCCAGGATAAGTGATTTGAGCAGTTCCTAGAGCAGTAAAAAGGAAGAAAGCGATTAAAGTGGTAAATAAAGTTTTCATGATGGTAAAGAATTAAAAGTGATTAATTATTGATTTCACTTCTATGTGTTACCAGCATTTGAAGTATGACCAGCTTTTAAAAAAAAAATAAAAAATTCTACTTTTCTTCTGAAGCAGCCGCCAAAAGATGTGCTTTTACCATCTCCAAATAAGCTTGAGCGAATTGGTCGAGTACTTCCTCCTCCATCAGCAATTTGGCATCCTCTAAATTACTATAGTACAAATGTTCGACTAAGATAGCGGGCATGCCCGTTGCTAATAACAGGTAAAAACGAGCCTTTCTTAAGACATTGCTCGGATCTCTCTTGAAAGCAATAAGCTCCCCCATCTGCTCGTGTACCTGCTTGGCTAAAAGGCTAGCAAAATGCTCTCCCGCTTTAGAAGCATAATAGACTTCAAAACCACGTTTCAAAGGATTGCGGCTGAAGTTGGTATGAATAGAAATAAATAGACTCCGATTATATTTTTTGGCATAGCGATTGGCCATGTTCGCTCTCAGCTTCACCGATGTATCTTCTACCTGATTGCTCACCACCATGATAGGGATACCGGCTTGAGTAAATACTTTGGCTATTCTTTCCAACATTTTCCTATTCCAGGCACCCTCGTAGAAGGTAGAGCCTTTATGAAAATCGCCAATCGGATGGACCGCCAACTTATTCGGTGCAGAAACATAATGCCCGTTTTGATCTATTCCACCATGACCTGCATCCAAAATCACACAAAACCCTGCTGTTAATGCTTCCCAATCTGGAGCCTCCTCGGGCCTACTAGGGGCAGGGCTACTGTCTATCTCGGATTCTTCAAGACCAGGTAAGGCTTCTAATGCATCATCATCTATACCTATGACTTCTTCGAAATCTTCAAATACAGAGCCTTCGGTATTTGTATTTGAGGTAAAGGGTTCTTCCTCTACTGGATTAGGATTTAAGCCTGGCATGATCACTTCTTCGATCACTGCCGGCGCTTCGACCAGTTCTTCAGGAAGAGATTTTGGGGCATTGTTGAAATAGTTTAATAAAATAGATGCCGGAGGTTGGTATTTTCCTTCAGGAAATTGATTGAGAAAACTTTGGTAAGCCAATCGTTGATGTACTAAGGAAACTTTCATCCAGGCTTCCACCTCCTGGATATACTCTACCGCCTGGTTGGCTTGCTCAATATATTTCCCGTTGGGTGATTTAAGGATATAGTTGGAATAAGCAGCTAGGGTATCTTGCTTTTGTGTATGTTTCCAAAGAAGATCGTCAGAAATTTGTCTTCTAAAAATGTACTCGCCACCCCAATCGTGACCTTCTACATTAATAGGATTGCCTAAAGGCGATTGTATTTTATAGTGTTGGGCGCTCGCACTAATGACTTGGTCTACTACTTTTCCGATATTCAGTAGGTCTGCTTGATTTTCAGATAAGATTTTTAGTAAGGCATCTGCAAAAGGGCTGTTCCCACCAGAGGGCCCATCCATCACCTCCTGATCGTGTCGCCCAGAGCACAAGGCCCAGCGGGATGATTTAGACTCCATCTCTTCCATCACCAAATCGTCCCCTCTTGAGGCTCCTCCTGGTCGAAATAAGGAGCCACTGAAGCAGGCATCGGTGATCAATAAAGTATGTAAAGAATCAATATCCTCCAGGTATTCCAGGATGGTGCTATTGCGCACATACTTGGCCGGGCTGTCCTTGTCGGCATCTTGTGGCACCCAAGAACCTCTTTTCCCATTGGCACTCAGGTGACCGTGCCCAGAATAATAAATAAGTACTTTATCAATGGGTTCTACCTCATCAACTAGCTTTTGAAGATGTCGGATAATGCCGTCTTCGGTAGCTTCTTCATTTCTAATGATCAAGGAATGATCAGGGTCAACATCATATTCCTTGACCAAGAGTTGGTAGATGACTTCCATGTCCCGCACCGCATTATTGAGTTGCCGCCAATGTGCATAGGTGTCGATCCCGATTCCTAGAAACCAAGATTTGCCGATGACAAAAGGCTGATCATCCGGTGGGATAAAGCCTCCTGGGCTACGTTTGATAGGTGTGTCCATGATTATATGGTGATATGATGAAGTGCTAAAATAGTGATGTTTGCCAATATGTGTCAATCAAGAATTTCACGAATAATAGGCTTGTATTGTCGTAGTAATGCTATTCTTTTGTAGAACAAACGCACCAAAAAATTATCCTGCATTTTTTTTATAATTCCTACTGAAACTCCAATTCAAAACCGCTCTAGCATCTTTCCCGAATTTACTTCGGGATCATTCGATACAAAAACGAAGCAAAAAAATCTTGCCTAGCCAAACTCGCTCCGCTCAGACAATGCCTAGGCGGCATCCCGCACTTCACTTATGGCCTTTTTGCACTTAATTTCGAGAAATACTCATTTCTTTTTAAGTTTTTATTTTAATGCGTTTGCCCTAACTCTTATGTTACGGTTTTCTAAAGAAATAGTAATATTGCAACTAAAATTAAACCCTACAGTTTTAAAAGCAAAAAATTAACCCAATCTATCAAAAATAAAACGCAAATGAAGAAATCAAGTATATTGCTGACGCTAGTACTGATCATGCTCACTGCTTGTAACGCCCAAACTGGACAAACCACCGGAGAAAGCAAGCAAAATAAGGAAGTCTTTAAAATTAAAGACTATGTAGCCGACAAAGCTTATGAGAATTATGCCGAAGCGACCTTCGCTGGTGGTTGTTTCTGGTGTACCGAAGCCTCCTTCGAACAAATTAATGGTGTAGTAGATGTCATCAGTGGCTATTCTGGTGGTAAAATCGAGTATCCGACTTATTACCAAGTCGCAAGTGGACGTACTCGACATGCAGAAGCTATACAAATCTACTACGATCCGGAGGTCATCAATTATGAAACATTGCTCAACATTTTCTTCACGGCTCATGATCCCACCACCAAGGATCGCCAAGGGCCAGATGTTGGTCCTCAATACCGCTCTGAAATCTACTACCGTAGTGCTGAGGAAAAGGCACTCGCTGAAAAAGTCATTCAGGAGAAAAACGAAGACGGGTCTTTTCAGAATCCAATCGTCACGGCACTTTCTGAATACCAGGAGTTTTGGACCGCCGAAGGTTACCACCAAGATTACTACGAACATAATCCAAGTAATGCTTATATTGTCAGAGTAAGTAGACCCAAAGTAGAGAAGGTGAAGAAAGTTTATAAAGCACTTTTGAAAGAGGAATATAGGTAGGCTTGGGAGACTGGGAGACTGGGAGACTGGGAGACTGGGAGACTGGGAGACTGGGAGACTGGGAGA
>JBELML010000099.1:0-24297 GCA_042095835.1 Saprospiraceae bacterium
TTCTTCCTCCGATTCTTGGAGTAAATTTTCTTGTGGCTTAGTCTCCGAAACAGCTGCAAGGCTTAAATCAGGCGTTTTTTTTTCCGGTAAAGCAGCGACTTGCCCATCGTTGATGGCTACCGCTCGGTAGATGTAGTTCATCTTGATTAAGGCCATCTCTACGTGGAGGCGCTTATTTCGAGCAGTTTTATAGTGGATATCACAGTCGTTGGCAAGGTTGAGCGCTGTCAAGATAAAGGTACTCGAAGCTTTTTGTGCCTGCTGTAGATAGCGCTGTTTTAAGCCCTGACTCAAGGTCAGCAATCCCAGCGTCGCTTCATCTTTTGCAACTAAAATATTGCGCAGATGCTCTGACAAGCCGCTTAAAAAGATGTCGGGATCAAAACCCTTTTTTAGAATCTCATCAAAAAGGAGCATCACTGAGGAAATATCTTCTACCAGCAAGTTATCAACCAATTTGAAGTAATAGTCATAATCCAGCACATTGAGATTCTCAATGACATCTTGGTATTTGATCTCTTTGCCTGAGAAAGCTACAATGCGATCAAATATGGATAAAGCATCTCGCAGTGCCCCGTCGGCCTTTAGCGCCACGACATGCAGGGCTTCTTCATCAATCGTGATACCTTCTTCTTGGCAAATACTCCGCAAGTGCTCAACCATCGATTCTACCTGAATCCGCTTAAAGTCAAAAATCTGGCAACGCGAAAGTATGGTCGGAATAATTTTATGTTTCTCGGTAGTCGCCAAGATAAAAATGGCATACGAAGGTGGCTCTTCTAGTGTCTTCAAAAAGGCATTGAAGGCCTGCTGAGAAAGCATATGCACCTCATCAATAATAAACACCTTATAGTCGCCCTGTTGAGGCTGAAAGCGGACCTGCTCGATCAAAGCACGAATATGTTCTACACTATTATTCGAAGCTGCGTCAAGCTCCGTAATATTGAAGGAGGCATTCTCATTAAAAGAGAGGCAGGAGTCACATTGGTTACAAGGCTCAAAGGTCTCTTGAGCATTTCGGCAATTAAGTACCTTGGCCAAGATACGAGCACAGGTGGTTTTGCCTACACCCCTTGGTCCACAAAAAAGAAAAGCATGAGCCAAATGGTCGTTCTTGAGTGCATTCTTTAGGGTATTCGTCACATGCGATTGCCCCACTACATCCTCGAAGCGATTTGGTCTATATTTTCTTGCTGATACAACAAAATTACTCATGCAAATTTATTCTATTTTTGTCTACAACTCAAAGTTACAAAAATATGCGCGGCTTAGCTGCATAGATTTATAAACTTAGTTTTGTTTTTAAACTAACTAAGTGTATTTTTGTTACTATTATACCCAAATAATTGTAAACGTACCAGTAAAGACATACGTTAAAAAATAGTCCATGAAAATTGCCATCGCACAACTCAACTACCATATTGGAAACTTTGAAGGCAACCTTGCCAAAATGGTCGAAGCGGTCGATACTGCAAAAGCCAAAGGAGCAGACATTGTTTGTTTTGCCGAGCTAGCCACTACAGGTTATCCGCCACGCGATTTCCTGGAGTTTGATGACTTCATACGACTAGCAGAAGAAACGGTAGCTCAACTGGCTAAAGCAGCCGATGGTATCGCCATTATTGTAGGTTCGGTCAGCAAGAATCCAGTTATCGAAGGAAAAGACCTCTACAATTCTGCCTATTTTCTAGCAGATGGAAAAATCCAGCAGGTACAACACAAAACACTCTTACCCACTTATGATATCTTTGACGAATACCGCTACTTCGAACCTGCCTCTCAATGGGACATCATAGAATACAAAGGCAAACGCATTGCCCTGACCATTTGTGAAGATATGTGGAATCTCGGAAATGAGAACCCAATGTACACCGTCTGTCCAATGGATGAGCTACTCCCACAGCAGCCAGACCTGATGATTAATGTCTCGGCTTCTCCTTTTGCTTATGATCACGCCGCAGAGCGGATCCACACCTTACAAGCCAATGTAGCCACGTATCACTTGCCTTTGTTTTATGTCAATCAAGTGGGTGCACAGACGGAGATTCTTTTCGATGGTGGCTCCTTGGTCCTATCTCCCAATGGAAAGGTCTATGACGAGATGGTCTACTTTGCCGAAGATATCCAGGTCTATGATTTAGAAGCGGTGGTTGCTGGTAGTCAAGCTCAAGAGCAGGACAAGAATAAGATGCAGCTCATCCACGATGGGATCATTATGGGCATCAAGGATTATTTTGGGAAATTGGGTTTCAAAAAAGCGATTCTTGGCCTCTCTGGAGGTATTGATTCTGCCCTAACTGCTGTACTCGCTGTACGTGCCCTTGGTCAAGACAATGTGCGTATGGTCTTGATGCCATCGCAGTTTTCTTCGGATCATTCGGTGGAAGATGCGCGTCAGCTGGCACAAAACTTGGGAGCACAATACGACATCATTCCTATTGAACCCATGTACCAGTCTTATATGAAAGCATTGGAGCCCCATTTCTGGGCCAAATCCTTTGGTTTAGCAGAGGAAAACATACAGGCTCGCGTGCGGGGAATGTTGCTGATGGCCTTCTCTAATAAGTTTGGTAATATCGTTTTGAACACCTCCAACAAAAGTGAAATGGCCGTTGGCTACGGCACCCTCTATGGCGATATGTGTGGAGGTATTTCGGTCATTGGCGATGTCTATAAAACAGAGGTCTTTGAACTATGCCACTTTATCAATCAAGCGCAGGAGATCATACCGGAGAACATTATCAATAAGCCACCTTCCGCAGAATTAAGGCCAGACCAGAAAGACTCTGATAGTCTTCCTGATTATGAAGTCCTGGACCAAATTCTTTATCTATACATCGAAAAACAAACCGACCCGCAAGACATCATCGCCGCTGGATACGATGAGCAATTGGTACGCCGAGTCCTACGTATGGTGAACATCAATGAGTTCAAGAGGCACCAGACGGCACCCGTTTTGAGGGTGAGTCCAAAAGCTTTTGGAATGGGACGCCGAATGCCAATTGTAGGCAAGTATTTGTCCTAGACAGCACCTTGTTAAATTGTTTTATTTTGCTTATATTTAAAAAATATTGTTGGAGTAAAAATCTATTCCGATGGACATAGCCACCATAGCAGGAAATAATGTGAGTGAGGAAGATTACCTCAAACTGGAAGCGTCTTCTGACCAAAAACATGAGTATGAAGACGGTAAAATCATTGCTATGGGCGGAGCAAGCTTTAACCACAATGATATTGTTTTTAATATCGGGGGTTTACTATTTCCTTATTCTAGGATCATCAAAAATTTTAAAGTCAGATCAAATGACTTGAGGGTATACTGTGAAGCTTTAAATCGATATTATTACCCTGATCTTGTCATCTCTTTAGAACCCAAAAAGATTAAAGACAATGATTTCAATACGCTTTTAAATCCTCAAATCATTATTGAGGTTTTGTCTAAATCAACTGCCGAAAAGGACCGATCCAGTAAGTTTGAAGTTTACCGAACTATTCCATCTCTGCAAGAATATGTATTAGTCAACCAGTATGAAGCTAGGATTGAATCCTTTTACAAGGATGACAAGAATACCTGGGTGGTCAGAGAACCTATTGCAGGCTTGGAAAGCATTTTCACCTTCCAAACCTGTGCCATCGAATTACCTCTAAATGAAGTATACTTCGAGATTGAAATGTAAGAGACAAACGCTTACTTCTTCCACTTAATATTACAACCACCACTCGGATATTGGATATCTGACACTGGCTCGCCCGCCAATACACTATCAATAGCCGCACGCAAATCCTTTCCGGTCAGTGGGTGATCATTTTTCGGTCTGGAATCATCCAAACGACCTCGGTAAGCCAATTTCATCTCCCCATCAAAAACGTAGAAGTCAGGTGTACATGCTGCATCGTAGGCCTTGGCCACTTCCTGCGACTCGTCATAAAGGTAGGGAAAGTTATATCCTGTTTCCGCGGCATGTTCGGTCATCTCGGCTGGCCCATCTTGTGGATAGTTCACTGCATCATTTGAACTAATACCAATGAACTTGACTCCTTTTGCTTGATATTCAGCAGCTAAGCGCACTACTTCCTCGTTGACATGAATCACATAGGGACAGTGATTACACAAAAACATAATTACGGTCGCTTGATCAGACTGCATATCTGCCAAGTTTAAATCTTTACCTGAAATGGTGTCTGGTAAAGTGAAATCTGGTGCCTTTGTACCTAATGGTAGCATATTTGATTCTGTAAAAGCCATTTTTTCTTGTATTTTTAGACAAAAGTGGTGCAAAAATAACCACCCCTTATTCGATTTCCTATTCCTCGGAAGAAATATTCTCTACTCTAGAGAACCCTCGCAAAACCTGAAAGTTCGAAGTACAATAAGAAGAATCCCCTTCAAAAAGATATATTAAGTACTACGCTCAATACCAAGCCTTTGTCAAGAATGGTTTATTTTTGGAAAAGATTTCATTCCAAAAGCGATCATATTTTATCAACTCAACACACTATTTATAAAACATCCCTTACAACGAAAGATTTAATATCATGAAACGAGTTATTGTCTTACTATGTATTATAATACCTATCTCCACCTGGGCCCAGCTGACAGAGGTACTCAGTATTGAGCAAAAGCCCCTTTCTGGTTTAGAATTTATCGAAAACATCACCGAAATCACAAATGGAAATATTATCGCGGTAGGCACAACTGAGTCTTTTGGGCAAAAGAAGGATGGTCTGTTACAAATTCTTGATCCTCGCCGACAGCAAATAATTTTTGCCAAACATTATGGAGGGCGCTTCGACGAAGGCTTCCATGCGGTGACACAAACCAATAACGGCCGTTTGATAATCGCTGGATATACAGGTACGAACACCAAAGGTAAAAGGGATGCCTGGCTCGTATGTACAGATGAAGAGGGTCAAATCATCTGGAGCCATAATGAAGGCACCTCCGGCAATGATGCCTTTCTAGATATTAGCTATAACCCTCTAAAAAACAGAGTGACCGCCGTTGGCTACAAAAATGATCAAGCCGCTAACGATATCTGGGTAGTGCAATACGACCTTAGCAAGGAAGGTCCACAGCTCATCAAAGAAGCCAGCTTTGGCAACAAAAGCTACGAACAAGTTAGAGCGATAGCTCAAAATACCCAAGGCGAAATCGTCATCACTGGAAACAGTATTCGCCCTAAAGGTCGTGTTTATCTGATGAAAATCAATCAAGACCTGGAGGAAGTCCTCCTACAAACTTTTGGAGGAAATGAGGAAAAGGTGGAGGATGTCATTGTCACTAGTACAGGAGATTATGTCTTAGCTGGTTCGACGATTACTCGTTCTGATGGTGAGAATGTGTGGGCTGCCAAAATTGATAAATATGGGAATGAGCTTTGGAGTGAAGACTATGGTGGCGATGATCACGATGCGGCTATGGGCGTAACCGAAGCCCTAGATGGAGGCTACTATTTTACTGGACGTACCCTTTCCCACCGAGATAATGCTAGAGCAGAAAAAATCTATTTATTAAAAGTAGATAAAGGCGGCGAACGTGCTTTCGCGAAAAGCTACGGTGGTAGCAAGGATGATATTGGTAAAGCTGTTTTACAAATGAAAAGTGGCACCATCTTAATAGCTGCCGATACAGAATCGGATAAAGCACAACGAAAAGACGCCATTTTCAAAGGGTTCACCTTTAATGAAGACCTACTCGCCATCGAAGCGGGCATGCGCTCCTCGATCAATTTACGTATCGATAAAAACATCATCAGTACTACTGCCGACGGCGTCTGGAGACCCAATGATCAAGCATCAGTGGCGGTCACCATCCACAACGAAAGCGCCATTGCACTACCCAACGTAAGTGTAAGAGTAGGTAAGAAAGGCGGGGCCAAAGGTTTGGACATCTGGCAAACGAACTATATCGGCAAGATGGAACCCAACTCTTCTAAAGTCGTGCATATGCCAGCAGAGGCCGCAGCGAATCTACAAGGTGGTAGCCATGACTTTGAGATGGCCATCCTATCTGGGAATACTAGGTTAGAGTCTACGGAGTTCTCACTTAAATCCAACTCTCCTAAACCTGCAAAACTTGATCTCTTTGATTACAAAGCAGAGTTAGTGGGTACAACCCGCGGAGCCACTCCAACCGTAAAATTAACCTTGACCTTTGTCAATCAAGGAGACTTTTCTACCAAAAGCGCCTATGTAAAGGCACAACCGCCTAATGGCATTCAAACTATCGCCGCATCAAGTAGGTTGACTATCGGCAATGTAGCTCCAACGAGCAGACGTCAGATTGTCTATACCTTTCAGGCTAGCCCTGATTATATGCGCTATCGAAGAGATGCTACTATTGCATTCCAAGTTTTTAATAATAATCAAGCTGCCCCACAGCCCATTCGAGTGACGATTGACAACTTAGAAAATCCAACAGTGAGTGGTGGTGGAGACAGCGGACCTACCATGCTTTGGGTAGACCCAGGCCCAAGTGATGATGGTGTAAAATATACAACCAGTGATCCTAATGCAAAAATCCGCCTAGCGATCCGTAGCAAACAAAAACTGACCACACAAGACATCAAAGTCTACGTCAACAAAAATGTCGTAGAAGGCAATAAAAACTTCGGAGAAGAAGAACTAAAAGCTCCAGTAGATAACTTTTCTGATGCACTCTACGCTAGAAAGATAGAATTGAACGAAGGACTGAATGAGGTCTTTATACAGATTGGAGATAAGCCCTCTCGAAAGATTTATATCGAGTATCTACCACGTAGTCGCAATTTGCACGTTTTGGCCATTGGACCATCCCATCCCGATCTCAAATACACTAGTAAAGATGCACGGGACTTTGCCGAAGCCTTCAAAAAGCAAAGCGGCAAACTCTTCAACGAGACCTTTATTACGGAGCTATCTACTCCCGAGAATACCACTAGAGATCGTATTGCGATGGCTGTATTAGATTTTGAGAATAAGTTTCGCAACCAAGAAATTTTGCCGAATGACGTACTCATTGTATTCATTTCATCTCATGGTGTTATTGGCTCGGGTGATCGTTATAAAATCATTCCTTCTGGCTTTAATCCAGCTTATGGAGACCGATTCACGGTAGACTACAAAGACGACATTCTTGACCCATTGTCAAATATTGATTGTAAAAAACTCATCTTTATTGATGCTTGTCATAGTGGCGCCGCCTCTTCTAAAGGTGCAATGAAAGATCAGCGACGCTCGGAGATGATCTTCAGGCTGAATGCCCAATCTCCTGGCTTGAGTAGTATCACCAGTTGTAAAAGCACCGAACTATCCTACGAGGATGATGCATGGGGCAACGGTGCCTTTACCGAAGCCATTATTGAAGGCTTAAATAATACGCCGATTCAAGGACCAGATGGCATAAGCTATCGTGCTAGTATTGATGATGATTTCATCACTATTGGCGAGCTGTACAATTTCGTACGCAGGCGCGTACTCAATCTTGTAAAAACCTATAAGCCTAACGCTCCAACGAATCAAACGCCAGACCTTATTGGTGGCCAAGGCGATGAACTCGATGAAGCATTACCTATTTTTGAGGTTCAAAATAACTAAAGCCCAGAGAGCAGGGCTTGACTTTTGATTAGACATCAAGAGCGAAGCCCCTTTATTATTCCAAAAACTGAAGCACCTATCATGAAAGCATATTTGTTAAAGCTAGGCCGTTTTACTGTTTTCCTATTATGCCTATTACCCACGCTGGGGATTGGACAGACGAATATTGTCACGGTCACCTCAAGCGATGATACAGACGATGGCCGATGTAGTACAGGGCATTGTAGCTATCGCGAGGCAATAAACCTCATCAATGGCTTCCAAGGAAATGTGTCGATTCAATTTAATATTCCAGGTACAGGTGTTGAGCGCCGAATTGAATTGACCGCTAGTCTTCCAGAGATCACTATATTCGGGGCTAGCTTGACTGTCGATGGAACAAGTCAGCCCGATGGAGCCCAAATTGTCATCGATGGAAATAATACCGCCAATTATGGCCTCGACCTCCTATCAGCAAGTACTGCTGTTGTCGACGGAATCACCTTTGATAATTTCCGGCTAGCAGGTATTAATCTGCAAGCCAATTCCGACGACTGCATAATAGGGACTACTAAAGGTGGAAATACCTTCACCAATAGTCGATATGGCATTATCAACGAAGGATCGCGTACAATAGTCATCAACAATCGCTTTGAAGACAATGACATTAGTGGCCTTTTTGTGACCGGCACAGGTGCCAGTGCCACTATCGGAGAGGACGGAAATCGGGATGCCGACAATACCTTTATTGGGCATACACTTTATGGCGTTGAGTCAGAAAGAAATACCGACTTTACTACTGTATTTGGGAACAGCTTCTTTTGTAATGGCAGGGTCGGAATTGAAAGCCCATTTAATGCCAATGGAGGCGTTGGGGCCCCTAAAATCACCGAGGCAAGTACCAGCTTTGTTAAAGGTACAGGTTCTGTACGAGCGCAGATTCAAGTTTATGCCCTCAACCCCAACCAATCGGTTTGTAAAGAAGATAATCCTTGTCAAGGAAACATCTACCTAGGTACAACTACCATTGCATCAGACGGTTCGTGGGAACTCAATGAAGCAGATTTTGAGACGCCCATTAGTGATGATTTTCTACTCACCGCAACTCAAACTATTTTTGGATTTGACATACAACAAAATGCTGGGCTTATCCATACTTCAGAGTTTGCTAGTTGTTTTTCATTGTGTACGACTTATTCTATAACGATACCTACGCCAACGGTCATTTGCGCCGGAGATTCCTTTTTAGTATCTCCCGACATTAGTGCGAATGGCCCCGAAACCGAGCCCTTGACTTTTTCTTGGACTGGCCCAAATGGATTCACTGCAAACACCGCCGAAATTAACACCAATATTTTAGGCGCCTTTACCTTCAGTGCGACTAATAGTTGTAATAATATTGTTCGTTCTGTAGTAATTTCTGCCATTGAGACGGCACCAAGCAGCATCAATGCAAGTACCAACGCACCCATCTGCGAATTTGATGCTCTATTCTTATTTGCAGATACGGTGCAAGGTTTGGATTATAATTGGACGGGACCTCTTGGATTCACTAGCAACCTACAAAATCCAACCGTCAATCTAGGTGCCAATTCCATTCGATCGGGTGACTATATTCTCACCACTCAAACGAGCCAAAATGCTTGCCCTGGGCCTAGCGACACGGTCAATGTATTTATCAAAGACCCACCGATTGGAAAAGATACGACTTTGACTGCTTGTGCCGACATTTTTTCTAGTACTGCCTTTGGAGTTTTCGATTTAACCACCGCTGAAAATCATATTGCTTGTGGCGATACCAGCCTTTTAGTAGAATGGTATCTCGATCAACAATTGAATACACCAATTACTGCTCCCGACGTTTTTTCCTCAAGGAATGATACGGTTTATGCTTTCTTATTCGACAGCCTCAATTGTATCTCAGATCCTATTCCGGTAGCCTTGGTACTTGTGGCAATTCCTAGCATTGAGCTGACTATCGTATCTCAACCAACTTGTGAAAACCCCAACGGTGGTCGTATCAATAGTACTATTTTTGGCGGTACGCCTCCTTATCAATTTGATTGGACACCAACAGGAGATACCACCTTTAATATAGATAGCCTTTCAGCTGGAATTTATACGCTACGGATTACCGATGCCAACGGCTGTACCGCAAGTGCAGAACGGGAACTAGACCTCCCCGAAACGCCTGTTTTCAGGTGTGAAGTGTTGCAGGATGTCAGCATGGTTGGGGGCAATGATGGCCAAGCAATGATTACCAATAGTCTCCAATTCGACGGGCCATCTGTCATTTATGTGCAGGGGCCAATATTGGATACTTTGAGTGGAGGCACCAATACGCGCGACACCATTTCCAATTTAATCGCTGGCGATTACACCTTTATTGTACAAGATGCCAATGGTTGCCAGGACAGTTGCCAAGTCCAAATCCTTGAACCCGATTGTGCCAATTTTAGCACTAGTCTCACCAAATTTGATGTAGACTGCCCGGGGCAAAATACCGGACTCATCCGAATAGCTTTTGGTGGTGCAGCACCTATTCAATTTGATTGGAACCTTGACAGCCTCGATGGAAATTCTTTTGCCGATAGCCTAGCCGCTGGCTTCTACTCCATTATTGTAAGCGATGCGCAAGGCTGCTCCGACACTTTGACCACAGAAATTGTAGAACTCAGCAATCTCCAAGTAGATTGTCAAATCACCCAGCCGATCAGTGGTGTAGGTGCAGCGGATGCTGAAGTAGAACTCAACCTCACCGGCGGCGTTCTCCCCTACTTTTTAACTACTCAAGGCCCCAGAACAGATAGCCTCTTCATCAATGGCAATGGCATAGTCCCTAGATCGAATTTACCCGCGGGCAACTATGTATTTAAAATTAGAGATGCCAATGGCTGCCTAGATAGTTGTAGCCTTGAAATCAGTAACGTGGACTGCTCCCAATTACAAGTCGATCTATTAGGTACAAATTTAGCTTGTGGTGGAGATAGCAATGGCAATATAACTGCCCAAGTCACGGGTGCCCTAAGACCTATCCGATACCTCTGGTCGAATGGAAGCACAGATAGTACTATCAACAACCTAGGCGCTGGCACCTATACTTTAAGTATTACAGATGCGCTAGGCTGTACGGCAATAGACAGTTTCAGCATTACAGAACCCAGTCCACTGGTAGCCGCCTGTACAGTACTACAAGACATAGATAGCCTTGGGGCTAACAATGGAGCGGTCGAACTCACTTTTAGAGGAGGCACACTTCCGTATCGAGTAGAGATCAATGGCACATTAGATAGTACCTTCCAAACTTCTTCGGAGATCACTTTCGTACTTAACAATTTAGCTCCCGGAACCCTCACTACTGTCATCACCGATGCCAATGGATGCCAGGACAGCTGCCAAGTCCAAATCCTTGAACCCGATTGTGCCAATTTCAGCACTAGTCTCACCAAATTTGATGTAGACTGTCCGGGGCAAAATACCGGACTCATCCGAATAGCTTTTGGTGGTGCAGCACCTATTCAATTTGATTGGAACCTTGACAGCCTCGATGGAAATTCTTTTGCCGATAGCCTAGCCGCTGGCTTCTACTCCATTATTGTAAGCGATGCGCAAGGCTGCTCCGACACTTTGACCACAGAAATTGTAGAACTCAGCAATCTCCAAGTAGATTGTCAAATCACCCAGCCGATCAGTGGTGTAGGTGCAGCGGATGCTGAAGTAGAACTCAACCTCACCGGCGGCGTTCTCCCCTACTTTTTAACTACTCAAGGCCCCAGAACAGATAGCCTCTTCATCAATGGCAATGGCATAGTCCCTAGATCGAATTTACCCGCGGGCAACTATGTATTTAAAATTAGAGATGCCAATGGCTGCCTAGATAGTTGTAGCCTTGAAATCAGTAGTGTAGACTGCTCCAATTTTCAGATCAATCTAGTGGGTACTGACCTGGTTTGTAATGGAGACAATAGTGGTAGCATTAGGGTTCAAATTACCGGCGCAGATCGTCCGATTCAGTATCTATGGTCGAATGGAAGTACCGATAGTACAGTAACAAACTTAAGTGCTGGTACTTATCGTCTAAGTGTCAGCGATGCAAAAGGTTGTAGTGCAGTAGATACGATCACCATATCAGAACCCACTGCATTAAATGCCGACTGCACTTTTATACAAGGCATTAGTAGAATTGGTGCCTCAGACGCACAGGTAGAAGTGACGCTCAGTGGAGGCACACTTCCCTATAGCGTAGTCATCAGTGGCCAGCTAGATAGTACCTTCTCCATGAATACCGCAGCTTCATTTGTTTTGGAAGGATTAGCCGAAGGCGTAATTAATGTGGCGGTTACCGATGCTAATGGATGTACAAACAGTTGCTCAAGTAGTGTAGCAACTATTGATTGTACAGACTTGCAGCTTGCTGGAAACATCACTAACATCTCTTGTCCAGAAGAACAAAATGGGGCTATCCAAGTCCTTGTTTCTGGAGGACAAGCGCCCTTTGTTTACGATTGGGATATCGACTCCTTAGATGGCTTATCCTTGGTCAATGATTTGGCAGTGGGCAGCTATTCCCTCACCGTAGAAGATGCTCGCGGATGCAGTCAAAGTATTGCCTATGACCTAAGCATTGAAAATACAGCTCCTAGCCTCACGGTCAGTAGTAGCGGCGGTGTTTGTGAAAATGGATGTTTCAATTTTGACTTGACCTTAGAAGGACA
The DNA here is from genome assembly GCA_042095835.1 of Saprospiraceae bacterium. GTDB lineage: Bacteria > Bacteroidota > Bacteroidia > Chitinophagales > Saprospiraceae > DATFKA01. The sequence goes on from JBELML010000099.1 coordinate 12,270, forward strand.
AGCACCATTTTTAATAGATTACACCATCACTGCTAATGGCATTAGTCAAGATCGTACACTTACACTCAATGATACTACTGGAAGCTTAGAAGTGTGTACCGGTGACTTCCCCACAGGCACAAGCAGCATAGCACTATCATTTACTCAATTAAGTGATGCTTTCTGTAGTAATACTTTGAATATCAACAGAACAATCAACTATTTAGCGCCTATTATTGAGCAAATTGACACCCTGCTTTGTGAAGGCTCCTTCGTCACTATTGCCGGTCAAAGGTTTGATGAAGATAATCCCCAAGGGCGAATCCTACTAAATGGAGCGGCTAGCAATGGTTGTGATAGCGTCCTAGAAGTTAGTCTTCTATTCGTAGGCTCTCCTACCATCATTGACAATGGAACGGTTTGTAATCTTCCAGAGAACACCTTCAAATTGTCTTTCGACATTTTGGGTTTACCTCCTTTCTCCATCAACGGCGTAGCTGGTACGCTTTTCGGAAATACTTTCGTGAGTGAAGCGCTTGCTGCAGAAGGTAGCTATCCAGTGAGTGTAATCGATGGACTAGGTTGCGGAACAGATTTTGTCGTAGATGCTCCAGATTGCAGCCTTGCCAATAACTGTAATAATGCCGCTGGCAGTTTATTAGCCTTCCCCAATAGTCTTTGTGCGAGCGACACGCTAAGGCTCCAAGAGGATGGCACCTCCGTATTAGATTCTGGAGCCATTTTAGTATATGCTATACACGACGGTACCGAAAGTGCCCTAGGAAATATATTGGTGAGCCAAGAAAGTGGACGTTTTGGGTTTCAGGCACCATTACAATTGAATACGGTGTATCACACAGCCATCCTGATTGGGCGAGACAATGGCTTTGGTGTACTTGACCAAGATGATCCATGCTTGGCTGTATTTTTAGGAGAAGAGATCCAGTTTTTGACTGCACCTCAACGTCCACTTTTTATCCAAGGACAGGACACCTTATGTGTTGGAGAAACTTTACAACTTTCTACTCAAATATACCCAGAGGGCAGTACTTACAATTGGCTGACACCAATGGGTGACACCATCCAAACAGATACCAACTCGATCAATTTCCCCAATGTTGGTCCTGAGCTGCAAGGGCGTTTTTCACTATGGATTTCCAATGGCAGCTGCCGGTCTGAGGTGTTTACGCCCCATCAATTTGTGACCATTGATTTTCCCATTTTATATGCTGGTGATGACCAAACGCTATGTGGCACTGATCAAGGAATTTTACTAGCCGATCCTATTAGTTTTGGGATGGGAGCTTGGTCTACTCCCGGCTCAGCTATTATTATCAATCCTGATAGTGATTCAACTATTGTACGCAATCTTGATCCGGGTATTAATCCTTTTATCTGGACCGTGACTGCCAACACCTGTGAAAGTACAGATACGGTATTCCTCAACTTTTTCTCTAGCCCTGTCATTAATCCAGACAACTTGGCCTTGGAACCTGGCCTCAATAGGATCACTTTCGATCCCTTTGAGAATGATTTTCTGAATGGGGTTCCACTCAATGATTCGACGGTGACGATTTTGAATCAACCAGAAGTGGGCATGGTACAATTTTTACAAAACGAAGGAGTTTTCGAATATTCAGCCGAGCTGAGTGATGTAGAAATGATCGCCTTCGAGTACCAGGTTTGCGCTCCTGATTGTGCGAATGCATGCGACTCCGCAACGGTTATAATTGATCTACCTGATGTCATTTTGGAAATACCCAACGGTATTATCCAAGGGCGTGATAATGAAGGCTTAATTATTGGAAATCTCGACGCTTTCCCTAATAACGAAATTGTGATCACCAATCGTTGGGGCGTAGTTGTGCATAGAGAGACCAACTATAGTAATGATAATCCCTGGAAGGGTACCCACGACGGAGCAGATTTACCTCAGGGTACCTACTACATGTATATGCGTATCGAAGGAAGGAAGGCTACCGTAAAAAAGACTATTCATGTCATTGTCCGATAAAAATTAAAGTAGCCTTTTAGTAAACGAACATTGACCAGAAAACACTTAAGCATGAAATTCATAAAGCAAATCCTGATTACCCAGCTATTTATACTTGTCTTGCCGCTATTCGCTTGGTCGCAGCAGTTACCTGCCTTTGCATTATATCGCGATAATTGGAACATTCTCAACCCGGCTAGTGTGTCTAGTGATTATATCTTTAGTGAGAATCCGATGTCTTTTTTTGCGAGTTATCGGAGTCAGTGGTCTGGCTTTGAGGGAGCACCAGAAACGGCAGTACTCAATTGGGAATATGTAATGGATTACACAAACATCGTAGTGGGGGCAAGCATACTTCATGATCAGGCTGGAGAGATTGGTAATACAGGCATTTTTGCGCGTTTTGGATATCGCCTGGAGCTAGACCGCAGAGGTGACCGCTTTATAAACGTAGCGCTAAACGCGGGTGTGGTGCAATATAGCGCCCAATTTGCCGATCTAGACCTAGGGAATACCTTGCTAAATTTAGCCAATGATTTGATTTATTATCCAGACTTTGGTGTCGGCATTATGTATTATCACGAGGATCGTTATTACTTCGGTCTATCCATACCTCAGACCTTTGGTTTAAGTACTAGACTACGCAACGATGATGGAGGTTTTGAAATCAAAAGAACCCAGCATTTTTATCTAATGGGAGGCTCTTATTTTGATCTTTACCTTTTCAATAGTGATGCATCTTATCTAGAATTATCAGGCTTTTTAAAGTACGTACCCAATACGCCCGTGGCAATTGATGCCAATATAAGAGTACAGATGGGCGAGGTCTTCTATGCGGGTGTGGGTGGCGGACTATCTCAAACCGCGAGAATAGAAGCCGGTGTAGTTATTGGGGAGTCGGTCAACTTTTATGGTGGTCAGATTCGGGTTGGGGTCTCCTATGGTTTTGGTATTGCGGAGTATGCTAGAGCTTTCGGAAACACCATCGAGCTACACGCTGCTTATAGCTTTGATGTAGGGCGTTGATGATTGGCAAAATATTGCTAAGTTTTCTGCTCAGCTGACGGCTTTAGGGCTTTTAAAGTATCTTTCCACAAACTGTTTGTTGTTATGAAGATATCTACCTTAGTCCTCACCTTTTTGTGTATCACCCTTTTTGCTAAAGCTCAAGAAATTGACTTACTAGAGCACCATGATATAGCCTACCTGTCTGTAGACCAAATGGAAGTGGATAGCCTACAACGATTAAATCTGATTATTCCATTAGGTGTAAAAAATCCACCTTTGCTCATTTGGGTAGGAGGTGGAGCCTGGGCTTTTGTAGATCGACACATCGAGATGGATTTGTGTAAAAAGATCGCTCAATCAGGTATTGCAGTAGCTTCCGTCGGTCACCGTTTAAGCACCGCTGTATGGGTAGACTCAACCAGAAAAGCAGGGGTTCAGCATCCTACACACACTCAAGATTTAGCCGCTGCTACACGTTGGCTAATTGACCAAGCAGATGACTATGGATATGATTCTCAAAACATTTTTGTGGGTGGATACTCTTCTGGAGCATATTTAGCAACGATCCTTTTAGCGGACCACCAATTTTTAAGTAAGAAAGAGCGCCAACATATTAAAGGGATACTGCCGATCGCAGGTACCTTTGATATACAGCATTACTATGACTACTTATTAGAGCGCAGGCCAAACCTAGCCGAAGATCACGTCATGGCGGTTTTTGGTTATACACAAGACCTGCTAAAGCAAGCATCGGTCACCGAATACATGGAGAATCTAAAATGGCCAATGCTACTCCTGACCGATAATAACCTTCAAGCCTATACCAAACATTTTATTGATCGTTTAGAAAAAGAATCTGACTTCAAAGATTATAAATATGTGGTAGCCAAAGAGTTTGGTCATGGCCCTTTATGGAAAAGTATGTCCAATGACGAAGAAAGCAAATATCGAGACTTGATGGTAGAGTTTATCCTGGGGACTGAAAAATAATCTTTTGTAGAAAGTCTAAGATTGAATTTAGACTTTCTACAAAAAAGGGATTTACAGCTTCACTACTAATTCTATACTAGGATGCTGCTTGGGTGCCGTCACTGCATTCAACACCTCAAAAGTCATCGTAAATTCCTCCAAATCTTCCAAAGTTTTGACCTGAATCGTTGTCGTTGTATTCGGATGAATCGAAATGATATCTGCATTGGCGTGTAGCGTATAGGCACTCTTATTCATCAAGATATATTCTACATCACTATCGTTCATAATGCTGACTTCTGCTACTTGAGCGGTGCCGATATAGCTCGCTTTTTCTACAATCAGGCAAGCCTTAATCAATGGAACCAGCTGATCTTCTCTACCAATCAATGTATTGTTGAACCAGGCTACTGTACGTTGAGCAAAAAAGGCATCCTTGATGGCAGCGGCTGATTTTTCCGTAGCAAAAGCTAGGGTAATTGGACGGTGGCCACCCTCCGGTACTTTATATTGCCAGTCAACTAGCCCATGTATATCTGAGGTGCCTACAATCGTCAGGTCGTAATCCAAGGCAATCTGCAGGGCCTCATCGGAGTAGGTCAAATCGTTGACAACTTCTATGCCATGCAGCAGGCCTTCTTTCACCAGGTACTCATGCGTTGGCGTCATACGCGCGGTCCCATCTCTGCGTTGAGCAATCCAATTGGGATGGTTCCAAAAAGCAAAACCACCCTGCCGTTTTACTTCTCTGAATACTTCTATAGAATCCTGGATCATCAATTTATTGGCATCCTGGATAAAGATGGCATTATTGTGGCCAGGAGGCATACTACGCGTGATCTCAGCTCCTGGAATCACCAACAGATCGTATGGTCTAGCAATTCGCTCCGTTTCTTGGTAGGAACGGTTGCGATCTGGATGCGGGATATCTTTACCATGTGGCTGATATTCTAGATGCTCTGTCATAGAAATGGCGTGCACACTATCTCGCAAAGCTTCCTGTACTCGAATATCTGGCCAAACGCTCCCATCAGAAAATACGGTATGCTGGTGAAAGTCACAGACGATGGTTTTGAAACCCGGCACATCAGGAAAATGAATGGCCCGGTTGTGCTGGTGCGGATTAAAAGTTTGGGCAGAGGCAACTATTACCATAAAAAGTAATAGAAAAGTAATGGTATTTTTCATGGCTTCTCGTTTTGATTGCTTAAAATTACTAGATCAATGTTACCTGTAACTTAACGATTTATATATTGTGTAAAAAAATCCACTACCCATGTTGAATTTAGCCATTGGATTATTCGTTGTATACCTCATCTTGAGCATGCTTTGCTCGGGAATCCAAGAAGCCATTGCAGGATGGATTCGCCTGCGCGGCAAAATGCTGCTGGGCGCTATTGAAAAAATGCTCACCAACCAAGAAGGTGGAAACAAAGAAAACAATGAACTCTACAGCGAATTTGTCAACAACAAATGGTTCAAGAGTTTGTGTCGGAGTAAATTGACTTGGCTACAGCGCATTCTTCCGATCAAAAAAGATCCCTCCTATATCGAAGATGAAGCCTTTGGCACCATTATTCTACAAGTCTTAGGTAGTAGTGCGAGCCTGCCCGCTATACAGCAAAAGGTGAATAATATGGCAGATGGAGATCTCAAAAATTTCTTACAGGATCTCATTCATAAATCCAATGGTAATATTACCGTCTTTAAAAAGTCGATTACCGATTGGTATAATTCTATCATGAGCGAAGTGAGTTCTTGGTACAGAAGCCGCTCCCATACGATGCTTTTCCTCATTGGTATGATCCTAGCGACTGTACTTAATGCCGATACTTTCTCGATTTATTACAAACTATCTAAAGATCCGGCTTTGCAGCAAGAGCTCGTCGCCTTAGCAGAAAACTATGTCAATCAGGGTGGATTTGAGGCCAGTAGCCCTGCCGTAGTTGCCGATAGCACCCAAGCTCAGCTACAAACACTAGAAGAGCAAATCACAGAACTCGTCTCTGAAGGCGTTGGCTCTATTTACACCCCATTAGGTCTAGGCTGGGAGGATTTCCATTGGAGTAAATTGCTCAATCCCGCTTGGTTATTCATGAAACTCTTAGGCATCCTGATTACCTCTTTTGCGATCGCTATGGGCGCCTCCTTCTGGTTTAGCATCATTAAAAACTTACTCAGCTTTGGCAAAGGTGGTAGCACCACGACCGCCCCTACAAGCCAGCAGCCGATCATTCAACCTATTATTCAAACACAAGCTAGCCCCAACCCTATTATCCCAGCAACAAATGCACCAATGCCCATTGACTTGGGTAGTAATACGCTCGCTCCTTTTACAACTCAGTTTCCTGGCCAGATTGTAGGTGGAGGATTGCCCTCAAATACGCCTGCGCCTGATACGCCGCCGCCTGCTTGATTTTGTGGAGACTTTGTGACTTGGGAACTTGGAGAGGGAGACCTTGAGACTGGGAGACTGGGTGACTTGGAGACCTGGGGAGAGGGAGAAGAGTGACTGAGAGACTGGGTGACTTGGAGTTCTGGTGTTCTAGTGTATTACTTGACACTTGGCACTTGACACTTGGCACTTGGCACATATCAACGGGGACTTGGGGACTCTGTGACTTGGGGACTTTGTGACTTGGGGACCTGGAGTTCTGGTGTTCTGGTGTTCTAGTGTATTACATGGCACTTGACACTTGGCACATACCAACGGGGACTTGGAGATGTGTATATAATGACAAAGGCTCCTTGCGTCGCCTTTTGTCATTAACTTTGTTGTAGACTAAAAAACGAAAAATCAATCTTGCTTATGAAAATTGCTAAAATTGCATGCTTTACTATTTTAATTATTGGCTTTTTTAGCTCCTGCAAAACCAGTAAAAAGTGGGCAGGGCAAGCGCCTATTCGAATTGTTCCTACTTATACATTGCCCATTCAGCAGCAATGGAAACGCACTTTTGATATTGGCTCAGGTATCTATCTCAGTAATAATTTTGAAGGAGCCAGGCTCAATGGCGCAATTCTGGCTGGCGACACTTTGATCACTGCGCTAATCACCTCTGAGAACACGCCGATTAACCCGAGTCCCTGGTACGCTTTTAAACTGTGGTCTCAAGAAAAAAGGAGCATACGACTCAAACTAAGCTATCAAGACGGTGCATTACATCGATATTATCCAAAATTAAGTAGCGATGGCGCCAATTGGACTCCTATCGCAGAAGATCAATACCAACTAGGCAGAACAGAAGCAGCACCCAACGGGCGACTACTTGCTTTTGAAGCCTACCTAGATCTGCAGATTGGCCCCGATACTCTTTGGATAGCGGCCCAAGAGCTAAACACTTCAAAACACGTTTGGGAATGGACAAAATCCCTAGCCGCAAAGCCCTATGTCGATCAATTTACACTTGGTCAAAGTAGAGAAAATAGGCCTATTCCTGGAATGAAGATTGGTACTGCTGATGATCAAAAAATGATCTTCGTTTTATCCAGACAGCATCCTCCTGAAGTCACGGGCTATTTAGCGATGCAGGCTTTCGTAGAGACCTTGGCTAGTGACACCGACCTAGCTCAACAATTCCGAAAAGAGTTTAATGCTTATATCATACCCTTTGCCAATCCAGATGGCGTAGACAATGGCCACTGGCGCCACAGCACTGCGGGTATTGACCTCAACCGGGATTGGAAAAATGTCAACCAACCAGAAGTGGCAGCGATCCAATCTTTTTTGGCAGAAAAAGATGAGAAAGGTACCTTCTACTTTGGCGTTGACTTCCATTCAACTTGGGAAGATATTTACTACACTATATCGCCAGAGCTAAAAGGGAATAAACCAGGACTCGTACCAGCAATGATCCAAGAAATGGCCCAAGAATTAAAGCTCAACCCCAATATCAGACCAGGAACAAGTACCGAACGAGGCGCAACCTCTTCGTCTTACATGTTTCACGTCTTAGGAGCAGAAGCTTTGACTTATGAAATTGGAGACAATACCCCTCGCGATCTTGTACGCAAAAAGGGAGAAGTATCTGCTTTGAAATTGATGAAATTATTGTTGGAGGATTAATAAAAAAGAGTTCTTCAAGGCTAATGCCCATTAAAAGAACTCTTCAAATATTCTACAGATTAAAGTAACACCGTATTTATACTGCCAATTTCTGTGTCAGAATGGCTTTGGTTTCGTCAGACCATAAAATGGAATAGTGCCCTAAATGGTCCAACTCTATCATTTCTGATTGCTCAAATGCTTCATGCACTACTCTGGCTTTATCAATGGGTATGATTTTATCTTTTACAGAGTGAATAATGGTGGCTTGCGCTACATTATCCAAATCTTGGCAATAGATGGCCATATCCATTTCTTGTATAGAGATATTCAGAAATTCTTCATTTTTCTTGACGACTTTTTGGAAGGTTTTTTCTGACACCCCTAAAAAATCAGTCACACTTTTGATGTAGTGTACATATTTTTGGGGCGTCGTGATCATAAACCAATGCTTCAGCTTTAGCTCTTTTTGTCGCTTTAAAGTCATAGCAGATACCACACTCCCAAAGGAATGGCTAATTAAAATTTCCGGTTGGTATTGGATAGCTAGTTGCTCTGCCAAATCCACAATATCAAACATATTCATTTCGCCGTTAGAGCTACGCCCGTGAGAGGGCGCATCAAAAGCGATCACTTGGTAGCCTTGGGCTAGTAAAGGCTCCACCATACCTCCAAAATTTCCTGCTTGACCTTCCCAACCGTGAATACAAAGCGCCACCTTATGCTCAGGGTTTCCCCACTGATAGGTTTGGATATCAAAACCCTGGAAACGAATGGTCTCCTGCTCAGCTTGCTCAAGAACAGCCTCCTCAAAGTCTCGCTTTTTCTTAATCCGCGGTTTACTCATCAGCTGAAAAATCTTCTTCGCTACTAGTGAAGGCGCGATTTTATCCAAAGTCCGAAAGTAAAGTGATACCATAGTTATTTTTAATGAGACCCAACGCTTTAGTAACAGCCAAAAAATAACTTACCGATTTTGATGGATTCTTTTGCTCCAATACGGCGTTAAAAAGCCTCGCTGATGCCCTGCATCATCTACGTTTTTTGCCTTGTCTTGGCTCAAAATCTTCTCGATCAAAATACGGGGCTTATTCTCTGTCCGTTACTTAGCGGTGCAGGTCGAATTAATCCCGAAGAAATCCTATACTACTGCCTCTCCAGCACATCATTGGCTTAAACCTTTCTGAAAATTGAGAAAGTGATGCTCTGTATGATAGACCGTAAAAAGCAATATCTCGCGGATCGTCATTTTACCTAGCAATGGATGGGGTAATAAGTAAATACCCATTTTTTCTTCATCCCACTTATCTATAATAGATAGCAAGCTTTCTAGTTCACGATGAAGCTTGGATTCGATACCCTTTTTATCTTCTGCTGACACAGGATCTGCGCCAAAGGCATTATTGCTAGTATCTGCCACAGCCAGTTTTGCATGATATTTTTCTACAATTTCTTGGTAGCTCCTTTCTGGTCTATCGTTCTTTTTTCCGAACATTCCTGCTAGCGCCATTTTGGGCATTCTTAGCGCCTTATTGACCGCCTTTGTACTTTTAATCAGATGTAGCAAATGCTGCCCACAACTCCATTTACCCTCTTCATAGCTCCTAGCAAAATCATCAGAAGATAGCTCTTTTAAAAAATCAAAAATACGCTGATACTGCTGGGCCAAGGCCGTTTTGATTTCTTCTTTATTTTGTATAATTACCTCCATTACTTTTGATTATCTGGTTACTATTAGTAACTTTAATTCTCTTGTAAGATAGGACTTTATACACCTCAAAGCAAGAACTAACCAATACATAACTCAGTAACATGGCAGTAACTAATGCTGATAATCAGGAGCTTAAACTGAAAAAAAACATCAAAGATTATTTTCTAAAAACCCGCCCACTTTTAGAAGCAGGCCTCTGCCCTACGGCCAATCTCTTTTCAGCTTCTATGGACAAATGGAGCTTATTTTGCATCATGAACTTGGGCTACTACAAGGTGCTCCGCTTCAATCAACTGAAGACCAATATCGATGGCATTTCTGCTAGAATGCTATCCGTGACTCTTAAGAAATTGGAAAATAATGGTATCCTCAAGCGTAAGGTTTATCCCGAAGTACCACCTAGAGTAGAATATACGCTCACTACCTTTGGGGAAGGTTTTGCAGAGCGCCTGGTAGATATGGGCCACTGGTTGTTGGCCAATAGTGAGAAATTGAAAACCATTCATAAAGAAGAATCGCTGGGAAGCTAAAAATGGTGTACCAGAAAAATGTAGAAGAGATGGAGCAAGCCCCACATCTTCTACATCTACTGATAAAGGTTTCCTTCTGTCACCTTTGTCTATCTCTGAACCCCTAGAAACCTACCTAGGTCTGCGCCCATCACCGCGACGCAAGTCAAAGCGATTAATCTGATCAGAAATCTCATAGCCTAGTCGTAAGCCTTCTGTACAATCCATACGCATGTGAACGCCCAAAGGGATACGTGAGTAGCCGTTTTCTTCAGCCATTTGCCGGAAACTCGTAAAGGTTCTTGGAGTACCTCTGAATTCGGTTCTACCTTCGTGTGATAAATCCGTAAAATTGGTCCGATCCCCAAAAAAGTCAATAAACACACCCGCTGCGGCAGAAGCAAAGGTCGAGTGCCCCGACGGATAACTTGGAAATGACGGATTCGGCCAATAGACCAAGCGATACAAATTGGTCTGAAAATCTGGATCAATGAATTCATGAATGAAGACATTGGGTCGCATGACCATGTGCTCGTATTTATATTTCCAGGCAGCGACTGCTGCATCATTCAAAGCAAATCCTAGTTTAAGGTAGAGGTAGAGGCTTTCATCTAAATCGAGTCCATACTGCTCCACCAATTGATTCGCAATAGCAAACTGGCGTGCAGGTGGGCTAAACATCAAGCCTTCTACGTCATCGCTCCAGAATTCTGCAATCCAAAGTGCTTCACCATCCTCCGCACGAGCCGCATTATTGTCATCATTGACTTCCTGCATTTGCTTAAAGTATCGACTATCAGGGTCTTCGCTATAAGCAATTGGTGGACGGGTCGTGGTCTCATTCGTAGAGACGACAAAGGTTCTCACCTCTTCCCAATAAGGGAATAATGCACGTTCCTCTTCAGCTGCGTAGGTCCAATAACCTTCACCAGTTGGCGGTTCGTAGTCCGCAGGTTGTGGTGCGAGGATTTGCTGTTCTGCCTCGGTATCTGATTGGCTAAAAGCAATTATTTGCGAAGCAATAGAGGCACCCCATTGTTGGGAAGCTTCAATCTGCTCGGGTTCTAGACCACTTGAAAGTCCAAGGAGAAGATTGTCTTCGAGTACTTCAATGGCCTCCATTTTATCACTAGGCGCATTGATTAAAAAATGGGCCATGACATCAGCATAGCTAGTATTTAGCGCAATTGCCCAATTCAAGTTATTGCTCAGTTCGCTATTATCAATAGCTAAACCTCGGATAGTCCGCTCACTAGATTCGTAATTCTCCATCCCAGGTACAGCCGTTTCGTAGGCTGCCAAGGCGATATAAGCCATAGCTCTGGCGGAAGCATTGGGTCGCATTCCACCTGCATAGCGCTCAATTTCCAGGAATAGGTCCATCCATTCGGTAAGGACAGTATTGTCTAAATTTTCGATTGTTCCATTATCTGGTCCGGAAGGGTTGCCCCTAAAGTCTTCTGTTGTCGATTCGTTGGCTATTTCGAATGCTTCGTCTTTTGTGCAAGCTCCTGTAAAAATGGCAAGTAGTGCCAAAAAGGTTATCCACCTCATTTGTGATTTGATCATAAGTAGCGTGATTTTAATACGGTTATAAAAGTTGCGGTCTGATCATCATCAGTTGCCGCCAACTCACGAAGCTTCTGTGAGAATTAAAAAGAGTAGAAGTTTACTGTATAGAGGATTGGATTTTATTACTTAAGGCGAGAATGGAGGTTTTGTACTCAAAAAAAATAAAAATCCAGCCTAGTATGGAGACTATTAGGGCAAACGCACCAAAAAATTACCCTGCAATTTTTTATAATTCTTACTGA
>JBELML010000100.1:0-2736 GCA_042095835.1 Saprospiraceae bacterium
TTATCCCGGCCTTACGTCGGGAATCTTCTCGATCAAAATGCGAAACTTATTCTTTGTCCGTTACTTAATTTCGAGTAATATGCATTTCTTTTTCAGTTTTTATTTTAATGCGTTTGCCCTAGTTTTTAATAGGTATACACCCTTTTTTTGAAACCAGAAAAGGAGGCCGTTCTAACCTTATAGAACGACCTCTAAACGACCTAAATAAAGAAATATCTTTTGGGAGTTTATAAGTGTATAAGATAAATCTCCACTTCTGATAAACTTATAAGCTCATACATTTATAAACTAATAAACTTCTCTATCTACAATTATTACTCGGACAGGGGCGTACACCTATCAAATAATCTTCTACTTCTCCTCCTAATAGTGCTGTCCCCGTAGAGGATTGACTTGTCTCCGTAGCATCGAACAATCTAAACCTTGCGCCTAATGGCCTTACCGTCACCGCATCGACTGGTACATCAAAGGTTAGGGTGACCGTTTGGGTCGTTCCTGTGTTCCCTGTGATGATACTTGAGCTGACGGCTTCTCCTGGAGAAAGAATACCGTCACCGTTCCAGTCAATCCAGCAAATCAATTGGCCATCTGTACCGCTTGGTACTTCTACCGTCACGGGCACTTCTACGCCCGTTTGTCCGGTGTAGAAATTATTGGGTAAGGTTACCCCGTCTTCATCATCTCCTCCATTTGCATCACCAAGAGCAGTGGTACTTGGTTGACCATCACTTTCATTGTCAATACTTGCTCCAATATTGAAATTGGGCAGAATGACGTGGGCTGCACCTACACCCTCTCCGTTATCATTAATGTCTGTGGCATAACTACCAGTAACACCAAAGTCAGGTAAGTCCCCATAGTCTCTGAAGCAACCCGTTACGGGAATATTATTATTATCTACAAAAGGATCGGAATTTTCTAAATCAAACTCAAAGAAGAATGGATTGGCTGCCGCACTGAAATCAACTAAGGCAGTACCGGCTCCATTGATTGCTTCACCAATCAATAGGGGATCATCACTATCTGGATTGTCTCCTCCTGGAGTAATATCATTCGGATCTAAAACATCATCGCCATTACCGAAGGCTACAGCTCCAGGTGTACCAGCTAGAGAAAGTTCTGCTGGCGGTGTAAATGACATGGTATAGCGACCAGCAGTCACAGGCGAACCAGTAGCGATCCATTCGTAACGTCCGTTGCTACCATCAAGTTCTTCTCCACCGGATACAATAAATTCGAAAGTTCCCCCTACAGGTGGTGTTACGGAGACCGTTCCCCCTGTTATAATTTCTCCTGTTTCCGCACAGTAAATATACCCAGCGGGATCGGCAGGTGGAAAGAGGAATACACCTTCTGCGAAGCATCCAGGTTGACCAGCGAAGCGTATAATAAAGCTTTTTGTTTGATTACATACCAAGCCTACTAATTCCAATTCTACTCCAGCAGCATCGACATCATTTGAGGGCCTTCCAAGTGTATTGAAAGTATTCCCTCCATCTATACTAAACTCGAGGTCTCCAATAGGCGCATTGGTCCAATTTACGGTTGTGGTAACATCAAAATTATTGCCAACACAAGAAGCAACTTCTACAATATCTATTACAACCTCGCAATCATAGCAACTGTTCAGAGTACCTGTATTTTCGACTGAAGATACACAAGTAGCATCTCCCGCGTCACGAAAACTAATAGCAGCAGGACTTCCACTAGCAGGTAGATTGATTGAGGCATTTGTTCCAGAAGGAGCCGTTACCACAGGGCTCAGTGGATTTCCGTCTACCAAGACCTCATAGTTAGGAGAAGTACCATTTGTTAAGGTCGCATTAACCACGATATCATATGTATCATCAGTCGATACGCCTACTGTCATATTATCATTACAAGTCTCACTGATTATACTCCCAGTAATAGAGCAAGGCGAAACAGAACAATTTGCTAGGGTATTTGTCGTCTCTACAACGGAAATACAAGAAGGGTCTCCAGCATCTCTAAATGTAATATCAGCTGTAGATCCATTTGCTGGCAAAGTAAAGACTGTGTCTGTTCCACTAGGTGCAAACAGTGCTGGGCTTAAGGGATTACCATCCACAAGTACTTCGTAATTCGTAGACGTACCGCCTGCTAAAGTGGCCGTCACCCTGATTTGATAAAAGTCATCGCTAGTATTACCGCCTGTATTATTATCATTACAAGTTTCACTAACAATTGTACCTGTAATGGAGCAATCCGAACAGGCCGTTAGAGTAGTAGTCGTCTCTGCCGAAGACACACAACTCGCATCCAAATTATCCCGATAACTAATCGAAGCCGTACCGCCTCCTGCAGGTAAAGTGAAGGACGCATTTTGCCCTGAGGTCGCCGTCACCGTCGGACTCAGTGGACTACCATCCACCAACACTTCATACATCGTAGAACTACCATCCGTTATCGTCGCATTAACCGTTATATCATAGACATCATCGGCCGCATTACCGCCCGTACCCATATCATTACAATCCTGACTCACGATCGACCCGCTAATCGTACAATCTGAACAGGCCGTTAAAGTAGTCGTCGTCTCTGCCGTCGATACACAACTCGCATCCGAATTATCCCGATAACTAATCGAAGCCGTACCGCCTCCTGCAGGTAAAGTGAAAGACGCATTTTGCCCTGAGGTCGCCGTCACCGGCGGACTCAGTGGATTGCCATCCACCAACACTTCATACGTCGTAGAACTACCATCTGTTATCGTCG
>JBELML010000100.1:2836-12507 GCA_042095835.1 Saprospiraceae bacterium
TGAACAGGCCGTTAAAGTAGTCGTCGTCTCTGCCGTCGATACACAACTCGCATCCAAATTATCCCGATAACTAATCGAAGCCGTACCGCCTCCTGCAGGTAAAGTGAAGGACGCATTTTGCCCTGAGGTCGCCGTCACCGTCGGACTCAGTGGACTACCATCCACCAACACTTCATACATCGTAGAACTACCATCCGTTATCGTCGCATTAACCGTTATATCATAGACATCATCCGCCGCATTACCTCCAGTGCCCATGTCATTACACAGCTGACTCACGATTGAACCACTAATGGAACATGTAGGTGCAGTTGAACAAGCGGTTAAAGTCGTCGTCGTCTCTGCCGACGATACACAACTCCCATCCGAATTATCACGGAAACTAATCGATGCCGTTCCACCTCCTGCCGGTAATGTAAAGGACGCATTTTGCCCTGAGGTCGCCGTCACCGTCGGATTCAGGGGATTGCCATCCACCAACACTTCATACGTCGTAGAACTACCATCTGTTATCGTCGCATTAACCGTTATATCATATACATCATCCGCCGCATTACCTCCCGTACCCATATCATTACACACCTGACTCACGATCGAACCACTAATCGTACAATCCGAACAGGCCGTTAGAGTAGTCGTCGTCTCTGCTGAAGACACACAGCTCCCATCCGAATTATCGCGAAAACTAATCGATGCCGTTCCACCTCCTGCCGGTAATGTAAAGGACGCATTTTGCCCTGAGGTCGCCGTCACCGTCGGATTCAGGGGATTGCCATCCACCAACACTTCATACGTCGTAGAACTACCATCTGTTATCGTCGCATTAACCGTTATATCATAGACATCATCCGCCGCATTACCACCCGTACCCATATCATTACACACCTGACTCACAATCGAACCACTAATCGTACAATCTGAGCAATTATTTAAAGTAGTAGTTGTATAAGCCGGAGACACACAAGAATTATCTGCATCATCACGGAAGGTAATCTCAGCAGTACTCCCGCTGGCAGGTATCGTAAAAGAAGTATTCAGGCCAGAGGTCCCTGTCACCTTAGGAATAAGGGGTTGACCATCTACTAATACCTCGTAAGTTGAGCTACCGTTGGTAATCGTAGCACTTACTGTCATATCATAGAAATCATCTAGTGGATTCCCGTTTGTACTATTATTATTACATATTTGACTTTGTATCGAGCCACTAATCGTACAAGGTGGAGGAAAAGAGGCAATACCTACTTTGATTGGTTCTGAGGCTAAAAGTGGTGTTCCACCTGCAACGCCTGTAAAGCCAAATGAGTTCCAGGCTATCTCACCGCCTGTGGGCACATTAGAAGGAGCCGCTAAAGTAATATCAAAGGTGGTGGATTGATTGGTAGCAATTGTAAAAGAGCTACCATACTCAATCTTAAAGGCACAAATATCTTCCTCATTGGCAGGCACTGAGGTAGACCAATTCGGATTGGTACAGGTCACAGGGTCAACTACTGGGTTTCCTAAATCTGCATTTAGACAGGGTTCGCACGCTGTACTGAAATAAAGGGTTGCGCCAGTGATCCCGTTCACATAATTCTGTAGTTGGGTGACGGTGGTAGACGTAACTACCGGACGCCATTCAGAATCTCTAGTCTCATTTCTAGCTACAACTCCAATATCGCCTATGTGCGGAAATACATCGACCAACACAATATCTTCTACAGTCGTAGCTAGAGGGTTCGACAAACTAAATCTATAAATGATATCACCATCCGCCGAAACCATGCCATTATCTGGAAATCGGGAGAAATCGGTTGGTGCATCGAGATTACCATTTACTTCTTTGCGAGAATCCAGCCCCGCTAGACCATTTGGAATAACTACTGTCACTCGTCCAACATTCCTACATATGCTTTCCGTCATATCACCATCTTGGTCTACATCATCGGTATCAACGATCAAATTTGACATTGCACCTAAACAAGCACTTGGAGCCTCCGACGCTGTGAAAAAGAAGCCATTGTTATAATTTCCTGCAGATGTTGAGCCATCCACGGTCACATCATATTCGATTTCATATCGGGAGCGTGTCATAGCGTTAGTTGGAACCCCTAAGGTGATACTATTATTATTGGCAGCATTCCACTCCCAAATCAGAGCAGTTCGGCCAATCTCACCTCCATAATCATTGATAACAGAAAAAACGGGATTAAGAGAGGAGCTACCTGGATTGTTCGTTATATTATTGGTATTCTGCCAACCTTCAGAAGTGACTCCCTGGAAGGTAAAACCAGGTGGTATAAGGTCAATAAAGTATGGATCTACGATTTCTGAAACAGTAGCATTAGGTGCATTACCACCTGTGACTCGGAAACTGATTGTCTCAAAAGGTTGATAAGACGCACTACCCGTAATATCCTCTTTTTCTAACCATAAATTTTGATTACCATTGATGTAATTAACGTCTCCACAATCCATTTCTGCAATACCTCCAAAGGAACTGGCAGTAAGGTCTGCGCAATTTTGTTCTGAAGTACCAGCTGTAGGAACGGGGTTCTCTCCGGTTCTGGTGGGATCAAGATAAAGTCCATAACTAAGCTGGCCTCGTGTTTCTCTAAAGTCTGGATTTGCACAACCTCCTCCCGGAAAAGTAGGGTAGGTTAAGCGTATTCCATCAGGGTAGACAGCTCCACTTACCCCTAGGTAAGTGCTCAGCTCATCAATCGCAACGTTATTAGGCATATTATAGGTAACCTCAGATGAGAAGCTACCCGATGCTCCAAAATAGTTCGTACCTAAGGTTCGCCACGTATTGTCAGTTGTGTGAACCTCTACGGTAAAATTGACCCCCGGATTACACAGATTAAGAGCTGAAATCCGCAAGTTTCCTCTGAGGATTAATCCTGGAGGAATAATGTCTTCAATTACAAAGTTGGAAATCGTATTACTACTGCGGCTACCATAGAAAATTTGCTGCCCTTCATTACCTGTACCTAATTCTCCAGGCGAAGAGACATTCACATCAATATCCCCTTTGATGATTTCAGCCTCATTTACTAATGTCACCCCATTCGTTAGCGTCACTGTGTTGGTAGGACTTATTATTGTGGCAGTAGTTGCCCCTTGTGTATACTGGATAGAGGCTATATTGTCGACCTGCGTCCCAGTGACAGTGTATTCTGGAGATGTCACGGTAAAAGTTACCTGTCTAGTGCCTCCATTAGGTACATCAGCGAAGGTGTAGCTTACGATCCTAGTACCATCATCGTAAGTAACCCCAGCAGCTCCCACTACGAACTCTATGCCAGCTGGGAGTGGATCAGTCAGAACTACATTCGTACAAGCATTATTATCAACGGTACTAGGACAAGAAAAACCAACAGTATAGGTAAAGTTTTGCCCGACTCTAGTTGGTGAGGAATTGACCTTACTAGCAGTAGCATTAAAAAACAATGCTTTTGAAATAGCCTCTATATCAGTACTCAACTCATCTCGCTCGATCGCCAAATCTGCACTTATATTTTGTTCTGGATAAAGACTTTGCTCCAGATAGAAATCACTCAAGCCACTTTTTTGGTCAGGTTGAACAATAGATATGGAATCGGTCTTATTATGCTCAGCATGCCCGCCTGTATACCAAGCGAACCATCCAAAAAATAGAAAACCAAAAACAAGACTGTAATAGGTCGTTGTACCGAATTGAATTGGGGAATTCATGTGGTTATATTTCTTTATTTAGTAAAATAGATTTCTGATTTGTTGGTGTAGGAAGTACTCTAGGTAAGTAGTTTTTAGCCCTGGCCTTAAACTTATATTTAGGAGTACTTTTATACAGGTTTTTGAAATAAGCATAAGTAGAAAGGGCTCTACAAAAGCATTTTGTAGAGTTGGAATAATTCTAAGCTATATTTGACTGTAGAGATTAGGTCAGAGAGGTAGGTCTTCTTTAAGCATTTAAAAAGATACTTTCCTCAAAAACTTAAAATGATAAGCGGCTTTGTACAAGTAGTGCTTATTTTTTGCTTCTCTACTACAAATAGAGTATGCTTCCAAATAATTGCTGTACTACACTTCTTGTACTTCAACAATAATTAGATGCTTCCAAGCATCTATGAGTAATAAGGATTTTTGTTTCATTGTGTCAAGGATTTACGTTAGATCGTCAAAAAAGGGATATCAACTATTGTCCCAGTATAAAAATAAGGAGTTTATACTACACCGTTTGTATCATTTATACAGCATTTGTTCTTTGCCTTATTAGTATAAATGGCTCTAGAAAAGGCTATTTTTTTTTAAAGTAAAGCAAGATTTAGTATCAAAAAAGAGAGATTGTTCTTTTAAAGAAGAAAAACTAAGCTTAAATCATTAGCCAATAGGCATCATTTTGGACTGGATATAAAAAGGTTGAACTAAAATTGAGGCTTATTTAAAGGACCATCAACTATTTATCCTCAAAAGTAAGGATTGAACTAATTAGATATTCCCATAATTGCTCATAAGGTATAATTTCTAACTCAATAACTGCTGGCCTATTTTCAGGTAATTTATCAATCGCATTTAAATGCTGATCTGAATGTAATTGCAGCTGCCCTGGAGTCATCACCTCTTTTTGTAACTTTACAAACATTAAAAAGAATCTAAAACACCTATTAGTCGTCTCTGTTTGCAGATGGCGATAGGCATACAGTCGAGTAGCATCTAGGCGATCTATAAATTGATCTAACTTTCCCTCGACAATCAATAAAGATAATTCGGCAATAAGTACACTCGCATTCAAGCCTTTTTTATCTTTAGAGAAGATAGCCGTTTCATTTTTGAATTTCCCTAGTTTGAACTTGATGTTCCGTTTACCCAACAAAGGCTCCTCCTTTAATCGATCTAGTAGATATAGTAGATATAGCTTGGCTTGAAATATTTTCCAAACCCCTTGCTGGCGAGGAGACAGGAATTGGAATTTTGCGTGTGTAGTAATCTTACGAAAGATTTCGAAAGCCAATTCATATTCGCTGGTATGAATCGCTAGCAGGAAATAGATTTCATAGAACTTAAACCAATTGAATTTACCTTCCTCTACAAGTTTGAAGCATTTATCAACGACCTGATAGGCCTCCTCATACCGCCTAAGCTGTATAAAAGTGCTCAACTGGTGGAAATAAAAAATCTTTAATGGGACTGTTGCTTTAAAAGATTTTTTAGAAAAACAATCGACTGCTTCATGACAAACTTTTATGGTACCCAAGGCATCTAAGGAGGCGGTTTTGTCTAATAGCTTAATCAAAAAGTAATACTGCTGTAGCTGAAAGCTAGGCTTCTCTGACATCATGTGGTCTAAAGCTTGCACTGCTTCTGAGGCAATTATACCTTTGCCCTTTGTAAATGCCTTTTTATGCACAAGCTGCAAAACTAGTCTACAATACATTTCCTGTGCTTGTTCCTCTTGGTGTACAAGAGCTTGCAAGGTTTTTTTCTGCGTATTATACCATTCAAATTTTTCAAGATTTCCTCTTCGGTTGGCATAATGCAAGCTCAAAAAAGATGCAATATCTCTAGCGAGATGATTAAACTCGTATCGCTTAGCTTTTCGATAAGCGCCCAGTGCAATATTGACCGCACTATTGACTGCATTTAAAGTGATGAGAATTTTGACGGTTGCCCAATCTTTATGACAAGCATAATAGGCTTTCTGGTATTCATTAAGCTTATTATCCTTTTCATTGAAATAAAGGACCGCATTCTTTAGGCTCCACCTAAGCTTAGTTTTGAGTTTTCTATACTTTTGGGAAGATTCCTCATCAGGAAAAAGCAGGGCTCTCGCTTCCTCATCTGTATGAAATTGGCCTTGGAGAACGCCATTAAACAAAGTCATTAAATCTTCTGAAGATCCATTCAAGTCAAGGCCAAAGATGCTAGACTCCAGCTTTTGAGGATGTATTAAGGTCGCTAATTCTTTAATAATTTTCATACGGGTCTTGGGCCAATGGCCGATTGATTGTCAAGGATTTGTCGTCTCTCACTAAAGTAGTAATATAACAATTATTTTAGATAATCTAACAAAACTAATGTTAGTATAGGTCTGTTTGAAGAGATAGTGCAACAATAGGATATGCAAGAAGCCCTACTCTATTGGCTATGTTATGAGTTTAAACATAGCAAATATTTATGCCTAAAGAAATGGATGAGTCCCCCTATAAGATATGGGGTGACTCATCCATTTTTTGAAATTTTAGACCAAATTTTCCTTCGCTACTATTGCCCACGTATGTTATAGCACAAACTCACGGGGAATGAAAGCGAGCATAGACCTTACTGAATAAGCACTTTTTTAAGCTCAACACCCTTATCAATTGAATTCACCACACGTAAAACGTAAATCCCTGGCATCAAATCTTTTACATCAATAGTAGGATTAATTTTCCCATATTCTAGCTGACGTACAAATTGTCCATTGGTGTTAAGCAACTCTACTTGATGAAACTCTAAAATACCACTGGTCTGCAATACATCATTAGAAGGATTTGGGAATACATTAAAGGATAATGCCTCGCTCTTGGATACAGCATTAAAAATCCACTTCTCAGTCCTATGGGTGCGCAATTGGGGAATACTTGCTCTTCAAAATAGTTAGAGCTACAGTTATCACAAAATATACTTTTAAAGAAGCAGCTAGCACGATTTACCCTAAAGGCATCACCTTCTGAGTCATTATATACACCATGCCCCCCTGTGGGTCAACTGTTAGCTCGGTACATATACCAGCATTTAGCAACTCATTAAGCATGCCTTTTAGAGTGGAGAGGATTCTTGAAGCTTTTCCAGCCAATTCGGGTGGTAGCCCTAGCCTTTAGTAGCAAACTAACTATAAGGCTAAATGAGCATATTGTCAGCTAAATTAACAATGAAAACCCTATTACTAATTTCAAACAGCTTCTCTCAATTTTAATCAAAAACATAAGGTTCAAAATCTGCCCACCATTGGGGTATGTCTACTTGGGGTCTGCGACAGATATAAACAGGAATACCATTCTCTTCTCCAATGGCGTACTTGTGATAGATTACTTTCACAAGCTCCGTTTCTTCAAAAGCATATTCTACAGCTGGCTGTTCATTGCCAAGACTGATCCATACGGTAGCATCAGGATTATCATAACCCCATAGCCAAAAACTCCCATGCCTACTAATGGGCTGGGGCAATCCATAGGCTTTCCCTAGAATTTGGAGCGCGCCCGCTTCTCCATAATTTTCAGCCCAGATCACACATTGACTGCGTTCGGCGGGGCTCAAACTTTGATAAATACTATCTACCAACTTCACCTGCTCCTCCCAACCAAACATATCGGCGTAGTCTCCTGTCAATTCTACCCGCCCTGCCTCCTCCTCGAGGCCCGCATACTTTGTATAAGTTTCAATGGGTAAAACGGGCGTCATATCTGGAATCTGTGGCAAGGCCAAGCCAAGAAGTAAGGCACCAATAAGGATACGCCATGCCATATGCTTTCCTAGCAATAAGGCTTCTATCTGCACAGCCCCTGCTGCAAACAATAAGGGATAAAGTGAAAATAGATAGTAAGGCTTTGCGCCTAGCATCCACATAGTACTAAAGATAATGATACTAGCAATACCTAAAAACCTATATTTTCCCTGCTTATTTAGAAAATAAACACCCAATAAGCCTACTACTAAGGTAAGTGGATATCCTAGCTGAGCAATACCAAAATCAGGTGAGCTACCCTCTTGTGCTCCTAAGGCCTGCAAATGCCGGATAAGTGGAAAGTTGTTTTCGTATTGCCACAGTAGATTAGGTAAAAACAGGAGTAAGGCCAATAAACCAGCTAAGTACAGCCATCTATTCTTAAACAACCGGCCTTTCTCATAGAAAATCAGCCCTACAAAGACAGCAAGCGCCCAAACCAAAATGGTATACTTGGTTTGTAAACCTAAACCCAATACCAAGCCAGTAAACAATAAATATTTTCCCTGCTTGGTATTAACAAAACGAATCAAATAATAAAACCCTAAAGTCCAGAATAACTGATCAAAGGCAACGGGCTGAAAAAGCGTATGGTTTCTATAAAAAGGCCAAAAAGATAAACAACTAATTCCAGCTAAAAGTATAGCGAAGGTTTTTCCCGACAAAGATTTAGCCATTTGAAAACAAAGCACTAAAATCAGACACCCAGCAAGGCTCGAAAATAGGCGTGTTCCCACTAAAGAATAGTCGAACAACCACCCCGAGAGCTTCCCCAAAACCGCAATAAATGGTGGAAACTCCATGAACCCCCAATCTAAATGCTCTGCCACTGATAGGTGTAGCAATTCATCTCGATGGAATCCATAGTTTCTATTCCCAAGTATTTGGATGAGAAACTTGAAGGTAACTAAGCTTGTGATAATGATCGTTGTGCGCTTCAATGGATTAGTGGATTTATCCAAATATACCAAGAATCCAAATCACCCTATCAAAACGGGCTGAAGGTGCACACTCCAGCCCATTCCGAACTTCACTACATGATTACTTTATACCGCCGTAGTAAATTGCTCTGGTTCCAAAGTGATGGGCTCCAGCAATCCTTCAATATAGGCTCTTCGATGCTCTTCCCAAGACGGTAACTTCAAATCTGTACCTAAAGTCTCTACGGACTCATCAAAAGTAAAGCCTGGAGGTGATGTGGCTACTTCAAAAAGCACACCACCTGGCTCCCTAAAGTAGATCGAATGGAAGTACTGCCGATCCAATACCTGTGTAGGCATGAGCCCACCACGGATCACGCGCTCCCGTACCTCCAGCTGTGTATCATCTGTCTCTGTATCAAAGGCAATATGGTGTACGGTACCGCTACCTCCTACTCCAAATGTGCGCTGCCCATCGTATACAAGGTCGATAATTTGCCCTGGCTGCGCATCCTTGGGTGCGTAGCGGCGGCGATTACCTTCCTCGGCAACAAACTCATGATTGAGCAAGTCTACCAACACCGATTCGGTATATTCATATTTCGTCTCTAGCAACTCGACACTATAAAATCCTCTGATTGCATACTCCAATGGAATAGATCCGTAGCTAAAGGGCGTACGTTGATCGCTGTCGTTGGTGATCAACTCCAAGCCTAAGCCATCAAAATCCTGAAACTCGATGACCGTCTCATTGAAGCGGTGCTTTGGGGCTTTAAAGGGCACCTTGAATTGCTCAAAACGCTTGATCCAGTAATCTACGGACTTACTAGGTATGGAAAAGGTCGTTGCCTTGGTCTGGCCATGCCCTTGACTCCCTGGAACCATATCCCGAAAGGGGAAAAAAGTCATAATACTACCAGGAGTACCCGTCTCATCACCGTAGTAAAGATGGTAAACATCGGGCGCATCAAAGTTGATGGTTTTCTTCACCAATCGAAGTCCGAGTATACCAGCGTAAAAGTTTACATTATCCTGTGGGTTGGCTGCCATCGCCGTGACGTGGTGCAAGCCTTTTATTAATCCATTTGCCATGATATTATCTATTTTTTTCGATACAAAGATGCAGGATATTTATACCTAGCTAAATGGAAAAAGTGAGGCTAGTGTTGTCATTTTTATGGTTAGTTAGATTTAGGCAATATCTTGAATAAAGGTGAGATGCGGGACTTTGGGACCTGGAAGACTTGGGGACTTGGGGACTTGGGGACTTGGGGACTTGGGGACTTGGGGACTTGGGGACTTGG
>JBELML010000100.1:12607-24197 GCA_042095835.1 Saprospiraceae bacterium
GGAGCGGGACTTTGGGACAGGGAGACAGGGAGACTTGGGACTGGAGAGGGGTTTCTTGGAGACCATTTATTAACGACATTATACCACTACAACACTATATCATTATACCATTCATCTACCGAGTCCTTCGGCCGTCGGAGAAAGACTGAGCGTAGGTAGGCATCATTCCCAGTAGTGATCACATCTTGAATAAAGGTGAGGTGCGAAACTTTCGTTAGTGGATTTTTCATATTTCCCGTTTTTTATTCGATTTTTAGGGGGAAGTTGATTATAATTATTTCCCTAATCAAATCAAAATTGGATGCCTTAGTAACGGACAAAGAATAAGTCTCGTATTTTGATCGAGAAGATTTTGTGCCAAGGCAAGGCAAAAAACGTAGATGATGCAGGGCATCAGCGAGGCTTTTTAACGCCGCATTGGTGCAAAAGATTCCATCAAAATCGAAAAGTTATTTTTTGATCGTTACTTAAACGCAGAGGCGTTACAAAAACAATAAATTTAATCCAGAATTAATCTAAAATAGGAATATTAAAATGGCAACAATCACTCAATCTAAAGAAACGCAGTCGGTAATTACTCCAGCAATTGCACTAGACATGCTAAAAGCTGGTAATCAGCGCTTCGTGAACAAAACACCAGAAAATAGAGACTTGCACACCCAACTTAGAGGCACTACCGGTGGGCAGTGGCCGTTTGCGGTAATCTTGGGCTGCATCGATTCAAGAGTACCTGTAGAAGTCGTCTTTGATCAAGGAATTGGAGATGTTTTTACTGCAAGGGTAGCAGGTAACTTTGTGAATACCGACATCTTAGGTAGTATAGAATACGGTTGCAAGGTAGCAGGCTCTAAATTGGTTGTCGTACTGGGACATACCTCCTGTGGTGCCGTAAAAGGCGCCATTGATGATGTCAAATTAGGTAATGTGACGGAGCTGATCCGAAGCCTAAAACCTTCTGTTGCTGCAGTTGAAACACCAGAAGGAACCGATCGATCATCTGCCAACAAAGCATTTGTGAAAGATGTCGTCTATAAAAATGTAGAGTTAACTATTGAGAACATCTACAAAGACAGTCCAGTCCTCAAAGAAATGGCAGAGCTTGGCGAAATCGAAATCGTAGGAGCTGTTTATAATTTAGAAACAGGTCTAGTAGACTTTTTATAACATCCAAATTTAAAAAGCTCGCTTTTGAAAGCGAAAAGCCGTCCTAGGGAATACCTTTGGACGGCTTTTTTAATGGGGGCTATGGATTTTAGATGTGCCAGAGAATGTCTTTGCTTAGGTTCAAAGGTCTCGTGGCTAGTTGAGATATGGGTTTAGAGGTTTAAGAGGTTATTGGGTGATGAGGTTATAAGTTTATGGATTTAGCAGGTTTAGTGGGTTTAATAGGTTTAAGCGTTTAGAATAGGATGTCGTTTTTGGGGGTTAGGAGGTTATTGGGTGATGAGGTGATGAGGTTATAAGTTTATGGGTTTAGGAGGTTTAAATGTTTAGTTGACTCTAACTAAACACTTCAACCTGCAAGGCCGCCCTGCGGCAAAGCCTAAACCTGCTAAATCTATACTTCTGGGCAAAAAAAAACTCCGCGTCTGCGGAGTCTTGCTAATAACAAATCATAATCTCATGAAAAAAATAAGACGACCTAAATCTTATAGTTCTTTTTAACTGTGGTTTGGGGTGAGTTCCTCCACTTTTGCGGTGAAGGAACTCTTGTTTTTGGGATTATGGGCTACTCAATTTTAAAAGTTGTTTCTTGATAGCCGCATATTTGACTATGTCGGTTCTATACGTCTTTGTTGTTGACAATACAAATATGCAACCGAATCAGGGGAGGCACAAAGACAAAATACGCTATTTGTTGAAAAAAAATCATCCTTATTTAGATAAAACCTATTATTATAAAGCACTTAGGCTTAATTTTTGTTAAAAAATAAAATCATTTTTCAACTAAAAAAATTTTTAAAAAAGTGTTTTTTCATTGAGAAAGCGGTCAATAAGCTCCTAAAAGTGGTTCCCTGAAGAGGTTTAGGTGCAGGTTTAGAGGCTTTGCCTTTGATTTAGGCGCTTTGTGATTTAGAAGTATTTCCTAAAAAATCAACCCTCTAAGCTCTAAACCGAAAAAGGTCGCAAAGCGACCGAACCTCAACCCGCGCCACAGGCGCCTAAACCCTACCCACTCCAAAGCTAACTTAGGGGCAAAAAAAAACTCCGCATCTGCGGAGTCTTGCTAATAACAAATCATAATCTCATGAAAAAAATAAGACGACCTAATTTTTAAATCGGATTCACTCTACATAAATCCTCTTTTTCTTTTAACTGTGGTTTGGGGTGAGCTCCTCCACTTTTCGGTGAAGGAACTCTTGTTTTTGGGATTACGGGCTACTCAGTTTTACTTAAATTGGTTTTTGGGATAGCCTCTATAATTGTGCTCGAATTAATACGTCTTTGTTGTTGACAATACAAATATGCAACGGTATCAATACAGAAACAAAGACAGATTATAGGATTTGTTGAAAAAAAATACTCAATCTCACCTTAAAACCTATACATAATTGAGTATACATCAAATTTTTGTTTAAAAATAAACCTTTTTTTAGGTAAAAAATAATTTTTAAAACGTGTTTTTTCATTGAGAAAACGGTAATTAATTTCAAAAAAGTGGTTTAGACGTGTCTCCTAAAAGATCAGCCCTCTAAGCGCTAAACCAAAAAAGGTCGCAAAGCGACCGAACCTAAGCCCGCGCCGCAGGCGCCTAAACCCTCTTTACTTAGGGGCAAAAAAAAACTCCGCGTCTGCGGAGCTCTTGCTAATAACAAATCATAATCTCATGAAAAAAATAAGACGACCTAAATCTTATAGTTCTTTTTAACTGTGGTTTGGGGTGAGTTCCTCCACTTTTGTGGTGAAGGAACTCTTGTTTTTAGGATTATGCTACTCAATTTTATTTGGTGAGTGGCTGAATATATAGTGTTTCCCTTCAAATTTTCCTACCTTATACCAGGCTTTCCTGGCAGTCATAAAAGATGTTTTATTCCCTTCTGACAATACAAATATGCACCTGATTTAAAGGCCAAACAAAGACAAATAATGATATTTGTTGAAATAAAAAATAGGTATCAAATCCACAAACAACTAATAATCAATTCATTAAAAATCATTTCCGTTAATGTTTTATCCCTAAAAGCAATGAAAAAAGTGTACAAAAAAAACTTATTTCTTTTTTTCTTGGCGATTTCTCTACATAGCTGCCTCGATCCAATAGAGTTTGATGTAGCACAAGGCCAAGGTCAAGGGATCACAATTAATGGTCGCCTACTCTATGGCAACCCAAGTAATATCACCGTTACCGTAGAGCAACTATTCGCTTTTGATGCCAACTCTCGGAATCGTATTCTCACACGTAGCATCCAATTGCTCGATGATGAAGGACATGCCATTGATCTGGACCTGGATTTTCTCAGCACCTTCTCCAAAGACATTCCACTCAATGATCCATCGATGCCCATCGAATTTGGAAAATCCTACAAGATTGTGGTAGAGACCTTAGAAGATGGGCGCTTTGAGTCCGCATTTGAACCTTTACTCCGAGTACCAGATATCGATACCATAAGGGTGTCGGAAAACTTACAGCCTTTTTACGATGTGCGCCTGGACCGAGTGATAGAATTCCCCACCAAAACATTTATGGTCAGTACTTCCTTAAAAACAAGCCAAAAAAATGGACCGTCCAGACTACTCTGGTTTAATGAACGATTCGAAACGCTAAGGCCCAACGATAATGGCTGTACCGAATTAAACACCAGGTTTATCCAGCGCCCATTGGTGTACGATGGCGAAACCAGTACCGCTGATCAGCTGCTTGACTTCCCCGTTCACACTTTCCGGCCAGCAATAGGCTTGGACACCAATTTCATTTGCTTAGCACTTTTCCAAGAATCCTTGTCTCCTGGAGCTTATTTACATTGGGAGCAAACCAGTGAGCTATTAGACAATAACGAAGGGAGTATGCTTGAGCCAGCCCTGGGCCAGATTGTTACAAACATCAACAATATCGACAAGCCCAAAGAACGAGCCTTTGGATATTTTTATGCGACTCAACGAGATACTTTTTTCTTTGTCGACAAGCCCTAGCATTTAAGTATCTAGCCCCCAGATAAGGCCTGAAATATCAGCACCTCATCGCTGTCTTCTAAAACATCCGACAAGCTGCTCCGATCAGTAGCTAATCGCTCTCCAATAAAGATATTGATGTGTTTGCGGAGTTGGCCAGTCTCTTCGACCAAATAGTGCTTGATCCCTGGATGGAGTTCTTCCAAGTGCTCTAAAGCATCCTTTACAGAATGCACCTTCAATTGAACTTCTCTAAGCTCTGGAAAAAAACGCTGTAATGCTGGTGTAAAACTGATCTTTGGCATATCAAGAAATTAACAGTCCAATTTTCACAAAGTTGAGCGGCTTCGTTTTAATTATTCGGGATTATCAATACTTGACCTACCTTCAGCGCATTACTTTGTAATCCATTGACAGCGATGAGCGCTTGAGTCGAGGTATTGCCGCTGGCATCTTTGAGATTATAGAGCTTAGCAATAGAAAAAAGCGTTTCTCCTGCTACAACCACGTGAGTAGTGTTCGACGAACTATTTTCAGCAGTATTCGGAATAAATCGTTTGGTCCCATCGGAGTACTGCACCTCAATACCCTCCACAGAAGGCACTTGTACTACTGGTGGCGGAGGTGGCGGAGGAGCCGCTCCTACACGCACGGTATAATTAAGCTTGATTTGTCGATCACCAAATAAATTTTGGATATTATTTTTATCAACGGCATTATCAAACAAGTCACTTAAACGCAGACTGAAGCTCACGGGAACGTTTTGGTTCATCGTTCTTGCGCGCAGTAGCGTATCTCCTAGATTGACTTCCACAGCAGGTCCTCCGAGTGGTATTTGATCATAACTCGTGGGATCATTTTCACTGATATCTTGTTCCTCTCCTTGATTTTCGTCCAAGGAGACTGATGACACCATTCGGGCTCCTCCGGAGACACGCGCATACAGATTACTTGCTGCACTCCCGCCATAAGATAAAGGTACTATGACATTGGAGAATGATTGTAAAGCCCCCGAAGAAGCTTCGGGGCCAGCTGGAATTTCAATCGGACGATTGAGTACAATTGAAAGTGTATCTGCCTGATTGGTGACATCTTCCCTACTTAGCGATTGAAGTCTGGAAAGGCCAAAAGCGCCCATAGGAACTTTCAAGAAAAGAGAATCTTCAGGCACCAGTGATTCCTCCAGTAGCAGTGGAGATAGGGCCATAAAAGTTTGATCATCGATTCGCTCAAAGCCGATAATATCCTTATCCATCACCACCTCTAATCTTTTAGGTTCGCGAGGAAGATCGGGGATAACTTCAAAGGTATTTTCAAAAAACATACCTAACAAAAACCAAAGCAAGAGTAGGAGTGCAACGTATTTCCAAGTCTTTTTAATAAAGCGAATAATGGCCTCTCTATTGTTACGTTCTGCTAGAATAGGCTCGACCAGGGTGTCATGGCTAACTTCATAAATGGGATTAGCTCCTGTTTTGTGAATCCTACGGACTAATCGAGACTCTTCTAGGCGGTCTAGCAATGGAGAGTCGATATCTAGTATCTCTTTAATATATCCGGCATCTTTTGAGGTGCGCTGCCTGGACTTAGGTAGTACCAAATGATCTTGTAGGAGCTTGCGCGCTAGTTTTCTATCCTTGCGTTTCTCTAGGCTTTTGATTTGGCTTCGGTAATACCCTCGAAGTACACTTTCTAAATCACCTACATCTTCCCTCCTCAGGTCTAGAATTGGTCTTATTGTCTTTGATGGTTTACTCATTTTTTAATCTTTTGCTCTTGAGCAATGATTTTTCGTTCTATATGCTGACACACAATTTGCAACTGAGATGGATCAATACGCTGGGTCACCTTGTCTTCTAGAAATTGTATAATCTCCTCAAGCAGTTCATCATTGATCGTAAATTGTGTAGAAGTAAAATGATTCCCCTCTAAAGAAGCAGGCGCTACGATGGCTTTTTTAGCTTGTTGCTTATTAAAGGATCGTAACTCGTAGCTATTCACCATCATTTCTGGTAGGTGTGCCTTCAGCCGCTCTAAATAATGCAACTTATCTGACCGCATTGATATAAGGATTTTAGCATCTAAGGGCTCCTCAATCCGAGCCAGTAGCTGTGCTACTTTGGGCGCTGGTAATTGAGCTTCTTCTGCATCGATAATTTGCTTGCGCTCTATCCCTTTGCGAATACTTGCTGGTGTAATCTGATGAAAAATCTCGCCCAATTGCCTGGCAAACTCCTCAACGCGGTCCTCTGGATAAGTAAACAACTCCTCGAATTGATCTAAAATAAAAACTATACGCATAGGATTTACCGCAAGGTCTATCAGCATCTGTTTAGCCGTCAGCCAAAGGTTGGGCTTGGGCAATGGCAATACTTCAGGCCAGGACTGATCTATTCCAAGACAGGCATCTATAAATCGCTCAATGGGATCTTTGACGATCTCCGAATCTACTTCCTCTGGATTCTCCTGCCTTTCTCTACGCATGCGAGCCAAATCAGGATCGTAATTGGTAAAGCGGATGGGTACTACGTGGTAAGGAATTTCCCAATTTCTCAAGTCACTTAGAGTGGGCAAAATACCCGCATTAATAAGCGAAGATTTACCCATACCTGAGGGTCCGTGCAGCACGATCAGATTGTCTAGATCGAGTAGGCGACAAACGGCTTCTATTTCTTCATCTCTCCCGAAGAAATACTGCTTTTCTTCCGTATTAAAAGGTCTGAGCCCTGGATATCTTGAACGCAATGTCTTCATAGCTAAAAAGATTTAAACAGGGATTACCTCTGAAACCCGATCAATGAACATAGACAACTTATTCCTCAGCTGACGCCATTTTTTGGACAGCTCTTGTTTACTAAAATTATTATAATCCTCCCACTCTTTAATCTTATGAAACCGCTGCTGGTAGGTTCCTAATTCTTTAAGGAGATCCCCTTCTTTACCATCCGTAAGGAGGAGATCATCGAGATGGTTGAGGGCTTCTTCGATACGATAAGCTTCGACCATGTCTTGTAGATTTTCATAGGAGGATTCTCCCGTCTTTTGCGTTTTTTGGCGAAGCAAATCTTCGGAAGCACAGACACCATGCAATCCGTTCACAAACTCATCAATTCGTTTATCTAAAAAGGTGATTTTGAAATTGGATTCAAAAAAGTGTCTATCCCGTTTTCCTAAACTAGATGGACCCGGCGGATGCGCATAAGAGATGTCTTTTTCGTGCACTTTGAGTACGCGCAGAAGCAACTTCATATACCAATCATCGAAAGAAAAACCCAAGAAAACCAAATGGCTTGCTTGCTGTACTTTGTCCTGTATGCGCTTAGGAAGTTGTCGAACACCTAAAATACCAAAAATGAATTGATAGAGTCGATCCAAAGAAATGACCATTGATTCTTTGTGTTTCAGGCTTCCAAAAAGGTTATAGATCAATGGGTAAGTAGAGGAAAAGGCTTCCAAAGCTTCCGTGTCCTGCAAATAACTATAGTAGGCATATTGATGATCAATCTGATTGTGCTCAAAAACTTCGTGCACCAAATCAAAAGGATAAGTCGACAAGATGAGATCAAAAGGAATCTCGCTCAACTTCTTGAATCTATCGAGCTGTTTGGTCCCTAAATCACTCATCCTGATGCGTGTCAGGTCGATGAACATCCGTTGTCCTCCTGCACGATCTACTAGCGATTGAGCTGATGTGAAAAAATCAGGCTGCTCCTGGGCTGCTTGATCCTTCAGCCATTTATGCGACTCCTGATGGAGTATATCCGGCAGAAAGTCCTCACTTTGGGAGGACTCATCAGAGGATGGTTTTGAAAAAGCGTAGTTGCCCAGAATGAGCACACATTTTTTTTCTTCGAGTGCATCTAGGATTTCCAGCATTTGGTACTTTTCCCAAGCTTCGGGATCTACCTGAGAAGGCTGAAGACTTGTATTATACTGTAGCTTGCCTTGCATTTGATGGGCCTGAGGAACCACAAAAACTGGTTTCGATACCGCAAACACCTCCAAGGGTTCGGCGATATTTTTGAAGTGAAAAGGTCCCAGGGACTGCAATTCTAATTCAGGCTTATTTTTCACCTGATCACGAATCGTTTTTGACAAGAGGATGGAACCCGGAACACCTAGAGACTCAATGCGAGAAGCGATATTTACACCGCTCCCAAAAGCATTTCCATTTTTGTAGAGCACATCACCTAAGTGCATGCCGATACGCACAGGCACTTCTTGGGCGATAAATTGCTCCTGCATACTCATGGCAGCTTGTAAACTCAAGAGTGCACTATCAAAGGCAAGTAGGGCACCATCTCCATAATACTGGATAATTTGACCTTCTTGTTTATTCATAGCTTGCTCCAAAATCGTTCTGAAGCGATCTAGAACGGCAAGTGCATTCGTTTCGTTGGTTTGCATCATCGCAGAATAGCCAGCGATATCCGCAAAGACCATGATGGACAACTTTCTGGACCCTAACATTTTACAGACTATTTGGTACTTACAATGTACGAAATTATTCGGTTCCTGGAACCCTCAGGGTTTCCTGGTGTTAGAAAGGTCATAAAAGTGTTTAGCTCAAATAGCAATTATGGCTACTAATCTCCTATTAATCCACGGCAACGGCGGGGCCAACGCCCGCTTCCAGCTTTTTCTAGAAGTCGCTAGAAAAGAAAAACCAAGCAAGCTACGAATACACCTGCCTTTGCTACCTGGGTTTGAGGGACGCCCCTTCCCAAAAGCAGAAGATCAATGGGCTCCTTTATTGCAAGCCTTAGGCGAGGTCGTACAGCAGGCTCCAGAAGAAAAATGGGTATTGTACGGTCATGGCGTCGGTGGCTCTATGCTCTTAGAATGGGCCAAAAGAGGTTGGTCTTTGCCGAATGGCCACAGGTTCCAACCACACGATGTCATCATGCACAGTATCATTGGGGCATCTTTGCAGGCTCGGTGGTTCCCCAAAGTCATGGCTCTTAAACCTGTACGCAGTCTCATTCATCAACTCATCCCCAATCAGCAATTGAGACCTCGCTGGGAGAAAAAGTTATTCCTAAAACCCTCGCATATCCCTAAGAGAATCAGGACCCAATTTTTCGAAGATTATCGGCAGTGCGCTGCCTTTCCGATTCTTTTTGACCTTATCACTCCTCAATGGTATGATCAAGTCAAAGACGAGCTTTCAGCGCAAGACTACTACTTTCTTTGGGGAGGAGAGGAGCGCGTAGTGGCTGCTCAATATTTAGAATTCTGGAAACGGGATTTCCCCAAGGCTCGATTTGAAATTGTTCCGGAGTGGGATCACTTTCCGATGTTAGAGACTCCCGAAGCTTTCTACCACAAAATCATCGAAATCCTGGATATTCATGAGTAAGCTATCACAACTGTATAAACTCCAACAACTCCAGCTCCCGGTACCTCCATTTCAAAGCATCGACTACCAGACCTTTCTCCGTCAACAAGGTACCAGTGATCTCCTGCTTAAGTATCCAGTAGCCGTACGATCTACTTTTGAAGAAGAAGATGGTGCGAATAAGAGTTACGCAGGCCATTTTCACACCGCATTACAAGTCGAGGAAGCCCAGCTCAAAGACAGCATCCAGGAAGTTTTTCAATCTTATCCCTATCAAGAGGGGCAGCAAGTGATTGTACAAGAAATGATTGATCCATTGCTGAGTGGTGTCCTTTTTGCCTACCGAAAGGGCGTTTGGAAACTAGAAGTAGCTCGTGGATTAGGAGAGCAGATCGTCAGTGGACAAATCAATGCAGAAAGTTTTTTATTACCCCAATTCAACAAAGCAGATCGCTTTTGGGGAAAGTGGTTTAGGTTTTGGAAAGGCTGCCCAATCGAAGATCGTTCTATTGAAAAGGCACTGATTGACCTTTCTGTATCTACCCAACTGCTGCTATCACAATCGCCAGAAGCCCCCGAAGGTCTAGATATAGAGTTTTCAATTACTGCGAAAGGTCTCTATTTTTTACAAGCCAGACCCATTACCACATCCGAAGAGCAAGAATGGGTGCTGACGAGTGCAAATCATAAAGAGATTTTACCACCACAGCCTTCGCCTTTGATGACAGATGTTATCAGCAGTGCAGGTGAAGACTTGTTTGATTTTTACCGTGGTTTAGATCCGAGTTTGGCCAAGCAGCCTTTTTTGGTAGAAACCTCTGGTATGCCTTGGATTAACCTATCTGCCCTGCTTGGTATGATGGTCCATTGGGGTTTACCAACTTCGCTAGTTGCCCAATCGGTTGGTGCAGTAGATGTGTATAAGGTTGGCTTTCGTTGGTGGCGTTTTCTTACAAAAATTCCTGTTTTTTTGCGTATGCAGTTTCAGCAGTTGGGGATCAAAAATA
Source organism: Saprospiraceae bacterium (assembly GCA_042095835.1). Lineage (GTDB taxonomy): Bacteria > Bacteroidota > Bacteroidia > Chitinophagales > Saprospiraceae > DATFKA01. The sequence goes on from JBELML010000100.1 coordinate 23,063, forward strand.
AAATAGAAAAATGGGCAATGCAGCAGGAGGTACAGATTAGAAAACAGCAACAAAAAAGGGTGTTGCTTTGGCAAGATCAACCAGCTGAGGCTTTAAAGCAGACCCTAGCCGACTTCCGAAAGGGGTATATAGAGTTGGTCACCTACATGCAATTACTCACCGGAGCAATGTCTGGGCCCGTTGCTCTCATTCGGAGATGGGGTTGGTTAGAAAAATATGCCCTTTCTGATAGTGCCAGCACCAATTATTTCAAAGCCTACCAAGCATTTGTACAAGGCGATTTGGATAGAGAAAGGTTTTTAACAGCCTACGGTCATCGTGGTTTTTACGAGTCGGACATAGGACAAAGGCGCTTTTGGGAGTATTCAGAAGCGGATTGGAACCAACTAAAACCTAGCACTAAAAGCCAGCAAAAACCTACAGAACAAAGCTCCAAAAAAGTTCCTTTTTTACTTCAACCTATTTATCAGTTGATCCATACCAGAGAGTGGATTCGCCACCAAAGCATGCGTTTTTTCTGGGCTTATCGCAGAGAACTATTGGAGCAAACTAAAGCCCATTTAGGAGAGGATTTCGACTTCTCCAAATATAAGGCAGCAGACTTAATCAAGTCTATTGAAAACCCAAAACAAATAATAAGACCCGAATATCCCATTCCTTCAGGCTGGGACCTGAACACCTTTCTGTCGAATCAACTTGGCAGACGTATTCAAATACATTTCAACAAAGGGGACCAACAACAAAAGCAAGGCATCGGTATTTATCCGGGCAAAATCAAAGGTCAGGTGTGGCGGGTAAGTGCGGCTGATTTCACTCAATTGAAAGTACCAGACTACGATAAAATCATCTTAGTAGCCGATGCCTTAGATCCTGGGTGGATTCCCTTTTTCACCCAGGTAGATGGCGTGGTCTCTTACGTTGGAGGTTTGCTTTCGCACGCATCTATCATCTTGCGAGAAGCCAAAGTGCCTTCTATTACCCAAATTCCGGAGGACATTCTTTTAGAAGAAGGAGATTGGATAGAAATAGATGGAAAGACTGGTTCCATCACAAATGTTGATTGAAGCTGTTTAAAGTTCTCTTGTTGGGCTATCAAAAACATCTTTTAAGGCTACTCTTCGTTAAAAAGCCTCAG